>NZ_BMOC01000003.1:245377-245551 GCF_014646875.1 Halobellus salinus | reverse complement strand
CGAGAGCGGCTTCCGCAGGCGAAGTGGCACCACGTGTGGGCGTTCCGACGCCTCTACGAGTACGTCTCCTACAAAGCGCCCGAACAGGGCACCTCCGTGGAGCAAGTCAAACCGAACCACACGTCTCAACGCTGTTCTCGGACGGATTGTGGGTTCACGCACGAGGACAACCGC
>NZ_BMOC01000003.1:0-245319 GCF_014646875.1 Halobellus salinus | reverse complement strand
CGAGGTGAACGCGGATTATAATGCGGCGAAGAATATCGGGCTACGGTACGCCCGAAAGCGGACACACAGACTCCGTTCCTCGCCCAAGTCGGGGAGCGGAGACGCGGAAGTAGACCTGCGTGTGAATGGTGGGATGTTGAACGGGGAGAGTCACCGGCCTATTGCTGGTGACTGATTGCCGGGAGTCCACATCAAAGCCCCACGCTCAAGGACCGAGGCGCGTATGCGCCGAGGGAGTAGGGTGGGGTAGTTTACATGAGGTGTGCGGGGCGGGGACCGTGACGGGGCGCCATAGGCACCGACAGATCGTCACGTGTCGGGGAATCGGCTTCGGTCGCGTCCGGATTGTCAGTCGTGTACTGTTCGTCCGTGTCGGCGTTGTCGTGTGTCGTCATCGGATAGTTGATATGTGGCAGTCTGTGTGCTGTCCCACCGTCCGCGCCCTATCCGAGACGTACCAGCGCCATCATCGGCTGAACGGTAGCGCCCAAGTATAATAAAAGTTCATTATTGTTTCTGCCCCACGGTATCGTCTCGCAAGGGCTGGTGCAACGGACACCCTGTCCGCACCCGCACCGTTCGGCTACTGGAACCGGACGCCGAGGTCCCAGAGGTCGTCGTTACGCTGTGCCACGTTGATCAGAAGCGGGGTCAGCGATTCCACCTCCGCGGCGTTCGCGAGCCCGCCGGCGTCGAGCGCCCGGAGCCCGTCGATGTCCTCTGTGAGTCCTGCGACCGTGTCCTTGGCGCTCTCGTCGTCGGCGAGCAGCAGCGTGTCGACGTCGAGGTCGGCGTCGAGATCCGCGAGTCGGCCCGCCGCGAGCGAGTGGAACGCGCCGACCACCGGAACGCCGTCGGGGGCGGCGTCGGCGACGAGCGCGGTGACGCTGCCCGCACTCGGCGGGTGGTAGTGGAACCCCTCGTCGTCGCGCGTGAGCCCCGCGGCTGGGGTGACGATGATGTCGCCGGCGTCGAGCCTGTCGGCGACCGCTTCGACGGTGTCGGCGACGTGGTACGGCGGCACCGCGAGTACGACCACGTCGGCGCGGTCGGCTGCCATCGCGTTCTCGAACCCGGTGAACTTCGCGTCTCGACCGTGGGCGTCCAGGGTCGCCTCGTACTCGTCGGCGGCGGCGTGGGCGTCGTCTGGGTCGCGGGAGCCGACCACGACGTCGTGACTGGAGTGGTAGCCCCAGCGGAGCGCGAGCCCCTCGCCGACGTCGCCGGTTCCACCCAGGAGTGCGATTCGCATACGAATCTGTGGGGCTGCGCCGGGGTAAAGGGTTGTGTGACCGGGTACCCCTGCCGGTGTCTCCGGGTTCGATCCGCGCGCCGGTTGCAGCGGCGGCCGCTACGTGTCCGCCCCCGGCACCGCCGGCGCGTAGACAAGCAGGAACCCAACCAGCGGCGCGGTCACCAGGGTACCGAAGAGGATCCCGGTCCGGATCCCGGTCTCGGGTGGGAGCAGAGACCACGCGCCGAGTCCGACCAGATCGACCGCGACCACGACCGCCGCAAACCGGATGAACCTCCGGCGGACGCGGCTCACCCCGCTACCCTCTCGGCTCCGCTGTCACAATCGATCACACCGGCTGCTCCCCCCGCCGGGGATTCAGCCGCTTCGCCCGCGTCGCGGCCAGCCACCCCGCGGCGAACGCGGCCAGCCGGGGGCCGACCCCCTCGTACCCCAGTGCTGACAGCCCCGCTTGCCCACCCGCGGCGACGATGAAGAAGACAACGTACTGGATGGTCTGGTCGCCGAACGCCGTACTCGACGACGCCGCGTTCCGCGCGAGCCGCACGGCCACCGGTCCGACGACGGCGAAGACAACCGCCGCGACGACCGGCCGGGGCACGCCGACCCCGTCGGGGATCAGCGCGAACGCCACCACGAGCCCCACTACGGCGGCGAAGACGGTCGCCCACGCGATGCGTTCGACGCGGATGAGATCCATCGGTTCCATTTCCGGGAGCCGAGGAATAAGGGTACCTGTTGGGGCCCAGGGGACTCACTCGTCGTCCCCGTCGCCGAACACGACCCCCGGCAGGTCACTGACTGACGCCACGACCGCGTCGGCGCCGACCGACTTGAACGCGTCCCGTCCCGCCTCGCCCGTCAGCCCGCCGGTGAGCACCCCGACCCCGCGGTAGCTCCGATCCGGATCCTCCGCCGCGGCGTTGACGGCCGTCTTCACGTCGTCGAGAGTGTCGCCCGCAAACGCGACGACCTCGGCGTCGAACCGCTCGGCCAGCGTGACCAGCGCCGCGGGGTCGGGCTTTCCCGCCGCCCAGTCGTCCATCGTGAACCGGTGGTCGGTGGGGATCGCGAGCCCGACGCGGTCCAGGGCGATGTCGGCCTCCGCGGCCGGCCGGCCGGTGACGACACCCACGTTGGCGGCCGACGCCAGCCGGTCCAGCGTGCCGGGGTCGACGAACACCGGCTCGTCGTGGATGTAGCCCGGGGCCTCGAACGGCGGGTCGCCGCCCTCGAGGTCCCGGTACAGGTCGCTCCCGAGGTACAGCGCTTGGAACGCGTCTCGGAGGGCCGCCGAATCCCAGGCGTCGCGGACGGCGGCGAGGTCGTCGGGTGTGAGGTGGTCGGCGACGACCGACTCCGCGGCAGCGAGGCCGCCGCCCGTGTTTTTGACCCGCTCTGTGAACTCCGGGAGGGCGAGCGGGTCGCGGTCGTCGGCGAGGACGTACAGCGCAACCGCGTCGGTCACGTCCCAGTCGTTATTGAACCCACCGACGTTCTTGAAATACTGGACGTCGGCGCGGTCGATCGTCCGGCCGTACAGCCGCTCAACCGACTCCACGATCGCGCGCCGGTAGGAGTCGGCCACGTCGACCAGTACCCCGTCGATGTCGAGGACGACCGCGTCCGCGTGCATACCGGCGAGCCGTCGGCCGGCGGCTTTAGATTTGTGCCTTCGACGCGCCGGAGGACCCATCGAATCGCGTGACCGCCCGCTCCGGTACTCACCCCGTCCGAGTTAGATGCTATTTTACCCCGGCGTCGCCAGAGGACAGATATGAGCGACTACGACCCGCAAGCGCTCGAAGCGCGGTGGCGGGAGCGGTGGGCCGAGGAGGGCCGCTACGAGGCGGATCCGGCCGAGGCCGCCGATGCCGCCGACGACCCCACGTTCATCACCGTCCCGTACCCGTACCCCAGCGGCGGGATGCACATCGGCCACGCCAGGACCTACACCGTCCCCGACGTCTACGCCCGGTACCGACGCCAGCAGGGCGACAACGTCCTGTTCCCGATCGCGTGGCACGTCACCGGCACGCCGATCATCGGCGCGGTCGAGCGGCTGAAGACGGGCGAGGCGGATCAGCTGTCGGTCCTCCGAGACACCTACAACGTCGCCGAGGACACCCTCAAAGACCTGGAAACGCCGATGGGGTACGCTCGACACTTCATCGAGAACCACTATAAAAAGGGGATGCACGATCTGGGGCTGTCGATCGACTGGCGCCGGGAGTTCACCACCAACGACGACCGCTACTCGAAGTTCATCACCTGGCAGTACGAGACGCTGAAGGAGCGCGGGCTGCTGGAGAAGGGGCTCCACCCCGTGAAGTACTGCACAAACGAGCAACAGCCCGTCACCACTCACGACCTCCTCGAGGGCGAGGAGGCGGAGTTCCAGGAGTACACCCTGATCCGGTTCGGCCACGGCGACACCGTCGTCCCGATGGCGACGCTCCGGCCCGAGACGGTCCGCGGCGTCACCAACGCCTACATCGACCCCGACGCCAGCTACGTGATCGCCGACGTCGACGGCGAGGAGTGGTTCGTCTCCGCGCCCGCCGTCGAGAAGCTCCAGCTCCAGGGGCGCGAGGTGACGCCGAAGCGGACTGTCACCGGTGAGCACCTGGTGGGCCAGCGGGTCGAAAACCCCGTGACCGGCGACGAGGTGCTGGTGCTGCCCGCAGCGTTTGTCGACGCTGAGAACGCCACCGGCGTGGTGATGTCGGTGCCGGCGCACTCCCCCGACGACTACCTCGCACTGCAGGAGGCGACGGCCGACCACGACCGCCTGTCGGCGTACGGGATCGACCCCGACGAGGTCGACGCCATCGACCCTGTACCCATCCTCTCGGTCGAGGGGTACGGCGAGATACCGGCGAAGACCGCGGTCGAGGACGCCGAGATCGAATCGAGCACCGACCCCGCCCTCGAAGCGGTCACCCGCGAACTCTACAACACCGAGTTCCACACCGGCCGCCTGAATGACGAGTACGGCGAGCACGCGGGCGAGGTTGTCGAGGACGTCCGCGGCCGGTTCCGCGACGCCCACCGCGAGTCGGGGGCGTTCGACACGATGCGTGAGTTCTCCGAGGCGGTCGTCTGCCGGTGCGGCGGTGACGTCGTCGTCTCCGAACAGGACACCTGGTTCCTGCGGTACAACGACGAGGCGTGGACGGCGAAGGCCCACGACGCCGTCTCCCGGATGGAGGCGATCCCCGAGAACACCCGCGGGGAGTACGACCACACCATCGACTGGCTGAACGAGTGGCCTTGCATCCGGAACTACGGGCTGGGCACCCGGCTGCCGTGGGACGACGAGTTCGTGATCGAGCCGCTGTCGGACTCGACGATCTACATGGCGTACTACACCATCGCCCACCGGCTCGACGAGATCCCCGTTGAGGACCTGGATCGGGACTTTTTCGACGCGCTGTTCTACGGCGAGAGTGCGGTTGAGGACCCCGACGAGCGGGCACTGCAGCTCCGAAAAGAGTGGCAGTACTGGTATCCGGTGACCTACCGGTTCTCTGCCAACGACCTCATCTCGAACCACCTCACGTTCTACTTACTGCACCACGCGGAGCTGTTCGATCCCGACGAGTGGCCCGCGGGGATCGTGATCATGGGGATGGGCCTGCTCGAAGGCGAGAAGATGTCGTCGTCGAAGGGGCACGTCGTTCTGCCGGACACCGCGATCGAGGAGTACGGCGCGGACACGGTCCGGTTTTTCCTCCTCAACTCCGCGGAGCCGTGGCAGGACTACGACTGGCGGACCGAACAGGTCGACTCGGTTCGAACCCAACTGGAGCGGTTCTGGACTCGTGCGACAGACATTATCGACGACCCCGGCCCCGAGGATCGGCCGGCGCTGTCGACCGCCGACCGGTGGCTGCTGTCGCGGCTCCAGCGCACGGTCGCCGACGTGACCGAGGCGCTCGACGGGTCGGAGACCCGGACCGCGAGCCAGGCGGCGTTCTACGACTTCGAGGAGGATCTGCGGTGGTACCGTCGCCGGGCGGACCGCTCCCGACCGGCGGCGCGGTGGACGCTCCGGGCGGTGCTCGAAACCCGGCTCCGGCTGTTGGCGCCGTTCGTGCCGTTCCTCGCCAACGAACTCCACGAGCGACTGACCGGGACGCCTGCGGAGGACGCGCCGTGGCCCGAGGTCGACGACGCGGTCCTTGACGGCGGCGTTGAGGCCGCCGAAGCGCAGGTCGAGCGGCTGGTCGACGACATCCAGGGGATCCAGCAGTCGCTCCGGAACGCCGACGAGGACGTCCCGGAGGCCGATCCCGACCAGATCCGCGTGCGCGTCGCGGCCGGCTGGAAACACGGCGTCTTCGACACCGTCGCCGAGATCGGGGCGGACCAGGGCGCGGTGATGAGCCAGGTGATGAGCGATCCCGACCTTCGGGAACGCGGGAACGCGGTTAACGACCTGGTCTCGGAGCTGATCGAGTTCGCCCGCGCCCGCGGCGGCGGCGAACTCGACACGCTTGCGGGTCTCGACGAGGCGGCGATCTATCGGGACGCGGCGGACTTCCTGAGCGACGAATTCAACGCCACAGTGGTCGTTGAGGTCGAGGCCGACGGTGACAGCGCGGTTCCGTTCCGCCCGTCGATCCAACTCGAAGCAGCGTAGGCGAGACCATCGCCCGATGGCCAACCCATCGACCGCGGTTGGGACCCTCCGTGGGTCCCCGGTTTGAGCCGACTCACGAAGGTTTATGACTGTTGGGAGTGTGAATCTTGACGATGGCAGAGGCAGAACAGGAGAGTCTCGGCGACCTCCCGCCGAGCGCGAAGTTGGTTTTCAAAGTGCTCGAATACAGCGGTCCGCTGACACAGAAGGGGATCGTCCAGGAGTCGATGCTGTCGGCTCGGACGGTCCGCTACGCGCTCGAACGGCTTGAGGGGATCAACGTCGTTGACGAGGACGTCTACTTCGCCGACGCCCGACAGAACCTGTATCAGCTCACCGACGACGCGCCGAACACCCACCCGGCCGAGGGCGACGCCGACGAGGCGGAAGCCTGCTGCGCGGAGTAGCCAACGCGTGCGGTCGGCGGCGCGAGAACGACCACCACCCGCCGGTCCACCGTCTCACGGGGAGTTATGTCGTTCGGGGCCCACCACCGGACACCGAGCATGTCACTCTCGCTTGATTCCACGCAGTTGGACCGATATTCCAGGCACATCATTATGGACGATGTCGGCCCGGAGGGACAGAAGCGGCTGCTGGACTCGCGGGCGCTCGTCGTCGGGGCGGGTGGGCTCGGATCACCGGTGATCCAGTATCTCGCTGCGGCCGGCGTCGGCCGCCTCACGATCGTCGACGACGACGTCGTCGAACGGAGCAACCTCCAGCGACAGACCGTCCACGCCGACGCCGATGTCGGCCGGCCGAAAGTCGAGAGCGCTTCGGCGTTCGTCGCCGATCTGAACCCCGATATCGACGTGGTGACCCACCGGACCCGGGTGACAAAAGAGAACGTCGCCGACATCGTCCCCGGCCACGACGTCGTGGTCGACGCCTCCGATAACTTCCCCACCCGGTATCTCCTCAACGACTTCTGTCGGCTACAGGGAGTTCCGATCGCCCACGGCGCGATCTACAAGTTCGAGGGACAGGTGACGACGCTCGTACCCGGTGGGCCGTGCTACCGGTGTCTGTTCCCCGAGGCGCCCGAGCCCGGGACCGTCCCCGACTGTGCGGCCACGGGCGTGTTGGGCGTCCTCCCGGGAACCGTGGGCTGTCTCCAGGCCACCGAGGCCGTGAAGCTCCTCTTGGACGCCGGCGACCCGCTTGTCGGCCGGCTACTGTTCTACGACGCGATGGACATGACCTTCGAGACCGCGCCGTACCAGCGGAACCCTGAGTGCCCGATCTGCGGCGACGACCACGTGGACTCGATCGACGGCATCGAGTACACCTCGGCGTGTGCGGTCGGCGCCGACTGAACCGCGACCTGAAGTAGTGGCGAACAGTCGGCACGGACTCCGAACCCACGCCGGTGTGCCGAACAACCGCTGCCCGGCGTGGGGCGACACCTACGTCACACGCCGGGTGGCCGCGGGATCGGACATAAACGCTCGGGTGACCCTCCGGAATCTCGTCGCCCGAACCGCTGGACCGTAGCGTTTTATCCGCCCCACGTCCAGGTTCGGGTATGGCCTCCCAGGGGATCGTCGAGGAGTTCCTCTCGCTGAAGTCCGGCACTGATGCGGACGTCCTGACGATGCAGTGCGGCGACTTCTACGAGTTCTTCGCCGACGACGCCGAACTCGTCGCCGCGGAGCTGGATCTGAAGATCTCTCAGAAGTCCGCGCACGGCTCGTCGTACCCGATGGCGGGCGTTCCGGTCGACGACCTCACACCCTACCTGAAGGCGTTGGTCGAACGCGGCTACCGCGTCGCGGTCGCCGACCAGTTCGAAGACGAGTCGGGGGATCACTACCGCGAGATCACGCGGGTCGTCACCCCCGGAACCTTGCTCGAAACCGACGACGCCGACGCGCGGTACACCGCTGCCGTGGTCGACGGATCGACCGACGCTGACGGGGACATCGGCCTGGCGCTGGCGGACGCGACCACCGGCCAGTTCCTGGTCGCCACCGCCGCCGACGCCGACGACGCGCTCTCGGAGCTCTACCGGTTCGGGCCCGTGGAGATCCTGCCCGGACCGGCGGTCCGCGACGACGACGCGTTCGTGCGGCGACTGCGCGAGGAGACCGACGCCACCGTATCGCTGTTCGAGGCCGACGCGTTCGCGCCGGGGCGGGCGACACACCGGGTGGAAGACCAGTTCGGGTCGGAGACGGTGCCGAGTGTCGGCCTCGGTGACGCCGGCGCCGCGGTCCGGGCGGCGGGCGCGGTGTTGGCGTACGTCGCGGAGACCGGTGCCGGGGTGTTGCCGTCGATGACGCGGTTCCGAACCTTCGAAGCCGACGACCACCTCGACCTCGACGCCACCACCCAGCGCAACCTCGAACTGGTCGAGCCGATGCAAGGCGACGCCGGCGACACCCTGCTAGGGACAATCGACCACACGGTGACCAGCCCGGGTGGCCGGCTGCTCCGGGAGTGGGTGACCCGGCCGCGTCGCGACCGATCGGAACTGACCCGTCGGCTGGACTGCGTCGAAGCGCTGGCGTCGGCGGCGCTGGCTCGCGAGCGCGTCCGGGAGTGCCTCGACGGCGGGTACGACCTCGAACGCCTGGCGGCGCGAGCGGCCTCCGGGAGCGCCGACGCCGCCGACCTGCTCGCGATCCGGGACACCCTCGGGATCCTGCCGGCGGTCGCCGACGCGGTTTCGGACTCCCGGCTTTCGGAGTCGCCGCTGTCGGCGGTCGTGGCACGCCCGGACCGCGAGGCCGCCGCCCGTCTGCGCGAGGAACTCGAAACCGCGCTCGCCGACGACCCGCCGAAGACGGTGACGCAGGGTGGGCTCTTCCAGGACGGACACGACGACGAACTCGACGAGTTGCTGGCACACCACCGCGAGGCCAGCGAGTGGATCGACACCCTCGCCGAGCGGGAGTCGCGAACTCACGGCCTGAACCACGTCACCGTCGACCGGAACAAGACCGACGGTTACTACATCCAAGTCGGGAAATCCGCCGCCGACGGGGTACCCGAACACTATCGCGAAATCAAGACGCTGAAAAACTCAAAACGGTTCGTGACCGACGAACTCCAGGAGCGCGAGCGGGAGATCCTCCGCCTTGAGGAGGCCCGCGGCGAGTTGGAGTACGACCTGTTCTGTGCGCTTCGTGACTGCGTCGCCGACCGTGCGGAACTCCTCCAGGACGTCGGCCGCGCGCTGGCGGAGGTCGACGCCCTCGCGTCGCTTGCGACCCACGCCGCCGGCGCCGACTGGGTCCGCCCCGACGTGGTCGACCCGGGTCCGCTTCGGATCGAGGCGGGCCGCCACCCCGTGGTCGAGCAGACCACCGAGTTCGTGCCCAACGACCTTCGGGTAGGTGGTGTGGGTGCCGGTGCCGGTGCCGGTGCCGGTGCCGGCGCCGGTGCCGGTGACGGTATCGATGCTGAGGGGCCACCGGACGACGCCGACCCCGGATTCCTGCTCGTCACCGGGCCGAACATGAGCGGGAAATCCACCTACCTCCGGCAGGCCGCGCTGATCACGCTGCTCGCCCAGATCGGGAGCTTCGTGCCCGCCCGCTCGGCCACAGTCGGCGTCGTCGACGGGATCTACACCCGCGTGGGCGCGCTCGACGAACTCGCACAGGGGCGGTCGACGTTCATGGTGGAGATGCAGGAGCTCTCGAACATCCTGCACTCAGCGACCGAGGAGTCGCTCGTGATCCTCGACGAGGTCGGCCGCGGCACCGCGACCTACGACGGCATCTCGATCGCGTGGGCCGCAACCGAGTACCTCCACAACGAGGTGCGGGCGAAGACGCTGTTTGCGACCCACTACCACGAACTCACCGCACTGGCAGACCACCTCGATCGGGTCGCAAACGTCCACGTCGCGGTCGACGACGGGCAGGGCCCGTCGTCTGCGGGCGGGGCGTCGCCCCGGGGTGTCGACGATCCTGGAAGTGATGTGACGTTTCTCCGGACGATCGAGCCGGGGGCGGCCGACAGGTCCTACGGTGTTCACGTCGCGGACCTCGCGGGCGTCCCCGCCCCGGTGGTCTCGCGGGCCGACGGCGTGTTGGAGCGGCTTCGAGGCGACGGGGCGATCGACGTCCGGGGCAGTCGGGGTGGCACCGACACCGGCGACACCCACCAGGTCGTGTTCGACCTCGACGCCGGCGGGTTCCGGACCGATGCCAGCGTCGACGCCGGGGCGGCGTCGACCGACGCGTCGGGGGCTCCAGCCGACAACGGGAGACGCCCACACCCCAACGCCGGCGGGGAGCGTCACACGGGCGGCGGCGTCGACCCCGCCGCGGAGTCGGTTCTGGCGGAGCTCCGCGGCTTGGACGTTGACGAGACGCCGCCGGTGGAGTTGCTGGCTCGGGTCGCCGAGTGGCAGGCGAAACTCAACGGGAAGGACCCCGACGGAGAGTGAGGCCGGCCCGCCCGGGAGTCGGGGCCGTCTGACCGGTACTGATTAGGGACACACGCACCACGGAGTAGGTAACAAATGTGCGCCGACGAGCACCCGGTCTGCCGCCCGAGCGATCCGGGGCGGCCGGACCGCGCAGTCGACCGAATCCGAGGGGGATCACCGTGACCGACGTCCACCTCGAAGCCACGATCAGCCTCCGGGGTACCGTCTTCGCACCCTGTGGCGAGATACTCGTGGTGCGGCGGGCGAGCGACGGGGGGTGGGAACTCCCCGGCGGCCGGCTCGCACCAGACGAGAACGCAGTCGAGGGCGTCCACCGAGAGATCGTCGAGGAGACCGGGCTCGACACCGACGTGGGGCGCCCGGTCCACGCGACCTCGTGGCGGAACGCCGCCGACGAGGGACGGTTCGCGGTCTACTACTGGTGTGACCCCACCGGCCACGGGAACGGGATCGACCTCGGTTCCGGAGCTGACCCTGTCACGCTCAGCCACGAACACACCGACTACGCGTGGCTCCCGCCGGAGACCGCGGTCGGACGGCTGAGCGACCCTCAGGAGCACGCGGTGGCGGTCGCAACGGAGGTGTACGACCCGTGAGCGACGGCGGTGGTGACGGCGACACACCGGAACGCGACCCGTCAGGAACCGGGGGCGATCCGTCGGGGTCGACACCGACGATCCGAGAACTCGACGACCGGACAGTGACACAGATCGCCGCGGGCGAGGTGGTCGAACGCCCCGCCTCCGTGGTGAAGGAGTTGGTCGAGAACAGCCTCGACGCCGGCGCCGACCGGCTCTCCGTCGCGGTCGAAGCCGGGGGAACAGAGGGGATCCGCGTCCGCGACGACGGCGTGGGTATGGACCGCGCGGCGGTTGAGCGCGCGGTCGAGGAGCACACCACCAGCAAGATCGACACCATCGACGATCTTGAGGCCGGCGTCGGCACACTCGGGTTCCGTGGGGAGGCGCTCCACACCATCGGCGCGGTCTCGCGGGTGACCATCCGGACCAAGCCCCGCGGCGGCGACACCGGGACCGAACTCCGGGTTGAGGGCGGAGAGGTGACCGCGGTCGGGCCCGCCGGCTGTCCCGAGGGGACGGTTGTCGCGGTCGAAGACCTGTTTTATAACACCCCCGCGCGCCGGAAGTTCCTGAAGACGACCCCGACGGAGTTCGACCACGTCAACACCGTCGTCACTCACTACGCGCTGGCGAACCCGGATGTCGCGATCTCCCTGGAGCACGACGACCGCGAGGTGTTCGCCACCGAAGGACGTGGGGACCTCCGGTCGGCGGTGTTGTCGGTGTACGGCCGGGAAGTCGCAGAAGCGATGCGCCGCGTCGACGGTGGGAACGGCGAGGCCGACGGTGAGGGGGTGAGCCCGGACGCGTCACCCGTTGAGTCGATCTCGGGGCTCGTCAGCCACCCCGAGACCACCCGAAGCACCCGCGACTACCTCTCGACGTTCGTGAACGGCCGGTACGTCACCGCGGGCGTCCTCAGGAAGGCCGTCCTCGACGCCTACGGCGGGCAACTCGCACCCGACCGGTATCCGTTTGCGGTGCTGTTCGTGGACCTCCCCGCCGACTCGGTTGACGTTAACGTGCACCCTCGGAAAATGGAGGTACGGCTCAACGCGGAGGCTGCGGTCACGCGGGCCGTCACCGACGCGGTCCGCGAGGCGCTGTTAGCGGAGGGGCTGATCCGCTCGGGCGCACCGCGCGGCCGGTCGGCACCCGCCGAGACCGAGATCGATCCCGAGTCGCCGGACTCGGACGTCCGCGGCGGCGCGGGCCACGGCGGGACCGACGGGTCGGCGTCCGGCCGCGAGGCGACGGGGCGGGGCACCGTCGGCGACGACGCTGACACCGCGGATACGCGCGCCGACGACAGCGGGTCCGGCCCTCCGGTCGAGGGCTCCGCCGCCGACTCCGACCCCGCGGCGGGAGTAGCGTCGGACGACGACTCACCGGGTGACTCGCCGGATGACAGCGGGGACGCCCGGACTGTCGACCCCGAGAGCGACGGCGCGTGGACGGTGTCTTCAAGCGGTTCCGGTTCGGCTCCGGCGGCCGGCGACCGGCGTGATCGAAGCGCGGAGTCCGGCGCCGGACTCGGGAGCCGTCAGCACGGGCGCTCGGGCGGCGCCGTGCGGTCGGATGCCGACACCGACTCCGCACACTCGAGCGTCGACGTCGACGCCGACGCCGACGTCGACGCCGACTCCGACACGGGTCCCGCGCGGGAGCGGGGTCACCCGTCCGAGACCACCACCGGGATTGTCGGCCCCACCGTCCAGCGGGACCTGACCGGCGACGCCGCCACCCTCGACCCCGACTTCGACTCGTTGCCGTCGATGCGGGTGCTCGGCCGGCTCCACGACACCTACGTCGTCGCCGAGACCGACTCGGGGCTGGTGTTGATCGACCAGCACGCGGCCGACGAGCGGGTCAACTACGAGCGGCTGCAGAACGAACTCAGCGGCGGCGTCACAACCCAGGCGCTCGCCGAGTCCGTCGACGTCGAACTCACCGCGCGGGAGGCGGCGGCGTTTTCGGCGTACCGCGACGCCCTCGCCGAACTGGGCTTTCGGACCGACCGAATCGACGACCGCACGGTCGCGGTCCGGAGCGTCCCCGCGGTGTTCGCGTCGGCGCTGGACCCGGAGCTCCTGCGCGAGGTGTTGTCGGCGTTCGTGTCGGAGGGCAACGACGGTGGCGAGTCAGCGGTGGCGTCGGTCACCGACGAACTGCTCGCGGATCTGGCGTGTTATCCGTCCGTGACCGGTAACACCTCCCTCACGGAGGGGTCGGTTGTTGACCTCCTCGAAGCGCTCGACGGGTGTACGAACCCCTACGCCTGCCCGCACGGCCGCCCGGTCGTGGTCTCGGTTGACGCCGACGAGATCGAATCCCGGTTCGAGCGGGACTACCCCGGTCACGGCGGCCGACGCGAGGCGTGACGACCGGCGTGGTCTGTGGGGCACCAGTTCGCGGTGTAGGTGGTGACCGGCACCTGGGGTTGTGCGCGGTTCAGAGCTCCGGTCTCGCGCCCGACTTCGGCGGAGCACCCGGAACGGCCCCGATGAGTCCGTCTTTGTGGCGGTTCACCCGCTGTATGTGTCGATTTTCGAAACAAATTTGAACGTAGTGCGCGAGACAAGTCTAATGCGCACCCACAACGGATCTATCCGAACTCTCTATGCGGACGACGATCCGGAATTCGCCGCGGTGGCGGCGACGTTTCTCGAACGCGAGAACGACTGCTTCGACGTGGTGGTCGAAACGGGCACCGACGCGGCCCTCACCCGGCTGGACGGCGAACGCTTCGACTGCATTGTCTCCGATTACGACATGCCAACCCGGAACGGGATCGAGTTCCTCCAGGCCGTCCGAGCGGAGTATCCCGACCTCCCGTTCATTCTCTACACCGGCAAGGGGAGCGAGGAGATCGCCAGCGACGCCATCTCGGCGGGCGTCACCGACTACCTACAGAAAGAAACCGGGAGCAGCCAGTACACCGTGCTTGCAAACCGCATCAGGAACGCGGTCGACAACTACCGCGCCCGGATCGAACTCGCCGAGCGGGAGGAGCGTCTCACCCTGTTTTTCGAGCAGTCACCGCTGTGCGTTATCGAGTGGGACGAACAGTTCAACCTCGTCCGTCTGAACGACGCGGCGGCGGACACCCTCGGGTACACCCAGGCCGACCTGCTCGGTCAGTCCTGGGAGCAGATCGTTCCCGAGTCCGACCGCGACACGGTTGCAGATGTCGTGGCAGACGTTCTCAATAACAGGGGTGGGTACCGAAGCGTCAACAAGAACATCCGGAAAGACGGCGACCGTATCATCTGCGAGTGGCACAACCGCGTTGTGACCGACGAGGACGGGGACGTCGTGGCCGTCTTCTCCCAGTTTCAGGACATCACCGAGCAGAAGCGGCGCGAACAAGAACTCCGCGAAGAGCAGACGCTCATCGATCGAAGCCTCGATGCGCTGGGAGACATCTTCTATTTCGTCGACACCGACGGCGGCTTCCGGCGGTGGAACAGCACGTTGGCCGAGCTAACCGGCTACAGTGACGAGGAGATCGAATCGATGAACGCGCTCGAATTCTTCGAGGGTGAGCACCGCGAGGTTATCAGCCACTCGATCCGCGAGATCCTCGCCCACGGGTCAGACGTAACTGAAGCCGAAATCACGACCGCCGATGGGCGGCAGGTCCCCCACGAGTTCAGAGGGGTCCGCATGACCGACGACGACGGCGCGACAACGGGGGTCATCGGGATCGCCCGCGACATCACCGACCGGATCGAACGCGAGCGCCAGTTGGAACGGAAGACCGAGGAACTGGAGCAACTCGCGGCAAAATACGAGCTGCAGTACCACACGCTGTTCGAGGAAGCTCCGGTGATGACGGTTCTCACCCGCTCGGAGGACGGTCGGCCGGTCATCGAAGACTGCAACAGTCAGTTCGTCGAGACGCTCGGCTACGATGCGGACGCAATAACCGGCACCGAGCTCTCGGAGCTCTACACCCCCACGCCAGCGGAGCGACCGCTCTCCGTGGGGTACACCCGGTCGGCCGACGGCGAGTTCACGACGGAGAAACGCGAGCTCGTCACTCACGACGGCGAGGTTGTCGAGACGCTCCTGCGCGCGGTTCCCCGCCGCACCGCCGACGGCGACACCATCGGGACGGTTGCGATGTACATCAATATCACCGAACGCGAGTCGATCAGGCGCACGAACGAGCGCCTTGAGGAGTTCACGAGTGTCGTCTCACACGACCTGCGGAACCCGCTGAACGTCGCGACCGGGCGGCTCGAACTGGCCGCCGAGGAGTGCGACAGCACCCACTTAACTCAGGTTGAGCAGGCACTCGACCGGATGGAGGCGCTGATCGATGACCTCCTGACGCTGGCCCGGGAAGGCAGGGAGGTGACCGACGCGCAGCCGGTCGACCTCGCCGCGATGATCGGCGGGTGCTGGGAGAACGTAGAGACCAACGAGGGGGCGTTGCACACAACCGTCGACCGACGCGTCCGGGCGGATAGAAGCCGACTCAAGCAGGTGTTCGAGAACCTGTTTCGGAACTCCGTCGAGCACGGCGGGGCGGACGTGAACGTTCGGGTTGGTCGACTGGACAACGGGTTCTACATCGAGGACGACGGCCCGGGGATCCCCGCTGACAAGCGCGCGGAGATCTTCGAGGCGGGCTACTCGCAGTCGGCGGACGGGACCGGGTTCGGCCTGAGCATCATCCAACGAGCCGTCAACGCCCACGGGTGGCAGATCCGTGCTACGGATGGGTCGGACGGCGGGGCCCGGTTCGAGATCACGGGCGTCGAGTTCGTTTCTGGATAGTGTTGCCGTATCTGCCGCATTTTTCAGATATACCTCGGAAATATGGCGCTAACGATGCAAATAACGCCGGCTATCTCGCAATTCTTTCTACGATCCGAACTCCGATAAGGACGCCGTGACTCGTTGGGTCCGTTATGTCAGACGACGAACTCCGACGCCGGTCGCTGCTCAAATTCTTCGGCGCCACCGGGATCTCCGCGACGATCGCCGGGTGCGGCAGCGACGGGGGCAGCACCACCGACGCGTCGACCGAGGCCGCGACCGAGGCCGCGACCGAGACGGCGACAGAGACGGCGACACCGGTCCCGACGGAGTCGCTGACGTTGCTCCACGACACCCACGTCGGCGGGCGGCTCGGGACCGCCGGCGCCGAGGACAACGAGAACATCGAGAGCTATTTCGGGCTGATGGACGACCTCACCGAGCCGGATCGCACGTTGCGGCTGGGCGCCGGTGACGACCTGGGTTCGTCGGCACTCTCGTCCGAGTTCGAGGGCCGACACGTCATCGACCCATTTGAGGCCGGCGGCCTCACCCACGACACCTTCGGCAACCACGACTTTGATTTCGGACCCGACGTCCTCCGGACCCGGGTTTCCGAGACAGAGGATTTCCTGTGGGTCAGCGCCAACGTCGACGAGCCCGCCGGCGAGGCGTTCGCCGGCGCGGAAGGCGCAGAGCGCTACGACCTCGTCGAGATGGCCGGCGTCTCGGTGGGAATCACGGGCGTGTTGACCCCGCGGGCCAGGGAGGTGACGAGCCTCGGCGACGCCGAGGTTCGCGACCCGGTCAACGCGCTCAGCGAAGTCGTGCCGCAGATGCGCGACGAGGGCGCCGAAGTGGTGATCGTGATGTCACACGTTTCCAACGACCTGGCGCGAAACGAGATCGCCCCGAACGTTGACGGCATCGACGTCATCGTCGGGGACGACGCCGCCGAGCAGTTCGACGAGGCGGTTGAGGTCGACGGCACCGTCCTCTCGTTTGTCGGCGACGAGTACGACTACCTGGGCGAGGTCACGCTCGAGGTCGGCGACGACGGGATCCAGTCGTACGACCGGGCGGTGTACGACGTCAGCGAGGAGGGTCCAGAACCGAACGAGGCCGTTGAGGCGGTCGCGGACGTCTACCGGAGCCAGGTCGACAGCGAGGTGATCGGCGAGAGTACGGTCGCGCTCAACTGCGTGGACGAGGACCTCCGCACCGAAGAGACCAATATGGGCAACTTCGTGGCCGACGCGATCAGCGCCGCCGTCGACGCCGATGTCGTGCTTCAGAACGGCGGCGGTATCCGGACGGGGACGTTGTACCCGCCCGGTGACCTCACCGACCTGCTCGTCCGCCAGATCCTCCCGTTCGGCAACACGACCACCGAACTGGAGGT
This sequence comes from Halobellus salinus, assembly GCF_014646875.1. Classification (GTDB taxonomy): domain Archaea; phylum Halobacteriota; class Halobacteria; order Halobacteriales; family Haloferacaceae; genus Haloquadratum; species Haloquadratum salinum. The sequence goes on along the minus strand of NZ_BMOC01000003.1, from coordinate 228,264 downwards.
GAGCGGGCAGACGCTTCACGACGCCTTGGAGAACGGCGTCAGCGATGTCGGGAGCCTTGAGGGGCGGTTCCCGCAGGTCAGCGGGCTGGCGTTCGCCTGGGATCCGGAGGCCGAACCGGGCGACCGAATCGCCCCGGCCGACATCACGGTCGGTGGCGATCAACTGGAGCTTGAGGCGACCTACGCCCTCGGGACGAACAACTTCGTGGCCGAGGGCGGCGACGGGTACGACATGCTGTCGGGGGCCACGCGGACCGACGCCGGGGAGACGGAACTCGCACAGTTGGTGATCGACCGGATCCGGGAGCAGACGCCCATCGCCCCGGAGACCGAGGGACGGATCTCCAGGCTCTGACCCGGCCTGTCGACACTGGCGCGCGTCGAACCCGGCCGTGGGGTCCGGAGTCACGCGACCGAAACCGGCATACCCGGCCCGTCCCTCACACTGTCCGATGACACCCGATCCCGGATCTACCCCCGGTGCCGACGTGACGGCCGCGACGGAGTCGGGCGCGATCCCGCTCTCGGAGGTCGCGGGGCCGTTCGATCTGCAAGCCACCGTCGAAAGCGGCCAATCGTACCTCTGGAACCGCCCGGACGGCCGGATGTACGACTCGATGGACGCCAGCAGCGGGGACGCGTGGTACCGGACAGTCGCACCGCCCATCGACGGCGTCACCACGGATCCGATCGCGGTCCGGGTCCGCCAGCGCGAGGGCCGGCTGGAGTGGGTCGCGACCGACGACCCCGTGCCGCTTTTGACCCACCTACTCCGGCTCGACGACGACCTTGACGCCATCTACGACGCCGCGCCCGACGACGACCTGATCGGGCGTGCGTTCGACGCCTACCGCGGACTGCGGCTGGTCCGGGACCCGCCGTTCCCGTGTCTGATCTCGTTCATCTGCTCGGCACAGATGCGCGTCGCCCGGGTTCACCGCATGTCGGTCGCACTCGCGGAGTCGTTCGGGACCGAGTACGACCTCGACGGCGAGACGCCCCCCGCGTTCCCTACCCCGGACCAGTTGGCCGCCCGGACCGAGGCCGAACTCCGGGATCGCAAACTCGGCTACCGCGCGCCCTACGTCGTACGGACGGCTGAGATGGTCGCGGACGGCGAGGCGCACCCGAGCGAGGCGGCAGGGCTCGACTACGAGGCCGCCCGGGAGTATCTGACCCAGTTTGTCGGCGTTGGGGACAAGATCGCCGACTGCGTGTTGCTGTTCTCGTTGGGATATCTGGAGGCGATCCCGCTCGACACCTGGATCCGCACCGCGGTCGAGGAGTATTATCCCGACTGCGACCGCGGCAGCTACGCGGAGACATCGCGCGCGCTCCGGGAGCGACTCGGCGGCGAGTACGCCGGGTACGCCCAGACGTACCTGTTTTACTACCTCCGGGCCCGCGGCGACGAGTGAGCGCCGTCGGCGCCCCGGTCGCCGAACCTTTGATGCCACCGGCGACCCTACTTTCGCGTATGGACTGTAGCGTCGTCGTCGAAGCCGCCATTCCGGTGTATGACGTGACGACCGCCGACGAGGCCGTCCGGATCGCCATCTCGAAGACCGGCGGGATGCTCAACCCCGATCTGAGCTACGTCGAGATCTCTATGGGCTCGCGGCGCTCTCCCACCGGCGAGGAGCTCCCACCGGCGTTCATCGCGGCCGACGAGGCCCTGGTCGCCCTTGAGTTGGAGATGACCGTGTTCAACGTCGAACAGGAGGAACACGCCTCCCGGATCGCCCGGAAGGAGATCGGCCAGCGGCTGGAGAACGTCCCGTTGAAAGTACTCTCCGTCGAGGAACTCGACGCGGACGACGACACCGAAACGCGCTCTGACGACGCGGACGACGACGCGAGCGATGCGGGCTCGACCGACGACGCAGACGACCTCATCCCCGAGTTCGACGACTTGGTTGAGGACGGGTGAGCGGGTCCGACCCCGGCGAGGGTGGGTCGGTGGCGGAGCGTGACCGCCGCGAGCCACCTGGCGAAGCCGCAGCTGGATGGGTGGCGAGCCCGGAGAACAGTGAGTGGGAAATCAGTCGGCGGTCGCGGCGACGCGCGTCTGCTCTTCCTCGTCGAAGGATCCCGTAATTCCAGTAATCAGTCGGAAGACAGCGTCTTTATGATCCGTCTTGGATTTGTGGATCGATGTGGGTCGAACACCGAGTTCGTTGTAGGCTTCGAGCGGTACTTCGTTTTCGTCCCACGATTCGACCTGTGTGTGTACCTCCGCAAGCAGGCCGTGAAGGTGGATGAGCTCCTGCTTTTTCATAAGCATCCGTAGTTGAGACTGGAGGGATATATTATTATCCTGAGTCTCGTTAACACGGGACCTCCGGATACTGGCACGAAACGCTCTAATTCGACCGATCCACTGTGTTCGATGATGAAGGATACGGTCGGACTGCCGATCGCCCCACGCCGCGGTCTGTGCGCAGACCGGCCCTCGCACCGGCCCGGGTGGCGCCCGGCGACCGGGTGAGACACGAACGTTTTACACGCCGCCATCCGTCGCGTTGGGTATGGACTACGAGGACCAACTCGACCGCGCACTCGAACGGTCACCCGACATCGCCGACGCCGGGGAGCGCTTCGAGGTCCCCGATCCGGAGGTGCGCGCGGAGGGCAACAGCACGGTCTGGGAAAACTTCGGAGCGGTCCACGACCGGCTGGCGCGCGAACCCGATCACCTGATGCGGTTCCTGCAGTCGGCCCTCGGCACCAGCGCAGCGATCGACGACCGCGGACGGGCCCGGTTCACCGGCGCGTTCAAACAGCGCCGGATCGCCGATGCTCTGGAGTCGTACGTCGGGGACTTCGTCACGTGCTCTGAGTGTCACTCCCCGGACACCCAGTTGGTTGACGAACGCGGCACGACGGTGTTGCGATGCGACGCCTGCGGCGCGATCTCGCCGGTTCCGGAGCTGTAGCCCGCCCGAGACCGGCTGCGACGCCTACTCGAACTGTTTCACCGTGTTGAGGTCGCGTTCGGTCCGCATAAACTCCGCGAGCCGCCGGGTCGCACCGCAGGCCGAACACGTGGAGTTGTTCCGGTGGCCGGGGAGCGACGACGGTTCGTCCTGCCAGTCTTTTCCACACTCGGGACACAGCAGCCTGACGAACGCTTCGACCATACCGCTTGACTCTCCCGGTACGTCAATAAACCTTGGTACAGGACCACACGCGAAACGGGACCGCCTCCGCGTCGTCTACGCCGCCATCCCGGCGTCGCTGGCCTCCAACAGCTCCTTGTACCGGTTCCGGATCGTGACCTCCGAGACGTCCGCGACCTCGCTGACCTGGTTTTGGGTCACCTTCTCGTTGGTGAGAAGCGCCGCGGCGTAGACCGCGGCCGCGGCGAGCCCCACCGGTGACTTCCCGGAGTGGATCGCGGCGCGCTTGGCGCTCTCCAGCAACTCCCGCGCGCGGCGTTCGGCCTCGTCGGAGAGGTCGAGGTCGGACGCGAAGCGGGGGACGTACTGGGCGGGGTCGGCGGGCTCGACCTCCAATTTGAGCTCGCGGACCACGTACCGGTAGGTCCGAGTGAGCTCCATCTTGTCGACCCGGGAGACCCGCTCGATCTCGTCGAGCGACCGGGGCGTGCCGGCCTGTCGGGCGGCGGCGTACAGCGCCGCGGTCGCGACGCCCTCGATGGAGCGGCCGGGCAGCAGGTCCTCATCGAGCGCGCGGCGGTAGATGACCGACGCGGTCTCGCGGACGTTTTCGGGGAGTCCGAGCGCGGACGCCATGCGGTCGATCTCGCCGAGCGCCTGTTTGAGGTTGCGCTCTTTCGAGTCGCGGGTGCGGAACCGCTCGTTCCACGTCCGGAGCCGCTGCATCTGCTCGCGCTGCCGCGACGAGAGGGCGTTGCCGTAGGCGTCTTTGTTCTGCCACCCGATGTTGGTCGAGAGCCCCTTGTCGTGCATGAGGTTGGTCGTCGGCGCGCCCACGCGGGATTTCTGGTCGCGCTCTGCGCTGTCGAAAGCGCGCCACTCCGGCCCGCGGTCGATCGAGTCCTCGTCGATCACGAGACCGCAGTCCGCACACACCGTCTCGCCGCGGGACTCGTCGGCGACGACGTTCCCGCCACACTCCGGACAGACCAACTCCTCGCGTTCCTCATCCGCCGTGTGCTCGTGTTCGTCGACGTCGGCGTCCGTCCGTGCCGCGCTGTACCCCGTTCGGTCTCTGAGTTGTGTGTCGCTCATGGTTGGAAGCGGTTCACCCACGGCCGGAAAAAACTAATATTCGAGACGGACCCGCCGGGGTTGACCTTACCAAGTGTAAGCATCCTATATATTTAAAGCTTCCGTGACAGGTATGTCATTAAAATCAATGTATAGCCCCGTAACACGGTGTTTCAAGCGAATCCGACTGTCTCGAAGCCGGCGATTCGGGAATATATATCACTTCCGTCGATGTGGGGGGCGTCGGTCGGACGGCCTCAGCCGAGCACTCCCTCGCTATCCCCGTAGGTCGTCCGCATCGTCTCCGCTAGCACGCCGTCCCGTCGGAACGCAACGTAGACCACCAGGAACGGCTCGTCAGCCGGACGGAGCACGAAGACGGCCCGCGGCTGCTCTTCCTCCGGTAGCGCCGACGCCGCGTCGTCGACCCGGCTGACGAGCGGCGACAGCGGCGTGACGCCCGTCCGGAACTCCGAAAAGAGATCACGCGCGCCCGACTGTTTTGCGAACACGTAGAGCGCGCCGTTGGGGTCGCCGTCGGTGTCCCGAGTCACCCGCGCGTTCATCCCCTCGTTGTCGGCCTCGGCGACCATCCACGCGTTCTTGGCGGCCTCGAAGATCCCGGTGACGCCGTCGTAGAACTCGAAGACCGTGTCGGCGACGACCGAAAGCGATGTGAACCGGGGGTCACCGTCGCGCCACACGAGCGTTGCGTCCACCAGGCCGCCGGCCCGGAGCCCCTCGACAGCCGTTGCGAGGTCTCCGTCGTACCCCGTCGTGTCGACGTAGACGGGCGCGAACGCCCCCTCGAAGTCCGCGGGGCGATCGGAGTCGCCGTCGGCGGGGGCGTCGCGGTCACCGACCCCACCGCCGGCGTCGAGGGTCACGAGCAACAGTTCGTCGGGCTCCCGCGGCCGCCCGAGCACGCGGTACCGCCCGCCGGTGGTCGGATTCTGTCCGGTCATCGACTCACCGGGAGAGCCCCCGGCGCCGCTTTCGATCACAGACTCGACCTCGTTGGCGGTCACGGCCGCGACATCGCCGTCGACAGTTCGCTTCAGCGACGCCATCGCGGCGCCGTACGCCGTGGCTCCGGAGTTCTCCAGTAACCCGGCGGGCGAGCGGCGACGCCGGGAGCCTCGACAGCCACGTCGTCTCACACCCCAGGCGCGCGGCCGCGACTGCGACCGCGACCGCGACGTTGCTCTCGGCGCCGCCGATCCTGACGTCGAGGTCACGGACCCGTTCGAGGCGCTCACCCCGTGGCGGCGAGAGTCCGCGTATGGTCTCGTCGAAGGTCGCGATGTCCGTCATACGCTCCCGCTTTTTCGAGGGAGCTACATAAGCCCGGGTGTCGCCGCCCACACGCCGGTGGCCCCCCATCAGTTCCGAACGTGCTCGTCTGTGAGCCGCGCGAGGCGCGCCGCGCTGTCGCCGTCGAACGCGGCTTCGGTGCACCGCCACGCCCAGTTTCCGGTCACGGTCCCGGGGCGGTTGAACCGGGCCTCAGTGCCGAGTCCGAGCACGTCCTGGACCGTGGTGACGGCGAGCACCGCGTCGGAGCGCCACACCGCCTCGATCACCGACCAGTTGATGGCCGACCCGTCGGCGCCGATGTTGTAGTGGAGGCAGTCTCGCTGGTGGTCGGGCAGCGACTCGTAGTAGCCAATCACCGTGTCGGTGTCGTGGGTCGAGGTGTAGCCGACGCTGGCCTCGGGGTAGTGCATCGGCTGGTACATATCCCCTTCCTGGCACCAGTCGGCGTAGTGCGGGACCCGCATCGACGGGAACCCGAACCGCTCACGGAGGTCGATCACTCCCTGGTCGAGGAACCCCAGGTCTTCCACCACGAACGGGAGCTCTCCCAACTCCCGTTCGACGGTCTCGAAGAAGTCGTGCCCCGGAGCCCCGCGCCACTCACCGGCCGCCGGGTCGTCGGCGTCGGCCGGGATCGCCCAGTACTCGTCGAACCCTTTGAAATGGTCGACCCGGGCGACGTCAACGAGGTCGAGCAGCCGATCCACCCGACTGAGCCACCACCTGTAGCCGGTCTCCCTGAGTGCCTCCCAGTCGTATACCGGGTTGCCCCACCGCTGGCCGTCGTCGCCGGGGTTGGGCGGGACCCCCGCCACCGCCGCGGGGTCGTGGTCGGCAGTCAGGTCGAAGACTTCGGGGCTCGCCCACACGTCGGCGCTGTCGAGCGCGACGTAGATCGGGAGGTCGCCGACGAACTTGACGCCGCGCTCCGCCGCGTACGCCCTGAGCGCGCGCCACTGTCGGTCGAAGACGAACTGGACGAACTCCCGGTACCGGACCTCCTCGCCCAGCTCCTCGTGGTGGGCCGCCAGCGCGTCGGGGTCGCGGGTGCGGACGGGCTCAGGCCAGTCGGTCCACGCGCCGCCGTAGCGCGTCCGCAGCGCCATGAATAGCGCGTAGTCGTCGAGCCACCCCGACGTCCGCTCCCGGAACGCGTCGAACGCCGCGCGGTCGTCCGCGGCGGCGTCGGCGTGGAACCGCTCGGCAGCCGTCCGGAGCCGGTCGGTCTTGTAGGCTCGGACGCGGTCGTAGTCGACGTGGTCGTTGGGGAAGTCGGGAACCGCGTCACCCCGGACTGCTTCGTCGTCGAGGAGTCCGTCGTCGACGAGTCGGTCGAGGCTGATCAGGAGCGGGTTGCCCGCGAACGCGGAGTACGACTGGTACGGCGAGTCGCCGTGGATCGACGCGGTCGGTCCAACCGGGCAGAACTGCCAGTACGACTGGTCGGCGTCGGCGAGCCAGTCGACGAACGCGCGTGCTCCGTCGCCGAGGTCGCCGATGCCGTGCGGACCGGGCAACGAAGTGAGGTGGCAGAAAACGCCCGCCGATCGATCGAATCGCATACCCGATCCACCGACGCGGGGGAGTTAAGAATGTGGCACTCGGTCGCGACCGGCCGTGTTCCACCCCGAGGCGGGCGCTGCTCGCGACGAACCATCGTAGCGTGGTTTGGGGTGGGTAACTGACTAAGCCCAGGTTCTTTTGTTCCTCTCCGTCCTGTGGTACCCTATGGTTGGTTTGAGGCGTGAGTTCCAGCAAGTGTTGACGGCTTTTTGTAAAATGTTGCTATGACACCGGAGACGGTCCTGATCACCGGCTGTTCGTCGGGGATCGGTCGCGCGACGGCTCTGGAGTTCGTGGAGGAAGACTGGTGTGTCTACGCCACCGCTCGCAACCCGGCCGACATCGAAACGCTCGGCGAGGCCGGGTGTCGGATCGCGACGCTCGATGTCACCGACCCCGACGACGTCGAACGCGTGGTCGGCCGCATCGTCGACGAGGAGGGCCACCTCTCGTGTCTGGTCAACAACGCCGGATACGCGCAGTTCGGCCCGGTCGAGGACGTACCCACCGGACAGGTCCACCGACAGTTCGACGTGAACCTCTACGGCCCCCACCGGCTGCTCCGCGCGGCACTGCCGCACATGCGGGAGCAAGAGGCCGGGACAGTGGTGAACGTCTCCAGCGCCGCGGGGCGGCTGTCGTTCCCCGGCGGCGGGATCTACGCCGGCTCGAAGTTCGCCCTGGAGGCGATGAGCGACGCGCTCAGAAACGAGGTCGACGAGTACGGCATCGACGTGGTCCTGATCGAACCCGGGCCGGTCGAGACGTCGTTCACCGAGCGTGCCGAGGCCGAAGTGTACGGCGGCAGCGCGGACAATGGGGAGGCCGACGGCGACGGGGAGACTGTCGACGGCGGCGATACCGACGACATCGCCGGACTCGACCGCTCCGGCGCTTACGACTCGTTCTACGACCTGTTCTCCGACACACAGTTGGTCGGCGGCGGTGGGCTCGGCGCGATCTCACCCGAGCGTGTCGCCGAGGACATCGTCGACGCCGCCTCCTCGACGAAGCCGAAGGCGCGGTACCAGCCGGGGACCGCCGCACGGGTCGGCGCGCTCGCCCGGTTCCTGCCGTCGCGGTGGCTCGACGCTGGCTACCGGTATCTGCGGAAGCTCTGATAGAACCCGTTCCCCGCCGGACGAGTACCACTCAGTGCAGGCGCTACTACCGAGCATCACTACTCCATCGTTATCGACATAGCTGAAGTTCCTCTCGGAATCTCCGTCTGCGGCCGGTCGCTCGAATCGGCTAACGAGAGGTACAGCTTGGACCCGGAAGCGATCATATCGGAGGGGTTGTCGCTGTTGGACTTCTGTTGTTCGTCGTATATCGGATCTCCACTGCCGAGGTCGATCACGGACAGGTGTCCGGCATCGTCAAATACCCATACGACGCCGTCGACCAGCTCCACACCCCCGTCGTAATCCGAAACTTCCCCGGCAGTCCGGTATTCCCATTCAGCATCCCCGGTGGACGTATCGAAACACCGCACGCCGGTCTTCGTACCGACAACCAGTTTGTTTTGTTCATCCGACACCGCGGGGATGGCCGTGGTACGGCTCGGGACCTCCGTTCTCCAGGACGGCTCAAGCCCGTCGATGCTCAGCTTTGCTACGGAACTCCCCCCGGCGTATATCCAGTCTCCGTCGATCAATGCGTGAGAGAGATCCAGTTCTGTTGTACTGAGCACGCTCCCGGTCGCGACGTCACGGACCTCCACTTTGTTCCCGAACAGCAACAGCTTCTCGCCGTGGATCAGCACCGTCCGAACGAATCTGATGTCGGTGTCCTCGTCGTCCTCGTCGATCGTCGTCTTCGACAGCCGCTCGCCAGTCCGAATATCAACCGTCCAGATGTTCGTCGTAGAGTTGTCAGTGTTCTGTTGAGCAAAGGCCGCATACTGATCCGATGCGGCGAAGGGGTTCGAAGACGTGAACCACTGTGCGAACTCGCCTTCGAGATACCAGAGTTCAGCCCCGTCTCGTGGGTCCACCCCGAACAGCCGTACCGGTTCGTCAGTGTCCGGATCGGACCGTTCGAGAACACATACGACCGATTCAGTCGGTTGGACGGACTGGATGAGATTATCTTCTCGACCGTGTTCCGGCGTGGTTTCCCACTGTAACTCTCCTGTCTCACGGAAGAACTTGCGAACAGTGCTGCCAGACTCGCCGTACAACGAGTTGCGATGAACCTGAATCGAACCCATCTGCCTGTCAGTACTCCACTCGAGTTCAAACAGATCACTCACAGACTGTCGCTGCGGTACCGTTGTGCCGTCGGTGATGGTTGTCGACTGCGTCGTCGCGGTGTCACTGATCGGTGTGGCAGCGTCCGGCCCGGACTCCTGCGTGAGTCGGAGACACCCCGTCACGCTACTACTGCTTGCGAGTGCGGATATCTTCAGAAGATCACGTCGGTGCATCGTGTCCGGTCCTGTTGCCTCTGGAGTATTAAAATATCTGTAGAACGAGGGTTCGTGGATATCCGTACGGCGTCCCTCTGGATGCTCTATGCACCTGTCAGTCCCCGCCCCTTACGCCAGACACGCCGCCACGACGCGGAGCGCGTCGTCGCCGCGAACCTCCTCGGCGAGCAGCGGCACCCGCTTCACGCCGCGGCCGCGGAACAGGTCAGTGGCCCGCCGGATCGCGTCCTGCTGGACCTGCCACCGGCGCTGACAGAACTCACACTCCTCCAGGTTGGGGGAGACGACCCACCGGTCGTCGACCGTCGCCGTTGTCGCGTCGGCGAGATCCTCCATCACCCGGTTGACGACCAGGGTCTGGACGGGGATCCCGAACCCGTCGAGTCGGTCGACCAGCCGTTCGGTCTCGACGACGCTCATCTCTTCGGGGATCATCACGACGCGGAAGTCGGTCTTGTCGGGGTCCCGCAACACGGTCCGAAGGCGCTCGATCCGCTCGCGGAGTTCGTCGAGGTCGGGGCCGCCGGCCCCGTCGGCGCCCATCCCGAACATCCCCTTGACGCCCTCCATCATGCCGGAGAACTGCTGGCGGAGTTTGGCGACTCGGCCGAGCATGGAGTCCATCACCTCCGGGAGCTCCAGCAGCCGAAGGGTGTGGCCGGTTGGGGCGGTGTCGACCACGACACGGTCGAACCGGGGGTCGTCGAGGTACTCCAACAGCTGCTGCATCGCCGCCGCCTCGTCGGCGCCGGGCATCGACCCGGGATCCATCGCCCCCCCGAGGAGTTCGCCCATCCCCCCGAGGTCGCCGAACGGCGACGCGCCGCCCTCGGCACCGTCGGCGTCGAAGGGATTGCCGCCGGCGTCCGGGCCGAGGCCGCCGGCACCGCCTCCACTGCCGGCGCCGCTCCCGCCGTCGAAGCCCCCGCCCGCACCCGTCCCGCCGGTGCCCGTCCCCGGTCCGCTCGCCGCGGCCCCGCCGAACGGCCCCGCGACCGCGGTGTCGGGGTCGATCTCGGCGGCGTAGAGGGGAACGTCCTCGCGGATCCGCGTCGGCTGCGCCGGGACGTCGTAGTCGAGGGTGTCGGAGAGCGAGTGGGCGGGGTCTGTGGAGACCACGAGCGTCGCAGTCCCCGCGGCCGCCGACGCCAACCCGGTCGCCGCCGCCATGGTGGTCTTTCCGACGCCGCCTTTCCCGCCGTAGAGGACGTATTCGGGCGCTTCGACGCCCTCAGGCAGGGTTTCGTCGTCGGTGATCGTTTCGGGGGCGTCCCCCGACTCCGCGTTGTCGACCCCGCCGGCGTCCTCGACGGGCTCAACGTCGATCGTGGTGTCGTCTGTGGGGGGGTCACCCTCGGCGCCCCGCTCTTCGGGGTCGGCGGCGTCGGCATCGGTTCCTGACATACAGGGTGGGAAACGGCGGGGACTTGTGTACTTCCCGGTCGGCTTCCGCCGGCGTCGCCACGCCGTTCCCGGCCGCTGGCGCTCCTCCGATCGGCTCATACTGTCGGCTATAGTCGCGTGACGTATTTCGACACCCCGGGGTGTCGAAAATCTTCACGTAGTTATAGCCGACAGTATCAGAACCCGCCGATCCACAGCACCGCGCCGAGCGTGGCGCACACGACGCCGAGGACAACTCCGGCCGGAAGCCCGAGGCTGCCGCCGATCCCGAGCAGCAGCACGAACGCGACCACCGCCCACCCGAGGACGATCTTCAGCTTTTCCGGCGTCGTCAAGGCGCGAAACTCGCCGACGGGGAGCCATCGACTGCTCATATCACCTCGTTGGTCACCGTACGAACGCAAAGAACTGATGGAATGACTCGGCCCTGCGCGTCACTCCCAACGGCCGATCTGGTGGACCGCCCGGGGCGACAGTCGCCGTCCGGTCGGCCGCAGCCACACCCCCGGCTGCCGGGAGCGGGTCGGGCTCTCCCCGACAGCGCCGTCACCGGCCGTCGAAGTACGCCGCCAACCGGTCGGCGGCCTCGTCGACCCGGTCAGTACACAGGCTGAACCGAATCCACCCGTCGTACGTCTCACCGAACGCCGCCCCGGGCATCGCCGCGACGCCGGTGTCGTCGATCAGCCGCTGCACGTTCGCCAGGGTTCCCGGGAAGCCCTCGAACCGCACGAGGACGTAGAACGCGCCCTCCGGCGTGGTGTACGCCGCGCCGGCGGCGTCGAGCGCGGCGGTGAAGTCGTCGATCCGGCCCCGGATGGTGTCGCGGACAGACTCGTAGTACGCTGGTGGGGTCTCCTCGAGCGCCGCGAGCACGGCCGCCTGCGCCGGTCGGCTGGCCGCGATGTTCACGAGCGTGTGTCTGGTCAGCGCGGCCTCAACCAGGTCCGCCGGGAACACCGCGTACCCGACCCGAAACCCCGTGATCCCGAGCGCCTTCGAGAACGAGGTCGTGACGACGACGTTGTCGCGGTCGAGGGTGACCGCGCTCTCGAACCGCCCCGAAAAGTCGAAGTGGTCGTACACCTCGTCGACCACGAGCAGCGCGTCGACGTCGGCGGCGACGTCCGCGAGTTCCGCCACCGCCTCCAGGCTGTAGACCGCGCCAGTCGGGTTGTTCGGGGTGTTGAGAACGATCGCGGCGGTGTCGCCGGAGGCCGCAGCACGCATCGCGTCGACGTCGACGTGGCCGTTGTCGCCGACGGACACGCGGGTCGTCTCGCCGCCGAGCATCGTCGTCCGCCCGGGGTAGTAGGGGTAGACCGGATCGGTCACGAGGACCTCCGCCCCCGAATCCCGGTCGAGCGCCTCCGCCATCCCGAGGTAGTTGGCTTCGGCGGCCCCGTTGGTCACAATGACCTGCGACTCCTCGACCCCGCGTCGGTCGGCGATCTCCCCGCGGAGCGCCGGCAGCCCCTCCCGCGGCGGATACTGAAACGTCTCGGGGTCGCCGTCGGCGTAGGCGCGCAGTCCCTCCCGGAGCGCCGCCGGCGGATCCCAATCGGGGTGCCCCGAAACCATCCGCACGATGTCGCGGTCGGCCGCGGCGGCGTACTCGATCACGCGCTGGAAGAGCGGCTCCTCGTACGCGTCGTCAGCATCGTCTGCCATCCCGTATACCTCTGCCTCTGCCGTCGGCCGCTCCCGACGTGTGTCTTTCGACCCATCGAGACTGTCGGGGGGAGAAGGCTTTTGATCGGAACGCCCGTATCGGTATTCGATGAGAGACAACCGCGACGACCCGTTCGACGACTTCTTCGAGGGGATCGAGCGGATGATGGACGAGATGACCGGCGACGACGCCGCCGGGTTCACCTCCGAGACGCACGTCGATGTCTACGACGAGAGTGACGAACTCCGGGTGGTCGCCGACCTCCCGGGAGTGCCGAAGGAGGCGGTCGAACTGAAGTGTGACGGCGAGATTCTCACCGTCTCCGCCTCGGGCGAGCGCCGGGAGTACGACGAGCGCATCCGGCTCCCCGCACGGGTCGACGAACACACCGCCTCGGCGACGTTCAACAACGGCATCCTCCAGGCCACCTTCGGGAAAGTCGACGACTCCGCGTCGATCGACCTGGACTGAGCGCGGTCACGCCCGCGATGCCGATCCGGCGGTTCGCCGGATCACCCCCGCCAACCGGTCCCAGAACCCGGCGTCGTACTTCCGGTCGTCGATCGTCGGCCGCGCGTTGGTCTCGGAGACCACCGCCCGTCCACCCGACACGAGAATATCGACCCCAAGGTAGTCGATGTCGAGCGCCTCGGCCGTCTCAAGCGCGAGTTCCCGGAGTTCCGTGCCGACGTCGGTCGCGACGGCGGTCGCCCCGCGGTGGACGTTATGCTTCCACCCGCCCGCCGCCCGCGAAGACTCGGGGCGTCGGCGCTCGACCCCGCCGACGACCGCGCCGTCGACCACCATCAGCCGGTAGTCGCGGGCGTCGGGGAGGTACTCCTGGAGCACGTACGACTTGTCGCCGGTCGCCCGAAAGCCGTGAACCAGGTCGGGGTAATCGGTCACACCGAGCAACGAGTCCGGGTCGTGGACCTTCGCGACGCCGATCCCGCGGGTCGCGGAGTTGGGTTTGATGACGATCGGAAACCCGAGGTCGGTGGCGGCCGCGGCCACGTCGTCGTCCGAAACTGCGTTCGAGACGACGCGGGTCTCCGGGACCGGAATGTCCGCCCGCGAGAGCGCCGCGATCACCCCCGCCTTGTTCCGCGAGGTCGCCACCGCCGCCCGGTCGTTCACCCACGGGAGCCCGCGGCGGCCGTCCACAACGCCGCCGGCCATCAGCCGCGAGGGGTAGACGAACCCCGCGTCGAAGCGACGCTCCGGAGGCCGGCCGGGGTCGACCACCCGTCCCGTTGTTGTGAGGTGCTCGACTGCGATGTCGCGGGCCGCGAGCGGGTCGCGCATTCGGTCAAGCGTCTCGGCGGCGGTGGTCACAGCGAGCCGGAGCATCACTCACACCAGGAGGCGGCGGAACAAAAGCGGGCGGGTCGCGGGCGACCCAGACCTACGAGACCAGCAGCTTTTCGCCCTTCTCGACGTCGACCCGGCACGGCGGCGACATCTTGTTGTACGCGCGGCGCAGCGCGTCCTTCGCAACGTCGGCGTCCTCGGGGTCACAGTAGATCGTGAAGACCCGCTCGCCGTTCTGGACGCGCGCGGCGGTCCCGACGATCTTCCCGAACGCCTGGCGCATGCCGTCGGAGACGCGGTCCGCGCCCGCACCAGTCGCCTGTTTGTTCTCCCGGAGGATCTGGTGGGGGAACTTCCGGAGCACCATCTTGTAGTTCTCCTGGCCCACTTGCTTGAGCATGACGCGATTCGCCGACAGCCGCGCGGATTCGAGCGACCCGTGGCGGATCTGACACTCCTCCTCCAGGCTGAGGCTGATCTGGACCGGGTAGTCCTGCGGCCCGGTCTGGAGGTTACCCATGTTGTGCTGTGCGATCTTCGACCCGGGGATCCCCGTGACGTAATCGCGTCGTGTGTACGACGGCTTCGAGAGCTCCCGGTACATCGAGGCGGGTTTTTCAGACATAGCTACTTGTGAAGCACAAGGCATATTCGGCGTAAAAGCGCTTCGAAGCGTCCGTCCCCCCGACGCGCCGGTGTGGACCGTCCAGTACCACCGCGGTCTCACACGGAATCGAGGAGGTAGCCCACGGCTTCAGTCCTGTCTCTTACCCACAACTCCTATCGCCGTAGTTCGTCGAGAAAGAGACCAAGATGCAGAGCGGTTCACGAAGTCGGCGGACAGATCTAGACGAGGAAGAGCTGTGTCAGACCGATGTCTCTGGCACGGTTCGAAAGGAGTTCCAGTCTGCTGAGTTTGGTGACGAACGGCTCACTAACCGATTGGTGCAAGTCGGAGATCGGCTCGGCAGGGCACCTGCCGAGTCGATCCCGAATGTCTGCGAAGACTGGGCCTCCACAAAGGCTACGTATCGATTCTGTGATAACGAGCGTGTGGACCCAGACGAGATTCTCTCCGCACACAAGCGAGAACAACGCTCACGCGTCGGTAACAACGAGGACCTTCTGGTCGTCTCTGATACGACTGAGCTCGTGTTCCCGAGACATCCGTCCAAGGAAGGACTCGGTGACACCGGCAACTCCAAAACAGATCTCGAAGGCGTCAAGATTCACTCGACGATCGGAGTCGATCCACAGACGCACCATATGACCGGGGTCATCGATCAGTAGTCGCTGATCGAGGACCAACAGGCCAGCATCAAACACGATGCGAATGGGAAAGGTGAGCCAATCGAATTAGAGAGCGAACAGAAAAAATGGATTCGTGGAGACAGGCAAGCCAGCAACTGGCTTGCCGAAGGGATTCGGCCGATATTCATCCACGACCGAGGGGCTGACGCATTTGCGTTCTACCGCGAAGTGACAGACGAGCTTAACGCTGGATTCATCGTCCGTGCGAATCAGAATCGCTGTATTCAGACGCCGTCCGGAACGGACGGGCGTCTGATTGACTGGAGTGAAGAGATCCCTGAACAAGGTCGCACGTCGATAGAGATCGAACAAGGAAGTGGAAGGAAAGCCCGAAAAGCTGAGGTCACCGTCAAAGCCGGATCGTGCGAGCTTCTTCCTCCGCAGAACGATCCAACTCACACGGAACCAGTCGCAGTAAACGTCGTACGGATCGACGAAGTGAGAGAGCAAGACGACCCGATTCAGTGGGTGTTACTCACCACTGAATCGGTCGCTGAATTCAGTGACTCGCTGAGTGTGGTAGAGTCCTATTGCGCCCGATGGACGATCGAAGACTGGCACAAGGTGTTGAAAACAGGGTGCCGGATCGAGGAACGCCGGCTGGAAACGTGGGAACGGATGGAGGTTTTGTTGAGTGTCTATTCGGTGATTGCGTGGAAGGTGCTGGAGCTACGGGAACTTGCTCGGGGAGACGCATACTGCTCACCTGATGTTCTTCTGAGCGAGACTGAGCGGTCAATTCTGGAAACAAAATTTCCAGAATTGACCGATAATGAGGCTCAAGCGTACGCAATTGCGGTTGCGAAGATCGGTGGCTATCTTGACCGGAGCTCTGATCCACCGCCTGGTTGGGAAACGATGTGGAAAGGTCTCAAGAAACTTCAGACATAGGCAGAGGGATACGAACTGCACTCCTGAGAGTTATGCGTAAGAGACAGGGCTTCAGTCGTGGGTCACTGACCCGTCTTCGCCACCGTCCGGCGGTGACAGCGGTACGAACTCCAGATCCTGCTCCGTTAAGAGTGCGGCGGCCCGGTCGGTGACCGACGGCGCCACCAAGATTCCGCGGACGTCCTCGCCGGGGAACTCCTCGTCGACGGCCTCGACGTACCGGCGGAGTTGGCCGGCGGCCGAGGGACCGACCCGCCGGCGCTTCAGCTCCACCACCATCGGCCGACCGTCGGCGTCGTCGCCGAAGATGTCGACCGGGCCGGCGGCGGTTTCCCGTTCGGTCGCGGTCGGGCGAAAGCCCGGTTCCACCGACGAGGGATCGTCGAGGATCCTGGTTCGGAGGTCCTCTTCGCTCCCCGTCAGCGTCAGATCGCTCCGGTCTTCGACCTCGTAGGCCGTTACTTGCTCGAGTTGGCGGAAGCTGACGTCCAGGCGCTCAGACGGCGACGACCGCACGCTTCGGATCCGGAGCCGGCCGTCGCGCACGCCGGCGTGGTGGGTACACCCCGGCGGCTGCCAGTTGACCGGGTTCCGGTTCTCGTCGGTGTGGACCAGGACCGTGCCGTCGGGCTTGCAGACGACGAGTCGGTCGCCGGGGCCGAGGTCCGACGACGCGCGGCCGTCGTAGTCGACGGTGCACCGGCCGAACGCCGTCACCATCCGTCCCTCCTCAAAGGCGGTCTCTACCAGCGCCAGCGCGTCCCGGTGGGCCGGGCGGTGAAGCGTCGTGACCGACATCCGGTATCGACGGGGAGTTGGGGCCCGCGGGATAAAAGCCGCGCGTCCCGGCTGTGGTACCGCTGCCCGCGCGTCCCGGCTGTGGTATCACCGCCGTCGCCGACCGTCGAGTGCTGCGTGCAGCCCCGCACCCACCGTTGCGCCGACCGCGTTGACGAGGGCGTCAGGCGCGCCCGCGGTTCGGGCGGCGACGGGGGCCTGAAGGAGTTCGACCCCGACGCCAACCGCCGTTGCGACGGCGATGGCCGTGACGACGGCCCGGAACCCGTCGGTATTCGGGTCCAGTCCATCGCCGAGCAGCCACGCCAGAACGCCGTACGCCACCAGGTGCGCGGTCGCGAACGCGGCCGCGCCCCCCGTCCCGCCGGCGCCCGCCGTTCGCGACGCTCCGAGTGGCTTCAGGATCGCGGCCGGATCGACGAGCGACGCGGCGACAATCACCAGCGTCCAGGCGACCGCGGCGCGACGCGCGCGGCGTCCGGTGTGGCCTGTTGTCGTCCCGACGGAGGCTCGGGTATCGCTGTCTCCGGTCACGACCTCAGGTGCGAGTCGGTTCTGCTACTCACCGGAGTTCGCCGAGCATGCCGTCGAGCATCGCTCTCCCGGATTTGAGAAGCGACGGCTTGGTGAGCTCCTCAACCTCCGGGCCGGTGAGCTTGAAGTCGAACAGCGCGAGGTTCTGCCTCAGGTGCTCGGGGTCGGTGGTCTTCGGAATCACCGCGACGTCGCGGTGTTGGGTCGCCCACCGGAGCACGATCTGTGCGGGCGTCCGGTCGTACTCCCCAGCGAGCCGCTGGACCGTGTCGTCGTCGAGAACGGTCCCGCGGGCCAGCGGGCTGTACGCGGTCAGGAACGGGCCTTCCCCCTGGCAGTGGCTCAGCATTCCGCGCTGTGGCTTGTAGGGGTGAAACTGGACCTGGTTGGTGAGGATCGGCGTGTCGGCGGCGTCGCGGGCGCGGTCGAGCAGCACTCGCGGGAAATTGCTGACGCCGGCGTGAGAGACCATTCCCTGTTCGACCAGGTGGTCTACGGCGGCCATCGTCGACTCCACCGACACGAGCGGGTTCGGCCAGTGGAGGAGCAACAGGTCGACGTACTCGGTACCGAGACGATCGAGGCTTTCGCCCGTGGAGTCGATCAGGGCGTTGCGGCCCGCGTTCCGGGGAGAGACCTTGGTCGTGAGGAACACGTCGTCGCGGTCGACGGCGGAATCGGTGATCGCCCGCCCCACCTCCCGCTCGTTGTCGTACAGCTGTGCGGTGTCGACGTGGCGGTAGCCGAGGTCGAGCGCGGTCGACACCGTCTCGTAACACTCCGTGCCCGTGAGCTGCCACGTCCCCAACCCGACTGCCGGCACGCGCGCGCCGTGGGCTTCGACGTACTCCATCTCCGCTCCGTCTCGGGTCATACGGGTTGTTGGGCCGCCGCCCCCGAGAACGTGTCGGCAGTCGCAGAGGCGTTCCGGCGCCCACGACCCGGGCGGTTCGACTCAACAGAGGTGAAAGAAGGCTACATTCGGTCGTCGCTCGGTGCGTGCTGTCGGATCGACCATGCGGTCGGGTCCGACTTACAGGCGCTGGAGGTTCGTCGCGCGCGGGCCCTTGTCGGCCTGCTCGATGTCGAACTCCACTTCCTGTCCCTCTTCGAGGTCGGGGCCGCCGATGTCTTCCATGTGGAAGAACACGTCCTCGTCAGCGTCCTCTGTCTCGATGAAACCGTAACCGCCCGTGTCGTTGAAGAAATCAACCGTGCCGTTTGCCATTGCAGTCGTACTCAATCCGCCCGGGGGAATAACGCTTGTGCGATACGAGGTATCACGCCTGATGCCCCCACAACCCGCCGTATCACACCGCGGTTGTCTCGAAGAACCGACTCGATCACCGTCTGATCGCCCCGATTCGGGTCATCCACGTCGACGACCCGACAGTCCGCGCGGACCCCCGACGCTTCCGAGGCATCCTCGAGGGCTCGTTCCCGAACACACCGGTGCACGCGGTTCGAGTCCAGACCTCATACTGTCGGCTATAGTCGCGTGACGTATTTCGACACCCCGGGGTGTCGAAAATCTTCACGTAATTATAGCCGACAGTATCACTCCTCCATCGCGTCTCCGCACCGCACGGGCGACGGGTGTCGATCCCGAACAGTCGGTTCGGACACCATCCGGTTGTGTAATGGCTGTTGTCGGAGCAAACGCTCGAAATTCCATCACAATCCGAAAAAAATACCTCAAAATAACGTCCGTACGGACACTGATATCTGGCCGGACACCCGGTCCATTATAAACAACCGTCGGTTGACGGCACAATGGTAATGACCCGCTCTTCGGGATTTTGTGGCACACCATCGTGTCCGCTGCGTGGACGACTGCCGTCAACACGCGGGTCACGGATGGAGACCACAATGTCACGAGAAATTCCGTTCACACGGCGGGAGTTCACGAAGAGGGCGGCGGCGACGGCCGGGTTGGCCGCGATCGCGGGTTGTACCGGCGGCGACGGCGGGGGTAGCAGCGGCGACGGCGGGGGCAGCAGCGGCGACGCACCCTGGTACCAACAGGAACTCGCCGAAGTCCCGGCCGCGGAGAACGAGGCGCTGTATGAACCCGGCGAGACCGACGAGACCGGCGAGACCATCAATCACCTGACGTGGACGGGCTACGACGCCTCAAACGTCCAGGATCCCTTCCGGAATCAGTTCGAGTGCGACACCCAACTGGATCTGTTCACCTCAAACCCCAAGGCGTTCAACCGGCTTGAATCCGGGGAGTGGGAGCAGTTCCACCAGGCGACGTTCGACATGGCGTGGCTTCCGGACCTCGCGGAGGCCGGCCTCATCCGGCCGCTGAACTACGAGCAGTGGAAGCCGTACACCTTCGACAAGTACATTGACATGTTCACCAAAGACGAAGGGTACGCCTTCGCGTTCCTCAACGAGGACGACTACTCCTTCGACACCGACGGAACGATGTACGGCGTCCCCCAGCGGTTCGGGTGGGCGTCGTTCGTGGTGAACAAAGATACCGTCGCGGAGTCGGACTACGGCAGCTACGACGCCGCGTGGATGGACGGGTACGACGTCGGCGTCTACGACCTGATGTTCTGGGGGATCCAGATCATTATGCTCCGGGAAGGCATCGACCCGTACAAAGAGCACACCGACGAGGAGATCGAACAGGTCCGGCAGGCGACGTTCGATCTGTTCGACAACGCGAAGACGCTGCTCCCGGACTTCGCGTCCATGAACCAGGCCATGAAATCCGGCGAGATCGACATCGGGTTCATCTCCGGCAGCTGGATCAACGGCACGCTCCGACGCGGCGGCGACCTCAACTTCGAGGCCCACGTCCCCGAGGAGGGGTCGGTCATCTGGGTGGAGACGACGTGTATGCTGAAGGGTGATCAACCCACTGTCTCCGACAACTACCTGGCGTACATGCAGCGGGAACAGACCGCCACGAACCTCATGTGGCCCACCTCCGGCGGCACCAACGCCGTCCCCCACCAGACCGCACTCGACGGGGCGACCGACGAGCAGCGGGAGGTCCTCCGGATCGACGACATCCCGGGCATCGTCGACAACTCCGTGTTCTACACCGGGGTGCCGGACCTTGACAAGTTCGAGCCGATCTGGCGGGAAGCGAAGTCGCGGATCTGAGCACGCGGGACGTTCTGACCTTCTTCAAATGCTACAATCAACGAATCTCAGGGCGGAGTATGGGGCGCTCGTGGCGGTCAACGACGTGGATATCCGGATCGAAACCGGCGAGTTCGCCACCATCGTCGGCCCCAGCGGGTGCGGGAAGACGACACTGCTCAGGATGCTCGCGGGGCATCAGGCGCCGACCGACGGACGGATCGAACTCGACGGGGTCGACATCACCGACGCTGAACCCCAGAACCGGCCGACGAGTCTGGTGTTCCAGTCGTGGGCGCTGTTCCCGCACATGACCGTCAGAGAGAACATCGAGTTCCCGATGCGGAACAGCGGGCTGGAGGTCGGCGACCGCGTCGAGGAACTGCTTCGGCAGGTCCGGCTCGACCCCGAGATCCACGCCGACAAGCAGGCAACGGAACTCTCCGGCGGCCAGAAACAGCGCGTCGCCCTCGCGCGGTCGCTCGCGTACGAACCCGACATTCTACTGCTCGACGAGCCGCTGGCGTCGCTGGATTACGTCCTCCGGAAGCGGCTCCAGCGCGAGCTGGCGGATCTCAACGAGGAGTTGGGGATGACGTTCATCTACGTCACCCACTCGCTGGAGTCGGCGCTTCTGATGAGTGACAAGCTGTTCGTCCTCGAGAACGGGAACATCATCCAAACCGGCTCTCCCGAGGACATCTACCGGGCGCCCAACACCAAGTTCATCGCGGAGTTCATGGGCGACGCGAACACGTTCGAGCTCGACGGCGCGACCGAACGCGACGGCAGCTACGAGGTCCACGCGGCACCCTTCGATCAGACGACGACGGTGCCGTACGAGGACGGCCGCGACACGCCGGCGTACCTGGTCGTCCGGTACGACGACACCGCCGTTGGGACCGAACTGACGGCGGACCTCGGGCTCACAGTCGCGGTCGAGAACGTCCTCGTTCGTGGAAACACCGTGTTAGTCGAGTGCAAGCAGCCTGGAGACGACGACGAGTACGTCGCGGAGATGCCGGTCGACGCGTTCAGAGCCACCGGCATCGAGAAGGGCGACACGGCGTACCTCCAGTGGAACGCCTCGAAATCCATCCTGGTGCCGGAGTGATCCCGATGTCGACGCTACAGCGGCTTCGAACCCGGCTGGGTCGGTCCGGTGCCTCCGAGGGTGGGGTCGTCGAGTTGCTCGCCCCGCCGTGGATCCTCCTGGTCCCGATGAGCCTCCTGTTGCTTGTGATGTTTGTCGGACCGATGGTGGCGATCGTCGTCTTCTCGTTCCAGACCGGCAACAGCATCGTCGCAACCCCCCTCGAGTGGTCGATCGCCACCTATGAGGAGGTCGTCGGCGGGGTGATCTCCGGGGAAGGGGTCTACGGCGACGTCCTCGTCAACACCGTCGCGGTGAGCGCCACCACGACAGCCCTGACGTTGATCGTGTCGTATCCAGCGGCGTACGCGCTTGCACGGCGGATCAAACGGTACAAGCTGGTCTTTCTGATGCTCCTCATCATCCCGCTTTTCACCAGCGTGAACATCCGGGTGTTCGGGTGGGCGCTGTTTCTCGTTCAGAACGGGGTGCTCGACAGCATTGTCGGGCTGTTCGGGATCGAGGAGTACGCGTCGCTGATGTACCAACGCTCGACGATCATCCTGGGGACAACGTACGTGTATCTGCCGTTCATGCTGTTCCCGATCTACCTCTCTATGCTGAGCATCGAAGACGCCACCATTGAGGCCGCAGAGGACCTCGGCGCGAGCAGCTACACGCTGTTCCGGCGGATCCTGCTGCCGCTGAGCAAGCCCGGGATCGTGATCGGGTCGCTGTTCGTCTTCGTTTTGAGCCTCGGGGCAAACGTCGAAGCCGAAATCCTCGGCGGCGGATCGATCTTCACAATTGCGAGCAACATCCAGTACTCCTTCGGCTACTCCCAGAACTGGCCGCTGGGGTCGACACAGGCGGTCGGGTTGCTCCTCATCACCGTGGTGTCGGGGATCGTCATCCTTCGGACAATCGATCTGCGTGAGATCGCCGAACGGGGGGACTGAACATGTCAACACGCACCCTCAGCTTCGGCGGCCGGTCGTCGGGGTGGATCTGGTACGGCTACGTCACCCTCGTGGCGCTGTTTCTGATGATCCCGCTCGTGAGCCTCGTGATCGCGTCGTTCTACGACGGCCGGTTCTTCTCGATCGTCGACTACCAGTTCACCCTCGGGTGGTACAACGCGGCGCTGTCCTCGGGTAGCATCCGCCGGGCGTTCACGAACACGCTGTTCATCTCGGTCCCGGTCACCGTCCTGAGTACGATCATCGGGACGGCGGCGGCGCTCGCGTACACCCGCTATGAGTTCCCGTACCGCGAGTCGTTCAAACTGATCGCGCTGCTCCCCATCTTCTTCCCGCTGATCCTGCTGGGGCTTGGGATGTCGATGTGGGCGAGCCAGATCGGGCTCGGCTACGGACTCGTCCCTTCGATCATCGGCGAACTCGTGTGGATCTCCCCGATCGTGATGTTCGTTGTCTCCATTACCGCGCTCGGAATCGACCCGAACACCGAGGAGGCGGCTCGGGATCTCGGAGCCGACACCCTCACGCTCTACCGACGGGTGCTCTTCCCGCTGGTCGCCGACGGCGTGGTCTCCGGCGCCATCTTCGCGTTCGTGTTGTCGTGGAACAACTACTACATCGTGTCGTATCTCTCCGGCCCGCAGAGCACGATCACCACCTGGATCCACGGCCGGATGACCCAGGGGTTCACGCCGGTGGTGCCCGCTGTGGCGTCGCTGATCTTCTACGTCTCGATTCTCCTGGTCGTGGGGGCGATTGTGATCGAGTACCGAAAGGACGACACCGGGGAGTGAGGCTCGAGCCCCCGTCAGGAGGGACGGGCATCCGTCTCGGTTGGTTATACCACGTGACGGATGTCGACACCCCGGAGTGTCGACATCCGTCACGTGACGATAGCCGACCGTATCAACAGCGGACTCCCGACACGCATATGTACCCAAGCGAGTTGAGTTCACACACCTATAGACGGACCACACCATGCTCGAATACACGTTCAGTATCAAACACCACGGGTGCTGGACCGCAGACTTAGTTGAGTCGTACCCGGATCTCCGGGCGACGATCATCTACTCCTACCGGATTGCCGGCACCAGCATCACCATGATCGAGACTGCTGGCATCGACGAGAGCCTGCTCGATGGGCTGGTCGAGTGGCTCGGATCCCACGCGGTGATGAACTCGAGCCAGCTCGTCACGTACGACGAGACGCGCCGGAAGGCGTTCATCAGTCTCGCCGGCGACTACGACACCGACACCGAACCGGTACTGAACGTGCTACTCCGGAACGACTGCTTTCCCACGATCCCCGCAACGGTGGCCAACGGACGGGAGCACTGGAGCGTTCTCGCGTCGAGTCACGAACGGGTCAGCACAGCCCACGACGAGCTCCGCGAGATCGGCTCGGTCAACGTCGATTCGCTCTGTTCGCCGGACCTCGACGCGTTGCTAACCGACCTCACCGGGATCAAGCAGGCGGTTCAGGAGCTTTCGCCCCGACAGCTCGAAGTGCTCTCCCGGGCGATCGAGGAGGGGTACTACGACTCGCCGCGGTCGTGTAACATCGAGGAGTTGGCCGCGCTCGACGACGCGAACACCTCCACGGTGGGTGAACACCTCCGGCGGTCGGAGGCGAAGATCCTCCAAGCCGTCGCTCCGATGCTCGATCGGCCGACACCGGAGGCACGCGGCGCGCCGCGGCGACAGCGGAACTAGAACTCGTCGAGATACTCCTCGCGCTCCCACGCCGACACCTGATCCATCGAGCGGTCGAACTCGTCGCGTTTGAGCGTCACGAACGACTCCACAAGCGCGGGCCCCAGCGCCGCTTCCAGTACGTCGTCATCCGCCAGGTGGTCGAGCGCTGCCCACAACGTCCGTGGGAGGCGCTCGTAGGACTCCTCGTAGGCGTTCTTCGTCGTCGGGTCGCCGGGATCGGTCTCGTTTCGAATCCCGTCCAGCCCCGCCGCCAGTGACGCTGCCAGCCCGAGGTAGGGGTTACACGCCGAATCAGGCACCCGGTGTTCGATCCGCGTGGCCGACCCCAACTCCGGCGGGAGCCGCAGGACCGTCGACCGGTTGTCGGGGCCCCACGCGATGTTGACCGGGGCCCAGATCCCGGGCAACAGCCGCTTGTAGGAGTTGACTGTCGGCGCACAGATCGCGGTCAGCGCCTTCATGTGGTCCAGGAGGCCGCCGACGAAGTGGCGGCCGGTCTCCGAGAGTCCCGACCCGGACGGGTGTTTTCCGGCGGGGAAGTCGATGTCGTCGTCGTCGCTCCGGAACGCGTTTTCGGACCCCTCGAGATCCCACAGCGAGAGGTGGAAATGCAGCCCGTTTGCGTCTTCTCCAGTGTAGGGCCGCGGCATCAGCGACGCCTTGTGGCCGTGCCGGCGGGTGACCGACTTGAGCATGTGCCGGAAAAAACAGATCCCGTCGGCGGTGGTCAGCGCGTTGTCGTACGCGAGGTTGACCTCGTACTGGCCGGGTTGGGACTCCTGGTGGACACCGAGGACGTCGTGACCCGCGGCCTCCATCGCGTTGATCCAGCCGTCGATGAGCGCCGACGCCGTGTCGACGGCGCTGAGGTCGTAGGAACACCGATCGTTGTACGGCTCCCACCCGCCGTCGCCGTCGGGCGAAAGCACGGAGAACTCGCTTTCGACCCCCGCCATCGCGCGGTACCCCTCGTCTTCGAGCTCTTCGAGGATGCCGCGGAGCGCGCTGCGGGCACAGAGATCGAACCGGGTTCCGCCGACGTCGGTCAGGTCGGCAAAGACGGCTGCGGTGTCGTCGGCCCACGCCACGGGCCGCACCGAGTCGGTGTCAGGAATCGCGAGCATGTCCCCGCTTTCCGCACCGTACCGCGGGTCGTCGAGAAGCCCAGGGTCAAGCGTCAGTTCCGCGACGCCGTTCGCGAACCCGACCCCGTCTTCGCAGGCGGCTGCGGCCTGCTCGCCGGGCAGCGTGATGCCGCGGGCGACGCCGTTGAGGTCCGTCCAGACGACGCGGACGTCGTCGTACTCCGAAAGTGTGGCCATCGCACCACTCACGTTGCTATCGGAGTATAGTAGTTCGCCCGTGGGTTTGCGGCCACCTATACGTCGGCCGTCGCGCCGGGGTAGGGTAGTTCACGAGCAACAGCCATGATGATGACGGAGCGATCACCTCGGGACCGCACGCGCTCTCGATCGGCGAGACCGCGGCCTCGTCCAGTTCGGATGGACGCTTCGGGTCGATCGACGTCTCGCTCGTTCCATCGCCGGCGCTCCGCGCCGGCTTCCGGCGGGACTCCCACCCACCGGCGGTTCTCCGGTCGGTCGTCGCGTAACTACACACGGCCCCGCCGGGACGGCTCGAATTTAAACACTCACACATCCACCCGGTAAGGTTTACCACGGGACTCCGCGAGGAGAGAGTGTGCACTCATACGACCTGTTCATCGACGGCGGCGCGCGGTCGACCGCCGGCAGCATTGAGGTTACCGACCCGGCGACGGGCGACCCCGTTGGCCGGGTTGCGCGCGGCGACGCCTCGGACGCCGATGCCGCAATCGCGGCCGCCAGCGGCGCGGCCGACGGGTGGGAACGGACCGCCCCCGGTGACCGCGAGCGGGCGCTCCGGACGGTCGCAGACCGGATCGAAGCCGATGCCGACGCCATCGCGGCGCTTCTCTCCGAGGAGACCGGCAAATGCCTCGCGACGGCCGAAGGCGAGGTCGCCGAGACAGCCGCGCAGTTCCGGTTCTACGCGGGCGTCGCCGACAAGGTACGCGGCGACACGATCCCGACCGCCGCGAACCGCCTGAACTACACCCGCCGAACCCCCTACGGCGTCACCGCGCACATCATCCCGTGGAACTACCCGCTGCTGTTGGGCACACGGGGCATCGCGGCGGCGCTTTCGACCGGCAACACGGTGGTGGCGAAGCCGCCGAGCCACGCCCCGCTGACGACGATGTGGGTCGGCGAGCACCTCGTCGAGGCGCTACCCGACGGCGTCGTGAACGTCGTGGCCGGGCCGGGCAGCGCGGTCGGGTCGGCGTTCACGTCGCACACCGATGTCGACGCGATCACGTTCACCGGCTCGACCGGTGTCGGCCGCGGCGTACTTGAAGACGCCGCAGAACACATCACCCACGTCGACGTCGAACTCGGCGGGAAGTCGCCCGCCCTTGTCCTCCCCGACGCCGACCTCGAGAACGCCGCCCGGGGAGTCGTCGCCGGGATCTTCTCGAACGCCGGTCAGAACTGCGTGGCGACCTCGCGGTGTCTGGTCCACGAGTCCGTCCACGACGACCTCGTGGAGAAACTGGTGAACAAGGCCGAGCGCATCACCCTCGGCCCCGGAACCGACCCCGACACCGATATGGGACCGGTGATCTCCGAGCACGCCCGCGAGGAGATCCTCGGCTACGTCGACGGCGCCGTACAGGATGGTGCGACGCTCCTGACCGGCGGCGGCGTCCCGGACGACCCTGCCCTCGCCGACGGCACGTTCGTCGAACCGACCATCCTCGACGACGTCGAGACCGACATGGCGGTCGGCTGCGAGGAGATCTTCGGGCCCGTGCTCTCGGTCATCCCCGTCGAATCGACCGACGACGCGATCGCGGTCGCCAACGACTCGCCGTACGCGCTCGCGGCGGCTGTCTGGACCGAGGGGCTGGACGCGACGCGGCTGGCCCGGCGGCTGGACCACGGCCTCGTCGCGGTCAACACCTACCCGGTCTCGATGCCGCAGAGCCCGTGGGGCGGCAACAAAGAGAGCGGACTCGGCCGGGAAGGCGGCCTCGAGGGCGCCGACGCGTTCACCACGGTCGACAGCGTGGTGGTCGAGTTCGACGAGCTGGCGGAGCCGTACCGATGACCGACACCGTCCTGCTCGCCCGGCTCAAACACGAGACGAACACGTTCTCGTCGCTGTCGACCGGCCACGAGGAGTTCGCGTCGACCTCGCTGTTCAGGGGCGAGGCGATCGTCCCGGAGTTCCGCGACACCAACACCGACCTCGGCGGCTTCCTCCGGGTGGCCGACGAGGAGGGATGGGAGGTTGTCCCAACGGTCGCGGCCAACGCCACCCCAGGTGGGGTTGTCACCCACGACGCGTTCTCGTCGTTTCTCGACCGAATCCTCGATGGAATCGACGCTCACGACCCCGACGCGATCCTGCTGGGACTCCACGGCGCGATGGTGAGCGAACGCCACCGCGACGGCGACGGCCACATCCTCGAATCGGTGCGGTCGGTCGCGGGCGACGACGTTCCGGTGATGGCGACGCTCGACCTCCACGCCAACGTCTCCGACCGGATGGTCGACCACGCCGACGGCCTCTTCGGGTACGACACCTACCCCCACGTCGACATCGGCAACACCGGCGAAACGGCTGCCCGGGCGATGGCGGCGACCCTGGACGGGAGCCTGGAGCCGACGATCGTGATCGACCGTGCGCCGCTGCTCCCGCCGCTGCCGCCGCTGCAGACCGCCGCTGAGCCGATGGCGTCGCTTCTCGCGACCGCGGCCGACGCCGAATCCGACCGGATCCCGGACGTGTCGGTGCTCGGCGGGTTCGCCCACGCCGACGTCCCCGAGGCCGGATTCAGCGTCGTCGGTGTGGCCGACGAGTCCGCAGCGAGCGAGGCGGCCGGCGCGTGCACCGACCTCGCGGCGGCCGCGGCGGATCGGCGCCACGAGTTCGACCGGACGTACACGAGTGTCGACGACGCCGTCGCGGCGGCCGCAGCGTGGGACCGGACCGACCCGCTGGTGCTCGCAGACATCGCGGACAACCCCGGCGGCGGGAGCGCCCAGGACGGCACCGTGCTCCTCGCGGCGCTGCTGGAGGCGGGCGTCGAGAACGCTGCGGTCGCCGCCATCTACGATCCGGCCGCGGTCGATGCGGCCGCCGAGACAGGGGTTGGCGAGCGGGTCACGGTCGACCTCGGCGGTCACACCGAGCCCAACGGCGACCCGATCACCGTTGAGGGGCACGTCCGACGCCTCTCCGACGGCACCTACCGGAACCAGGGACCGATGTCGACGGGGCTTGAGGTCTCCTTCGGGCGGACAGCGGTGCTCGCGGTCGACGGGATCGACGTGATCGTCGCCTCACACCGCCAGCAGCCGTACGATCCCGAGGCGTTCCGGAGTCACGGGATCGTCCCCGAGCGAAAGCGGGTGTTGGTGCTCAAAAGCACCGTCCACTACCGGGCGGCGTTCGACCCGATCGCCGGCGGCGTCAAGGAAGTGTCGGCGCCGGGGCTGTGCAGCCCCGACCTCTCGTCGTTCAGCTACGAACACGTCCGGCGGCCAATGTATCCGCTGGATCCCCAGTGACCGGGACCGGACCCCGGAGCCGGGAGACGATCCGGACCACCATTTAACAGCCCATTCATGTGAGCCTGAACAGTGATGTGGCGGACTAACGACGGGCCGGACACAACGCCTCGGGGGACCGGCCACCCGAGGAGCGGAGACATTTCCCATGACAGAGTCACTCGAAGCCTGGAACGCCCCGAACCGCATGCTGTTCGGGTGGGGTGCCGTATCGGAACTCGGAAGCTACGTGGCGGAACTCGGGGGCACCCGGCCGTTTCTCGTCACTGACGAGGGCGTCCTCAACGCCGGCGTGCTCGACCCGGTCCGCGAGTCGTTGTCGGCGGCGGGCCTGGAGTACGAGGTGTGGTCCGGCGTCCAACCCGACCCGACCGACGAGGTCGTCCACGCCGCGGCCGACGCCTACGCCGCGGCCGACAGCGACTTCATGATGGGCATCGGCGGCGGGTCGTCGATCGACACCGCGAAGGCGGCGAGCGTTCTCGCGACCAACGACGGCCATATCCTGACGTTCGAGGGCGGCGGCAACGTCCCGAACCCAACGCCCCCGACCGCGTACGTCCCCACGACCGCGGGCACGGGTAGTGAGGTCGGCCACTGGACCATCGTCACCGACAGCGACACCGACGTGAAAGAGGAGATCGGCGACCCGCACCTGCTTGCGGACCTCGCTCTTGTTGACCCGGAACTGACCGCGAGCGCGCCCGCACCGGTCAAAGCCGCAACCGGGATGGACGTGCTCACTCACGCGATCGAGGCGTACGTCTCGATCAACGCCCAGAGCCCGACGTCGGCGCTGGCACTGGACTCGATCGAGACGGTCGGCGCCCACCTGCCGCACGCCGTGGAGTACCGCGGCGGCGACCGCGAGGCGCTCACCGCGATGGCCCGGGCGAGCATGCAGGCGGGGATGGCGTTCAACGGCGCGGGGCTCGGCGCCGTCCACGCCATCTCCCACCAGGTCGGCGCCAGCTTCGGCGTGCCCCACGGCCTCGCGAACGCGATCATCCTCCCGTACGTGATGGAGTACAACCTCCCGCAGGTCCCCGAACTGATGGTCGACATCGCCGAGGCGCTCGGCGAGGACGTCGACCGCGCGAAGCCGGCCGCACTCGAGGGCCGGAAGGCCGTCGCCGCGGTCCGCCGGGTCGGGGATGCGGTTCGGATCCCGGAGACGTTGGCCGAAACGGACGCCGAGCAGGCGGCGACGCCCCGGCTGGCCGAGCAGGCGCTCGACGACGGAAGCCTGACGGGCAACCCCCGAACCACCGACGCCGACGACCTCGAACGGATCCTCGAACGCGCGTTCAACGGGGAACTGGCGTACGTCGAGGAAGACTGATCCGACAGTGTCGCGCGTCCGTGTGCCGAGTTAGGCCCCGTGGGGGCGCTGGATTCCTTTGCGCTGCGGTTTTCACACCAGTTCCGTCGACACCTTCACTGTCGCGTCACAGTACGGACACTCCTTTGTTTCGTCCGCACCAATCGTGTCGATCGCGGATCCGACTGCGTCGACCGCGTTCGACGATCCGGTGTCCGCCTGTACATCCGTCACCTGTCCCTCGACGACCATCTCGACGTTCCACCCGCACCCGGGACACTGGACGTAGGTCTGCTTCCGCTGTTCTTTCCTCTTCCGTTCCTTCCGTTCCCGCTTCCGCCGCTGCTCGTTGACGTACTCCTGGGTCCGGTGCAGCTTTTCGGCGCGGTCGACGTCAGCAGCCGACGCCTTCTCTGCTTTCGAGCCCTGATAACTCGCATAACTGTTCGACAGGACCGAAACGCTCCCCCCCAGGAGCACCCACACCCCCGCAGTGATGAGAACGATGAGCCACATAAACCAGGTGAACAACGTGCCGAGTATCCCGCCGCCTACCATCCCCTGAAGTATGGATATCAACACCCAGCCGACACCGACGAGCGCCACGAGCCCGCCGCCCACGTATTTTAATTTCGAGAGCGAGTTCCGCTCGGCTTTCTCCTCGTGGTCCGCTCCGGCGTCGTACCCGCAGCTGGGACACTCTCTCAGGTCCGCACTGATCTCCGTTCCGCAGTTCTCACAGGGCGCGTTGGGCGCGGCCGAACAGGATTTACACGAGTGGTTGATGATCTTTTCGCCGCATTCGATACAGTCGGACCGTTCTTCACCGCAGTAGTTGCAAAACCATTCGTTTGCTCCCAACGATGTCCCGCAGTTTCGACACGCTGTCACGGCCGAACATAGTTGTGAACTATCAAAAAAATTTGTGGACTCCACGACTGCAGTGGGGTGGTGGACCTCCCACACCGACTCCGTATCGGCAGTTGAGACTCCGTCTACCGGCCGCCGCGGACGGCGCGGCCGAACCGACAGACAAGACTCAAGTCGCCGTGTGACCACTGTCGACGCGAATGCCCGTCTTTTCTTCGAGCCGGGACCGGTGGCGCGGGGTCATCCTCCTCGTTGCCGTGGTGCTCGTCTTCCTTGGACTCTACGTCGGGGCCCGACGGTACGCGCCATTCGTGTTCACCGCCGCGGAGCTCCGGGCCTGGATCGCGCAGTTCGGGCTCTTCGCGCCGTTGGTGTTCGTCCTGATCCAGGCGACCCAGGTCGTGGTCGCGCCGATCCCCGGCCAGGTGGTCGCCCTGGTTGCGGGCTACCTGTTCGGCCCGCTCTGGGGGACGGTCTACAGCCTCACTGGCGTCCTGATCGGGAGCACGGTTGCGTTCAACCTCTCGAAGCGCTACGGCCGGTCGTTCGTCGAGGACATCCTCCACGAGGACGTGGTCACACGGTTCGACGACTTCGTTGACACCGTTGGCGTCCCGGGGCTGTTTGCGTTCGTCATCATTCCCGGACTCCCCGACGACGCGGTCTGTTTCCTCAGCGGGCTCACGAAGTGGCGGCTCCGGACGTTTATTGCGGTTATCGCAGTCGGGCGACTCCCCGCGTACGTGCTCACGGTCTACGCCGGCGGCGAACTCGCCAGCGGCCGGTTCATCGAGGGGATGGCGCTGATCGGCGTCGTGATCGGGGCCTCTGCGATCGGCTACTACAAGCAGGAGGCGGTTCGGGATCTGGTGGCACGGTTGGAACCCCGGCTGCCGTTCTGACCCGCCGGCTGCTCGCGTGGGACCGAACGCGTCTATATGTCGGCGCCCGAAACCCTCGTTGTGTTTGGCTACGCCGCCATGAACCGGACGCTCCGCGAGCACGACCCACCCCGGCGCTGCAACCGCGACATACGCAAACGGACGTGGGAGCGGGAGGGTATCGACCGGGTCGCAGAACTGACCGAGCGGAACTTCGAGGACCTCCGCGCGATCCTCCGGTGGAACATCGACCACGGGATCCGGTTCTACCGGTGTAGCTCGACGCTCGTCCCGTGGAACTCCCAGTTCGAGCTACCGGAACTCCCAAACTACGACCGGATCGCCTCGCTCGCGACACAATGTGGGGCGTTAGTCCGGAACAACGGGATGCGGCTCACCTTCCACCCCGACCACTGGTGCAAACTCGCGAGCGAGTCGGCGGACACGGTTGAGCGGTCCGTCGAGTCGGTCGAACACCACGGCCGGTGGCTGGACCTGCTGGGGCTGCCGCGCTCTCCACGGTACGCGATCAATGTCCACATCGGGGCACACTACGGCGACAAGTCGGCCACCGCCGAGCGGTTCTGTGCGGTTGTCGACGACCTCGCGCCGCGCGCCCGCGAGCGACTGGTCGTCGAGAACGACGACACGGACTCGCTGTGGGGTGTCACCGAACTCGTCGACGCCGTCTCGGAGACGGTCGCGGTCCCGGTGACGTTCGACTACCACCACCACACCTTCACTGCCCGCGGGCACTCCTACCGCGAGGGGTTCGCGGCGGCCAGCGACACGTGGGGCGACGTTCGGCCGATCACACACTACTCCGAGCCGGCACGGCTCCACGACGACCCGGAGGCGCGCCCGCGGGACCACGCCCACCACGTCGCTGGCGTCCCCGAATGGCTCGCCGAACAGTCGGACGTGATGCTCGAGTCCGGTGGGAAAGAACGGTCCGTCCTCCGACTGCGGGACTGACCCCCGGCCCGCGCTCTGTTCACCCGTCGACCGAACGGACCGCGAGCGCCGCCGTACAGACACACGGCGTCCCGCACTTCGGACACGGCCCGTCGGTGTGGCCGGCGATCGACCGCGTGGAGACGATGTCGTACCCGTGGGCAGCCAGGAGCCGTGCCGGCGAGTCGGGACCGCCGTGGAACCACGCGTCGGCGACGAACGCCGCCACCCCCTCGGCGAGACCGATCTCGTGGAGCTGTTCGAGCAGGCGGCTCCCAACCCCCGCCCCGGTGTGGTCCGGCGCCACGTATCCGGCGTGGATGAGGCCGTACCGGGGCGTGTCAGGTATCGACAGCGGGTCTGCGCCGTCGAACAGGTGCATCGCGTCGCGAACGGCCGCCCGCTCCTCGTAGAGGCTCAACGCCATCACTCCGACGACGTCCCCCTCTCTCTCCGCCTCGGCGACGCGGACGAACGTGCCGCTCGTCGGGTCGCCGGTGGGAACGTCGTACGACCACCCCTCGGCGAGGTGAGCGGCGATGATCCCGGCGACCGCCTCCCGATCGGACTCCTGCAACGGGCGCACCGTCCCCATTCGCGTTTCAGACCCCGCTGCAGCGGTATGAGTCTTTCAGTTCGCCCCGCCGGTCAGATCCCGTAGGGGTCGAACGTCGGCCGGGTGTCGGCGTCCAGCGGGCACGCGTACTCCGAACGGAGCCGTTCCGCGAACGCCGTTCCGGACCGGGTGAACAGGAAGACCACGCCGTAGGGGTGCGTGTACGACGACGCGTCCGGGGGGTCGGGATCGAGGAACACCGCCTCAACGGCGGGGTCACCGACCTCCGGGACGGCGTCGAACCGGGGCTCGAGCGGGAGCAGCCCGGTCAGCACGTTCGGCACGAACGCCCCGTTCGGCAGCGGATCACGTGGCTGGACCCCGCAGACGCCGATCCGCTCGTCGGCTTCGGTCACGACGGCGTACGCCGGCTCCGTCAGACCGGACGTCCAGCACGCCCGCGCGAGGTCCGGTGGGTCGACGTCGGTGGCGAAAGCGGTTCGCACCCGCCCGACCCGTTCGACGGCCCCCAACCGCCACGGCTCGGCGTCGTCGTCGGGGTCGCCTTCGAGGGTCGCCTCGACCAGATCCCCGGTCGCTAACTCGTCAACCGCGGGCTGGCGGTCAGGGTAGCCGGAGCTGTAGACCGAGTACAACGTCGGCGAGTCGACGGCCTGGAGGTTGATGTGCGGGACCGACTCGACAACGCGGTACACCCGGAAGCGCCCGGACTGTTCCATACGACACACCGGTCGCGAAGCGGGCTATGGGTTTCGGTCACCCGAACGCGCCGACCCGCCCCACTGGGTGCCGGAACCCCCATACGACTCGGGGCCGTGGCTATTGTATGGACCCATCCCAGGTCGAGACGGCCGCCGACCCGGAGGCGCTCGCGGCGCGGTTGCCGACGACCCCGCCCGCGGGGTGGCAGCGGACGGACAGCGGCGGCGGTATCATCGAGTACCGGCTTCCGGACGAACGGGGGCTCTGTGCCGCCGGCAAGGTGACGGTCAGACCGGACGTTCTCGGCGACGCCGCGGTCCGCGTTGACCTCGCGAAGGGCTGCCGGAGTGCCGGTACGACCTACTACGACACCGTTGCGGCAGCCGCTGCGGGCGTCGCGGAGACACTCGAAACGGCGCCATCGGGCGAGTGAATACACCGAAAACCGGGACTGTGGGGCGACGGGCCCCCGACCGCGTCGACGTCGAAGCGCCGCGGCGTCACGGTCACGTTGCGGTCAGTGATCCGGCTTCAGTTGTGGGTTTCCTCCTCGATGCTGTGTGAACCGCCGCGGCGGTTGCGGCGTGCCGGACGGGCGCCGGACCGCCCGGGATCCGGCGCCACGCCGGCCGTTCGGCGCTCCGTTGATCAAAACCTATTGCGCTGCTCCGAGTGAGAGCCCGTATGGCGAAGTACGTCGGCCTCGATTGGGCCTCGACCGGGTGGTTCGGCGTGGTCTTCGACGACGACGGTGGGTGGGATACCGGCGTCTACCCGTCGGTCTGGAGTGCCTGGAAGTACCACAGCGACGCCGCCCGGATCCTGATCGGCATCCCGATCGGGTTGCCCGCCGACCGAAAGCGAGCCTGCGACGTGGCGGCGAGGCGGAAACTGGGCCGACGCGGGAGCAGCGTCTTTTACACGCCGCTCCGTGCTGCGGTCTACTGCCAGACCCTCGAGAAGGCCAAGGCGGTGAACGAGGCCGGCGCCGACTTCAGCATCCAGAACCAAGCGTGGAGCATTGTCCCCCGGATCCGGGAAGTCGACGAGTTCCTCGACATGTTCCCCAGCGCCCGTGACCGGTTGGTCGAGACCCACCCCGAGGTCTGTTTCTACGCGTTGAACGGTCACACGCCGCTTTCGGAGCCCAAGCGGACACGCGCCGGCGTCCAGCGCCGGATCGACCTCCTCGCCGACGAGGACCCCGACACGCGGGCGGTGTGTGCGGACGCCATCGACCGGTACACCACGCCGAGCTACGCCCCGAGCGTGGGCGGCGCCGACGACGTCGTCGACGCGGTGGCGGCGGCCGTGACGGCACGACGCGGTCCCGAGGAGTGGTCGACGCTGCCGGAGACGCCCCCGGCAGACGACCGTGGGCTGCCGATGCGCATCGTCCACCCCGCCGACACCGCACAGACCCGGCTGACGAACCTGTCGTCGCCGGAGTGACCCGATCCTGCTGCCGGCTGTCTCCGGTCTGACGAGTCGCAACTGTTTTCTTTGCTGTGGTGGTCGTTCACGTAGAACAATGAAGGTACTCTGTCTCGACGTCGACTCCTTTCGCGCGGACCACGTCGGGGGCTACGGCTACGACCGGCCGACCACCCCGAACATCGACGGCCTGATCGACGACGGCGTCGCGTTCGAGCGCGGGTACGTGGCGAACTCGCCGTGTATGCCCTCGCGGGCGGGGTTTTCCTCCGGGCGGTACGGCATCGCCAACGGCGTCGAGACCCACGGCCAGCAGTCGCAGTCGACACACCGGCCGGCCTCGGAGACCGACTGGGCGGGGTCGTGGACCGAGAACCAACCCGGCCGGCCGTGGTGGACGCTGCCGGAGCTGTTCTTCCAGAACCGGATCCGGACCATCGGGGTCTCGTCGTTCCCGCGACACCCCGCGCCGTGGTTCTATCACGTCTGGCACGAGTTCCGCCAGCCACAGGAACCGGACGAGGACATGACCGTCGAGTGGGGGCACGTTTCGTTTCAGACCCCGCGGGCGTCTGCCGTCGTCAACGAATCGATCGACGCGCTCGACCGCACCGACGACGACTTCTTCCTGTACGCGCAGTTCTGGGACCCCCACGCGCCGTACAACCGCTCCAAGGAGGAGATCGACCGGTTCCGCGACGGCGACCTCCCTCCCCACCCGACCGCCGACCAGCTCGAGGAACACCGGACGTGGGACGCGGTTCGGTCGGCGTCTCACACCGGCATCGACTCCCGCGAGGAGCTCGGAGAACTGATTGCGACCTACGACGCCGAGATCAGGTACGCCGACCGCCACATCGGCCGGCTGCTCCAGTACCTCCGCGACACCGGCCAGTACGACGACACCCTGATTGTGTTGCTGGGCGACCACGGCGAGGAGTTCGGCGAACACGGCCTCTACCGCGAGCACTGGTCGACCCACGACGGCACCCAACGGGTCCCCATGGTGATCAAACCGCCCGGCGACACCCCCGTCGAAACAGGGACGCGCGAGCACCTCGTCACCAACGTCGACCTCGCGCCCACGATCGCGGACTACCTGGGCGTCGAACCCCCGGCGCGGTGGCAGGGCCGGTCGCTCCGCCCGATCATCGAGGACGGTTCCGCAGCGGGGCGGGACGCGATCGTGGTCGATCACGGGCTCTACACCGCCCAGCGCGCGGTCCGGACCGACCGGTGGAAGCTGATCCACACCCTCCACCCCGGGATGTGGGGTGGTGTCCTCCCCGAGTACCAACTGTACGACATGCACGACGATCCCTGGGAACAGACCGACGTGAGCGACGCCCACTCCGACGTCGTCGACGACCTCGACGAGCGGAAGTTGGTGTGGGCCGGCCGCCACCGCGAGGGCAGCGTCGACACACTGCAACGGGTCGCCGAACACGGGCCGTCGGGGCACCTCTCGTTCGCCGACGACTTCGAGGGAGTGTGACATCCTCCTCGCCCTGAAAGGCGAGGCTTTCGCCTCGAATTTTCCGTAACGCGGGTCGCTACCACGAAACACACGAGCCCTCTCCAACCGACACACCTACCACGAAACACACGAGCCCTCTCCAACCGGCACACCTACCACGAAACACGCGAGCCCTCTCCAACCGGCACACCTACCACGAAACACGCGAGCCCTCGATCCGAACCGACCCTGCCGGCCGGCGTCGTCGGCCCGTGTCCCGCACACCCGCGACTCTCTCCGCACCTTTTTACACTACCGGTGAGATCACTCACGTATCGCAGGACCGCCGGGTGACACAATTGACACGGGTGAGTGAGGGCTGGCCGCAGACGGTCGCGGTTGCACTGGTTGGCGCAATAGTCGTGCTGTCGGTGTGTGCGCCCGCAGCCGCGGCAACGGCAACGGAAACGGCAACGGAAACGGCAACGGAAACGGCAACGGCAACGGATACCGACGTCACCTTCGTCGAGTCCGGGATCACGTCGAATACGACCTGGACGCCCAAGGACGGCCCATACCGAATTATCCAGGACATCGAGGTCGCGCCCGGCGCGACCCTGACGGTCGACCCCGGGACTCGAATCGAACTCGCCGAGGACATCACCGTGACCGTGAGCGGTTCGTTCCGGACGAACGGGACGGCGACCCGCCCGGTGTCGGTCACGCGCTCCGAGGGCGCCGACGCGGATCGCCGGTGGGCGAGCCTCCGGTACAACGGAACAGCGGAGAGTTCACTCAGACTCGCCCACACGACGCTTGCGGGCGGCACCACGGGACTCAGCGTGGTGAGCAGTGCTGGCACAGTCGAGGTCGTCGACTCCACAGTGCGGGATTTCACGACGGCCGGACTCGCCGTCGAAGAGACGACCGCTGCACCGCTGATCTCGGTCAGCGGATCGACGTTCCGAGCCATCGGCGACCACGCGATCCAGGCGAGTCCCGGTGCCGGGACGACCGACCGGATCTCGCTGACGGCTGCGCCGAACACGAGAGACGAGGACGCTGTCCACACCCTCGAACTACAGCCCGGCACCGGTGTGTCGATGGATTCGATCCGGCTGCGGTACCGCTCGGACGGGTCAGTCGCGTCGGTCGACGCCGGGAGCATCGAGCGCATCGGCCTCGACCGGGACCGCGACGGCAGCATCGAGCGGTCGTTCGCCGAGTCGGTGGCGTCGGTGTCGTCGACGGACGCCCGACTGGCGGTCTCGCTCTCGGAATCCGTCGAAATCCCGAGCGACGGGGCGTTGATCGTGGAGTACGACGACGCGGTGAACCCGACGACACGCGGGATCTACCCCGTCGGCGTCCAACTCCGTGACGCGGGGGTGTCACAGCTCGCCGCGGGTGTGGAGGCCGCGTTCGTCGTCGGCGGCGTGACGCCGCCGACCGACCTGGCCCGCGGCCCCGAACCCAGAGTGGTCGCCGTCGGCGACCCGTCCACCGTGGTGTACCGTCGCGACGCCGACCAGCCCTCGACACGGGTGCGCGGGCTCTCGGTCGTCGATTCCACGTTCCGCGAGGTTGACGGGGCGGGCGTGTTCGTCGCCGCCGACCGCGTCACCCGAGTTTACGCGCTCCGAAACCGGATCACCGGGGTCGCCGGGAGCGGCGTTGTGGTCCGCGCCGAGCGCACCGAGGCCCTCTTCCGGAACAACGAGATCACGGATGCGCGTGACGGCATCCGAGTCACCACCAGCGACGACGTGTCGGTGACGGCCACCAGGAACCGGATCCGGGGCACCCGAACCGGGGTTCGGGTCCGCCAGATTGGGGCAGAGAGTCTGGCCGACGGGACGGTCACGCTGCGGCGGAACACGCTCACGGACAACACCGCCCACGGTGTGGGGATCGACACTGACAGCCTCAATCTCGCGGTCGACGCCGCCAACAACACGATCGGGAACAACGGCGGTAGCGGGGTCTCCGTTTCGGGGTGGCGGGTCCAACGGGGAATGCTCCACGACAACGAGATCGTCGGGAACGCCGACAACGGCGTGTCGGTTCGAACGAACGCCGTGACGCGGGAGCTTGCGGTGTCAGACAACACGATCACCGACAACGGTGGTCACGGGGTTGAACTCCGGTCGGACCTCGTCGTCCACGCCACCGCCCTCACCGGCAACCAGCTCACGAACAACGCCGGGGCGGGGCTCGTCGTCACCAGTCCCATCACCCACCGTTCGAACCTCTCGGTTGCGGACAACGTCGTCGCCGCAAATACCTACGGGCTGATCCTCCGGGGCGTGATGGCCACGACAGTCCGCAACAACGACATCGTGTTCAACACCAACCGCTTTGCCGACCCGCCCGGGGTGCCGGATGTCGACCCGGGCACGGGCATCCACGTCGCCGGGGGCGACGCCGGGGTGATTCTCAACCAGGCCGACTCGGAGATCCCGCTCTCCGAACTCGTCTCCGACCCCGCGATCGACGACCAACTCGAGGCCGTCCGCGTCGGCGACGGGGTCGTGGCCGTTCTCCGGACCGACGGACCGGGCTCCACGCGGAGTGTTGCCGCGACTGCGGTCACGATCAGGGGCGTGAGCGCCGACATCCCGACCGGGATCCGAGTCCCGAAAACCGGGTCGACAAACAGCAGCTACCGCGTCAGCGGGAACGGGATCTACGGCCAGGATCGGGGGCTAACGGTCGATGTGGAGTCGCTTGTCACGACCAACACGACGGCGCGCATCCTGACCGAGCCGACGCGGACCGTCCACGCCGAATCCAACTACTGGGGCGATCCGGACGGCCCGTACCACTCGTCGATCCTCCCGGAGGGCGAGGGGAACCCGGTCGTTACCGAACGGGGGTGGGTCGACTTCGTCCCGTTCCGGGACACGCCCACCACACCCGAGTACACCCGGCCGGCCGCCGTGATCGACGCCCCCACGAACGCAGCGCCGGGCGCGGAGGTCCGACTCTCCGGGGCCGACTCGACGAGCGACCAGGGGTCGGTCGTGCGGTACCACTACCGGCGGGACGACACCGCCCAACCGGTCACCGACCGCCCGTCGTACACCTTCGAGATGCCAGCCCAGCGCGTTGAGGTGGGGCTCGTCGTCGAGAACACCCTCGGAATCGACAGCGCCGCCACGTCGGTCGCGATCGACCCGGGGACGGAGACGCCGTCGGCGACACCCACGGCAACGCCAGCAGCCGGGACCGAGGCTCCCGCGACACCGGCCACGACACCGTCGGTCGACTCCGACCAGACACTCCTCGGGAGCCTGGGCTCGATCCCGGGGCTCCTCGGCGGGGTCTGCTACCTCCTGGCGCTGCTGTTCGGGGTGTACGGGATGGCACTCACACTCACCGGCCGCACCCCGCCGGTCAGCGGGCTGCGGATCCAGGGTCTCGCGGCGTTCGGGGTCTTGGTCTGGGTTGTCGCCGGCGTGCTCGGGTCCGGTCCGCTTCTGACCGTCGGACTCGCGGCTGCGGTCGCCTGGGTGGTGTTGACCGGCGCCGCGTACGCCGCCGCGACACGAGGCCTGCTCGATGGCGTCCTCGGGTGAGTCCGGCGCCGTCAACGGGGCGGGGCGCCCGTCCGGCCGCCCGGCCGCGCTCGCTGCCGGACGGCCGAGGGGTCGCCTCCGACAACGTGTATATGCCGCTGTGGCGCCAACGCGAGGTAATGCACTCCGACTCCGCGACGTTTCACGAACTCCCGAGGAGCGATGTGACCCAGACTCAGGGGACGTTCCGGATCCGACTCAACTTCCCCGGTCGCGCGGTTCCCGGCCACGATGACCACGGGTACGGTCCGCTCGCGACGGTCGTGGAGTCGTTCATGGATCCTGACACGCTGATCCCGATGCACCCCCACCGGAACGAGGAGATCGTCTCGTGGGTGCCGGCGGGCGTTATGCGTCACGACGACCGCGAGGGCAACGATCTGGTGACCGACCCCGAGACCCTGCTTGTGATGAACGCCGGGAGCGGGTTCTGGCACGCCGAGCGGACCCTCGCAGAGGATCCGCCGCTGCGGATGCTCCAGATCTTCGTCCGGCCGCACACCCTGGGCCTCGAACCGGAGATCCAACACGAACCGCTCCCCGACCCGGTCGCAAACCAGTGGCGGCACGTGTTCGGTCCCGAGGGGTCCGAGGCGCCCGCGTCCGTCCGCAACGCGGTCCACCTCCACGACATCCGACTCGACGCGGGTGAGACCGTGGCCCTCCCGACCACCCCCGAGTGGGACACGTACCTGTACGTGTTCGACGGCAGGGTCACCGCCGCGGGCACCGACCTCGACGCGACCGAGAGCGGCGTGTTCGTCGGCGACGCCGCCGCGTCCGTCTCCGGCCGGACAGACGCCACGCTGGTCGCGTTCGTGGTCGATCCCGACGCGCCGATCACCCGGCAGGGGACCATCGGCCGGTAGCGGTCCCGTCGCCGGGCGTCGTCGGTACCCCGCAGCGCCGGCGGCCCGCACGCCCCACGTTCCGCACCACCGCCCCGGGCGGCGCTACTTCCCGCTACTTCCCGCGTCGCCCCCGACCGAACAACCGATCGGCAAACGACCGGTCGGTCGGGCGTTCGGCCAGGAGCACCGACGC
This sequence comes from Halobellus salinus, assembly GCF_014646875.1. Classification (GTDB taxonomy): domain Archaea; phylum Halobacteriota; class Halobacteria; order Halobacteriales; family Haloferacaceae; genus Haloquadratum; species Haloquadratum salinum. The sequence continues at coordinate 186,515 of NZ_BMOC01000003.1, read as the reverse complement.
CTCGACCTCGTCGACGACCTGCAGGTGGAGGGAGTTGGTGACCAGCCGGGCCAACAGCCCGCGCTCGGTCGCGCCGAGCATAACCATGGTGTTGCCGTTGGCGGCGCGTTCGATCGCAGCCTCGACGTCCCCGGAGTCGTCAACGGTTGCGGTCGCCTCTGTGAGGTCGTGTTCGGCCGCCCACTCCCGGAGGAACGCCTCGCCGGCATCGCGTCCCCCGGGGCCGTCGACGACGTGCAACAGCGAGACCTCGGCCCCGACAGTCGTGTTGAGCGCGCGGGCGACCTCGGCGCTCAGATCCGAGTCGGGGCCGCCAGCGGTCGGCAAGAGTACCCGCGAGTAGTCCAGATCGCGGTCTTTCACCACGAGGAAGTCACACGGCAGTTGGTTCGTGAGTTCGTCGAGCGGGCGCTCCGCGCGGGCCGAGGCCCACAACTCGTTGCGCTCCCACTCCATCACGACCAGGTCGGGACGGGTCCGGTTCGCCCGGTCGAAGACGTCCTCGAACGACCGGTGGGTGATGATGGTCGAGGTTTCGAGGGTGACGCCGTACCGGTCGCCGATCCCTCTGACGTCCTCGAGCAGCCGTTCGGATTCGGCGGTGATCCGGTCGCGCCGGTCGTGTCCCGACGCCCGTCTACGCTTTTCGGGCGCCTGAACCACGTGGACGACGTGGACGGTTCCCGTCTCGCGGTTGCTCGCGACCGCACACGCCAGGTCGACGATCCCGGTTTCGGTCCGGGGGTTTGCGATCGGGACCAGAATGCGGTAGGAGTCGGGGTCGCGGACGAACTCCTCGACGGTGTCGACCAGGGGCACGTACGAGCGCCCCGCCAACCCGCCGAGCAGCCACTCGCGGACCGACAGCTGGCGGACGTTCTCGAAGCGCGCGGTCTCGAGGCGCTGTTCGGTGGTCTGATAGTAGTTCACCACAGTCACCAACACCACCCCACCGATGGTGTTCCCGAGCAGCACGGGGATGACGAAGTCGGTGAACGCGAGCACGACTCCCACGTCGCCGACAAAAATCAAAAATAGCGCCTCGGTGAACGAGACGACGACGTGGAACAGGTCCCCGAGCGGGATGACGAGAAACGCGAGGTAGACAGTGAGCAGCCGGGTGACCGTGTCGCGGGCCGCGAAGTTCACCCACACCACGCCGGCGACGACCAGCCCCGCGAACGCGGCCTTGAAAAACAGCTGGATCCGAGTCACGTCGTAGACACCGTGACGGGCGAACTCCGCGGCTGCGGCCGCGGCCTCCGGTTCGAGCACGCCGCCGAACGCGAGCACGGCCGCGCCCACCGCGCCCCCGGCGAAGTTGCCCGCCAACACGATCACCCAGTGGCGAAACAACACTGGGATCGACGCCAGCCGTTCGAGGGTCAGCGCCACCGGTGGGAGGGTGTTTTCGGTGTACAGCTGATAGCCGCCGATGATGATGTAGATGAACCCGATGGGGTAGAGCAGCGCCGCGACGACGCTGCTGTCGGTCTTCGGATACATCGACGCGTAGACGAGCAGGGTGATGGTGATCGCGAACCCCCCGGCCACGGCGCTGAAAAACAGCTCCCGGGCGCCGGAGGTGATCTCGTGGTCGGCGTCGGCGACGATCCGCTGGAACACCTCGTCGGAGGAGAACATATCGGCGATAACGCCGCCGGCGGTCGGAACGCCGTCGTCCCCGCCGTCGGGTGGGCCCACGTCCCCGCTAGCATCGACCATTGGTTGATTCAGGAACACACCGGGTGAAGAGCTTTGCTTTCCGACTGTTCGCGCTGTGGCACCGGGTGCGGACCGAAGCGCGGTCCCGGTTGACGAGTACGGGATCGACGACTCTCGGCTTCGCCTCCCGTCACACACCGCCACCGGTTTGTTCCCGCGGCCGCACTCTCGAACCGTTGACGCAACTCAGACGGGCGCTCGCCGACTGCCTGTGCTGCGAACGCGGATTCGAGGACCGGTGCGAGCTGCTGATCGACACGCGCGACCTCGGTGACGTTGCCGCTGCCGGAGAGCCGACGCCGCGTGTCACCGCCGGCCTCGACGACCGCGGGGCGGCGCTTCTCGGTCGCATTCGGCGATTCGACGCGGGCCCGCTCGGGATCACGCTCTCGGGGCCGGCGTACCGGGACAATCCGATCCTCTACGCGAACGAAGCGTTCAGGGACCTCACCGGCTACCCGCTCGGCGAACTCCGCGGGGAGAACCCGAGGCTGCTTCAGGGTCCCGCCACCGACCCCGAGGCTGTCGCGACGCTGCGTGAAGCGGTCGACACCTGGACCGAGGCGACCGTCGAACTCCGGAACTACCGCCGCGACGGTACCGGCTTCCGCAACCGCGTCACCGTCGTCCCCGTCCCGGACGAGAGCGGAACGGTCGCCCACTGGCTCGGTATCCAGTCGGCTGTCGATGGGTGATGCGGTCGAGTGCACAACTCACTCAAATGGAAATCGTGTAGAGTCTCGGGTAGTAGCTGTACCGAGGCGCTAAGCCCCCTTCCTCAGCGAGCGCCGACCGAATGGGAGGCGCGAGCAGGGAGGGGATACACCGCCGCACGGTTCTCATACACTCTACGGTTGCAGGCCCACAGGCCCACGCAATCGTAACGTTTTTCTCAGACATCGCGCAGGCTGACCCTGCCGAGCGCCCTACTGATCTCAAGTCTCTGAAAGAGATAGTTGAGCGCGGGGCGCGGATCGCAGCGTTCCTTGACCGCGTCGACCACGACCACCCCTCGGTTGCGGTCACGGAATGGCAGGACGCGCCGGTGATGGCCGTGAACGATACGTTTCCGAACGTCTTGGGGCCGATCGACCGCCGGACCGAAGCGATGGGGGAGAAGACGTGGGAACGCTCGGATCTACTTGTGTACGACTGGGAGGCATTCGAGTCACTGGTTGGGTCGCTCTACGCAGACGAGGGCTACGACGTGGGGGTCACGATTGCCACCAACGACGGTGGTGCCGACGTCTGGGCGCGGTCGCCGACCGAAACCGTCGCAATCCGGGTCAAACAGAATTCCCAAGGAAATACGGTCGGCCGTCGCGTCCTCCAGCAACTGGCCAGCACCATCGCCAAGGGCAGTGCAGACCGGGTCGCGGTCGTGACCAGCGCGGATCTCACTGACACCGCAACCGAGTACGCGACCGAATTCTGGCCAGAAATGGAACTTGTCAACGGCAACGATCTAGTGCGGCGGCTCTCAGCATCAGATCTCCCGCCGCCATAGATGACCAAGGTCTGATCGAGTTATGGAATAACCCGGTTAGGAACAGCCGGGGTTCCCCAGTTGAAGCCGATATCTGGTCCTGTTGACCGAAAGAACTAGGCGGATTATCTGCATTATTCGGTTATGATTCGCGTCGACGACGCGGGAGATGTCACGAAGTGCTGGCTTTCTCCAGATGAGCTATCGACTCTCGAACGGTCGGCTGGGGAAGGTGGCTGGGAAAGAGAGATCGCAGTACAACTGATACAGCGGTGTGGCCTCCGGGTATCTGAGGTAAGCTACCCCGGTGATGACCGTCTTCGCTACTCCAAAGACGGTGGTGCGTGGCTGTTCGAGGTCCGCGGAAAGAATACGAAAGGTGGTGACCGCAAAACGAGAGACGCCTGGATGCCCGATGACGTCGCTGATGATGTCCGCACAGCCGTGAGCGACAACTGGACCCGTCTGAGTCGTGGGTTGACGTGAGTACTCCATCGGTTCGTCGGTGGGTCAAAGAAGCGGCAAAGGCGATTGCTGAGGATCTGGACGAACCACGATGGCGGTCTGTATCCTCGCACGATCTAAGACGCTCTTGGGCGACATACCATCTTATCGAGCGCCAGGTGGACGTTCGGACGATGATGAGCATCGGCGGTTGGTCCGACTATTCCGCGGTTGAGCCATCCCTCGCAGAGCCAACTGAGGCTCGGATCGGGGAGGCGATGGAAACGTAGACTCAACCACTGATCTCTCCGCAGTAGACGAAACATAAAGTGACTCGGTTCAATCTACGAACGTATGAACTTCGTATCTGACGGCGGCAGCTCTCCCGTCCCATCGCTGTCTCGCCAGTTCCCGCCGGGAGACGTGAATATGGATCTGACTATGTGTGGTCTCCTTGTCGAACGAGCCGAGGAACTCGCCCAACTCTACGCCGAGCACGGCAACTGGAACGAAGTCAAAGAGGTCTGGTTTGACGAACGACTGTCGAACCGAAGCACACGAGGCAGCTCCCAGAAAATATACCGCGTGTTGACGTCGCGGTTCAAGAACGCCCCCAGGGCGCTCCCGAATCCGAGCGTTCTACCAGCGATATTCGACGACTGTCACACGACTCGCGACAAAGCGCAGATTCTCTATCTCTACCTTGTTTCGGATGATTCGCTCGTTCGGTACGCCGTCCACGAATATGTCTCACGTTTTATGAAAGACAGACCGGATTCGCTTAATTTCTCGAATGAAACGCTTGTCGATATCCTCACTCGGCTGGAGTACTCTGACGGAACCTCCTTCGACTACGCCGAGTCAACGACCAGGCGGTGGTGCGAAGGCTTTCGCTCGGTACTGCGTGAAATCGGTGTACTCGACGGACAGCAATCGGTCGCTGGTGCATCTCCGTCGATAGGCGACATCCCGCTACTTGTCGCGATGGACTATTCGTACGAGAGCGATGACGATGAGTGGCTCACTGCGCCGCGAGGGTTACTCTATCTCTTCCAGCCTGAGAACCGTTGGGAAGAGCTCTTCGACCGAGTTGTGAGCACCGGCGCGTGGGAGTACATCGAGCTGCACGGTGATCTCGACGTACGTCCCAGTGATGGACCGTATTCGTGGCCACACGACGGAGGTGACAGCTAATGGTCGACGGGAACTGGTTCGACGACCTCCCGGATGATTTCGAGGAGTCGGTCCGTATTGATCGGGACGAGCAAGACCACCGTCAACGAGCCATCCGGTCGTATCATATGACTGCTGACTCCCGCCGGTTTATTGGGGACTTCGTCGACCGAACGCTCGGCCAGGCAGACGATATGCGGACGGGATCGAACTACTGGCTCTACGGCTACTACGGAAGTGGGAAGAGCCACCTGCTGACCGTCCTCGATGGACTGCTGGACACCGACTGGCTCGACGGACAACAGGATGCGATTTGGTCAGATCTCGTTCAGGCCTCCGGTGACGAGGAGTTCGAGAAACTAAGCGATCGTTGGCAAGCGGTTCACGAGGAGTACTACGTTATCCCGATCTCAGTCAATCTCCTGAAGTACCAGGGTCAAAAGCAACGGAGCTTCAGCGAAATTGCTCTCAGACACGCCCACAAAGATGGGGATCTAACCGGCGTTGATGATGGTATCTCGGAAGGACTGTCCTCGCAACTCGATGTTGCATACTTCGAGAAATGGTTCCGAACGACGGATGCGTGGCCCAATCGGCAGGCTCGTGCGGAAGCCGTGCTTGCGGATGTGACAACCGCGAATAACGATTACAACTGGCAATCTGACGGCCTCTGGAAGGATGTGCAGAGCTATGGTGTACTGGCAGACGTCGTGCTTCCCAAGCTCTTCGAGGCGGTCAACGAGACACGTGACGGATATACAGACCTGCAACCGTCTGACATCGACCCAGAGGAGGTCGTGAGCAGGCTGGAAGAGCTACGGACCGAGCGGGAGGCAGAGCTAGGGAAACCAGTGAAGCTCGTGTTGCTCCTCGATGAGGTGAGCCTCTTTATCGGGACCGATTTCGGGCGACTGACCGAACTTCAGACACTTGCCGAGAACGTCGACGACATCGGCGATGGCGACATCCAGTTGGTCGCGACCGCGCAAGCGAAGATCGAGGACGTCCAGCCAAAGTTCGCTGCACACGGTGCGGATTTCAGTATCGTCAAAGATCGATTCCCGCACCGGTATCAGCTCCCCAGTAAGCACGTCGGCGATATCGCAAAGCGCCGTCTCTTCGAGAAGTCCGATGTTGGGGAGACGGCAGTTCGAGAGGTGCTCGACGAAGCGTCGGTGAAGCCGACCGAATCATTGGTCTACAACGAAGTCAAGCAGAATACGAAACCGCCACTCGACAGCATCGACGACGAGGAACTCGTCGAGTTCTATCCGTTTCTCCCGTACCACGCCCCCTTGTTCCTCGAGATCCTATTCAACCTCCGCCAGGAGGCAAGTGACCCGGCGAAGTCCATCTTCTCGGGCACGGCACGAGCCATTCTCGCGCTTATGCACAACCTCCTACAGGAGTGGGTTGATGAGGGTGAGGATGACCGTGTTATCACACTCGTGGATTTCTACGAGTTGGTGAAGCCGGAGATCAGAGAGATACTCGAACAGGATATGCGCGTCATCGAAGGCTCTGACGCGAGTCGAGGGATCGAAGACGAGGTGCGTGATGGGGACTTGGAGGAATTCGATCTCGATGTCGCGAAAGCCGTTCTCCTACTCCAACACATCCACGATATCGCCCCACTCAACGAGGGGAACATCGCGGTTTCCGTGATGTCGGATCTCAACGGTCAGTCCTGGATCAGTACCCAGAACCGAGTCGAGGAGTCACTTGGACGCCTCCAGAAGTTCATCCGGCCGACAGGGGATGAAACGGGGGCTCGGTACCGCTTTGCGACCCAGGTAGAGCGGATTATCTACGAAGATACGGAGGCAAACGAAGACGACCCCGACTGGGACGCTGTACTGCAAACGCTGGACGAGCATCTCTGGCATCGGATCATACAAGACCTCTCACTGCCAGAATCGGTTCCGTACGGAGAGTCTGGCGATGAATATCCCGTATCGTATGAATTCCGTCTCGATGGAACCGACTTCGAGACTACTGTCGACGCTGATGGGGGACTTGATATCCCTATCGAAGTACAGGGTATTCGCCCAGATTACACCGCCGATAACAGTGATGAGGAAACTCTCTACTGGACGATAGACACGGATGGTCTTGAGGATCTTCGAAACCATCTCGTCGAATGGTGGGCACTCCGTGACGCGATTTCGACACAAAAAGCACCGAGAGCTGTTGAACGAGATCTTGAGCAGCGTGCTAGTGCTGTTCGGAGTAAACTCGTTAGTGCGATGCAGAGCGGTTCGTATACGGTGAAAGACCGAACGGATCTTACTGGTATCTCCGCGGCCGTTCAGACTGCCGTTGATGTCGGATATCCCGATGACTTCCACCCGATGATGCTGCAGGTGACCGACAATCGACTGCAGGAATTGGCGGAGCTCTCGACAGGAGATCCACTTCCTGCGTGGGCGCACACGATTCAGGTGCCATCGTCTGATTCGTCTGCAAGCCAGGGGAAGAAATCAATTCAGCGTAACGTGATGGCTCTCACGGGGCGACAGTTGAGAGACCGCGACGGCGGCCTCAATATGAATACTGTTCTCGATGGCATTACCTCGGAGAAGCCGTTCTACGACGACGCTCGTCCAGCGCTCTGTGCGATCATTTGGGGGTTCTGTCGGGAGGGCCGATTGGTTCCCGTTGACGAAGACGGGAATACGCTGGAAAACTCGGTTGTACTCGATCGAGAGCAGCTCTCGACGACGAGGCTGAAGCTACTCCCGCGGGAGCCGATTGGGAAGCTCCTCGAAGAGGGTGGTTTCAAGAAAACGACAGAAACGGTCGCAGACGGACTCATCAACCTACAGGAAGCGAACCAGCAGTTACGGTCGTCACTCATTGGACTTCAGGAGGATGTCCAACTGGTCGTCGATACCGATATCCACTCTGACGCTGTCGCTGGGCTCCTCAAAGCGCTCATCGAGGAGCTGGCAGATCGTATCACCGCCACTACTGATCGGTTGTCCGTCGTGAAATCGCAAGGAGACGGACTCGGAGACGCAATCGAACAGACGAACGACGCACAGAAGTGGTTCGATGAAGTGAAAGACGTCTGGACCCGTCGGCTCGGGTCACTCTACCGGTTCGACGCGCAACTCACGGTGGGCGACGACCGGTTCGAGTGGGTCGACGACGAAGCATTATCCGCAGTCATTAGACAGCGCGATGCGCTCGAAAACTTCGGTGGAAACTGGTGGACGACAGGCGGATGGAAGACTCTCGTCGCAGAGACAACAACCGGGCTAGATAACGAATTCCAGCGCTCTTGGAACACCTACAGCGACCAGCAAGGGCTCACTGACCTCGTTGAGGGCATCGATAGCAATCCGTGGGTCATCCCAGCTACAGAGCTTCCAGCAGGTGTACAGCCTACGATGGAACGTGAGTATATCAAGCCGCTACGAGAGATGCAGCGCTGGTACGAGACGATCGACCAAGTTGTCGCGTCGCTCGCTTCAGACGATGAGGACACACTGGTCTCGGCTGCTGCTGATATCTCTGATACAGATCCACTATCCACAGCGACTGATTGCGATATGGATGAGTTGTCATCCAGGCTCACGCGACTCACTGCAATCGTTGGCAACCGGACGCCCGATGACGTCGATCAGATCGGTATGCTTCCGGACGACCGCGAGAGCATCGACCGGCATCTCGAACGTCTCGTCGAGAGTCGAGAACTATATATCGACACGACGGACTCGGGGGTGGTCATCCGATGACCGAGTCACCGTATCGTGGGTTTAAAAAGAAGCTCTGCACGTTCGCCGACGGTCAGGCCGGTATCCGGAATCCATTCGTCATCGCTGCTATCGACCCAGCGATCGAACACCGCACTGCAGAACGGCTGAGTGCGTGGGCAAATGGAGCTAACGAAGCACCCTCACCCGACGATGGAGTCACCGTGCAGCCGATCTGGCTTGACGAACTCCTCCCCAAGACGAAAGTATACAATCTCTCGGTGGTGCTCGGTGGGGAAACAACCTCAGAACGTATCGAAGGGACGATGCAGGACCGGCTTGCCGACGAACTGGTCCAAGAGATGATCTCGAACGAAATCGACGATGACAAACTCGAAACCCAGAGCCACATCGTCCTGTTACTCAACCTCGGCAGCCTCTATCCGTTCACGCGCGCCTCGGAACTCCTTGACGAACTCGACCGTCGAAACGTCCGATCGACGATCGGGATTCCCTTCCCAGGTGATGTCGTTGGTGGGAAGTTGAGCTTCTTCGGCGGCGATTCGCGGCACTACTACCCGGCGCACCAGATCGACGGCCAAATCCGGGAGGTGCATCTCCAATAATGAGTATCAGCAATCTATTCCGCAGCGACCCAACCCGACAGCTCGAAGAAGTCCAGAAAGTCAACGCTCGGGAACGGGCTGAGACCGATGTCGTCGAGTTCCACGAGACGGAGAGTGCAAAGCGTGTCCTTACTGAACTCGGTAGCATCATCGAGACACATCCAGGAGAGGCCGCTCGCTTCCTCTATCTCCACGCGACGTTCGGATCGGGAAAGACACACCTGCTGAAGCTCATCGGTCTCGTCGCCGATACCGAGTCCGAGTTTGCACATCTGGGTACCAAACTCGCCAAGCAGTGGCCTGGGTTCGATAACCTCGCTAAGTCGATCGACGACTCACACGTGGAGCGTTTGAAACCGGTGTTCCTGAACCTCCTCGACCGGGATGCCTCGAAGGAACCGCCACTCCCGTTCCTCATCTTCGAGGCGATCGGACGCGAACTCGGTTATCCGACCGACCCCAACTGGCTGCTCGAGTGGGCCTGGACCGTCGATATGGAGTACGACGGCGTCTGGGGCGCGCTCCAAACCACCGAATGCGATGGGCAGACGTTCGAAGACGTGCTCGAAGAGCGTGCTTCGCTGCGGCGGTGGCTCTACGAGGCACTCCCAGCACTGTCGGAGACGACAGGGACCGAGCTCGACAGCCGGGACGGCGTGAAAGCGTCCATCGAGCGGGCCGAAGCGGAGGTCGACCCCGAGTCGTTCGATCCCGGTGAGTTGGTCGAACGCGTCGAGACCGTGACTGCAGCACTAAACGGAGAAGGCCCGCATACCGAGCTCCTCCTTGGCCTCGACGAGGTCGCGCTGTTTGTCGGCGATAGCCGGCATCGCTATCGCGAGTTCGAGGAGACGATGGAAGCGCTCCAATACGGGCCGAATCCGGTCGTCGTGACCACCGGCCAGTACTCGCTTCCTGCGACACGGGAAAGCCTCATCGGAAACCCCTCCGAGGACCACTGGACGCATCAGCAGGTGCCACTCGAAGGGGCGGACACGGAAATCATCGTCCGGAAACGCTGGCTCAAGAAGGACGGTACAGGCAGGTCCCGAGTCTCCTCGCTCATCTCATCGACGCCGGACCTCTCGCTGGAGGCGTATTCACCAGTCGGGAGTGCAGATCCTGACCCCGTCGAATCGTATCCGTTCCGCGAGTACGACCTGACCCTGTTGCGGACGGTGATGCAGGAGCTGATCACGCAAGGCCGAGCCACCGACCGTGACTACATCCAGGGCCGTGCGTTGCTCGTTCTGGTGCGGTCGCTGTTCACGAAGTTCGGCTGGGCCGATGCGGAGGAGGGTGCCCTCGTTACGTGGGACGAACTGTTCAATCTGCTCGTTGAGGAGACGACATACGTGCCGCTGTGGGTGCAGGAGATGCTCGAAAACACGTTGATCCCGACCTTCGATGGGAACACCGAGGCGTGGGAAGTCCGCGTCTCGAAGGCGCTGTATCTACTGAACCAGATACCGGCTGTCCCTGCGACGCCGGAGAATCTCGGGCGGTTGATGCTTGACAACGTGAATGCATCGGTTGACGAACGCGTCGAGGAGACTCGATCGGCACTCAACACGCTCGTCGATAAGCGGAAAGTGCTCACCGAGACGAACGATCAAGACGACGAGGTGTACACGCTGGTCTCGGAGGAACAGGAGAGTATCCTGAGTCGGGCACAGACGAAAGCAGAGCAGATCTCGCCACACCAACTCTCCGCCTGGCTGGAGACGCGACTCCGGGAGAACGACGACTTCTTCAGGAGCGACAACAGCCGGCACGAGGCCGATGTCGGTGACGAGCGACTCGTTCCACTCCGCTACGAGTATTCCATCCTCGACCCAGTGGACAGAGCACCGAGCCCGGAGTACGATGCCGTCCGAATTCGCGTCCTCGCCGACGACCCCGATACGGTCTCTGATCAGGTGGAGACGTGGCAGGATGTGAACGACGGACGCGATGGTGGCGAACACGTCCTCATCGCGATCGACGTTCCCGAGACGACACTCGACAGGATTCGCAACGTTATCGGGATGGGGCAGGTGCTGGACGAGGAGACCGAGAGCCACGAGGAGCTCGAACGGGAACACCGGACTGATAAACGGCGGCTGGAGTCGTCCGTGAGCGAACTCCTCGAAAACGCGTCCGTCCACACAGTCCACGATTACCGAGGTGAGCGACCAAGCGTTCTGGACGAGGTCGTCGAAGACCAGGTGCAGGCGGTCTTTGGCTCGACTCGGAGGGTCCTCTCGCGGCCGCTCGTCGAGGTGGACGACGCAAAGGAGCTGGCGAAATTCTTCCGTGGAAGTGGGAGCTGGCCACTCGGCGATGGTGACGCTGTGATGCTCGGCGTCGATACGTCGAGCACGGAGATCGCGGATACCGGCTGGTGCCGGGAGTTCATCGACGAGTACGAATCACAGACTGCAGTGGACGTCGAAACGCTGCTCCAGCAAACGCGTACAGCGAACGGGGACTACCGCGGGACGCCACAAGAGTCGATTGCAGCGCTGCTCGTCACGCTCGCGACATCGAACGAGAGGGTCGCACTGAAGCAGGACACAGACTACGTGACCGATCCAGCGGCGATCGGGCGGCAGGTCCGGACGAAAGGCGGTCTCACGTCGTTACAGGTGCGCTTCGGCGTCGACACGGTCAATCCCAAGGAGATTCGGAAGGTCGTATCGACGGTCATCGGGCACGACCCCGGAGGCAGCGATCCAGACGAGTGGGTAGCAGAACTCGCCTCGTGGGTTGCTGATAACAGCGTGCTCGTCAAGCGGACGTTCAAGAGTGTTTCACCCGAGTTCGACGTGTCTCTGGATTCCCTGGAGCGTGTGCTGTCGCCCGCGTACAGTGGTAACGATATCACCACGTCAGAACTGGTCGAGGACGGTATTCAATCGGAGGCGGAGACGTTCGCGGATGGCCGTGAACTCTTCGCTGTAGTAGACGGCAGAGAAACGCTCTGGGGTCAGTTCACCAGTACGCTCGAACTGATGGAGGACCTCTACCCCGGTGCGACGATCACCTCGCGGATGCAGACGACCGCGGAGAGCGGGTCTGTTCAGACGAAGACGACCGTAACGTCGCGCCTTGCGGATGCGACGGGCCACCGTGTCGACGAACTCTCGGCACAGTACCGTCGGGTGACGGGTGAGCCCGCCGACTCGTCAGACCCCGACGAAATTTGCGTGGAGCTGACCGAATGGCTTCGCAAGAACGAGTCGACGGTCAACACGCTGCTTGACGATGCCACAGCAACGTTCGACGGTGTGTCGTTTGGCGATATTGAGTCGGTGCTCGAAGCCGCGTCGAATGATGGTCAGATCGAAGAGGCCCAGATCGTCGATGCTGCGTTCGATCAGCAGATCAAGGCGTATCAAAGGGCTCGAGAGATCCTACAGGGGGATCCGAGCCCGTGGTCACAACTAAAAGACAGGTACAGGACACTCCGTGCCGAGCACCCACAGTCGCCCACTACGGAGTCAATCGGGGATGCACTGGATGCCTCGCGTCCACCGTCACTCGAGGAGGTTCAGCGACTCCTCACTATGCCAGTTATTGGTGGGGACGACATCTGGGCGGAGCTCCAGCGCGTCGCCGAAGAGCTCCGGCAAGAGCTTCCGAACGCTGACGTCACTGATGAGGTGACGGGGTTAGTCGATGCGAACGACAGACCGACTGACGAACGGGCGACGGAGCTCCTCGACGAAGCCGAGAAATTGCTTGCTCGGATCCGCGCAGTCAGGGATGCTTTGGACGACGTCGACGATGGGGATATCGTGCTGATCGAAGAGTAGCCTCTCAACCAGATGAGGGGTTCCAGAACTCCAAAGTCGATACTCGGGTTGCTAACCCCGCTGTTTTCGACGTACACACAGGGAGAGAACCGCGTCACTTCGATGCTCCTCGCAGTGCTTGAGCACGTCAACACCCGGCTGGCTGAGGACATCCTCGAGGCACTCACCGACGAATCAGACCTCTTGCTGGCACCGTTCGACAATCAGGTTATGATCGAACCCGACGTACACAACCGACTTCGAAGCGTAGAGCTATCGTAGCGCCCGAGCGTGCCATACCTGTCTCACAGCCGGTCGCCAAGATTATTATGCGTGGCTACACTACTGACCAATAGCAGCAGAGAGACCGTTATGAGCGAAGAAACAGCAGAACTGTGGGCCCGTGCGAAAGACGGTGACGATGAGCCCGCCGAGCTGGAAGCGGAGCTGGCGGCGCTCAATCGGGGCGTCGACTGGGACCGAGCGAATCTCAGCACCGAGTCGTCGGACGAGAGAGAGCAACTCGCGGCTGACGACTGACCTGGATGCTGATCCTGGATAGTAACGTCTGGATATACGTAGCAACAGCCGAGGAATTTCCAGTTGAGATCTATTCCAACGAACTTCGCGAGCGGCTGTACTTCTTTGAGGAGTTGTACGAGGGCCGCCACCAGACGGTCCTCTCGGCGTATATGCTGGAGGAGATACAGCAGGGGCTATTTCGGTCCAAACGAGTCTCTGAAGCCGAAATAGAGGATATCCTGACGAAACTGTTCACGTTGCTATACTCGTGTGAAGACGTTCTCGTCCCGTTCGATCAAGCGCAGCTCCGAGACGTGGATCTCGCGGAGGTCCGTGGCCGAACGAACAACAGGCTTCTTGCACAGCTACTGGACATCCAGGCGAAGGACGTCCCGATTCTATCACTCGCGTACGAGCATCGGACCGAGCACCCACTCATCCTAACCGACGACGGCGGATTCAGCGACTTGTCGCCCCCAGCGGTCGGCTTGCCGAACATTACGATCGAGGGGCTCTCGCTCACCTGGTGACCGTCGCGGAGGGCGACTGGCTCGTCGGCAACATTAAAGACGCTCGTGTCAGTCGGTGGTAGTATACTGGGTTATGTTTTAATGAATGCCGATTCACCCTCTCACCGAAAGGCGCAACTGGACAAGGCCGAACGCGAACATCTCGAAGACGTCGTCGAAGACCTCCGCGAGCGTGTCGAGGACAACGTCCGGTTCCAACTGACACAAAAGGGTCTCGATGACGAGCCGGAGGAGTCCGAATCGCTGGACGAGGATACGGAGCTCGTCGACGCGATCGAACTCGAAGCCGTCGACGGAACCACCTGGGACGAGGCGTTCGAGCAGTACGTCACGGGTGTTGGGTACACCATCGTCAACCGTCTTGCAGCGCTGCGGTGTATGGAAATCCGGGAGTTCATAGACGAGGAGGTTACCGTATTCAAGCAGAACGGCCTAACGCCAGCCGCCGAGACCTTGGTCCACGAGGAGTTCCTCCTGGAAGACGAAGCGATTCTGGAGGCGTATCACAGCGCCTGTGACGATCTCGCTGAGGAAATCGAGATACTGTTCGATCGTTCCTCGGCGTACAGTCTGATTGACCCGGACAATGATACCTACGAAGAGCTTTGCAGAAAACTCGCTGAGGTCCCTGACAGCGTATGGCGGGCTGACGACGTTCTTGGGTGGGTCTACGAATACTATAACACACCGCGCTTAGAGGAGGTGCAACGGAAGGCACGAGAAGGACGGTTAGACATTGAGGATGTTCCGGCTGCTAATCAGTTTTACACCCCGCATTGGGTAGTTCGAAGCCTCACAGATAACAGCCTCGGGAAACTGTATCTTGAATCTACGAATCAACTTGACAGTACGATTGAGGAGCAGTCCTCATTAACACCTTCAGAGCGGATTAATCGGGACGTTTCATCTGAAAACGCGACAGACATCGCAGACCTCTGTACTTATCTAGTTGAGGAAGGAGACCATATGTCGAGTACTGATTTCACTCACCCCTCTGAAATACGGGTCATCGATCCAGCCTGTGGTAGTGGGCATTTCCTTCTTTATGCATTTGATGTTTTAGAACGTATTTGGTGGAACGAATGTTCGGAAATACCTCGTGAAGAGGTTCCCAAGAAAATTCTTCAGAATAATATCTATGGAGTGGATATCGACCTCAGAGCGTGCCAGATCGCGGCACTCAGTCTGTATCTCAAAGCCAGGGAACGTTCTGAACAAGAGGGGGAACACGGTTTTGAACTTCCAGAAGTCGGCATCGTGTGTGCCGATGCACGTGTGGCAGATTCCGAAAACGCGGTAGATATTTTCAGCCAAGTTGCAGGAGAAAATCAAGAACTCCAAGACTCACTTGAGGACCTCCTTACTCAGTTTGAAGATATTCAGGGGCTCGGAAGCCTTCTTAAGATCCGGGACTCCATCTCAGAAGAATTCCTAGATCGCCAGGCGAAACTTACGGAATCTTGGGGTAGCGCGCGGAGTTTAAGTGCATTTCTTGATGAACTACACGACGCTATCTCAGAGCAACGGGACAATGAGTCCTTCTTGGCACAAGACCTGAAGAGTTTCCTCAGGCTGCTTCAAGTGCTTTCACAGGACTACGATGTGGCTCTTATGAACCCGCCCTATGGCGCAAAAAAGCGTATGCCTGAGGAAGTCTCTGATTACGTCGAAGAGCACTACGAATACGGGCCAGAATACTATATAAACTTCTTCGAAGTTTGTGAATCCGTGTTGAAGAAAGGCGGTCGAATTGGTATGATCGTCCCACGGACGTTTATGTTCAAAAGTAGCTTCCAAGATTTCCGTGAAGATTTCATCGGCTCTGAAGGCTCATTTGACTTCTTGGCAGAGTACGGAAACGATGTTCTGGATAATGCGACAGTTCGAACTGCGGGCACTGTCGTCAGGGTTGACACACAGACGAACAAAGAGTCATCAGGCACATTCTTCCGCCTCCATGATGTGGATACCTATGATAAGCAAGAAACTTTTGTTGAAGCTGCCTTCGGTGAGCAGTCAGGAGATATTCCTCGAAAATACGTCCGGCCCATTTCCGAATTTGACCTGATACCGGGGTCACCTCTTTCCTACTGGACTTCAAATGATCTCAGGGCACTATACGACTCAGAGACAGTATTTGATGACGAGAATGGAAGCCTAGAGAAGCGCAAAGGGCTAGGCTCTGCAAAGCAAGGCCTTAGCACCGCAGACAACGCAAGATTCGTTCGGAAATTCTGGGAAGGAACTAGTGATTATTGGACCCCATTCGCGAAGGGGGGGAAGGACGCTTGGATCCTACCCAATCTTAATCTTGTTCTCGGTTGGGGGAAGAATGGGGAGGAATTGAAGCGGTTCGAAGGATCTTACATAAGGAACGAAGACGCGTATTTCAAAGAAGCTCTGACTTGGACGTATATGAAAGCCGGCGGGCGTCGTTTCGGCTATCTCCACCCAGATTCTGTATTTGGCCGCGCAGGGTGCGTTTTTGTCCCAGACCGTGACGTGTGGGATATACTATCGTACGCTAATAGTAGTCTGACGACATATCTAATGATTTGTCAGACTCCGGACCGTCAATGGGAGGTCGGGTACGTCTCTAGACTTCCGTGGCGTGAGGACATTATCAACCAGAGTGATCTAGATGTTCAAGCTAAAGAGATTGCAGGAATCCTGCTTGCTCTTAGAAGCGATGATATTACATCCCCCCATTATACTGGACCAGCCCTCCTGAAGCAAGTTGAGGACGGTGAACCTGATGCTCTCTTTGACCATCCTCATAGAACGGTACTTGACGAGCTTCCAATACCCAAGAACGACCAGAAGCTGAGCCCAACTGCCAGTATCAGTGAACTCTCCACCGCCACAGATAAACGAAAGGAGAAGCTCCAGGGGCGGCTACAAGAAAAAGCAGATTATATTGACGAATACGTCTTTGACCTCTTTGAAGTGGATGAGGAAGGACGAGAAGAGGTCTACCGCGAAATAGCACTTCGTACTAACGAGGACCCACGACAGACGGAAGAATACGATCCTGAATCAGTCACCGAAACGAGGGAAAATACAGTCAAGTATGTGAAGGATTTGCTCGTACATCTCACTCACCGAATTATTCAGGAAGACCCAGATGGGATTGTTGAAGTCCCAACCGAAGTTCAGTCGTCGCGAGAAACCCTACAGGAGGACATCGTATCAAAGTTTGAGTCGATATTTGCGGAGGAGTACGAGAGTCGTCTCGCAGAAATAGACAGTCTATTGGGGAATAAAGAACGTGCTGAAGAGGCGTACCCCAATCTCCGGGATTGGCTTCAGCAGGGTCTCTTCGAATACCTCACCCAACAGTTTGAGAACAGACCGGTACTATGGAAGCTGACCACGAAGAACCTCGTTCCTGATCCGGAGGGAGAGGGTTTCTCCTGTCTTCTCAATTATCATCAATTCGACACAGGTACATTTGATCGACTAGAAAGTCAGTATCTCGAACCGCGTAAAGCCGAGCTCCGAGAACGTCGGAATGCTGCGGAGAGAAGGCGTTCAGATGACTCTCTATCTGCTAGTGAACGGGCAAAAGCAACGGAAAGATTCGAGCAATGTAAGAGCGGACTGCAACAAATTGAGCAGTTCCAAGACGCAATTCAAAACCTGATTAAAGAGAGCCCGCGAGATTGGGGTGAAGAAGACCGCGAGACCGCGAAAGCTCTCGAAGACAGTGTTGAGCAATTTCGTGAGATCACTGAAGAAAAGATCCGGTGTTACGAACGGTTGATGGAAATAAAGGATGAGAGTGAGTTGGAAGATACCTTCAGCGCCTCCTTTGTAGAAACCCTTCGAGAGAACAAAGAGGAGTGGATTAGTGCTATAGAGGATCTTGAATATGCTGCAGAAAGCCACGCCACGAGCGCGAATGAACCCGTTGAGGCACACCTGTACGATTTACTCACCTACTTCGGTGATGAGCTGAAGGGGTCTGTATGGCCGACCAGTACCGGAATATTATCCATCGGCTACTATCCAAAAAAACAGGCGGACGACCTCCTAAACGAGAACGGACAGCCGAAAGAGTCACTAATCGACGAAGAAGCGAAGCTCTTGGCCCAGATTGCATCTGAGTTTGAACAGTACGAAACGCTAGCAGACGAGATTGAATCTAAGTGTGACGACCTCGCGAGCAGGATTCCGTCCGAGTGGGAAGAACGAGCACTTTCAGAAATTACAACCGCCGGCTACCACCCGAACCACAAACACGGCGTCGAGATCAACATCACACCGCTCGCCGACGCCGAGATCGTCCCGAAGACCGTCGACGACGACGTCCTGTAACGATGCCCGCGACGAAAACCCTCCCACAGTGCGCTGAAGACGCCATCCAGACTGCCATCGATGACGCTGCCGACGAGGATCCAGTCATCCTCTGGTGGGATGACGGCGGCTACCTCCGGGACATCGTCAAGCACGCGAGCACCAAACTCCGTTGCGAATTCCGTGCCGCCGAGCAGACGCCGCTGGAACTCCGTGCCGACGCCCCACGCGACCGGACCGTCTGGTACGTTCCCCAGTCCAGCAGCGACGACGTGGACTGGTTCAAAGACGTCGAACACACTGGCGAAGTCGTCGAACAACACATCGGCAAGCTCGCGGCGCGCTGCTTCGAGAACGACCGTCTCCAGGCAGCGACGATCCGCACCGCCTACGAGGATGCCGAGAATCGTGAGAAAGTCGCCCAGACGCTCTACGAGGAACTCAACGGCGAGGGAGGCCTGCCGTCGCTCCAGGGCCTCCAGACGAAGATCGTACTCGACGGCCAGGACGACCCCGTGCAGTTCGTTCTTGAGCACGGCACGCGGAACCTCCCGGACGGCGACGAGCTGCTGAAGATCCGCGACTTACTGGTCGACAACGGTGTCACGGCCGCCGAAGGCCAGTCCGACGCCCGCACCATCGTCGACCGAACGCGCCGCTGGGCGGTTGCCGAGTGGCTCGTCGACGAAGGACTGGACAAGTCGCGTCTCCCGAACGAGTACCAGCCCGAACCCAATACAGGATTCGGAATCTCCAGACCCGAGCTTCGCTCGGTGCTGAGCAAGACCGCACAGAAGCGCGAACTGGCGGACGTATACCTCGATCCGAACCGGCGGTTCTGGCACGACGTCCTTCGGACCTACGACGAGCCGTGGAAGCTCGTCGACTGTCCAGTTGATGCCGCACTCGAACACCGGCTCTGGGACGAGTGGACCCAGTCGTTCAACAGCGGCGAGTACGAGGAGTGTGTCACCAACGCGAGACAGCGTCACGATCGGCTGGAATCGACCTACGGCACTGTTCCGTGGACGAATGTCTGGGAACAGGCCATCGATGTGGCCACGCTCGCGGACGAACTCGCGACCTGGGACGAACGCGGCGACACCAGTGACGTCGTCGACCTCTACGGCGACATCGACGGGGGAACCTGGCAGATCGACAACGCCGTTTTCAACCTCATCGTCTCCGGCGAACCGGAGACCGGACTCCCCGAGGAGCACCCGGCGACGGCGACGCTCGATGATCTTCGGTCCTCGCTGACTGAATCGCGGTACCTCGAATATCTCACTGATCTCGGCGATCTCGTCGTCGACCAGATCGACGCAGGCTCACCCTTCGTCGGCGAGAACCACGCCCACCAGTTCTTCGCCGAGGAGCAGGAGCACCTTCAGAGTGGGCAGAGCGTTGCCCTGTTCATCATCGACGCGTTACGCTTCGACCTCGCCCACGAACTCGCCGACTCGATTCGTCGCGAGCTTCCCCGACTCGAAGTCGATGAGAGCACGTGGGTCGGCACGCTGCCCTCCGACACCGAGTTCGGGAAGGCCGCGCTCACGCCCGGCAGCAAGTTCAGTTTCAACATCGAACTCCAGGACGGGGAACTGGTCCCCGAGCGCAACGACCGAAAGATCACGACCCACCGCCGCCAGACACTCCTCGAGAACGACGGCTGGAGCTACATTATGCAGGACGCTGGAGACGAGGTGGGCTGGAGTAACACCCGCGTCGCCTACTACTGGAATGACATCGATGAGACCGGCGAGAAGGAGTTGACGAACTTCGAGGAGGTGTTCAGCGACCGAATCGAGTCGATTTCGCGCATCATCTGCGAAAAGCTGGACAAAGGTGAGTGGGATCGGGCATACATCCTCTCGGACCACGGCTTCGTCTCACTGCCGACACACGTCGACATCGACGACCTCTACCCGCCGGACAACGCCGAACAGGTGACCCGACGCTGGGTTGCCGGCGCAGATCTCGATGACGACGGACCGGGCGTCATACTTGACGAGGATACCCACCTGGGCTATCTCGACGACCACGCCAGGGTTCGTGTCCTTGCGGATCCGATCCAGCGGTTCCGAAACCAGGGTCTCCCTGACGCGCGGTTCTACCACGGCGGCGTTCTTCCCCAAGAGTTCGTCCTGAACTTCGTCACTATCACGCAGGAATAACCACCTATGAACGACCTCGCACCCGGAGACACGATTCTGCTCAACGGCAACCCTGCTGAGGTCATCAAGACGTACTCCGTCGGCGACCTCGAATATCTGCGGGCCTACGTTGAGGACGTCGGCGTCAAGACCGTCTGTATCGACGACGTAGAGATCGAGCGGGAGCAGGATCAATTCGGTGCGCTTGACCCCGCGACAGCGACCCAACTCCATCCTGACCACGAATCCGTCTCTGCAGAGTGGTTCGACCTCCGTTCGCAGGCGCTCCAGCTCCAGATTGCCCACGAGCAGGGGCAACTCCTCTCCATCTCGAACTCGCTGGTCCGCCTCGAACCGTACCAACTCGCCTGCGTCAACTGGGTGATGCAGAAGCTTCGACAGCGAGCACTCATCGCCGACGACGTCGGGCTCGGGAAAACCATCGAGGCGGGGCTCATCCTCAAGGAACTCACAGCACGCAACCGCGCTGACCGCGTCCTGTTTGTCGTCCCCGCACACCTCCAAAAGAAGTGGATTCGCGATATGGACCGCTTCTTCGACATCGGCCTCACACCAGCGGATCGACAGTGGGTCGAAGGCGAACGCCGCCGTCTCGGCGAGGAGGCGAATATCTGGAACCAGGATCACCAACGGCTGGTCACGAGTATGGCGTTCCTCCGTCAGGAAGAATTCCGCGGGGAACTCGACGACGCCTTCTGGGACGTCGCGGTCGTCGACGAGGCACACAAGGCAGCCAAGCGAGGCGAGTCTCCGAGCAAGACGTCGAAGATGGTCGAGCGCGTCGCCGACAACTCCGACTCCCTACTTCTTTTGAGTGCGACGCCGCACGACGGCAAGGGCGAGGCGTTCCGCTCGCTGATTGAGTACATCGATCCGTTCCTCGTCGCTGAGGACCAAGACCTCTCCAAAGAGGCGGTCGATCGCGTGATGATGCGCCGTGGGAAGCAAACCATCTATGACGATGACGGCGAGCGCATCTTCCCGAACCGAGATGTCGGGACGATCCCGGTCGAGATGACCCACGAGGAGCGTCAATTCTATCGTGCGGTCACGGACTACGTCAAGCACGTCTACAACCGCTCTGAGCAGCTCAACGAGCCTGCTGTGGGATTTGCGATGGCGCTAATGCAGAAACGCCTCGTCAGCAGCATCGGAGCGATAAAGGCGACGCTCAGCCGTCGCCTCGGGAATCTCGTGGATCAACAGTCGTCGTCGACATCCCTCTCCGAGGAGGCCGCAGCATATCTTGAGGGGGAGGACCTCGACGAGCAGGACCAGCAGAAGGCCGAGGAAGAACTCGCAGGGCTGACCATCACCGAGAGCGACGCACAACTCGAAGAAGAGATAGAGACGCTCCGAGACCTCGTCTCGCTCGCAGAGGGTATCCCTGTCGACTCGAAGGCCCAGAAAGTCCGACGGTATATCCAGCAACTGCTCGAGGAACAGCCTAACGAGAAGGTGTTGCTGTTCACGGAGTACCGCGATACGCTCGATTACATCCTCGAACTCGTGAAAGACGAGCCGTGGGCTGACGAAATCCTCGTCATCCACGGGGGCGTCGACAAGGAAGACCGTGCTCGCATCGAAGATGAGTTCAACCACGGCCAGTCCCGCCTGCTCTTCGCGACTGACGCAGCTAGCGAAGGGATCGACCTCCAGCATAGCTGCCATATTATGGTCAATTACGAACTGCCGTGGAACCCAAACCGCCTCGAACAGCGCATCGGTCGTCTCCACCGATACGGGCAGGACAAGGAGGTCAAAGTCTGGAACTTCTCGTTCGAGGACACTCGCGAGAGCGAGGTGTTCGAGATGCTCCAAGAGAAGGTTGAGAGCATCCGCGGCCAACTGGGTAGCACTGCCGACGTGCTGGGGATGCTTGACGACATCAACGTCGACTCGCTCATTATGGAGTCCATCCGGAACGACGAGCCAGCGAGTGCGACCAAGGAGGAGCTCGAAGAGCTCATCGACGAGCGCCAGCGCACGCTTCAGGAGTGGTACGAACGAAGCCTCGTCGACACGAGCACGTTCGACGAGGAAAGCCGTCGAAAGATCCAGGAGGTGATGGACCAGTCAGAGGATGTCTATGGAAGTGAAGCCGACATTCGACAGTTCTTCGAGCTAGGGATCTCCGCACTCGGAGGAAACGTCGAAACGGCTGGAAACAACCTCTTCCGTGCAGAACTCCCCGATTCCCTTCAACGCTCGCGTGATGGTGAGCCATACGGACCATTCACGTTCAATCGTGAGTTCGCGATGAACCACGACGGAATCGAGTACATCTCTCCGGACGCAGAACTCGTCCAGGAACTGATGCAGCAAGTGCTCGGCAGTGAGCAAGGTACCGTCGGGCTCAAGTTGCTCCCATTTGTGGATGAGCCGGGCATCACCTACAACTACCGCATCAGATTCGAGGATGGGGCGAGTGAGGTGATTCGTGAGGAAATAATGCCTGTTTTCGTCGATGCGGCGCATCGTGATCCCCAGCAGCGCCTTGGCCAACGAATCATCGAGGGAGACACGATCAAGGGCTCTCCGAATGAGGACCGTGTACGCTCGCTCCTTGACCACCAGAGCGAGATGCGCTCGTCTGCCGACCGATACGTGAGTCAACGTGTCGAATCACGACGCGACAAACTCCAAGAGCGCCGTAGAGAGGAAACGCAGCAAGAGCTTGATGATCTTGAGGCATACGCGGAAGCCGAACGGGAGCGGATCGAGTCGTTCATCGCAGACTACGAGCGGAAAGCCGAAGCGGGCTCGAATATGGATATCGCGATCCGGAAGCAGCGCGATCGGCTGTCGAAGTTGGAGGAGCGGATCGAGAAACGTCAAGATGAACTACAGCGGAAAGCGCAGGTGATTTCGCTGGCGCCAGAAGTCGAGAATATTTGCCTTGCCCTCCCGATATAGCAAGGCGCGCCGAGTCAAGCGCGCCGACCAACCCCGGTTTCTGCTGGACATCTGCCGAGTGAAGCGAGGCAGTGGTTCACTCAGGTGGCTCCTTAGCCACACCCCTAACGGAGAAGTCGGCACCCCCTGTAGAATTCACGATTCTCTTCAGACGCGGCTGGAGAAAAATAGGGAAATCTCCACGCGAATTGCTGCTAATCACACCCGAAAACAAGCAACAAGACCCGCTAAAATCAGTTGCCGACAGTGATGCCTCTCACGAGTCGCTGCGTTAGCCGGGGGTCCCGAGCGCGTCAGCGAAGCGTTCTGGTGCGTATCTCTTCCCGTCGATGGTCGTGACAGCCGGGGCAAACTCGAAGGCAAACTGACGAAGTGGCTCGCCGCTCACTTTGGACCACTGTACTGCCCCCTCACGAAGCAGCCGTCGAGCCTCTTTCAGATTCGCCGGCTGGAAGCCGATACCGAGATCGTCGGATCCGCGTTATCGCTCCGGTCGATTTTCCGCCGTGCCGATCGAGCCAGCGATTCCACGGATTATCCTCTCCGCCGTGTGCTTCCGCCCGGGTGAGGCTGTCGAGTGCGCTCTCCCAGCCGGACTGGATGCCCTCCGATACCGAATTGATGTACCCCGTCAGCTCTTGAGCGATGTACTTCGACCCGACCTGAACCTCTCTGTAGGAATAATCAACGACCGGAGAGAGACGTTTCAACGCCCGGTAGACGTGGCGCCAGACGTTTCGGCACTCGATCTGAGATGATCGGCCTCGGATTGTTCGACAGATGATTGGACCGAGTCCGTCTCGTCATCAGTGAGGGGTTCAGCCGCGTCGAGCCGACCGAACGCGTCATCGGGGTCGGTCACGCAGCCGCACCCCCCGAGCTACGGACGGCTCTCTCCGGGATTACACCGTTATGAGAAGTAGTCCCACCAGGATATGAAGGAAGTGCAGCAAGCTTAGACCAGGATACGCCATCCCGCGCTATATTGAACGTCTTACGGGCATCTGAACCGAGAAGGGGATGCCGCCTCCCGGATTTGAACCGGGGACAGCTCGATCTTCAGTCGAGTGCTCTCCCAGTCTGAGCTAAGGCGGCGCGCATTCCGATCGATGCCGAGTATATAAAAAAGCGTTTCGATAGCCGGGGAGAACGCCGGCCGAACCGGGGTGTCCTACTCGGGCGCTACTCGATTCATTCCGGAAGTGACCGATCTCACCCCGCCTGCTCAGACCACGAGCAATCGTCCTTCGGTCCCCGGACGCTCGTCACAGAACTGGGGACTCGGGCGGGTTCGAACCTGATGAAGACGGTCCAGGCTGCTCACTGCGTTGCGCTGCCGGGCTGCGACTTCCAGGGTTCGACCCGCCCTCGGAACATCGAACACGACTCGCTTCGCTCGTCGTTCGAGTGGGCTCGGGCGGGTTCGAACCGCCGACCTCTTCCTTGTAAGGGAAGCGTCATTACCACTAGACCACGAGCCCGCACCTCCAGCCAGTCCACACACGGGTATAACGGTTTCCAATCGGCGGAATCCTTTCTACCCACACACCCGAATCGTGGCGTATGATCGACCGGAATCGACTCGCCACCGTCGCGTTCGTCGTCGTCGCCGTGCTCGCAGTCGGCGCCGTCGCGGTCGCGACGAACCCGGGGCTCCTCCCGACCGGCGAGTACGACCGGACGGCCGTCACCGCCGTCGACGGAGAGACCGACGAGGACCTCGCGAC
Source organism: Halobellus salinus (assembly GCF_014646875.1). Lineage (GTDB taxonomy): Archaea > Halobacteriota > Halobacteria > Halobacteriales > Haloferacaceae > Haloquadratum > Haloquadratum salinum. Next base: position 161,422 of record NZ_BMOC01000003.1, on the reverse strand, counting down.
CGTGCAGGTCAGGGTCGCGGACACCCAGGGGAAGCGCTACACCGGACTCAGCGACACCGACTCGCTCGGCGAGAACGAGGGGATGCTGTTCGTCCACGACGCCGAGGGCGAGTACGCCTACGTGATGCGGGAGATGGCGTTCCCCCTCGACATCGTGTTCGTCGACGCCGAGGGGACAGTCACCCGGATCCACCACGCCGAACTCCCCGACGAGGGCACGAGCGGCGACGATCTCACCCGCTACCCCGGCCGCGGGAAATACGTCCTCGAGGTCCCTTACGGCTACACCGACGACCGCGGCATCGAGGTCGGCGACCGCCTCCGGATCCCGGGGCCGTGGGGGCCGACGGCGGCGTGAGCGGGGACCGAAACACCGAGAGGGTCGGGCGACCAACGCGACCGTATGACTGACCGGACAGCCGACCTCGACGCGCTCGACGGCTGGCACGCCGAGGGGTACGCCGCGCGCGTCCACTACCGTGGCGCCGACGACCACTACAGCATCGAGTTCTACGACCTCTCCGAGTGCGTCCTCTACTGGAAGGTAAAGGGCGACGGCGAGACCGCAGTCCCCGTGGGGCGCGAGACGGTCCCCGACCCGCTCCGGGAGCGCATCCGAAACGACCTCGAAACCGCCGGGATCGACCCGGAGGTCGAGCGTCGCTCGCTGTGAACGGCGCCGGGCGTCGGGCGTCGGGCGTCGGGCGTCGGAAGCCCCGACTGTGGAACCCTTTAGTAGCGACAGACCCAACAGGCGGTGAATGGTCAGCCCCGCCGACGAGGACGACCCGTTCGAGGAACAACGCGAACGGGCGGAGAACCCGATGCGCCGGCTTTTCGACGAGTACGGCCGGGAGAACGCCGTTGCGTTCGTGGTCGGAATCGTCTCCAGCGTCGTCGCCCGCGCGCTGGATCTCCTTCCCCCAGTTCTGCTCGCGGTCGCGGTCGACTCGATCTTCTTCGATGAGCGCCCGTTCTCACTGTGGCTCGTGCCCGACGCGCGGCTGCCGACGACGCAGGTCGAACAGCTGTACGTCGCCACCGGGCTGATCGCGCTGTCGTTTGTCGGCGGTGCGGCGTTCCACTGGACCCGAAACTGGGGGTGGAACTCCTTCGCCCAGCACATCCAACATGCCGTCCGGACCGACACCTACGACAGGATGCAGCGGCTGAACATGGACTTCTTCGCCGACAAGCAGACCGGCGAGATGATGTCGATCCTCTCGAACGACGTCAACCGCTTGGAGCGCTTCCTCAACGACGGTATGAACTCCGCGTTCCGGCTGGGCGTGATGGTGATCGGGATCGCGGCCATTCTCCTCTATTGGAACTGGCAACTCGCAGTCGTGACCCTCACCGTGGTCCCGGTGATCGGCTACTTCACCTACCGGTTCGTGCAAACGATCCAGCCGAAGTACGCCGATGTCCGGTCGTCGGTCGGCCGGCTCAACTCCCGGCTGGAGAACAACCTCGGTGGGATCCAAGTGATCAAATCCTCCAACACCGAGACCTACGAGTCCGACCGCGTCGACGACGTGTCCGACGAGTACTTCTCGGCCAACTGGGACGCGATCGGCACACGGATCAAGTTCTTCCCCGGGCTCCGACTCCTGTCGGGGATCGGGTTCATCCTCACGTTCGTCCTCGGCGGCGTGTGGGTGCTGACGTACCAGCAGACCGGTTCGGCGCCGCTGTTTTTCTCCGGGGGGCTCTCCCCCGGGGAGTTCGTCGGCTTTATTCTGTTCACCCAGCGGTTCATCTGGCCGATGGCGCAGTTCGGCCAGATCATCAACATGTACCAGCGCGCGTACGCCTCCGCCGCCCGCATTTTCGGACTGATGGACGAACCCGCCCGGATCATCGAGGACCCCGACGCCGACGAGCTCGTGGTCGACGACGGCCGGGTCGTCTACGATGACGTGACGTTCGGCTACGACGACGAGACAATCGTCGAGGACATCTCATTCACCGTCGACGGCGGCGACACCCTCGCGCTGGTCGGCCCCACTGGCGCCGGCAAGTCGACTGTCCTCAAACTCCTGCTCCGGATGTACGACGTCGACGAGGGATCGATCGAGATCGACGGCACCGACCTCCGGGACGTCACCATCCCCAGCCTCCGGCGGTCGATCGGCTACGTCAGCCAGGACACGTTCATGTTCTACGGCACGGTCGCCGAGAACATCCGGTACGGCACGTTCGGCGCGAGCCACGACGACGTGGTTGACGCCGCGAAGGCCGCCGAGGCCCACGAGTTCATCCAGAACCTCCCAGAGGGGTACGACACCGAGATCGGCGAGCGCGGCGTGAAGCTCTCCGGCGGCCAGCGCCAGCGGCTCTCCATCGCGCGGGCGGTGCTCCGCGACCCCGAGATCCTGGTGCTCGACGAGGCCACCTCCGACGTCGACACCGAAACGGAGATGCTGATCCAGCGGTCGCTCGACCGCCTCACGGCGGATCGGACCACCTTCTCGATCGCCCACCGGCTCTCGACGATCAAAGACGCCGACGAGATCGTCGTCCTGGAGGACGGCCGGATCGCCGAGCGCGGCGCCCACGAGGAACTCCTCGGAAACAACGACCTCTACGCCCACCTCTGGGGCGTACAAGCGGGCGAAATCGACGAACTCCCCGACGAGTTCGTCGAGCGCGCCAGCCGCCGGGCCTCGCGGGCACCCATCGAGGGTGACGCCGACGACTGATTCCGATCCTCACCCAGGATCGCTGAGTGACGGGACATCCCGGCATCTATCCGAACCGTTTAGTCGGAAAAAGACAAATAATCGGCTGATGTCGGAACAAACGTTGTACGACCGGCTCGGCGGCCACGACGGGATCCGGGCGGTCGTTGACGACTTCTACGACCGGCTCGTCGCCGACGAGGAGATCGGGCCGTTCTTCGAGGGGTCGGACATGGAGTTGCTCCGGCGGACCCAGACCGACTTCCTGTGTGAGGCGGCCGGCGGGCCCGAGACGTACGACGCCGCACCCATCCGCGAGGCCCACCTCCACGTCCCGTTCACGCCCGAACACATCCAGCAGGCGGTCGAGCTGCTGGAGGAGAGCCTCGACGCGTTCGACGTGCCCGAGGAGGACGCCCAGAAAGTGGTGAACGCGGTCGCGGCCTACGAGGCGGACCTGCTGGCCGACCCCGACGACACAGAGTAAACTACCCCACCCTACTCCCTCGGCGCATACGCGCCTCGGTCCTTGAGGCCGGAGGCTCCACCTCCAAAACGCTGAACCGACGGCCGCCTGTCGACGTCACCCCAACTCGGCCCGCAGCGCGTCGTTCATCGCCTCGACCGGCGCGTCGCGGCCGGTCCAGATCTCGAACGCCGCCGCACCCTGGAACAGCAGCATCCACGCGCCGTCGACCGTGGTTGCGCCCGCCGCCTCGGCCTCCCGGAGGAGCCGCGTCTCGATCGGGGTGTACACCGCGTCCAACACGGCGAGATCGCTGTGGAGATACTCGGCCGGCACCGGCGTCTCGTCGCCGTCGGGCTCCATCCCGACGCTCGTCGCGTTGACCAGGAGGTCCGCGTCGGCGACCCGTCCGAGGGTGTCGAGGCCGCCCGCCGTCGCGCCGGGAACGTCGGCCGCCAGCGACTCGGCACGCTCGACGGTCCGGTTGGCGATGTGGACCGCGGCGCCGGCGTCGGCCAGCGCGAACGCGACCGCCCGGCCCGCGCCGCCGGCGCCGACCACCACGGCGTCGCGGCCGTCGATACCGATCCCGTGGTGTGTGAACGCGCGTTCGACGCCTGCGACATCGGTGTTGTATCCGCGCGGTGGGGACGTCGAGAGATCGACGGTGTTCACCGCGCCCACACGCCGTGCGACGTCGTCGGGTTCGACTGCGTCGAACACGTCCCGCTTGAACGGAATCGTGACGTTCACCCCCGCGATCCCGAGCGTCTCGGCCGCCGCGACCGCGTCGGCGCCGTCGTTGCGGTCGGGCTCGAAGGTCACGTACCGGGCGTCCATCCCGAGCGCGTCGTACGCCGCCCCGTGCATCGGCGGCGACAGCGAGTGTTCCACTGGGTTCCCCAGGATGCCGAATACCTGCATACCTGTCCGTCCCGTTGCGGCCGAATATAACCCCTCCTTCGAGCCGCTCCGGGACACGGTGTCGGCCCGCGACCGGGGGCCCAACCGCGGCCGAACCACAAGAAATACCCCCGGCACTGACCGACCACCGCGCAATGAGTTCCCGGCTCCGGCACCCGCTCGTGGCCCTCGTCGCTACCGTCGCGGTGACGGCCCCGTGGGTCATGTCGTGGGCCACGGGCGCCGCCGACGCGCTCGGCTCGATCACGGTCGTCGGCGTCAGCGGGCTCGCGGTCCTCGGGGCGTCGTTCCTGCTGGCGTGGGGCGCCGAGACCGCCGAGAAAGACGTGCCGCGGGCCTTCGCGATCGCGGTGCTCGCGGTGCTCGCGGTCGCGCCCGAGTACGCCGTCGACGCCCTCTACGCGTGGCAGGCCGCAACCGACCCCTCCCGGGGCAACCTCGCGGTCGCGAACATGACCGGCGCCAACCGCATCCTCATCGGACTGGGGTGGTCGGGGATCGCGCTGTTTTCGGTGTATAAGACCTCCTTCGGGGGGCGCAACGATCCGAGCGTGGTCAGCCGCGCCGGCGCGCTCGACGACAAGGTGAAGCTGGATCCGGGCATCTCCACGGAGATCCTCTTTCTGCTCGTGGCGACGGTCTTTGCGTTTCTCGTCCCGCTCAACGGCGGAATCGACATCATCGACACGATCGTCTTGGTTGGGCTCTACGTCACCTATATCGCGATCATCATCCGTGGCGACGTCGACGACCACGAGGCCAACGTCGGCGTGCCGGCGTACTTCCAGGCGACGCCGAAGAGAGTACGGATCCCGGTGGTGCTTTCGCTTTTCGTCTTTTCCGGGGGTCTGATCTTCACCGCGGTGGAGCCGTTCGCCCACGGCCTAGAGAACATCGGACTGCGGTTCGGGATCCCGGAGTTCTTCATGATCCAGTGGATCGCCCCCTTGGCTTCCGAGAGTCCCGAACTCATCGTGACCGCCTACTTGGTGAACAAAGCACGGTCGACCGCGGCGTTCAACGCCTTGATCTCCTCGAAACTGAACCAGTGGACGCTGCTCGTCGGGACCCTGTCGGTTGTCTACAGCCTCTCGTTGGGCGCGTACGGTGTGCTCCCCTTCGAGTTCAAACAGGCCGCGGAGATCTGGCTCACCGCCGGCCAGAGCTTCTTCGCGATCGCGATCTTGGTGAATTTCCGGATCAGCGTCCGCGAGGCGCTGACGCTTCTCGGGTTGTTCGTCTCCCAGGTCGGCCTCGAGTTCGCGCTCATCCGGATCTACCCCGAGGCACTCGCGGAGACGTACTCGATCTACCTGCTTTTGACGTACACTGCGGTGTATATCGCCCTCGGGGCCGGGCTCTTGGCCTCCCGCCGGCGCGCGCTCCGGCACCTCGCCCGGGTCACGGCCGCGAACGTCCGCGGGACCGCGGTTCCGGAACCGCCGGAGCCGGATCCGGACCCGGACCCGGAGCCGGATCGCGCTGACTGACCGGCGACCGCCCCGCCACAGTGCCGCCGCGTATTTATTCGCCCGCCGTCGACGTGCTGGCGTGGACGACGCGCTCCGGGTCGGCATCGCGGTGTTCAACGCGGGTGACCACCGCGCCGCACACGAGGCTTGGGAAGAGGTGTGGCTGCCGCTCGACGAGGGGGCGCCGGACGAGCGACTGCTCCACGGACTGATCCAGTACACCGCCGCGGTCCACCACGCCCGCCGGCGGAACTGGAGCGGCGCAGGACGACTCGCGGGGAGTGCACGTCGGTACCTCGCCGACCTCAACGCCGACGCACGAGGGGTGAACGTCGGCGAGGTCCGGGCCTACCTCCGGCGACTGGCTGCCGACCCCGAGTTCGCCGAGCGACGGCGGCCGCTCGCGCTCCGGGTCGATAGCGACGCGATCGACCCGACTGACCTCACGTTCGAGAACGCCGCGAGTGCGGCGACGCTGCTCGCCGCGGAGTACGACGCGTTCGAGGCGTCGGTCGTGGCCGACGCGGTGCGGTACGCCCGGGCGGAACTCGACCGCGAGCGGTCCGCGACGGCGGACGCCGGACCCACCAGGCGACCGCAACGCCGCGACCCGGGGTTCGTCGGGATGGTGTTCGACTTCGCCGCCGACCGCGACCGCCGGTCGCTGGTCTACGACCGACTCCGGGCACACGTCGAACGGCGGCGGAGCACGGAACGGGACGCATCGGGACTGTTCGAGTAGGGGCCGGGGGGCGACGGTAGAGCAGTTCGAGTAGGGGCCGGGGGGCGACGGTAGAGCAGTTCGAGTAGGGGCCGGGGGGTGACGGTTGGGCGGAGTGATACTGAAAAACACTCGACACGAGACGCCCGGAGTACCGGTCAGATCGTCGGCCGGCGATCGATATAATTGGCCCCGTGTCAACCACGCTGTATGGTGAATATCCCGACCGACAGGACGGTGGCAGCGGCCGACATTCACCCGGGTGCGGACCTCGCGGGTGCGGACCTCGCGAACGCCGACCTCTCACAGACCGACCTCACCGGTGCGGTGCTCGCGGGGACCGACCTCTCGCGGTGTAACCTTTCGGGTGCCGACCTCTCGGACGCGGTTCTCTCGGGTGCAAACGTCGAGGAAGCGCTGCTCTCACACGCCGATCTCACGGGTGCCGCCCTGTCCCAGACCGACTTCACCGGCGCCGACCTCCGGTACGCGGAGCTTCCTGTCGAGGCTTCGGACGCGGTCTTCTCCGGCGCCAACCTCTCGAACGCGGTCCTGCCGCGTGACCTCTCGGGCGCCGACCTCACCGCCGCCACGCTGTCGGGAGTGGAGTTCCGGAACGTCCGCTCCGACACCGACTTCACCGGGGCTGACCTCTCGAACGCGGACCTGTCGGGTGCACGCCTCGGGGACGCGAACCTGACGCACGCCCGACTCGGTGGTGCTACCCTGTCGGGCGTCGTCGTCTCCGGGACGCTGTCGTACGCCGACCTTCCGGGTGCTGATCTCACCGACGCGACCCTGGCGAACGCCGCGATGCCCGGGACGTACCTTCCGAACGCCGACCTCTCGGAGGCGGTACTGGACAACACCGACCTCAGCGGCGCGTATCTCGTCGGCGCCGACCTCTCGAACGCCAGGCTGCGGGGGGCCGACCTCTCCGAGGCCAACCTCTCCGAGGCCACGCTGTCGGACGCCACGCTCGAGAAGGTCACAGTCGCGGATGCCACGTTCACCGGCGCCGACGTCGAATCCGCGGCGTCGTTCTCCAGACGGTAGTCCGGCGTTCGAGACCCGCTTGCCGCCGGTCAGCCGTCCGCCTCGTCGGTCTCCTCGGCGTCGTCGCCGTCGGTCTCCTCGGCGTCGCCATCATCAGTCTCCTCGGCGTCGTCGCCGTCGGTCTCCTCCGCGGACCTGTCACCATCGGTAGCGTCAGCGTTGTCGCCGTCGGCACCGCCGTTCAGGTACCCCTCGTCGTCGAGGTATCCGATCCCGCTGCCGACGACGGCACCCACGACGCCGCCGACCGGGCCGAACACGGCCGCACCGACGAGGGTCCCGATAGACGACCCCTGCACTGTCGCCGGGGCCTGCTGCCTGGCCCGTTCTTCGATCCGCTGCAGGTAGTCTGTGAGGTCACTCTCGTCGGGTGGTAGCTCCGGAAGGTCCATACATCGGCTCATACCGCCTGTCTCGTATGACTCTGTCGGCGTCCTGACGCGGGCCCCCTGAGTCGATCAGACGCTGTGTTCCTCTCGAGCAGCGACGACAGCGCGCGGCCGCGATGCGTGCGACAGGCGACCCAGCGGGGGGTCACTCGGTTTCCGAACGCGTCAACAGCGGGAACAACTCCAGGAGAGCGACGAGGCTGATCACGATGCCGGCCAGAATCACCAACGTGTCCGGGTCGGTTCGATCCATACCGACACATTAGCCCACGGCGGCAAATCGTTTGCCGTCGATCCGGCCCCAGACTGATACCGCTGCGGGGTGTAGGATATGTCGATATGACTGAACTCACAGACCGGGTCGCGGCCGACGGGGAACTTCGGTTCGCCGGGCTGATGCTCGTGGTCTCGGTGCTCGTCCTCGTCGCGATCATCCGTGACGCACGGGCCGACGCGGACTGATACTGCCCCGACCTCCCGGCCCGGTGCTGGGCTCGCCGCCACCACGGGCGCGGCCGGGATCCGACTGCGAGCGCACCGGCGCGGCCGTCGCCAGGAGCGGCCTCGCCCACCGGCGCGTGGTTTATAATCACGGCGTGACAACGACGAACCGAACTAGTATGTCCGGAAGCGCCACCGACACCGACCTTGGACCGGCCGCGTTCGCGTCGATCGGATCCGTCGCACTCGCACTGTATTTCTACTACGTTCGCGACGACAAACAGCGGGGACAGTTCGTCGGCCTGTGGCCGGCAACGATCCTCGCGTTCGCGGCGTACCTCCAGCTCGACAACATCCGAAGCCTGATGGAATCGGACGCGGAGTGACGCCCGCGCACGGGGACGTCTCCAGGCTGCGCGGCCGTTGTGTGAGTCATCCTCCGCACGTCCGTTGCGCGGCCGGTCGGGTGTGTCCCGCGAGGACGACGCCGAAACACCGCCACCACTGACTCTCGGACGGAGTGAGACCGCTTACGCGGTTCGCTCGTCGCCGTCCCACTCCGCGGAGTTGTCTTGGGGGGCGTACCCCAGCACGTCCTTCGCGCGGTCGATCGAGTAATATCTCCGATCGTTGTCGGAGATGCCGTAGACGATTTCGTAGTCGTACTCCGCGAGCAGGCAGCGCTTGAAGAGGTGTGCGCAGTCGGGGTACGACAGCCACATCGCCTGGCCGCGCTCGTAGTCGATCGGTGGGTGACCCTCAGTGAGGTTGCCGATCCGGACGTTGACAACTGAAACGCCGTGGTGGTCGTGGTAGTACCGCCCGATCGACTCGCCGGCGGCCTTGCTCACGCCGTAGAGGTTGCTCGGGCGGGGGAGTTCGGCGCCGTCGAGCCGGAACTCGTCGTCAGGACGGTACAGCTCCGGCTTCCGGGTGTCGGTCTCGTACGCGCCGACGGCGTGGTTCGAGGAGGCGAACGCGAACTTTTCGACGCCGGTCTCAACCGCCGCGGCGAACATCGTCTGTGTGCCGTCGATGTTGTTTCTGAGGACGCTGTCCCACGGCGCCTCCGGCCGCGGGTCGCCAGCGAGGTGGATCACCGCTCGACACCCCGTCATCGCCTCCCGAACCGCGTCGCCGTCGGTGATGTCGGCGGTGCACACGTCGGTGTCGTCGACTCCCTCCGGAAGCTTTCGGTCCGGGAGCGGTTCTCGGTCGAGCAGCCGCCACTCGAAGTCGGCACCGGTGTGGCGGAGGATGGCCTGCCCGACGCGCCCGCCTGCCCCAGTCAACAGCACCGGGTCGTCCATTCGGGAGAGTCTCGGGACACCGGGGGCAAGAAACGACCGGTTTGTTCCCGCTTCGCCGACGGCAGCCATTTGCGTGTCGGCAGCGAAGCCGAGGTATGCCAACCGACGCCGAACGCGCGTGTTTCGAGGCGGGAATCAAGTTTGGATCGCTCTACCACCAGTTCGCGGGCACGCCGGTGAGCCCCGACAGCGCCGAGAGCTTGGGGCGAGCCATGGAGGCGGCGATCGAGAACCAGCCCCACTGCGTCGACGTCGACGTCGCGGTCCGGACCGACCGGATCGCAGCGGAACTCGACGCCCAGTCGGCGGACTACACCGAACTCACCGGCCGGTTCATGGACGTCGGGATGCGGATCGAGCGCGCCGGCGTGACCGTCCGGACGCGGATGGAGATGGACGGCGACTACCCGACGATGCAGCTGGTTGACGTCGAACCTGACGGTTCAAACGGGTGAACGAGCCGAACTGCGGCGGTTCGTGCCCGCCGGAGTTTCACTTTCACTTTCGGGCGTGTGTTTAATCCCGTCGGTCCCGAACCCCGTGGTATGAGCGACCAGACCACGCTCGCGGACGACGATCTGTTCGGCGAGGCCGCCGCGGAGATGCGCGAGGAGGTTGCGGGACACCTCGACGACGCCCGCGCGGTGTTGCCCGACCCCGACGCGGTGTGGGACGTGGAGGCCGACAACGTCCTCGGCGTCCTCAACACCCTTCGCTCCGCGCTCGATGTCGGTGACGCCGCAGAGCACCTCCGGCAGGCGAAAAAGACCTTCATCGTGGGGCAACGCGCCGACGCGTTCGACGACCCCGACGACCTGGAGGCGAAAATCGAGGATCTCGAAAGCCTCGTGACGGCGATCGAGGACGCCGAAGACACAGTGGGCGACCTCACGGGGACGGTACCGGGAATCCGGAACCAACTGCGGGAGGCGGTCGAGGGGGACGGCGCGGCCGCAGACGCCGCCGACGACACGTCCGACGCCGAGGCGTGACGGGGATCGGCGCGGCTCCGCCGGCCCGTGTGTCCGCACTGCGGACTGATTTTTAAATACTCGACTCTCCTACTACCGGTAGGATGAGCATTTTCGATACGATCGTGTCGGCGCTTCGCGCGCTGACCGGCGGCGGGAGAGCCGAGGAGCCGACCACCGAACCGGGGCCGACCGAACCGCAGGACGGACGGGTAGCCGTCGAACACGATCCCGACGCGGCGCAGCCGACCCCCGACGCGGCGACCGAAGCGGCGGTCAAAGGCGGCGATGCGCCGACGGAGGCCACGAGCGGCGATACGGCCGCGGGCGAGTCCAAGGACGACGCGCCGACGGGGAGCGCGGACGACGCCGAACCGACAGCGGACGGCGCGACGGCGTCCGTCGAGACGATCAAAGGCATCGGGCCGGCGTACGCCGGCCGGCTGGAGGAGTTCGGTATCGAGACCGTGAGCGAACTCGCCGCGGCCGACGCCGTTGAGGTGGCCGACGGGATCGACGTCTCCGAATCCCGGGTGAGCGACTGGATCGGGCGGGCGAGCGGGGGGTCGTAGCCGCCGCGCGATGGCCGGGTTGTCCCACGTCGACGGCGACCTCGTCCCGGCGGCGGAGGCGTCCGTGAGCGTCCACGACCGCGGATTCCTATACGGTGACGCGGTCTTCGAGACGCTCCGGATCTACGGCGGTGCGGTGTTCCGCTGGGATGACCACGCCGAGCGCCTCGCCCGCTCCGCGGCGGCGCTCTCGCTCGACCACGGGCTCTCGTCGGCCGACCTCCGGAGACGCGTCGCGGAGACGCTCCGTGCGAACGGCCTCGACAACGCGTTGGTCAGGCTCTCAATCACCCGTGGCGTCGGGTCGGGCGGTCTCAGTCCCGACCCCGATGCCGACCCGACCGTCGTGGTCCACGCCGAGTCGCTCCCCCGCGGCGGCGTCGGCTCCGACCCGGTCCGGGGCGGGCCGGCAACGCTCCAGACGGTGAAGACCCGCCGCGTCCCCGACGCCGCGATCCCCTCGGAGGTGAAGACACACAACCACATCAACGCCGTCCTGGCCCGGCTCGAACTCCGTGTCTCCGGCGCCGACGAAGCCGTGATGCTTGACGGCGACGGCCGCCTCGCGGAGGGCACCACGAGCGCTCTCTTTTTTGTTGACGGCAACGCCCTCTGCACCCCGAGCCTCGACGGTCCCGTTCTGCCGGGTGTCACCCGCGCCGAGGTCATCGACATCGCGGAGGGGGAGGGGATCCCCGTGACCGAGGGCTCGTTCACCCCCGAAGACCTCCGGAGCGCCGAAGAGGCGTTCGTCACGACCACGACCCGCGGAATCCGGCCCGTCGGGACGGTCGACGGGATCGACGTCGGCGCCGGCCCGGTCACGGCGCTCCTCCGCCGGGTCTACAACGCCCGCATCGAACGCGAGTGCTACGGCGGCGAACGGCTGTCGGGCGCTGGCGGCAGCACTCCGGGCGACAGCGAAGCCGGAGACGGGGACGGAGACGGGGACGGGGACGCGGACTCCTGACCCCGGAACCGTCACGTTTGAACGCCTCGGACCCGGAATACGCATATGAACGAGGACCGCCGCATCGTCGACACCGACGAGGTGACCGCCGAGGACACCGTCGTCTTCACCGCCCGATCCGGGTTCGAGACGACGGAGGGGCTGCTCACCCGCCTCGGCGACGGCACGGTCGTGGCGTACACCAACTACTGTCCCCACTGGCGTGACGTCCGGCTCGACAAGGGGCCGGGCGCCACTGTCCGGGACGAGGAACTCGTCTGCGGGAAACACGGCGCGAGCTTCGAGAAAGCGACCGGCCACTGCGACTTCGGACCTTGCGAGGGGGCGGTCCTCGATACGTTCGAGGTGACTGTCGCCGAGGGAGGCGTGTACCTGACCGACGAGGAGTGGGAGAGTGCCGACCCCGGACTCTCCGAGGAACGGGATCTCTCCTCGGGGAGCCGGATCGACTTCTGATACTGTCGGCTATAACTACGTGAAGATTTTCGACACCCCGGGGTGTCGAAATACGTCACGCGACTATAGCCGACAGTATGAGATCCGCAGTCGAGAACTCGACTATCCACGGCGCATCAACGTTCCGCTCAGGGTCAAATTCTCGGGAAAATAGCGGGAGGTGAACTGCCTCGGTGTCAAGTGGTTCGAGACGCAACACGTCTCGTTACACGAAAATCGAGATTTCCGTACGAGCGCAAGGCTTCCCGTGGATTAGTCTTTTCAGCGTCGATGCATTGCTTCGAGAACTCCTTGTACAGGTCGTCCTCGAAGTCAACAGTGAGTCGCTTGGTCATCTCACGCGTATTATCTATTCACGCGATTACTTAATATTCATCCGCGGAACGAAACTGTTGAAGAAGCACTAACGCCTGTAGTGCGGTCGAAAACTCGGGTCGTCGGAGGCACATCATCAGGCAGATCAAAAGTCGATCTCGCGCGGAGTAGCGGGAGGTAGATTTGAACTACCGATCTCCGGGTTATGAGCCCGGCGGAATCTCCTGGCTATCCCATCCCGCTACCAAAATGAAGTCGAGGGGTACGGTTAAGGATTGTGTTTCGGCCGCAGTATGGCAGTTTGCCACGGCGCGTCAGGAGCGCGTCACGCGCCAGGTAAGGAGGCTTTCGGCGATGTAGTTCAGCAGCACCGACGCTCCGATCGCGATCGGGATCGGGATCAGTTGCCAGACGTCGACCCCGAGAACCACCATCGACAGTTCGAGTTGCCGGAACCCGCGGACGATCAGGAACTGGACGGCGAGCCCGCCACTTCTCACCAGGTTCGATCGGAGAAACCGGGCCAGGGTGGGCCCCACCCCGGGTGCGCCGAGTTCGGAGAACGTCCACCGCTCGTTGATCGCGAACATCACGACGATCGCGACCTCCGCGCCGACGAGTTTGGCGTACTCTCCGAGGACACCGAGCCCGACGATGAGCGCCGTGGTGATGGTGACGTCGAACGCGGCCCCGACCGCGCCGACGGACACGAACTTCCCGAACCGGACGCCCGAGGCGAGGGCCGCGACAGTTTCGCGGACCATTCAGTCGGCCTCGGTGGGGTCGGCCGCGTCGGCCGCCGCGAGGCGTTCGATCAGCGCCGGGCCGGGTCGCCGTTGCGAAGCGACCAACTGGTGAAGCCGATCCTCCCGGAGCAGCCGCGCCCGGTGGCGGGAGGTCACGAGCGCCCGCGCCAGTCGGAGCGTGGTGTCGACGGTCGACACGGTCGAATCAGGGTGGTCCTCCCACTGGACCGGCACCTCGACGATCCGGCGGTCGAACGCGCTCGCGACCGCGACGAGTTCGATGTCCCACGCGAACCCCCCCTCGTAGAGGTGTGGCCGGACCCTCCGCCACGTGTCGGCGGTGAGTGCCTTCGCGCCGCACTGGTAGTCGTAGAGCGGCTCGTCGAGGAACCGGCGTGCGAGCCACGCGAACCCGTCGCCCAGCCGCCGCCGGGCGAACGTTTGGTGGGCGCGTACGTCGGCGTCGGGGTGGCGGCGGGAGCCGGCCGCGAGGTCCGCCCCGTCGAGCACCCTGTCGACGACGGCGGCAAACGAATCGGCGGGCGTGCTGCCGTCGGCGTCGGCGAAACCCAGGACCGAAACCCGGTCGACCACCGCCTCGAACCCCGCGGTGATCGCCGCTCCCTTCCCGCGTCTGCTGTCCGCCACCGCGACCTCGACAGGGGCGGGGAGGGGCGTGAGCCGTTCGCGGAGCCCCGGTTCGGGGGCGTCGAGTTCGACCCTGATCACGGTCGGGTCGAGCCGATCGTCCAGTGCCCGAAGATAGGGACCGAGCTGGTCGGCGTCGGGGCGGTAGGCGGGGACAACGATCCCGACGGGACGGGTCATCACCGCGGAGTACCGGCTCCCGTGTAAAAAACGAACCGCTACCGTCCGGAGGTTTATGACCGATAGCGGGGCCACACCCCGCGTGCCCTGATGTTCGCCCCGCGCCGGTCTGCGGCCGTCCGGCACGTCGGCGCGGGGATTCCGGTGTGCCGGCTGTTCGCTACACGACCCACCCTCAGACGACCGTCGGGCGAAAAACGTATGCCCCGGCGTCTCGGCGGATCCGATACGGCAATGGAGTACGCCCTCGTCGCCCGGTGGCTGGTCCTCTACGCCGCGCTCTTCGCGCTCGGGCTCCCCCTTGTCGCCCGGCTCCTCCCCCGGGCGGACGGCCGCGGGGCCGGGCTTGCGGTTCCGGCTGCGCTCGTGACGCTCAGTGTCCCCGCCTACTGGGTCGGACGGGTGACGTGGGGACCGACCGCGCTCGCGGCCGGCGTCGCGACGCTCCTCCTCGCCAGCGCGCTCGCCGGTCTCGACGTTGCCGCCCTCCGCCAGGGTCGGATACGCCTCGCCGTCGACATCGACCGCGGCGCTGCAACCGACGCCGCGGCCGTCTTTCTCCTCGGGTTCGGGGTCGTCGTCGCGATCCGGGCGTTCGACCCCGCGGTGCTGCCGATCGGTGGGGAGAAGTTCCTGGACTTCGGCCTGCTGAAGACCCTCGACCGGTCGACCGTCCTCCCGCCGGAGGACTTCTGGTTCGCGAACCAGCCGGTGAAATACTACTACGGCGGCCACCTGACCGCGACGCTTTTGTCGTGGCTGACCGCGACGCCGCCGCGGTTCGCGTACAACCTTGCGCTCGCGGGGTTCTACGCCGCGTTGGTGACGGCGGCCTTCGAGCTCGCGGCCGCTGTCGGCGCCGACCGCGGACTCTCCCGGCGGGTCGCCGGCGGGTTCGCGGCGTTCTTTGTCGGGGTCGCGAGCAACCTGGTCACCACCGGCCGGCTCGCGCTGTCGGCGCTCCCGGGGTCGTTGGATCGGACCGCCGCAGGGTACGTCGCCGAACGGACCGACTACACCGTCGAGACCGTCCTCGCGGGCGCGGAGTCGTTCAGCTACTGGAGCGCCTCCCGCGTTATCCCCGGCACGATCAACGAGTTCCCGCTGTTTTCGTGGCTGAACGGTGACCTCCATGCCCACATGATGGGGACGCCAACCCTGCTGCTCGCGGCGGCGGTCGGCTACGCGTACTACCGGACGCCCGCATCGTCGGTGCGCCGCCGGCGCGCGCTACTGTTCGGCGTGCTGCCGATCCTTGCGGCGTGGCAGGCGGTGGTTGACACCTGGAGTTTCCCGAGCATCCTCGCGGTCGGATGGCTGGCGGCGGCGTTCGCGCCCGCTGATCCGTGGACGCTGCTTCCGGGCGGCGGTCGGCTCCGGTCGCTGCTTCCCGGTGATAGCGACCCGGCTGCTGCGGCGACCGCCAGGGGAGACCCACCGATCGCGACCCGGACAGCGGCTGCCGAACTCCGGCGCGTCGGCGGCGCGCTCGCGGTTGCCGCGATCGGCGCGACCATCGCGTCCGTCCTCGCGGCGCCGTTTCTCCTTGGGACGGCGACGGGTGGCAGCGAGCGGTCGATCGAACTCCTCGGCCCGGAGCTCCGGAGCGGGCTCGGGCCGCTGCTCCTGGTTCACGGCGCGTTCCTGGGCGGACTGATGGGCTCTCTCCTCACACGGGTCCGGGTCGCCCGCCCGTGGTTGCTCGTCGGTGGGGTCGCCGCCGCGGTGGCCGTCGGACTGCAGATCGGGTTCGCGGCGCTGGCGGTGTCGGTGCCGCTGCTCCTGCTGGCGTGGATCGCGCTCCGAACCTCGGAGTCGGTGGGCTACGAGGCTGTCCTCGTCGTCGCGGGCGCGGGACTCGTGACGCTCGTCGAACTGGTATACGTGAACGAGCAGGCTGGTCCCGGCCGGATGAACACCGTGTTCAAGACCTACATCCAGGTGTGGGTGTTCTTTGGGACCGCGACGGGAGTGGCGCTCGCGGGGCTGTGGGCCGGCGACGGGGCAACGGACTCCGGTGCCGACAGGCCGGATCGGGCGGTCGAACCTGACGGCGGCGACGCGAAGGCGTCGGGAGCCGAGACCACGACCACCGGCAGCGACATCGGCGGGATCCCGTGGCGGCGGGTCGCGGTCGTCGGGCTCGTGATCGCGCTGGTCGCATCGACCAGTATCTACGGCGTTCTCGCGGTGGGGGCACATTTCAGCAACGCCCCGGCCGACGGCCCGACACTCGACGCCACGCAGTTCGTCCGGACCGACCACCCCGACCAGGCGGCCGCGATCGCGTGGGTCGACGCTCGTGAGGGCCAGCCCACGCTGTTGGAAGCGCCGGGGACCGCGACATACCCCGGGGGCACCGACGGCCGCGACCGCGTGATGTACAGTTGGAACGCCAACCCCGCGTCGAGCCTGACCGGGGTGCCGACCGTCGCGGGGTGGCAGCACGAGGTTGGCTACCGCGGGCAACGGGGATACCTCGATCGCGTCCGCGACGTGGACGCGATGTACACCGGCAACGCGGCGACCCGGGCGGCGCTCCTCGAGCGGTACGGCGTGGACTACATCTGGGTCGGGCCGGGCGAGCGAGCCCGGTACGGCCCGGTGTCGTTCCGAACGGGCGGGATCGAACAGGTCCACCAGTCGGGCGACGTGACGATCTACGCGGTCGACCACAACGCGCTGTCAAAAGAGTAACGCGCGGAGTGAACGGAAAGACGCGTCACGACCCGCGCTTCTCGACGATGTCGATCGCTTCGGCGTCGACGGCGACAACGTCCAGGAAGTGGGGAACGAACTCGCGTTTCTCGAAGGTCTCGCGTTCGTCTTCGGTGCCGACCGTACACCACAACTGCGGTCGGTCGCCGCCGTGGTAGCTGCTCTGGCGATCCAGCGAGAAGCAGACAACCTCCTCGCCATCAACCTCAATGATCGCGCCGCGGCCGATTCCGGGGTCCCCGCGGATGATGACCTTCTTCATACCACGCTCTTGCCACACTCGGGGCTTAACCGCTTCGGAGACGTGTCGCGGCCGCGACCCGAACCAAACGGGTTTTAACCGATCGACGTGAACTCAACGTAAGGTCGATATCTATGGAGATGCCACGCCGATTCAACACGTACTGTCCGAACTGCGACGGCCACCACGAACACGAGGTCGAGAAGGTGCGGACTGGGCGCTCGACCGGAATGAAGTGGAACGCCCGCCAGACCCGCCGCGGCAAGGCCGTGATCGGGAACGCCGGGAAGTTCTCGAAGGTACCCGGTGGGGACAAGCCCACGAAGAAGACCCACCTGAAGTACATCTGCTCGGACTGCGGCAAGGCCCATATGCGCGAGGGCTGGCGCGCCGGGCGCCTCCGGTTCCAGGAGTAACGATGGCGGGGAACTTCTACCGCGTGCGGTGTGAGGACTGTGACAACGAACAGGTCGTCTTCGGCAAAGCCTCCTCGACGGTCAACTGTGCCGTCTGCGGAACGACGCTCGCGACGCCCACCGGGGGCGACGCTCAGATCCACGGCGAGGTTGTCGAGACGGTCGAGCGCCGCTCGGCCGAGGCGTAACGTAACCACGGAGGGTTCAATATATGAAGTACAGCGGATGGCCCGAGTCGGGTGAACTCGTTGTCGGCGAGGTCGACGAGATCACCGACTTCGGTGTCTTCGTCGATCTTGACGAGTACGAGAACAAGCGCGGCCTCTGTCACATCAGTGAGGTCGCAAGTGGGTGGATCAAGAACGTTCGCGACCACGTCCGCGAGGGACAGACCGTCGTCGCGAAGGTGCTCGACGTCGATGAGGGGGCCCAGCAGATCGACCTCTCGGTTAAAGATGTCAACGAGCACCAGCGGAAGGACAAGATCCAGGAGTGGAAGAACCAGCAGAAGGCGGACAACTGGATGGAGATCGCGTTCGGCGAGGACGTCGACGACGAGCGCTACAGCGCCGTCGCAAACGCCATCCTCGCCGAGTTCGAGTCGCTGTACGAGGGATTCGAGTCCGCCGCGATCCACGGCGCCGAAGCCTTAGACGATGTCGATCTCGACGACGAAGAGGTCCGGGCGGTCGTCCAGACCGCCCGCCAGAACGTCTCGGTGCCGTACGTCACCGTGACGGGCTACGTCGACATCCGGTGTCCTACCGGCGACGGCGTCGACTCCATCACGGAGGCGCTGCAGGCCGCGGAGGGCAACGGCGAGGTCCCCGAAGAGATCGACCTCGCGGTCACCTACGTCGGCTCCCCCGAGTACCGGATCCGGGTCCAGGCGCCGGACTACAAGACCGCCGAGAACGCACTGGAGTCGGCCGCGGGTCGGGCCCGCGAGTCGATCGAAGCGGCCGCCGGGACCGCCGAGTACCACCGCGAGCGTCGCGAAGACGACGAGTAAACGCGGGGCTGGCGATGAAATCTGACATCCGGGTGTGTGCGGCGTGGCGTGACGCCCACAACCGCCCGGTCTACACCCTCGGCGACACCTGCCCGGAGTGCGATGCCGAGACCGAGAACTCTGCACCCGCGCCGTTCGACCCCGAGGACGCCTACGGCGAGTACCGACGCGCTCTTAAACGACGCGGCCGCGAGTGAAGGTATGGACGATATCGAAGTTGAGACGGTCGCGGAGCCGACGCTCCACGATCCGGCGCTGATCGAGGGGCTGCCCGGCGTCGGCCACGTCGGTAAACTGGCCGCCGAGCATCTGCTTGAGGAGTTCGACTCCGAACTCGTGGTCCGGGTCCACTCCGACGAGTTCCCCCCGCAGGTCGGGATCGGCAACGAGGGCGTCGCGTCGCTGGCGTGTGCGGAGTTCCACGCGGTTGACGCCGGCGACCGCGACCTGCTGGTGTTGACCGGCGACCACCAGGCGCAGTCGCACTCGGGACACTACCACGTCACCGACGCGTTCCTGGACGTCGCGGCGTCGTTCGACGTCGCCGACATCTACGCGCTGGGGGGCGTGCCGACCGGCGAACTCGTCGAGGAACCCGACGTGCTGGGCGCTGTCGGCAACGAGGAGGGCCTCGGCCCGCTGCGTGAGGCCGGCGTGGAGTTCCGGGAAGGCGAACCCGCCGGCGGGATCGTCGGTGTCAGCGGCCTGCTTTTGGGGCTCGGCGAGCGCCGCGGGCTCGCCGCGTCGTGTCTGATGGGCGAAACCAGCGGCTACCTCGTCGACCCCACCAGCGCGCAGGCGGTACTGGAGGTTCTAGAGGAAGTCGTCGGCTTCGAGGTCGGCTACGACTCCCTGGAAGAACGCGCCGAGGAGATGAAAGAAGTCGTCGAGAAACTCCAGGAGATGCAGAGCCAACAGCAGGGGATGCCGGCCGACGACGACCTCCGGTATATCGGGTAGCCACCCGACGCGTCGGTTTTTCGCCGGTCACGCCTCGATGATGTCGTCGTCCTCGCCGGGTGGAACTGCGAGCCGACCGTCGAGCGACGTGACCGCACGCCCGCCGACTCGGACCGTCGCGCCGACCCGCACCCGGATCCGGCCGGGGCGGTCGACGAAGTGGCCCTGCTCGAAGATCATCTCCTTGGGGAGTTCGCCGTCGAAGCCGGAGACCTCGCGGAGGTACGCCCCACACGCGCCGGCGGCGGTCCCCGTGACCGGATCCTCCCGGATGCCGAGTCCGGGGGCGAACGCGCGGGCGTGGAGCGTCGAGTCGCCCTCCAGCGTGTCGAACGTGAACGCGTAGACGCCCGCGGCGTCGTACTCCTCGGCGAGGGTTTCGACCGCCGGGTGGTCGGGCGCGGCCGAACTCAGGTGTTCCAGGAAGTTCACCGGAACCACCAGGAACCGCAGCCCGGTCGAGGCGACGGCGGTCGGGAGGTCGGCACCGACGTCCCGGAGCGCGGCGGGATCGATTCCGAGTGCGTCGCCCAGTCGGTCGTAACCGATGTCGACGCGGCGGACCTCCGGCCGGTTCTGTGTCATCCAGACGATCCCGTCGTCGCCGACCTCGACGTCGAGCAGGCCCACGTTGGTCTCGACGGTGTGTTCGCCGGCGTTGATGGCGCCCTCCTGATAGAGGTGCGCGTGGGCGGCGATGGTGGCGTGGCCGCAGAGGTCCACCTCCTGGGTCGGCGAAAAATACCGGAGCCGCCGGTCAGCATCGTCGGCGGGCAGCACGAACGCGGTCTCGCTGACCGACAGCTCCGCGGCGACGGCGCCCATCCGGTCGGCTGACAACCCCGCCGCGTCGGGGATGACACCGGCGGGGTTTCCGGCGAGCGGGTCAGCGGTGAACGCGTCAACGAGTAGCGCGCGGCGGGTGTCCATACTCCGACCAACGCCCGCCCGGCTCAAAAGTCCTCGTCGGGGCAGCGAGACGAACGAATTAAGCCGTCGGCTCGACGGATAAAACACGGTGACTGATACGTATGGGCGAACTGCCCGATGAGTTCGATTGCACGATAACAAACTGGGAGTACATCTACGGGTTGTGCCGCGACGTGAGCGACCAGGTGAAGGCCGTCGACTTCGAGCCGGACGTGGTGGTGGCACTCGCCCGTGGCGGGTGGTTCGCGGGGCGGTGCATCTGCGACTTCCTGGGGCTCGACGACCTCACGAGCCTGAAGATGGAACACTACGTCGGGACCGCCGAGAAGACCGGCGAGCCGGAGATCCGGTACCCGATGCCCGAGGGCAGCGTCGCGGGCAAGGACGTGCTCGTCATCGACGATATCGCCGACACCGGCGGGTCGATCGAGCGCGCCTACGAGTACGTGACCGACCGCGACGCGGGTGAGGTCCGGACCGCAACGCTCCAACTGCTGGGCACAAGCGAGTTCGACCCCGACTTCGTCGGCGAGCGGTTGGAGGAGTGGACCTGGATCGTCTACCCCTGGAACTTCGTTGAGGACATGGTCGATCTCGTGTCGGGTGTGATGGCGACAGCCGACGCGGAAACCTTCGACGCCCAGTCAATCCGGCATCACCTGGCGGCGTTCCACGGCATCGACCGGATCGAAATGGAGATCGCCCAACCCGACCGGATGGACGAGGTGCTCGAGGAGATGCAGCGCCGCGGCGTGATCGAGTCCGCCGCCGGCGACGCCTGGCGGCTCGCCGAGTGACCTCGGCGTGGTCGCGCCGATCTCCGTGTTCACGACAGCGATCCTCCCCATCGTCGCGGTCGGCGGTGTCGGCTACCTGCTGGGGTCGATCCGCGACGTTGAGACCAACGCACTCAACACGGTCGTTGTCTACGTCTTGGCACCCGCGCTCGTTTTCCACAGCCTCGCGACCACAACACTCGCGGGGTCGACCCTGGTCCGGATCACGGCCGCAGTCGTCCTGTTTCACCTCGGTGCGATCGTACTCGTCGAGGCCGTCGGCCGGGTGGTCGGGGCGTCGCAGACGGCGCTCGCGGCGCTCATCCTCGTCACTGCGTTCCCCAACACCGGGAACTACGGGATCCCGGTCTCGAACTTCGCGTTCGGCGAGACCGGGCGGGCGACGGCGGTGGTGGCGCTGTCGGTCCAGGCCGTCCTGATCTACACCCTCGGGGTGTACGTCGCCGGCCGCGGGGGCAGCGACGGCGTGGCCGCGGGCGTCCGGCGGGTGTTCAGCGTGCCGCTGGTGTACGCCGTCGTCGCCGCACTCGTGGCGCGGTGGCTGGATGTGCTCCCACCCGCGGACACCTCGGCGATGTCGACGCTGCAACTGGTCGGCGACTCGGCGATTCCGGTGATGCTGCTGGTGGTGGGGATCCAACTCGCCCGGACCGATGTGGGGTCGACGCTGTCGGCCGTCGGCGGCGCGGTCGCCCTGAAGATGGTCGTCGCGCCGGTGCTCGGCGTCGGCGTCGCGCTCGTGATCGGGTTCTCCGACCCCGTGGTCGCGCGGACGTTCGTACTTGAGACCGCGATGCCCTCGGCGGTCACCCCGATCATCCTCGTGGGGGAGTTCGCGGAGGGCGAGGTCGCGGGCGTCCCGATCGGGGAGTTCGTCTCGACCGCCATCTTCGCGACGACGCTCGTCTCGGTGGTCACGCTGACGGCGGTCATCGCGATCCTGCAGACCGGCGTCGTGGTGTGAGTATACGTTCTTCGGGGAGTATCCAGGAGCGTGTCAGAACGCCTCGGTTGCGACGCCGAGCGCCTCAAAGTCGCGCACGTTGTCGTTGACATCCTCCCCGCGGTGAAGTGCGAGGATTCCTTCGTGGGACAGCAGGCCGTTCCTCCCTCCCTGAAGGCACCCTGACCGAGGCCACGAGGGTCTCGGCTGTGGTTCGTGAGTAGTGCGTCGGGCCACCGAAGTGGCGTGGTGTGCTTTGTGTATCCGCTTGCACCTCACGGGCCGTGCCATCGACCCGACTCAACCCCGCTGGGTGAGTAGAACACTCGACACAGGGTTGCTTTTTGATGACGGAGACCCCAATCCAACTCCAATTTTCGCCTGATGTGCTTGTGTTACAATATGCTGTCGGGCTACTTACTACTCGTGGTCAGCGTCCCTGTTGTCGGATTCATCCCCGCGCTAAATCACGGGGCTTTCTCCTTGATTCTCCGTAAGGACCGGATCGCCGAGGTGCTCTGACACCGCGGCGACCATCGCGTCGACATCGTCGACGCCCGCAGCGCCCGGCCCGCCCGCTTCCCGGTCCGCCTTCGCCAGTAGACGCCCCGCCCGACGAGCGATCTCGGTGTCGATCTCCACGACTGGGTAGAGCCGACACGCGTTCCGCACCTGCCGTTTTTCCTCGTCGGTGCCGGCCATCTCGACGCCGTACTCCAACTCCCCGACAACCGGCGCCGGGAGCCACTGGACCTCCCCGGACGCTGCCAGTTCCTTGCCCCTCTCGAACGCACCGCGGTCGCCGTTCCCGAGTGCGATCAGAAACGACGTGTCAATGATCATCGCGCAGACGTTCGGTGAGTCGCTCTCGCTTCTCGCCCGCGTTTTCCGACGTCGCGTCGATGGCCTCACGCATCCCCGCCGCGGTTTCGTCAGAGAGGATACCCGCGCTCTCCGTCGGCGATGGACCGCCGATCAGCCTCCTGAGGGTGTCTTCCATCGTCTCGTCGTCGCGGTTGTGGGCTCTGATCCGCGCGTGGAACTCCTCGGAGAGACGGACCGACTTGCTCATACTGTATACTCGAATATATCATTTGATCAATATTACGCAGCCCGGAATGTGATGGCGGACGCGAACACCGTCCGTTCGCCCCGCACCCGCCACGTTTTAACGCCGCCGCGTCCCCACGACGCGTATGGCCATCGGATTCATTGGCGGCAGCGGGATCTACGACGCCCTGCCGCTCGAAGACACCCGCGAGGTCGACGTCGAGACGCCGTTCGGACGCCCCTCCGCGCCGCCGACGGTCGGGGAGTTCGGCAACACCGGCCGGGAGGTCGCGTTTATCCCTCGGCACGGCACCGACCACCAGTACTCGCCGACGACGCTGCCGTACCGCGCGAACGTCTTCGCGCTGAAGCAACTCGGCGTCACGCACGTGCTGGCGTCGAACGCCGTCGGGAGCCTCCGTGCGGACCTCCCCCCGCAGACGCTGGTGCTGCCCGACCAGATCTACGACCGGACGAAACACCGCGATCTGACCTTCTTCGACGACGGGATCGTCGTCCACCAGGGGTTCGCGCAACCGTACTGCCCGGAACTCAACGCGATACTCGAAGACGCCGCCGACTCGGCCACCGACGCCGACGTGGTCCGCGGCGGCACCTACGTCTGCATCGAGGGCCCGCAGTTCTCCACGCGCGCCGAGAGCGAGTTCTATCGCGCGCAGGGGTGGGATGTCATCGGGATGACCACGATCCCGGAGGCGAAACTCGCTCGGGAGGCCGAGATGGCGTACGCCACGATCGCTGGCGTCACCGACTACGACGTGTGGAACGGCGACAGCCAGGTGAGTCTGGAGGAGGTGCTTGAAAACGCGGCGGCCAACGAGACCGCGATCAAGGAGACCGTCGAGGCCGCGATCGACGCGATCTCTGAGGATCACGAGTGCGACTGCCACTCTTCGCTCGCGAACACGATCAACACGCCCGAGGAGGCGATCCCGGAGTCGACGAAAACGGAGTTGGAGCCGCTGATCGGGAAATACGTGGGGTAGTTGCATCCATCCGGCGGTGTGGCGTCGTGTGATGGCAACGTCCTCGAGCGCGGGAGAGCCTCAGGACTCGTTGGACCCGCGGACGATTCCTACGTTACTCGTCGCCTCCTGACTGACACGTTCGGCGATCGTCCCGAACATAACCCGGGAGGCTGCGCTCCGTTCGGACAGCCCGACACAGATCGTGTTGTATCGGTTGACCGTATCGAGTATCGCGGCCTCGATGTCGTCATCGACGATCACCTCACGCTCGAACGCCTCCGGATCGAGCCCCGCCTGTTCGGCAACATCTTCGATGACGACTTCTCCCCGCTTCCGTGCCGCAGCTTCGCCGTCCGCCATCGGTTGTTGGACGTTCAGCAGCGTCGGCACGGTCCCGTCGACGGTGGCGAAATCGGCTGCTCGCCGTGCGGCGACCGGTGAGTGGGGGCCGGGACCCGCAAGCGCGACGGGGGTGCCGATAGTCTCGTCGTGGAGCGTGACGAGCGTCACTTCACACGGGGCCTTCTCGACGACGGAGTCGAGGTTCGGACCGAAGACGTGTCCTTGCCGCGTCAGCGTCCCTCCCCATCCGAGCAGCACTTGATCCGGCTCCTCGTCGACGATCGCCTCCAGAATCGTCCCGTCGACGCGTTCGCCCGTCATCGCGACCGTCCGTAACTGCACGTCCATTTCGGCCGCGATGTCGCGAGTCGCTTCGAGAAGGTCGCGTTGGTTCTCCAGCCGCTCGGCCGCGACGTTCTGCTGCGGGTCGGGATCCTCGATTTGGAGGACGTTGACGGCGACGAGTTCGGGCGTTCCTTCGTCGGTATGCGCGCGTGCGGTGGCGGCCGCGAGCCGGATGAGACCACGCTGGGTGTCGGGGTTCGCAACCGGGACGAGGACCCGGTAGGCGTCCGTCGTTGGCGCGATGGCTTCGTCGATGAGTCCCCGGTCGACGGCGTGGTCTCTGACGTACACGAAGTACCAGCCGACGCCGAGCCCGACGATGCCGAGTCCCAGGACGATGATGATGGGTGCCATCTGTGAGATGACGACGACCGTCAGGATCACGCCCAAAACCGGGACTGCCGGGTACAGAACGTCCGGGATTCTGAACGACGGGTCGTAGTCCTCCGGATCGGCTCGACGGAAGACGACGAGCGCAACGTGGACGAGCGAGTAGGACACGAGGAAGCTGAAGCTGGCCACCTCGGCCAGGAGGGCGACGATGGTTTCGACCTGAAGCCCGACGGCGATCAACAGCGCGATGACGGCGCCAGTGACGACGATCGCTCGGTGTGGCGTTCCGAACCGACCGTGCGTAACGCTGAGCCAGTCGCTCATCAGGTCGTCCCGGCCCATCGCGAAGTTCACTCGTGCCGCGGCGAGCACCGAGGAGTTCGAACTCGAGATCGCGGCGATGGCGGCAGCCGCCACGATCGCCACCACGCCGACGGCGCCGGCGAAGACGACCGCGACGTCCGACACCGGAACCAGCGAATCCCCGATCGCCTGATACGGAAGCACGCCCGTCGTGACGATCATCACCAGGGCGTAGAGGATCGTCACCAACACGACGGAGAGGATCATCGTCAGCGGGATGTTCCGACTCGGATCCTTGATCTCACCCGCGACTGTCGCAATGATCTCGAACCCGAGAAACGAGACGAAGACGACGCCGGTCGTCGCGATGATGCCGCTCGGCCCCGTCGGGGCGAACGGGTCGAGGTTCGTCGGGTCGATGAAGAACAGCCCGAGCGCGACGTAGGCGAGGACGACGACGGTCTCGGCGCCGATCATTATGTTCTGTAACTGGCTGGACTCCTCGGTGCCGTAGTAGTTGACGCCGACGATCAGCGACAGTCCGACGAGGCCGAGGAGCACAACGAACGCCCGACCGTCCAGAAACGGGATCGGTTCGACGAGATACTGCCCGAAGCCGATCATGTAGAAGCCACTTGCGAACATCAGGCCGGTCCACATCCCCCACCCGACGATGCTGCCAAAGAAGCCGCCGAGCGCCCGGTTGACGTAGTGGTAGCTCCCGCCGGCGATCGGCATGCCGGTCGCCAACTCCGATAGGGAAAGCGCCGCCAGCAGTGCGACGAACCCCGCGATGAGGAACGAGACCGAACTCGCTGGCCCCGCACCCTCGGCCGCGATCCCGGGGAGGATGAAGATCCCGGCCCCGATCATCGTCCCACCGCCGAGGGTCATCGCCTCGAGAAAGCCGATGTTGCGCTCGAGTTGACCCCCGCTCATCGATTCACCAGCTGACCGTCCGAAAAGGGGACGGAGTGGACATCACACGTCCTCGAGCGACGCTCGCCAGGGGGTTGTTCGCCGATCGTCACTCCCCTGTCGGTGAGTGCCGCGTAGTGGTGGGTGAGCTTCAGCCAGCCACGGTCCTCTCGCCCGATCCTCGCCGGTACTGGCGTCGCTGGTCTTGTCGGGCATCCGAGGGAGAGCTGTACAGTCGCTACTGGTGTCCTCGTGTCCATCAATTTGAATTCCTCACTCGATGTCTCTCACGATGACTGCCGGCGTCTCGATTTCCGCAAGAATGGGCGTGAGCACGGCCCCGAGAATCCGATCTCTGAGCGACGGCTCTCCTTCCCCGAGGACGACGAAATCGTAGTCCGCAACGAGATCGATGATTTTACGCTTCGGAGAGCCGCCCTCCGAAAGCTGCCAGTCGATCCGGTCGCGGTCGACCCCCTCCTCGGTGAGTCGGTCGGCCGCTCCACGGAGCACGAATTCGCCCTGACTCGGATCAGTCCCTTGCGGCACGGAGTGAAACAGCGTGACCGTAGCGTCACTGGCCCGGACTAACTCGCCGACGAGCGAAACGATCCGTTCGAGGTTCACGTCGCCGCGCAACGGGACGAGAATCCGATCAATCGCGTCAGTTTCACCGGGAACGAAGACAGCATCACAGTCATACTGATCTGCGATCCGGTCGATCGTATCCTGTCGGTCCTTCGTAAACACGAGAACGTCCTCGACCTCGTGGTCTCCGCGGGCGAATCTGGATACGATGCTCTCCAATCGCTCTGCTGCCTCTGCCTCGTGATCTTCCTTGAGGTGTGCCGGGGCCGTCTGTTTCGGGACGGGATAGTATCCGAGGACGACGAGGTTGACCGGCTGCAACAGATCGAGGATCACCTGATCAGGCGGCTCCGTGGTCGACACGTCCACGGGCACGAGAATCGTCGCGTCGTCGGTGAGCGGCATCCTGTTGGGATGCTTTGCACGCAATTGGCTTGATTGTTCGTGTGCCCTGCTCGTGTTTCGACACGCGTGCCAACTGAGATGAAACAGGGGCCGTTAGCCGAGCGTCAATCGTCGTCTACAGCCGGAGCTATTTCGTCGCCGACCCCCGGGTCGTCGCTCTCGGCCGCCGCGTCGGCGTCGTCCCCGCCGCTTGCGTCGGGATCCTGGATCCAGAGGTCACCGAAGAGGTCGTCCTGCTGGAGAGTGACCGCGCCACGGTGCGAGAGGAAGAGGAGGGCGAGGTACGTCGTGACCGGCGTGGCGGCGGCGTCTCTCACTTCCGCGAACAGTACCTCGTCGCGACCCTTCTCGTAGTGGATCCCGGTGGCCTCCCGGACCGCCGCGATGGAGGATTCGATGTCCTCGGAGTGAGCGGTGTCGGTCACGTCTGCGGCGGTGGGCTCGGCGTCGTCGCGGTGGTCGCCGGCCGACCGGTAGTCGAGCGTCTGCGTGCCCCGACGCCCCCCTCGCGGGGAGTCGGAGGTGTCGTACTCCCGGCGGCGCTTCCACCACGATTTCCCTTCGGCTTCTCGGAGTTCGCGGACGAGTTCGTCGAGCGTCTCGGGGGAGCCGCGGGCCTGTTTCCGTTCGAGCCGCCGGTCCATCTCCGCCTCCAGGGCGTCGACCGGGTCGAAGCCGGCCGGTCCGTCGTCGGCGTGATCCGCGAGCGGGCCGCCGCCCGGGCCTTCCAGCGCCGCCTCCCACGGTTCGGGTTCGGGCTCTTCCTCGTCCTCGTCGTCGGGCTCTACCAGCGCGTCGCTCTTCATCCGGAGCAACACGGCGGCGTAGAACAACGCCCGCCCCGAGGTCCGGAGGTCGGTCTCCGTCAGCCGTTCGAGGAACGCGTCGGTGGCTTCCACCAGGTCGACGTCCCACGGGTCGATCTCGCCTTCCTCGGCGAGTTGGACGAGGACCTCGACCGGCTCGACTTCCTCGGTATCGTCCGCGCTACCGTCGTTGGGCGGGCTTCCACCCGGATCGCGGCCGGCGGCGACACCGTCGGGAAACGGGTCGTCCGGGGCATCCGTGGGCGGCGACGCCCCCGCGGAGTCAGTCATCCGCGGGCACCTCCTCCTCTTTGCTCTCTCCCACTTGGATCCCGGTGACGGCGCTGACGTTGTCGCCCTGCATAGTCACGCCGATCGCGCGTTCGGACCGTTCGAGCAGCGCCGAGCGGTGTGAAACCACGACGAACTGCGCCTCCGCGGAGAGGTCATCCACCATCTCGCCCACCCGCTCGGCGTTGGCGGCGTCGAGAAACGCGTCAATCTCGTCTAACGCGTAGAACGGCGCGGGGTTGTGCCGCTGGATCGCGAAGATGAACGCTAGTGCCGTCAGGGACTTCTCCCCGCCGGACATCGCTGCCAGTCGCTGGATCGGCTTGTCGCCCGGTTGGGCTTTCATAGTCAACCCGCCGTCGAACGGATCCCCTGGGTCCTCGAGGTGGAGTTCGCCGGTCCCGTCAGAGAGCCGCTCGAAGATGTCGGTGAAGTTCGCGTTGATCGCGTCGAAGGCGTTCGTGAACGTCTCCGTTTTCTGCCGATCGAAGCGGTCAATCCGCTCCTCGATTGCCTCCCGCTCGTCGACGAGGACATCGCGGCGCTCCCGGAGGTCGTCGAGTTCGGCCTCAACCTCGTCGTACTCGTCGATCGCGAGCATGTTCACCGGCTCCAGCGCCTCCATCTCCTCGGTGAGCCGGTCAATAGCGGATTGGACCTCCTCGTGGCCGGGGATCGCCTCGGGATCGTAGTCGCCGACCTCGGCTTCGAGCTCGTCGACCTCCCACGACAGCCGCTCTTCGGTCTCCCGGAGGGAGTCGAGCCGCGACTCGATCCGGTCGACCTCGTCGCGCTTCCCGTTGCGCTCTGTCTTCGCAGCCCGCAAGGCGGCCTGGAGATCCTCGCGGTCGGCCTTCAGCTCCGCGAGTTCGGCCTCGAGTTCCTCGACCGCCGCGCGTTTCTCCGCGAGTTCGGCCTCTCGACCGTCGATCTCGGCTTCCAACTCGGTTATCTCGTCGCGGGCGTCGGCTTTCGTCCCCTGGGCCGACTCGATCCGGCCCTGGAGGTCGTCGATGGCCTCCTCGGCGTACTGCTGTTCCAGTTCGAGCTGGTTGAGATCGCCGTCCAGCTCGTCCATCCGCGACTCCTTGGTCTCGATCTCGGCGCGGATTTCGTCGGCGTCGGCTGTCAACTCGGGGATCTTCGAGTCGGCGAGTTCGGCTTCGAGGTCGTCGATCTCTCCATCGACGGTTCGGATCTCGGCTTCGAGCTCCTGGATCTCATCGTCGATCTCCTGCATCTCCGCGTCGACCTCGGCGCGCTTCTCGCGGAGCGCTTCGATCTCGGCCTCTCTCTCCTGGATCTCCGCTTCGGCGGCCTCGACGTCGGCCTCGGCGCTCTCGATATCGGATTCGACAGACCGGACGCGGTCGCGGGCGTCGGCGGCACGGCCACGGGCGTCATCGATGTCCTCGTCGAGTTCGCGAATCTCCGCCTGGAGCCCCCGCCGGCGGTCCTCCAACGCCTCGATCTCCCCGGCCAGCCGCTCCAGCCGGCCGCCGCCGGATTTCGAGAACGAGTACCGCGACCCGCCGCCGGAGCCGCCGGTCATGGCGCCGGAGCGTTCCACCAGGTCGCCGTCGAGTGTCACCATCCGGTAGTCGCCCATCAGGTCGCGGGCGGTCGACATGTCTTCGACGACGACCGTCGACCCCAGAACGTACGAGAAGACCGACTCGTACTCGGGGTCGTAGTCGACAAGGGTCCGCGCGAAGTCGACCACGCCCGGGTGGCTCGGGAGCGACGGCAGCCCGCGGTCCTCCATCTCGGTGATCGGGAGGAACGTCGCCCGGCCGGCGTTCCGGGATTTCAGGTAGTCGATGCAGTCGGAGCCGACGCCGTCGTCGTCGACCACGACGTGGGCGAGCCGACCCCCGGCGGCGGTCTCACACGCGGTGGCGTGTTCGCCCTCGACCGCGCCCAACTGCCCGACCGTGCCGTGGACGCCCGGCTTCCCGGCGTTCAGGATCGTGGTGACCGACCGCGGCCAGGAGGTGTCGCCGTCGTCGCTCGCGCGCGCCTCCAACGTGGCGTACTCCGATTGCTTGGATTGGATCTCCTCGACGACCTCGTCGAGGTCGGACTTCAGCTCCGACTTCTCGTCTTGGAGGTCGTCGACGATCCCTTCGATCTTGTCGCGGTTCTTCTCGGCCTTGTCGCGTTCCGAGTGCAGGTCGGACGCCTCGGCCTTCAGGTCGGGCAGGGTCTCGCGGAGTTCCTCGATCCGACCTTCCGCCTCCGAGACATCGGTGGCCCGGCGTCGGGTATCATCGAGGAGGCGGTCCTTCTCGCGCTGGCGGTCGTTCCGCTCGGTCTTCAGCTCCTCCAGGCGCTCTTTCCTCCCGGCGAGGTCGGCTTTCAGTTCGTCGTACTCGGTGTCGACGTCGTCGATCTCGGCCTGGACTTCGGCGAGGTCAGTTTCTAAAGAGCTGATATCGGACTTCACCGACGCCTGCTCGACTTTCACCGACCGGATGTCGTCGTCGAGGTCGCCGATCTGCTCCTGTTTCCGATCGAGTTGGACGAACGCCTCCCGGCGGTCGCTCTCCGCATCCTGAATCCGGGCTTCCGCGGCGTCGATCGCGTTCTCCAGCCGGTCGATCTCGCCTTTGATCTCCTCGATCTCGGCTTTGATCCGCAGCTGCTCGTCCTCGCCCTTCCGCTCGATCTCCGTCCGGAGCCCGTCGAGTTCGTCTTCGAGCCGGGTGACGCGCCCCTGACGCCGGTCGAGTTCCGCCTGTTCGGCGTCGAGTTCGGACTCCACGTCGTCGACTTCGGCCTCGGTTTCGGCGACCTCGGCGCGTTTGTCTTCGAGTTCGGCCGCCTTCCGGTACCCCTCGTACTCCTCGCGCTCCTCGCGGAGCGACTGGTACTCAAGAGCGGTTTCCCGTTCGTCCTCGAGCTTTCCGAGCCGCGTTTCTTTCTCCTCGACCCGGAGGTCGGCCTCGCCGATCCGGTCTTCGACCGCGTCGAGCTCCTCGAAGGCGGCCTGCTTTTTGTCGTCGAACTCCGCGACACCCGCGATTTCGTCGATGATCCCCCGCCGCTCGAAGGCGGTCATGTTGATGATCTCGGTCACGTCACCCTGCATGACGACGTTGTACCCCTCGGGGGTGATCCCGGCCTGCGCTAGCAGGTCCTGGATGTCCGAGAGGTTACACGCCCGGCCGTTGAGGTAGTAGTACGAGTAGTAGTTGTCCTCGGTCTGCTTGACCCGTCGCTTGACGGTGACCTCCGAGACGTCGCCGACGTCCTCGCTGCCGACGGCGTTGACCACCTGCGTACGGTTGAGTGTCCCCCCGCTGTTGTCGAGAACGACCGTGACGGCGGCTTCCCGGGGACCCCCGGTCCCGTCGCCGTCGCCGTCGCCGTCGCCGTCGCCGTCGCCGCTCCCATCGGCGTGGCCGGGGTTGTAGATCAGGTCCGTGAGCTTCTCCGCGCGGATGCCGCGGGTCCGGGCCAACCCCAAAGCGAACAGCACGCCGTCGATGATGTTCGACTTCCCGGAGCCGTTCGGCCCGGTCACGACCGTGAAGTCCTCGTAGAAGGGGATTCGCGTTGTTCGCCCGAAGCTTTTGAAGCTGTCGAGGACGAGCTCTTTGATGTGCATGGGTTGCTCGTGTCGGGCGGTGTGCCCGATTATGCGACGATGATGTCGTCGTCTTCGGTCGTCGCGTCGTCGTCACCCTCGGCCCCCTCCGTTTTAGTCTCGTCGCCATCGGTGGCCCCGTCGGCTGCGGCCTCGCTGGGAATCGGATTGTCGCCCTCGGCGTTGATGAAGTCGACGTCGTTGGACTTCGTCCCGGTTGTCTGGCTTCGCGAGGCCATCTGTGCCCGCGACTCGGTGAGAGAGTCGTTCCCGGCGCCCGCCCCCGTTTCGGGTGCGGCGTCCGCTCGGCCGTCCGCGCCGGCGTCACTCCCGGAGTTGGGGTCGTAGCCGACCGCCCGGCTCCCGGTAGAGAGGTCCACGTCGACGGACTCTTCGAGGAGCCGCACCCGCTCTTTGGTCTCGACGAGTTCCTCGGTCAGCCCGTCAACGGTGGCCTGTAGCTTCGCAACCTGGGATTCGAGTTCGTCCACGCGATTGGTCATACGCCGTATAGGTCGGCTCCGGCCACATAAACGTACGTCAGACACTTCCTCGGAATCTGATAGGTACCGGGGCCGTAGTCGACTCACCGGCCGCCGACCAGAGCTGTCACTGGGCGGGCGCTTCCGGGGTCCCGCTTGCACCGTTCTCGACGACTTCACACCCCCCGACCAGTACGCACAGGAGTCCCGTTAGGCTTTAGCCGCGGTGCACCGAAGCGTGGCGTAATGACCGCGAAGGCGCTCTCGGAGGGGGAACTCGTGTCCGTCATCGGGCTCGAGGTCCACGTCCAACTCGAGACGGACACGAAGATCTTCTGTGGGTGTTCAACCGAACCGGCCGACGGCGAGGCGCCCAACACCCGGACCTGTCCGACCTGCCTGGGGCTGCCGGGCGCGCTCCCAGTCGTCAACGAGGGGGCCGTCGAGGCCGCCGTCAAGGTCGGCAAGGCGCTCGACGCCGATATCGCCGAGCAGACCCGGTTCCACCGGAAGAACTACTACTACCCCGACCTACCGAAGAACTTCCAGATCACCCAGTACGACGCGCCGATCTGCGCCGACGGCAGCCTGGAGGTCTCCGTGGCGGGTCGGCGCCGCGAGATCGGAATCCAGCGCGCCCACCTCGAGGAAGACCCCGGCAGCCTCCAGCACCAGGGGGGGAGCATCGACACCGCCGACTACACCCTGGTCGACTACAACCGCGCGGGCACCCCTTTGATGGAGATCGTGACCGACCCCGACTTCCGGACCCCCACGGAGACGCGAGCGTTCCTCGCGAAACTCGAGGAGGTCTTGGAGTATCTCGGTGTCTTCGACGCCGCCCGCGACGGGTCGCTCCGGATCGATGCCAACATCTCGCTCATCCCGGAGGCGGACGTCGGCGAGGGCGGTTCGATCGACACCGACGCGTTGGCATCGGCAAACCGAACGGAAGTAAAGAACATCTCGAGCCACAAGGGCGCCGAGCAGGCGCTGGCCTACGAGGTCACCAGACAGAAGAACGCGGTCCAGCGCGGCCGCGCGGTCGAGCAGGAGACGCGCCACTGGGACGAGTCGCGAGGGATCACCGTCTCGATGCGCTCGAAAGAAGCGGAGAAAGACTACCGCTACTTCCGGGAGGCCGACCTCCCGCCGCTGTCGGTCCGGGGGTGGCGCGAGCGGATCGATATCCCCGAACTCCCCGACGCTCGCCGGGAGCGGTTCCGCGAGGCGTACGGCCTCGACGAGGAGTCGGCGGCCAAACTCACCTCCACGAAGGCGGTCGCGGACTTCTACGAGGACGTCGCGGGCCGGTTCGACCCCGACCTGGCGGCGACGTGGGTCGCCGACAACCTGCTCGGCGAGCTCAACTACCGGGACATGTCGATCACGGACGTCGACCACCGACTCGAGGAGTTCGCCCGCCTCGTCGAACTCGTCGACGCCGGCGAGATCACGACCAAGAACGCCGAGGAAGTCGTGTTGCGGACGATGCTCGACGAGGGTGACGATCCCGACGCCGTCATCGATGCTGAGGGGTTGGGAACCGCCCCCGACGAGGAGGTCGCCGTCGCGGTCGGGGAGGCCATCGAGGAGAACTCCGACGCTGTTGCGGATTACCACGCCGGCGAGGGCGGCGCGATCAACTTCCTGGTTGGACAGGTGATGGGGAAGACCGGCGGCAGCGCCGACCCCGGCGACGTCAACGAACTCCTCCGGGAACGGCTGGAGGAGTAGGCCGCTGCGAGCAACGAACGCGCTTCGCCGGGATTCCGCGCGCACGGCCGCGCTGGCGACTGTTCGGCTGGTCCGGCCGCGAAAGGTTTAGGCCACCACCTCGCGTAGCGGCGGCCAATGAGTCAGGGCCCGGAGCTCATCATCACCGAGAAGGACAACGCCGCCCGGCGGATCGCGGACATCCTGAGCGGCGGGTCCGCCGAGGCCGAGCGGACCCGCGGCGTGAACGTCTACACGTGGGGCGGCAGACGGTGTATCGGCCTTTCGGGGCACGTCGTCGGGGTCGACTTCCCGCCGGAGTACGACGACTGGCGGGACGTCGAGCCGGTCGAACTGATCGACGCCCCGATCGACAAGCGGCCCACCCAGGAGAACATCGTGTCGGCGCTCCGGCTGCTCGCCCGGACGGCCGGCCGGGTCGTGATCGCGACCGACTACGACCGCGAGGGCGAACTCATCGGGAAGGAGGCCTACGAGTTGGTCCGGGAGGTTGACGACGACGTCCCGATCGACCGCGTTCGCTTCTCGTCGATCACCGAGCGGGAGGTGACCGAGGCGTTCGCCACCCCCGACGACCTCGATTTCGACCTCGCGGCCGCGGGGGAGGCCAGACAGATCGTCGACCTGGTGTGGGGTGCGGCGCTCACCCGCTTTCTGTCGCTTTCGGCCCGCCAACTCGGCGACGACTTCATTTCGGTCGGCCGGGTTCAGGGGCCGACGCTCAAGCTGATCGTCGACCGCGAACGAGAGATCGAGGCGTTCGACTCCGAGGACTACTGGGAGCTGTTTGCGGACCTCGCGAAGGGCGACAGCGACGCGGGCGACGACCCCGACGGCGCCTTCGAGGCGCAGTACTTCTACCACGACGACGACGGCACCGAGGCCGAGCGCGTGTGGGACGAAGGCGCCGCGAGCGGGGCGTACGAGACCCTCGAAACCGCGTCGACCGCGACGGTCGACTCGGTGCGCCGGCGAACCAGGACCGACGACCCGCCGGCGCCGTTCAACACCACCCAGTTCATCCGCGCGGCGAGCTCGCTGAACTACACCGCCCAGCGGGCGATGAGCATCGCGGAGGACCTCTACACCGCGGGGTATATCACTTATCCCCGGACGGATAATACAGTGTACCCCGACGACCTCGACCCGCGGGAACTGCTCGACGCCTTCGTCGGCACCCGACAGTTCGGCGACGACGCCGAGAGCCTCCTTGACCGCGAGGAGATCGACCCCACGGAGGGCGACGAGGAGACCACCGACCACCCGCCGATCCACCCCACGGGAGAGCTACCGGGCGCTGCCGACCTCGACGACGACGAGTGGGAGGTCTACGAACTCGTTGTCCGGCGCTTCTTTGCAACGGTTGCTGACCCCGCGACCTGGGAGCACCTCCGGGTGGTCGCGGCCGTCGCCAGCGAGGGGGAGGACCTCTTGCTGAAGGCGAACGGCAAACGGCTGGTCGAACCGGGCTACCACGCGGTCTACCCCTACTCCAGCGCGAGCGAGTCGTTCGTCCCCGACGTGCGTGAGGGCGAGGAACTCACCGTGACCGACACCAGCTTCGAGGCCAAACAGACCCAGCCGCCGCGACGGTACGGCCAATCGCGGCTCATCGAGACCATGGAGTCGATGGGGATCGGGACAAAAGCCACCCGCCACAACGTCATCCAGAAGCTCTACGACCGCGGCTACATCGAGAGCGACCCGCCGCGGCCCACCCGGTTGGCCCACGCGGTCGTCGAGGCCGCCGAGGAGTTCGCCGAGCGCGTCGTGAGCGAGGAGATGACCGCCCAACTCGAGGCGGACATGCAGGCGATCACGCGGGGCGACGCCACCCTCGAAGACGTGACCAGGGAGTCCAGGGAGATGCTCGAGGAGGTCTTCGAGGGGCTGATGGAGTCGGGCGAGGCGGTGGGCGACCACCTCCGGGAGTCGCTGAAGGCCGACCGGACCGTCGGCGCCTGCCCCGAGTGCGGCAGCGACCTCGTGATCCGACAGAGCCGGCAGGGGTCGTATTTTATCGGGTGTGACGCCTACCCCGAATGCACCCGCACGCTGCCGCTGCCCTCGACCGGGAAACCCCTGCTACTCGAGGAGACCTGCAACGACCACGGCCTCACCCAGGTCAAGATGCTCGCCGGCCGGAAGACGTTCGTCCACGGCTGCCCGCTGTGTCAGGCCGAGGCCGCAGACGCCCAGGAGGACCGCGTCATCGGGGCGTGTCCGGATTGTGGTACTGACCACGGTGGTGAACTCGCGATCAAACAGCTCCGCTCGGGGTCGCGGCTGGTGGGGTGTACCCGGTATCCCGACTGCGACTACTCGCTGCCGCTGCCCCGTCGCGGCGACCTCGAGGTGACCGACGGCGTCTGCGAGGAGCACGACCTGCCCGAACTCCGGATCACCTACGACGACGAGGATCGAGAATCCTGGGCGTTGGGGTGTCCGATCTGCAACTACCGGGAGTACCAAGCCGAGCAGGCCGGCGGCTCGGAGCTCGAGAGCGTCTCCGGTATCGGCGAAAAGACCGCCGAGAAGCTCCAGAACGTGGGCATCGACGACGTGCCGTCGTTGAAAGAGGCTGAACCCGACGCGGTCGCCGACCGGGTCGACGGGGTCGGCCCCGACACCGTTCGGGAGTGGCAAGCGAAGGCGGACTAGGTTTAATCCACCCTCACCACGGACGCGTGGAGGACGGAAACGCACCCAGGAACCGGCATCAGAGTTATTACTAGTGCACTCAACCTCGGGCTGTGGGAACCATTATCGAATGCCCGTATGCGGGATGTGACGGCCACCAATCGGTAGAGCCACCGGACGATGTGTGGGCCGATCTTCTCGGAGAGTATACGTACAACGAGGCTCTCGGTGAGGAAGACCCTGTCACATGGATGCGGGACGCAGAATATGATGTGCAAGTGGAGTGCGATCGCTTTGACATCCTCCCCGCGCTAAAGCATGGGGCTTTCTCCACGATTCTCCGTAACTCGGACATCTACAGAATATCAAGGCGAGTGCCTCGGGGCTTGTCCCCGAGGTACTTCACCTGTGCTGGGGCTGATAGCCGAGAACAGATCGGGGTAGCGTGTTGCAGCCAGGACGCCTTCGATTCGCACTCACGTATCCGCTGATGGCAGATCCACCTGTCTTCCGATGAGCGAAACCACGGCAGTAAGGGCCGCACGGCACACATTATAAGGGGCGATGCGCACAGACAAAGAGTCGGCAGTACCTATTAGACCGCAATCTCGGTCTCGCCCGTCGCCGCCGCCAGCGCCTCCCGGACACGACTCGCGGGGTCGTCGCCGTCGGTCTCGACGACGTTCTCCATCAGCACCGTCTCGGAAGGAAAGAGGTGTTCGCCCAGGATGAGGCCGTGGTCCCGCGCGGTCGACCCCGTTACCGTCAGGTAGACCCCGAGGCCGACATCGGCGATCGCGGCCTCCTCCTCGTCGCAGTCGGGCGCGGGGTACGCGAAGTCGACGCCCGCGAGCGGCCGCGTCCCGAGTACCGCCTCAACCAGCCGCTCGTACCGCGGGGAGATGCAGAGCCCCCCCTCGTAATCTGCGACGAACGCCCGGTCGAGGTCGGCGCCGGGCGGGAGGATCTCCGGGCGCGCCATCAGGGTGTGGAACACGGTGTCACCCAGCCCCGAGACCACCCGGACGTCGGTGTTTATCGGGTCGATCCGAGCGTTGATGTCGGCGATCGACCCGATCCCCTCGGGTTCGAGTTCCACGACCTCCTCCAACACGAGGTCGGCGCTGTCGAACCCCAGGCCGAAGGCGTGGGTTCGGAGCGCCCGGAACGGTTCCTCGCGGCCGATCAGCTGTACCGGGACGCCGTCGATGTCGACCCTGAGGCTGTCGAAGACGATCCGGCGGGGCATCCCCGGTCTGTCGTCGCGAAGCAGGGTGTACTCCGGTGCGTCGTCGGTACCGAGATCGGAGTACGCGGCGAGACGGTCGTACACGTCCTCCTCGGGCGTTGTCCGGCCTTTCGTGATCGCCTTCTCGTGGCGGATCGTCGAAACGATCCGGTCGGCGACGGTCTCGGCACCCGCCACGTCGGCGACGCGTTCGAGCACGGCTTCGAGCGGCCGTCCCTTCCGCGGCACCGCGACCCGAACCGCCTCCGTCGGTGTCATTGACGAGTGATGGCGGCGAGGCGTAAAACGGGTTGCGTTCCGCGCCCAGGACGGTCGCCGACGGTGGCGTTGGGGCTACGTCCCGCTGCCGTCGCCGCCGTCACTGCCGCCGCCCCCGGGGCCGAACGCGCTGTTGAGGCGGTCGCGGAAGGTCTGTAGCTCCTCGATTTCGGCCTCGATGTTGTCGACGCGCTGGAGTGCGTCGGTCAGCGCCGTCACCTCGGCCCGGAGGTCGGCGACGTCCGCCGACACCGACTCGCGGACGTCGGCCACGCCGGCGTCGACCGCCGAGACCTCCTCGCGGACCTCGTCGAGGTCGTCGTCGACCCTGGCGACGTAGTCGTCAGTATCGTCGAGGCCCGCGGCGACGTCCCCAATCTCGGCCGCAACGTCGTCGATGTCGTCGGTGAGGTCGTCGATGTCGTCGGTGAGGTCGTCGATGTCGGACTCGACACCGTCGAAGTGGTCCTCGATGGCGTCGGCCCGGTCGTGGACGTCGTCGACGCCATTGGCGGCCGTGGTGGCAGTCTCGTCGACGGTGTCGACCCGGTCGTCGGTCGCTGCGAGGTCGTCGCCCAGGGCGCCGACGTCGTCGCGGATCGCCTCGCGGTCCTCGGCTGCGGCGTCGAGTCCGTCGCGGAGGCCATCGAGTTCCGTGGTGACCGATTCGACCTCGGCGTTGAGCCGCTCAACGAGTTCTGCGCCGGTCCCCGTGTCGTCGATGAACTCCTTGATCGCGTCGCTGTAGGCTTCGAGGTCGGCCAACTGCGACTGCAACCGCCGGATCCTGACGTCCGCGCTCCGGGGCAGCCCCGGGTCGAGTTCGCCGCGGAGCGTGTCGAGGTCGGCGTCCGACACCGCTCCCGCCCGGATCTCCGCGGCCAGCGCGGCCGCCAGCCCGGCCTCGACGTCGAGCGCCGGTGCGGCCGCACCGGCGGAGTCACCGGCTTCGGCACCGATGTCGACGTACTCGTCCGCGTCGGCGTCAGTCTCGATGTCGGCGGCGACACCACCGCTCCCGACCGGTGTCACCGAGTCCGTTTCGCGGCGCACCGCTGCTGGCAGCTCCGATGTGATCGCGCGCGGCTCCGGCGAATCGTCGCCGCCCGCCACTTCCGTGTCGTCTGCGTCGGCTGTTGGCTTGCCCGCGGGCTCGACTGCGGGCTCGGCGTTGCCATCGATCGGGTCGGGCTCGCCGTCGGGTGACTCCCCGTTGCCGTCGGCAGAGGGCCCGGATATCGGCTTGACGCCGGGGCCGGCGTCCGCGGGACCCGCCGGCGGTTCCTGGTTCGCAAGCCGGCCGTTACCCTGGAGCGCGTCCCGGACGAGCTGGCTCCGGTCGGCCCCCAGGATGTCGTCGACGTCCGTGCCCGCGCGATCTTCCGGTGGCTCACCCGGCACTGGCGGGCGTTCGAGGACGGGTTCGCCCAGAAACCCCGCGGCGTCCGAGGGGTCTTCCAGCCGAATGCCGTACACGGTGGTCGCGGACTCGCCGGGCTCTAAGGTCCGCTCGTACTCGACGCGGTGATTCTTGTACGCGATCCAGTTGTCGCTCCCATACTCGGGGTGGAATCCGACGCTCTCCATCGGCAGATCCTCGGGGATCCGATCCACCAACCGAACGTGGACCGAGTCATCGCTTTCGGAGACGAGGCGAAACTTGATCGCCGGAACGGGAAACTCATTGCGGGCGAACGACTTCTCGACGCGCACGTCGCCGTCGGACACGGAGACCGTTCGATCGACGTCGGACTCGTGGCTCATAGCGCCCTGTACCCGAACACGTCATATAAAAGGACCGGGCGGAGTACTGTGGGTCCGCAGCGACACAGTCGGTCAGGGCCCGTCTCGAGTGATTGGACCCCCTCTCGAGTGACTGGACCCCCTCTCGAGCCCGGTTGGACCGACTGAATATTTGGCTTCTTTTATGAAATAATGACTTATGAAATAATGACAATATTTCTCGTGTAGTGATGTTATAAATATATAATATCCACTGGCCAAATCGAAATCAGGGATCACAGAACCGTAACAGAGCAACGCAGCAAGAACGGAGCAATGCGACGGGAACAGAGTCACACAGCAAAAAAATAGTAACGAAACGGAAACAGAGCAACGCAACAAAAACAGCGCAACGCAACAGAAATAGTTTATTAACACGTTAATTATATTACTTGCTCACAGAACAGATCTCTCCGTGCATCCTCGTCGCGTTCCGCCATGGGGGGCACGCCGCCGGCCCGGTGCGGTGGGCGTCCCCCCGAGCGGCGCGTTTGCCGACACCTAAACCGGCTTACGTCGGGGTAGCAAACCCGGGTTCTATGCGAACCATCCGCGACCACCCGGTGCGGTTCGGGGAACTGGCCGGCCCGCTGGTTCACGGCGCCACCATCTTCGATTGGCAACTCGTCTCGACGCAGGAACTCGCGACCGCGGTTGACTACGGGTTCGAGGACCTCGTTGCCGACGGCGCCATCCCCTACGCGCCGGTCGGCGTCGACACGACCATCCACCGATACCCGACGTTCGGGGACACCGTCTCGGTCGCGGTGACCCCCACACGCGTCGGTGACTCCAGTTTGGAGCTGGTCTACGACGTCGTGGACGCCGACGGGGAGCCGTTCTCGACCGCCCGCATGACGCACGTGACGATCGCACCCGACGGCGGGGCGCTCCCGCTTCCGGACGGGGTACGCGACCGGCTACGGGCGGATCACGCCTCCCGCGACGTCAACCCGGGGCCGGCCGACAACGACACGCCCCGCGAGAACGGGGCGGCCGGCGACGACCACCCGACGTTTGAGGATGCCTTCCGCATCCACAGCCCGCACATCGAGGGCTCGGAGTTGGCGTACTTCGAGGAGTACCCTCGCTTTGCAGCTGTCGCGCTCGAGTCCTTTCTCGCCGACGCGGGGCTCGACCCGGCCGAGATTGCCGGTGAGAAGCAGCCGTTCCGACTCCGCGCGTGGCACTGGGAGTTCACTTCGACGGTCGAGTTCGATTCGACGCTGTCGGTCACGACCGACGTGCGGTCGGTGACCGACGAGGCGATCAGGGTCGACCACACCTTCCGGACCGACGGGGAGATCCGCATCGAGGGGGTCACCGAATACGGGTGTTTCGACCGCGAGGGGGACCCGACGACCTACACCGACGAGATGGTGGCGGCGTTCGAGCCGTAGAGAGCGGCCGAGCACGCAACTCCCTCCGTGCGGACGGAGTTCGCAAGCGAGGAGCGTGACTCCTCCGAGGGGCGGGTCGAGTCGGGCGGGGTGACCGCCCCCGAAGCGGTTGCCGACGCCGTCGCGTTCGCCGCCGCCCAGGACCGGTCGACGGTCCGCGGGATCGACCTGTACCGGCGCGACAAGTTCGACGGGTGGTAGCGCCCCGGTGGGAGCGACAGGGCCAGTCGGGAAGGTTTTATACTTGTCCGCGTTCGGACTGTGGCGTATGAACACGCTGGCCGGTCACGAGGGGATGGGTCCGTGAGCGACCAGTATATCACCTCCGAGGACCACCTGCCCGCCGACACCGCCGGCGAGATCTCACTCCAGGTGACCGACCAGGAGACCAAACACATCTTCACCACCCGAGCGCGGATCGCGCGCGAGGCCGCCGAACTCGACGATCCCGATCCGCTGACCATCCTCCGTGGGCCGCACGAAAACCGCGAGGAGCGGTGGTACATCGAGATCATCGAGGCCGACATCTCCGAGCCCACCGTCGACGAGGCGACGCTGGCGGCCTGTTTCGAGCGGAGCCGCGAGGGGTCGAACGTGCTGACCGCCCGCGGTGCGGACGTGAAGACACTGGTCTCATACCTGGTCGAGACCGGCGAGTACGACTCGGTCTCGACTGCGATCCGGTCGCTGTTGGGGGAGCACCTCTCGGAGACCCGGCCCGGGCTGGTTGACCGGTACGTCGAACTCCGGACCGAGCGCGAACGCGAGGAGGCGGAGATCCGGCTCGGCGGGGGTCGCGAGGAGTGACCCGTAAGCGACGGGGTGGTGGTCCCGTGACCGATGGCGGCGCCCCCAACGTCCCGGCTGACAGCTTCCGAGACTACCTCGGGATGATAGACGCCGCAGAGGAACTCAACCGGATCGGCGCCAGAGTCTCCTGGAATCTCGAGGCAAGCGCGATCACGATGCTTGCGAACGACCGCGACGACCGCGTCCCCGTCTTCGAGTCGGTCACCGACTGCCAGGTCCCCGCGCGGCTGGTGGGTGACCCATACCGCGGCACCCGGGGTCGGCCGTGGGATCGCCCGGCGCGAGCGCTCGGACTCCCCCCGGACCTCTCGGGCGAGGAGTACTACCGGACGGTGATGGAGCGGCTCCGGAACCCGGTCGCCCCGGTCGAAGTCGACGCCACCGACGCCGCCTGCAAGGCGGTGATCCGCCGCGGCGCCGACGTGGACCTCTTTTCGTTCCCTTGGCCCTACATCCACGCCGCCGACGGCGGGCGCTACTCCAACCTCCACACGATGGTGGCGCCCGACCCCGACTCCTCGTGGACCGACTGGTCGGCCCACCGCGCCATGATCCAGGACGGCGCCCGCGCGAGCGTCCTGCTGCTGGCGGGTGAGCAGACCCCGAACCTGTTTTATTACCGGTACGAGCGGCGCGAGGAGCCGATGCCCGTCGCGTTGGCCGTGGGGGTCGAGCCAGCCGCGCAGTTCACCGCGTCGATGTGGATCCCCACCGGTAGCGACGAGGCGGCGTTCGCGGGTGGGCTGAAGGGCGACCCCGTCGAACTCGTCGAGTGCACCACGAACGACCTCAAAGTCCCCGCGAGCGCTGAACTGGTGATTGAGGGCCGAATCATCCCGGGCGAGCGGCTGGACGAGGGACCGTTCGGCGACTACTTCGGGTACATGCACGGCCCGCGGCGGTCGATGCCGGTGCTCCGCGTCGACGCGGTCACCCACCGTGAGGACCCGCTGATCCCATTCTGCGTGGAAGGTTCGGGCGTCGGCTACTCGCTGAACACCACTTCCACGACCGAGGTGGCGTGCACCGGGCCGGACGCCACACTGGGGCTCCGAGCGGCCGGATATGACGTCGAAAAGTGCGTTCCGTGGCGGTTCACCCCGCGGTCGGTGTACGTTGTTTCGACGGACGTCCCGCGGCCGGGCTACCTCCACGAACTCGCGAACTTCATCTTCACAACGTGGGGGATGCTACACGTTGATTTCTTCGTGTTCGTTGATGCCGACGTTGATCCGCTATCGACGCGGGACGTTGTTGAGGCGCTCGCGCTCCACGCCGACCCCGATTCTGACTTCCACCAGTTCGGCGCCGAGACGATGCCGAAGGTGCCGTTGAACATCTATCAGACCCCCGAAGAGAAGGGCGACGTTGAGACGGGGACCTCCAAATCCAAGACCGCGAAGGCGTACATCGACGCCACCTCGAACGGTGAGTCGGGCGTGTCGGAGTCGGCAGGCGGAGACGGTGCGCTGCGGGAACGCGCGCGGTCGGTGCTCGACCGCGCCGGGGTCGACCGCGATCCGGGGGTG
Source organism: Halobellus salinus (assembly GCF_014646875.1). Lineage (GTDB taxonomy): Archaea > Halobacteriota > Halobacteria > Halobacteriales > Haloferacaceae > Haloquadratum > Haloquadratum salinum. The sequence continues at coordinate 117,241 of NZ_BMOC01000003.1, read as the reverse complement.
ACCTCAGGTGAGTGACCTCCGGACTCACCTCGACCGACTCGACGCCGCGAGTGACCTCGCGACCGTCAACGAGCGGGTCCACTGGGCCGACACCGCAGCCGCAGTCGCGGGGGAAGCCGCCCGGACGAACGCCCCCGCGGTCCGTCTGGCCGACACCGGCGGGCGCGCCACCCTGGTCGGCGGGGCGTTCGGCGGCCCGGACCGGCTCTCGGTCCGATCGCGGGAGCCGTGGTCGCGGACCGGTAGCGCGCTCGGGGTGGGCCACGACGCCGCGTACCTCGATGTGCTCGACGCGTTAGTGGCGGCCCGGCGCGGCGGCTCCGACCCGGAGCCGGTCGACCACCCGGTGGCGACGACCGACGCTGACCTCCGCACGCTGGGGCTGCCGGCGGTCGGCGACGCCGACGTACCGACGCTCACCCTCGGCGTCGCGGCGGTCCCGGCGGCCGCAGTCGGGGACGGCGCCGCCGCCGCGAGCGGGTCGTTGCCCGCAGCGGTCCCCGAGGACAGCCGGACGGACCCCGGCGCAGTGCGGTGGGTCCCGGTCCGCGGCTCCGTCCACGGCAGCGACGGCCTCCGGCTCTCGGTTCCCGCACCGGCGGGCAGCACGCCCGAGGGAACCCGGGTGACGATCGCACTCGGGACACCGCCAGCGGCGCTGTTCGGGGCGACAATGCGGTGGCTGGGGGAGTCCCAGGTTGCGGGCGCGCCCAGTATCGCCGATGCCTTGGGGCCGGTCGACATCGCCCCGACTCCTGCGGGGGCGGTGCCTGCGGCGAGCGAGGTGGTGATCGAAGCGACGGTCTCCGGCGCGCCCGCGTCGGTTTCGACGCCCGACCGCCGGCCGTCGGGGCCGCCGTCGCCGTGGGAGCGCGCCGTCGCCACCGCCACGCTCCGTGCCCGCGTGAACCGCGTCCGGGTCCGCGAGGACCCGGTCGTCCCGTTCGCGCCGACCGGCGCGCCGATGGCCGACGGCCGACACCTCCTGTCGACCACCGAGTCGGCGCGGCTCTACGGTCGGGTGAACAACTACTGGGGCGTCGCGCCCGCGGAGTGGCTCGCGCTCCCCGTCGAGGCGGGCCTGGGAATCTGTCTGGTGGCGAGCGACGTTCTCTACGCCGGCTTCGAGTGGCAGCTCGCAAACACCCTCTTCTCGTTCTCGCGACTGTTCGACAAGGTGGTCATCCTCGACACCGAGACGCCGCCGATGGATCTGGGTCGGGCGTTCGACGACGTCTGGGTGAAAGCCCACCCCGCCAACGACTGGGAGTTCTCCGATCCGGAGGCGCCCGCGGCCCGGGCGCCTCACTACCGGCGGGACGGCGCGACCGGCTCGAACATGTACGTCGACGCCGCGTGGGATCCCCGGTGGGACGAGGAGTACATCGCGCCGCGAGTCACCTTCGAGGCGACGTATCCCGAGGAGATCCGGGAGGCAGTGCGCGCGGACTGGTCGGAGTTGGGGTTCGACCACGGCCCCGGAGACGACCCGACACACGACAGAGGCGCCGACGGGAGTGCCTGAGCGATGTCGAGCACAACAGTCCAACGGATCGCCCACACCGCTGCCAGCCCCGAGGGAGAAAACAGCACCTATGTCCTCCCGGACCGCGGGCTCGTCGTCGACCCCGGGCCACCGGGGGAGGCGCCGTGGGAGACGCTGACAAACGGACTCGCTGCGGCGGGGCTGCCGGTCGACGCCATAGGGACGGTCGCGGTCACCCACTGGCACGCCGACCACGCCGGGGTGGCGCCCAGGCTGGCGGCGGCCGCCGACGCCGAACTGGTACTCCACGAGAACGATGCCCCGCTTGTGGCCGACTACGCCGCCGAGCGGGAGCGCCGCCTCGACCGCGACGCCCGACGGCTCCGGGCGTGGGGCGTTCCCGACGCGACGGTCGCAGACATCGTCGACGGCGACACTCCCTCGCCGATGCCGGACGCCTGTCCGGTCAGCGCCGTCACCGACGGCGAGTCGGTGGCGGGCGCGGAGGCCGTCCACACCCCTGGCCACACCGCGGGTCACCTCGCGCTTCTGGCGGACGACGCGCTGCTCGTCGGCGACGCGGTCCTGCCGACGTACACGCCGAACGTCGGCGGCAGCGACACGCGGCTCGACGCGGCGCTGTCGACGTACCTCGACACGCTCGACGAGCTGGTGGAGCGATTCGGCGGGGACACCGGGTCGGAGGCGGCAGCACCCCCGGACGCCTACCCCGGCCACGGGCCGACGGTCGACCTGCCGGATCGGATCCGGACGATCCGGGACCACCACGCCGACCGGACCCTCGACGCGGTCGCGGCGCTGCCCGACCCCGGGGACAATACCGACGACGGTGAACCGGGACCGACGCCGTGGGCGGTCGCAAACGACCTGTTTGGGGAGATGGCAGGGATCCACGCCAAGATGGGCGCCGGGGAGGCAGCGGCACACCTCGCCTTCGCGGCCGACCACGGCTTCGCCGAGCGCGTCGGTGAGGCGCCCGACCGGTACGTTCGGGCGCGGCGGACCCTCGACATCGACTCCGGCGGGGACGGCCTCCGATTCGGACCGCTGTAGTCCCGCCCGTCACGGTATACATAAGTCCCCGCGCGACGCCAACGCAGGTATGACGTTACTCGACCGTGCCCTCTCCGAGGAGCACTACGACGTTCTCGACCGCACCGATTCCTTCGTCGAGGAGACGCTCGCGCCCCGAACCGAGGAGATCGAACGGAGCCGGGAGTTCCCCCGCGACGTCGTCGAGGCCGCGGGCGACGCCGGACTGCTCGGGATCGTAGTCCCCGAGGCGTACGGCGGACTCGGCGGCGATTTCGTCTCGTACTGTCTGGCGCTCGAACGCGTCGCCGCCGAGAGCGCCGCGGTCGCCGAGACCATCCAGGGCCACACGTTCGCGACGCTGCCGGTCCTGAACTTCGGGACCGACGCCCAGAAGGACCGCCTGCTCCCGAAGATGGTCTCCGGCGAGTCGGTCGGCGCGATGCTTTTGACCGAACCCGGCGCGGGGTCGTCGCCGACGGAGCTCGGCACCGTCGCGGAGGCGACCGACGACGGCTACCGGCTCTCGGGCGAGAAATCGTTCGGGACGAACGCCGGCGTCGCCGACGTCCACCTGGTGGTCGCCCGGAAGCGCCCCCAACCCGACGACTCCCACGGCGTGAGCGTCTTCCTGGTGCCGAACCCCGACGACGTCGAGGGGTTCACCTTCGACCGCGGGGAGTACCTCGGGATGCACGGCCACGTGACCGGCGACTCGACGCTCGACGATGTCGCGGTCGACGCCGACGCGCTCCTGGGGTCGATCGGCCAGGGCTTCCGGATCGCGATGGGCACGATCGACATGGCCCGGACGGGACTGGGCGCGATCGGGTGTGGGATCGGCCGGGCCGCCTTCCAGCAAGCGGTCGACTACGCCGGCGACCGCGAGCAGGGCGGCAAGCCCGTCGGCGAGTACCAAGCGGTCCAGGTGTTGGTGGCGGAGATGGACTCACGCCTCGAGTCCGCGCGGAGTCTGGTGTACGGCTCTGCGGTCCGGATCGCCGACGGTGAGGGCGACACTCGGGCGTCCTCGCGGGCGAAGTTCACCGCCAGCGACGCCGCGGAGTTCTGCGCCCGCAACGCGATGCAGATCTACGGCGGCAAGGGCTACCGGACCGACTACCCCCTGGAGCGGTACTACCGCGACGCCCGCATCCTCTCGATCATCGGCGGGACCTCGGAGATCCAGAAGACGACCGTCGCGGGCGAGGCGTTGGGGCTGTAGCTTCGGGCGAAAGGGATCGTATTCGATCGAACGATGGCCAGCTAACGAACCGCCATCGGGCTTCCGAGGGCCTCTCGACATCGTTCGTCACGAATCCACCGCTAACTATACCTCAACAAAAACGAATCGTTCTCAGCGTGAACCGTCGCGCTCGCGGCCGGTTGACGGCATCGCGCCGTCGTATTTGATCCGCTCGAAGACCGTGTGGCAGTTGTTGCAGTAGTACTGGCTCTTCGAGACCTCCGACCCGAACGTGGACTCGAGATCGGAGTCCTCGGAGCCACAGAACGGACAGACAGCTTCCGGGGGGTCCTGGCGGTCGTCGTCGACAGCGGTACCGGCGTCGCATCCGGGTGAACTGTTCGAGGAGCTCATGCGATCACATACTCCCGGTTGGAGACACCCTGTAGTTGGTCGACCACGTCGGCGTCGACGTGGCCGTCGCCGACGCGGCGGCGGGTCTCGTCCCACGCGTCGGGGTCCGGTACGCCGTCATCGAGCGGCGGCACCGACACCTCGGTCCCCGCAAAGAGGTCCGCGTAGTGCTCGGCGAGCGCGCGCCTGATCTCCGCGGCCGGACGGTCGGTGAACCCGGCGTCGACGAGCGGGTCCGACTCCGCGTCGTGGGTCGCGGGGCCGACGAACGCAAGAATATCCGGGAAGTAGTCCTCAAGGGCGGCCTCAACGGCCTCGGGCTGGTCCTCAGCGAGGGTCTCCAGCCGGCCGTCGTGGTGTTCGAGGTGGAAGTACTCGTCTTCGCCCATCTTCTGGACCATCCCGGTGAAGTCGTCGTGGTCGATGGCGTCGAGCAGCAGCCACGCAGCCCGGTCGGTGAGCGCAACCTGGACGATGAACGTGGGCCACGCGTCCGCCTCGGTGTCGAGCGTCGCCGCGTTGGCGTACTCGTCGGGAGCGCGCTCGGATTCGAGCCACTCGTCGTCGACGCCCTGGCGGGTGAGGACTCGGAACAGCTGTCGGACCTGTCCGATCTCGTCTTGGGCGTTGCTGGCCCCTGAGATGTCGTCTTCGAGGTTTGGCCCCTTCAACATCCACTCGCCGTAGCGCTGGCCGAGCAGGATCTTGGTGTCGGCGATGGCCTGAACGTAGTCGACCGCCGGCTCCGGCCACCCGTCGTCGCTCATGCGGTCCTCCCGCCCGCGATGGGCTGTCCCTCGACTTCGATGAGGTTCTCCTCGTGGACGACGCCGATGAAGTCCCAATCCTCCTCGTCGTAGGTCCGGTGGGCGTAGATCCGCGCGAGCCGGTCGGAGTCGGCCTGGACCGTTCCGACGTGCATCAGGTCGTCGCCAGCGCTGACGCGGGTGAACACGTGGTACTTCATAGGCTGATACCGGCGTCCCGGAGCTCCTCCCGGGCGTTGTTGGTGAGCATGTCCTTCGACCAGACCGGGTCCCAGGTGATCTCGATGTTGACGTCGGTGACCCCGCGGACCGTCCGGAGCGCCGCGCGCACGTCGTCTTTGATCATATCGTACGCGGGACACCCCATACACGGGAACGTCATCGTGACAGTCACGTCGCCGCCGCCGGCGTCGATATCGTAGACCATCGCCATCTCGACCAGACTGACCGGGATGTGTGGATCCGGGACGGTGTCGAGGGTGGCCCACAACTCGCGCTCGAACTCGTCGGCGTCCTCGCTGGGGCCGGCGTGAGCGCCCGCGGCGATCGACCCCGCGGTGTTGACGCTCATGTCACACCCCCACTTCGAGCGTCCCGGACTGGATGAGGTCGACGTGCGTCCGGTTGGCCGGGCCACGGTCCCGCCAGCGGTCGATCACGCCGTCCCAGCCGATCGGCTCCTCGAAGCGCCAGTCCTTGCTCCCGGCGTCGAACGCGACCGGGGCGTCGTACTCCAAGACGAACTCGTCGGACTGCTCGTCGTAGTGGGCGGGCACCTCGAGGTCGAGGTCGTCCGCCAGCGGCACGACGTGGCTCATCCACTCCTGGCGGAGCTCGTCGTTTGTCTTGCCCTTGATGCGGTAGTCGAGCTGGTCGGTGTTGCGCTTCTGGCTGTCGGGAAGGCCGAACCACTCGACACCCATCGGAAACATCCAGTCGACGGCGTCCTGGACCTTGCCCTTGGTCTTCTCGGACTTGCTGGTCAACCGGCGCATCCAGGTCTCGCCGTGGCGGAGGTGGAACTGCTCTTCCTTGCCGACCTTCCGGAGCGCGCGCTTCCAGGGGGCGTAGGAGGTGTGCTCCTCGATGTCGCTCAGGAGGACCATCCCCGCGCGGTCGAACATCCCGTGCGAACAGACCAGCTCCGCGAACGTCTCCAGCGGTTGGTCGAAGCCGTAGGTGTTTCGGAACTCGTGGGGCTCGCGCTCGTACAGGAGCTGCTCGCGATCCTCGCCGAGGTCCTCGAGCAGGCGGTAGGCGATGTGGCCGTGGCCGAGCTCGTCTTGGATCACGCTCACACACGACGCCCGCGAGTCCAGCGTCGGCGCGTTCATCGACTGCTCGTAGTACGCCGGGGCGCTCATGAGTTCGGTGTCGGCGGAGACAAGCAGGGTTCCCTTCAACGCCTTCTTATACCCATCGGTCATCTCCGACTCGTCTTCGATCATGCGCCCGTTCTGTAGCTGCTCTTTGAAGCGTTTCTCTGTTGGCATCGCGAATCAATCTCCGTACTGCGTGGTTCGACTCTACCGTCTTAACCGTTGTGGCAGGCGTGCGAACCGTAGTCACGGTAACTGTCGCCACAGACCGGCGCACGGGCCACAGCGGCGGACGGCCACAGGCGCGGATCCGACCCCCTCCCAACGCGAATCTTTTAGACGCACCGGTTCGGTACGGTGTGTATGGGTATCCGAACGCGCCACGCCACCGAAGCCGACGGCGAGGAAATCTTAGCGCTCTGGCACGGGTTCACGTCGTACCTCTCGCGGTTCGACGAGCGGTACGAACACTCGGACCAGGCCGACGAGCGCTGGCTTCAGTACTTCGAGAACCAACTCGTCGACTCGAAGTACGGGACCGTCCTCCTGGCGGAAAACGACGACGACGACGAGTTCCTCGGGGTGCTCGAAGCCCGGGTGATGGGTGACCACCCCATCTTCCGGCTGGCGAACCACGGCTACATCAACGGGATGTACGTGCGCGAGGACCACCGTCGGAAGGGGATCGCGAGTCACCTACTGAACGGCGCCGCGGAGTGGTTCACCGAGGATCCCCGCGACGTCGAGTTCTACCGCATCGACGTCCTGGCCGGCGAGGAAGACGCCGCGGCGATGCTCGAATCCCACGGACTCGAACCGGTTGAACACGTCTACGAACAGCGACTCTAACATGGTCGAGACCTACGAAGTCGAGTTCGTCGACAAGGGACGCACAATCACGGTCCCCGAAGACCGGCCCATCCTGGAGGCCGCCGAGGAAGTCGGGGTCGACCTTCCCTACCAGTGCCGGATGGGCGTCTGCGGGGTCTGCTCGGCGCTCCGCGTCGAGGAGGGCGAGACCGACCAGGTGGAGGCGATGTTCCTCTCGGGGGGCGAAAAAGACGAAGGGTACGTTCTGACGTGTGTCGCGAAGCCCCGGTCGGACCTGAAGCTTCGGTCGAACGAGAGCCCGTAGCCGGCTCCGGTGCGGTTCCTCTGTATCACGTCGTCGACGCCGAGAGAGCCACTACCCCTTCGGTCGCCTCCTGAACGGAACGCTCCGACCCCTTGCTGGGGTGTGTTGCTGTGTTAGCTGGTGTATACGAACCCGTATACGACAGTCGTGGATCGACTGACGGTCCGCGCTCCACCGCGGCTGAAACAGAACTAATAGGTGTACAACTGTGATTCTAAGCGGCGCGTATGTTAGTATCGTTTCTGAAGAATACCGGCCCCGGCGCTGTATACGGGTTTGTATACAGTTTTTTCGCGGGGCTCCTGCGCGGCAGCATCCGAAACGGCAGATCGCTGCTTCACCCGAACGTGCGGAGCAGTCCGGGCGTAGGTCACTTCTACAATATTTAAGTCTCCACCCGGTGTCGATTGGCGTATGCAGGTCACAGTACTCGGAGCTGGCACGATGGGCCACGGCATCGCACAGGTGAGCGCGATGGCGGGTCACGACGTGACACTCCGGGACATCGAACCGGAGATCGTCGACGAGGGGGTCGATTCGATCCGGTCGAACCTCGAAGGCGGCGTCGAACGCGGGAAGGTCACCGAAGCCGAGATGGACTCGGCTCTTGGGAACATCACCGGCGAGACCGATCTCCCGACCGCGATCGGAGGGGCCGACCTCGTCGCGGAGGCGGTGCCAGAGGACCTCGGTCTGAAGACAACCGTCCTCACCGACGCCGAGGACGTGGCGAGCGAGGAGACGATCCTCGCAACCAACACCTCGTCACTGTCAGTGACAGAACTCGCAAGCGGGTTGGAACGGCCGGGGAACCTGATCGGACTCCACTTTTTCAATCCGGTCCACATCATGTCCCTCGTCGAGGTGATCGTCGGCGAACGTACCGACGAATCGACCCGCGCGTTCGCAACCGAGTTCGTGGAAGCGATCGACAAGACCCCAGTCGTCGTCCGCGACGTGCCGGGATTTGCCTCCTCCAGGCTCGGCGTCGCACTCGGCGTCGAGGCGATCCGGATGGTGGAAGAAGGCGTCGCCGCCCCCCGCGACATCGACAACGCCATGGAACTCGGCTACAACCACCCGATAGGGCCGCTGGAGCTCACAGACGTCGTCGGGCTGGACGTCCGCCTCGACATCCTGGAGTACCTCCGGACCGAGCTCGGTGAGCGGTTCACCCCGCCCCAGTTGCTCAAGCGGAAGGTCCGGGCGGGGAAGCTGGGGAAGAAGTCGGGTGAGGGGTTCTACGTGTGGGAGGACGGCGAGGCCGTCGCGACCAGCGGGGAGTGGAGCGACCGATGAGCGACGATATCTTCACCACCGAGTTCGAGTCGATCCGGGTCGAGCGCGACGACGCCGTGGCGACTGTCACGATCGACCGGCCCGACGACCGGAACGCGCTGAACGAAACGGTCAGATCGGAGTTGAAGACCGCGTTGCCCGCGATCGAGGACTCCGAGGCGCGGGTGATCGTACTCACGGGCTCCGAGGAGTGCAACGCCTTCGTCGCGGGCGCGGACGTGACCGAGTTCCGCGACCGCGACCTCTTCGAACAGCGGGCGGCGAGCGCCCGCCCCCGGGTGTACGAGGTCGTCGACGGGCTCACGACCCCTGTCGTCGCCGCGGTCAACGGCCACGCCCTCGGCGGCGGACTGGAGCTCGCGACGGCCTGCGACATCCGGATCGCGAAGGAAGGCGGCAAGCTCGGCCAACCCGAAATCAACCTGGGGATCATCCCGGGCGGCGGCGGCACGCAGCGGCTCCCCCGGCTGATCGGCGAGGGGCAGGCGATGCGGCTGATCCTCTCGGGCGAGCTGGTCGACGCCACGGAGGCGGCCGAGATCGGGCTGGTTGAGCAGGTGTGCGATTCCGAGACGTTCGACGACCGCGTCGCGGCACTCGCTGGGTCGATCGCCGACAAGAGCCCGTTGGCCCTGGAGTTCGCCAAAGAGAGCGTCCGGGCCGCGTCGCGGACGGGGCTCGACGAGGGGATCGACTACGAGGCGCAGTTGTTCGTCCAGCTGTTTGCCACCGAGGACAAAGGCGAGGGTATCGACGCGTTCTTCGAGGATCGGGCGCCCGAGTGGCAGGGTCGGTAGGCCTCGACTACGGCCGGCTCCCAGTTCGGAAGCCGGGGAGTGAACCGCCGATTCCGGCGTTTTCGCCCGTGTTCGCCGGGCCCGCGGCGGCACATTCACAAACTATTTGTAACGTGGCGGGGTTCTCACGCACGTAATGAAGTCCTTCGACGAACTCGACCTCGAGTACTTCCAGACGGAGACGCGGGACCACGTCGGGATCCTGCGGATCGATCGCCCGCCGGTGAACGCCCACAACATCGATGTCCTACTGGAGCTCCAGCGCGCCGTTGAGGGCGTCCGCTTCGACGACGAAGTCCGGGTCTGTGTCTTCGGCAGCGCGAACGACGACATCTTCTCGACCGGCTACGACATCAACGCCCTTCAAGAAGAGACCGGCGAGCAGACCGGCTACGCCAGCCAGACCTCGAAGGAGATCATCATGAAGATGCGGACGACGGACACGCTGTTTATTGCCGCCGTCGACGGCCACTGCATGGGCGGCGGCCTCGAACTGGCGCTGGCGTGTGACTTCCGGTTCGTCGGTGACGACGACGACTATCGCGTGGGGATGCCCGAGATCCACCTCGGCCTGATCGCGGGCGAGGCGGGTACCCAGCTGCTGCCCCGCTACATCGACCGCTCGGAGGCGCTCCGTCTGATGGTCACCGGTGAGGAACTGACCCCCGCAGAAGCCACCGAGAAGGGCATCTTCGACGAGCTCCACCCGCCAGAGGAGCTGGAGGACGCCGTCTTCGAGTTCGCGGAGATGATCGTCGACAAGCCCGCGGGCGCGGTCGGCCACAACAAGCTCGCGGTCAACGAGGGGCTTGAGCTCCCGCTTTCGGACGCACTGGCTCACGAGCGGGAACTCCAGAACCAGCTGCTCGGCTCCGACATCGCCGAAGAGGGGGTCGACGCCTTCCTCAACAAGCGCGAGCCCGACTTCCTCGGGGTCGAACTCGGCGACAAGGAGCCCGGCTCCGACGAGTAGACGCGCGCCCGACTCCGCCAGCCGACATCTCTTGCCGATCCGAGGCGTCGAGAAGCCGCACGCCCGCGGCGCGAACAGACACGAGATCGACCGGCTCCCGTCCCCGGTTACCCGAGATTTAGGTTGACGCTCTTCGACTGGGTGTACTCTCGCACCGCCTCGGTGCCCTGTTCCCGGCCGAGCCCGCTTTGTTTGACCCCCCCGAACGGCGTCTGGGGGAACGTCTGCGGATACTCGTTGACGCTGACCATCCCGTATTCCAGCCGACTCGCGGCGTCGTGAGCCGTCGAGAGGTCGGTGGTCCATACCCCGGCGCTCAGCCCGAACGGCGAGTCGTTGGCGATCGCCATCGCTTCCTCGAACTCCGAAAACTCGATCACACACAACACGGGGCCGAAGATCTCCTCGCGGGCGATCGTCATGTCGTTGTCGACGTCGGTGAACACCGTCGGCTCGATGAAATAGCCCGCCGGCTTGTCGTCGGGGACCGATCCGCCGGTCGCCAGCGTCGCCCCTTCGTCGATTCCGGTCTCGACGTAGTCGAGCACCTCCTCGCGGTGGGAGCCGCTGACCGCCGGCCCCATCCGACCGTCGTCGTCGATGCCGCTGCCGAGGGGTGTCGCCTCCGCGCGTTCCACCACGCTATCGACGACCTCGTCGTGGACATCCTCGTGGACAAGCAGGCGGGAGCCCGCCCAGCACATCTGGCCGCAGTTCATGAAGATCCCGTAGTGGACACCCTTCGCGGCGGCGTCGAGGTCGGCGTCGGGGAAGACGACGTTCGGTCCCTTCCCGCCGAGTTCCAGGGTCACGCCGGTCAGGTTGTCGGCGGCCGCGGACATGAGTCCCTTGCCGACCCCGGTGCTGCCGGTGAACGCGACGTGGTCGACCCCCGGGTGGTCGACCAGTGCGCTGCCGGCCTCCGACCCGCGGCCGGGGACGACGTTGACGACGCCGTCGGGGAGGCCGGCGGCCTCGGCGGCCATCCCGTAGTAGAGCGCGGACAGTGGCGTGGTCTTCGAGGGTTTGACCACCGCGGTGTTGCCGCACGAAAGCGCCGCCGCGAGGCTCCGGCCGGCGAGTTGGAACGGGTAGTTCCACGGGGCGATGTGTGCGGTGACCCCCAGCGGCTCCCGAAGGGTGTAGTCAAGCCGGTTGCCCGGGACCGGGATGGACTCCCCAGTCAGTTTGTCGGCCCACCCCGCGTAGTACCGGAAGGTGTCGATCACCATCTCCACGTCGAGTTGCGCCTCGAACGGCGTTTTCCCGTTGTCGTGGGACTCGACCAGAACGATCTCGTCGGCCATGGCCTCGATCTCGTCGGCCATCGCCCCCAGCGCCGCCGCGCGTTCTTTGGGGTCTGCGCTCCGCCACGGCGCGTCGTGCTCGGCGGCCGACTCGGCGGCGTCGACCGCCGCCGCCACGTCCGCTTCGGTGGCGCACGCGACGGTCGCGTACGTCTCCTCGGTCGCCGGATCCTCGGTTTCGATCGTGCCGCCGTCTACTGATTCGGTCCACTCGCCGTCGATATACAGGGCTGTCGGGCCCGCGTAAGTCATGCGTCAGGAAGTCTCCGTGGGGGATAAAAAGCGTTGGCACCTTCCCACCGGCCGGGTCAACTCACTCGAAGTCGGGTCGCTCGCCGTTCCGGAACGCCTCGACACCGGTCTCGTGGGCGTCGCTCCCGTACGCCAGCACTTGGAGGTACGCCTCACGTTCGAGTGCGTCGCGGAACGGTCGGCCGATGTTCTCGTGAAGCCCGCGCTTCGTGAGTCCCAGCGTCTCCGTGGGCTTCCGGTCGAGCGCCCGTAGAAGATCCGCGACCTCGCTGTCGAGATCGGCTGTGGGGACCGCCCGGTTGATGAGGTCCATCTCGGCGGCGTCGGTCGCGTCAAACAGCCGGCCGGTCATGGTGAGTTCTTTTGCCGTTCTGAGCCCGACCAGCGCCGGCAGCAGGACCGTCCCGCCGGAGTCGGGGATCAGCCCGACGTTCCCGAACACCTCGCCGAACCGAGCGTCCTCGGTCGCGTAGACGAAATCGCACGCAGCGGCGACGTTCGTTCCCGCGCCAACGGCGTCGCCGTTCACCTTCGCGATCACCGGCAGCGGCAGGGTCAGGAGCGTCTCGATCACCTCCGAGAGCGTCTCCCGGACGCGGTCGTGCGCCTCGCTCGGCGTTTCGTCGCGGGCGGCCATCGCCTCGATGTCGCCGCCCGCACAGAAGGCGTCGCCGTCGCCGGTGAGCACGATGGCGCGGGCGTCGGCCTCCTCTGCCGCCTCCAGCGCGTCGACGAGTTCGGTTGCCGCGTCGGCTGTGAGCGCGTTCTTCGCGTCCGGTCGGTCGAACGCGATCGTGTGGACGCGACCGTCGGTCTCGACTCGTACCATAGCCCGCGTCGCCGTCGAGCGGTAATAAACCCACCCGAAGCACGTACTTTTTAGTCGCTCCTCGCCGGGGAGAACGTATGACCGATGCGTATATTATCGGCGCCGGGCAGTCCGACTTCGGTTCCTTCCCCGACCGGTCTTACCGGTCGTTGTTCGACGACGCCTTCGACGAGGCCGTCGGGAGCGTGGATGGCGATTTCGACCCCGCCGACGTCGATGAGGCGTTTCTGGGAACGCTCGGGGTTGGGGGGCGGCAACTCGGGCTGAGCGGACCCGCCGTCACGGAGCATCTCGGACTCCACGGCATCCCGACCACGCGGGTCGAGAACGCGTGTGCGGCATCGGGGTACGCGCTCCGGCAGGCCGTGATGGCGGTCCGGTCCGGGATGGCCGACCTCGTGCTCGCGGGCGGCTACGAGGTTATGACAGATATGAGCGGCGACCACACCAAGTGGTGGCTGGGCGTGAGCGGTGAGACCGAGTGGGAGCGGCTCTCCGGCACCACGTTCGCGGGCGTGTACGCCCAGATGGCGAGTGCGTACCTCCGCGAGCACGACGCCACCGTTGAGGACCTCTCCCGGGTCGCGGTCAAGAACCACGGCAACGGCGCACAGAACCCCCACGCACACCTCGGGTTCGAGTGCACCCTGAAGCAGGCGACGAGCGCCCCCGATGTGGCGGCGCCGCTGAACCTGTATCACTGCTGCCCCACCACCGACGGCGCGAGCGCAGTGCTCGTCGCGAGCGAGGCGGTCGCCGCGGACCTCGCGGACGCACCGGTCCGGGTGTCGGGTGCGGGCGCTGCCTCCGGCCGCGTCGGGCTGTTCCAGCGCGACTCACTCACCGGGATTCCGGCGTCGGAGACGGCCGCCGACCGCGCGTACGAGGAGGCGGGCATCGCGCCAGAAGACCTCGACTTCGCGGAGGTCCACGACTGCTTCGCGATCGCCGAACTCGCCGCCTACGAGGATCTCGGCTTCTGCGACCGCGGCGAGGCGCCGCGGCTCCTTCGGGCGGGCGTCACCGACCCCGACGGCGACCTCCCGGTGAACACCTCCGGCGGACTGAAATCCAAGGGTCACCCCATCGGGGCGACCGGGACCGGCCAGGTCGTCGAGGCGTTCGCACAACTCCGCGGCGACGCCCACGTCCAGGTCAAGGACCCGGCGATCGGGCTGACGCACAACGTCGGCGGGTCGGGAGGTGGCGTGACGGTCCACGTGTTCGAGCGGGTCGAGGAGGGGGAGCTATGACCGGCGCTGGAAACGGGACGGGTCGCGGGATCGCCGCGACCGGGCTGTATCTCCCCCGCCAGCGACTCGACGGTGCCGAGATCCAGGCCGCGTGGGGCGCGGCCGCGCCGGTCGACCGTGCGGCAGTGCCCGCGGCAGACGAGGACGCGCTCACGATGGCGGTCGCGGCCGGCCGCGACGCCCTGAGCAGTGGCGACCTCGCCGCCGCCGACATCGCCCATCTGGCGGTCGCAACGACTACGCCTCCCTTGGAGGAGGAGGCGTTCGCGCCGCGGATCGGGGCGGCGCTCGGGCTGGACTCGGCGGTCTCGACGACGACCGCGACCCAGAGCACCGCTGCTGGCGGGGAAGCGCTGCTCTCGGGCGTCGACAGCGACGGGCCCGCACTGGTTGTCGTCGCCGACGCTCCAGAAGGCGATGCCGCAGCGGTCGGCCAACGTGTCGGCGCGGGTGCGGCCGCGTTCCTCGTCGACGACGACGCCGACGTGGTGCTCACAGACCGCACCCGGGAGTCGAGAGACGCCCCGGGGCTCCGGCTCCGAGAACGGGGACGTACGGAAGTGTCGGAGCTAGATATCACGACGTACGAGCGCACGACGATCCGCGATGTCGTCTCGACCGCTCTCGATCGGCTGGCGATCGACCACGGCACAGTCGACGCTGTGAGCCTGTACCAACCGACCGGCGACATCCCTCACCGGATCGGGACGGCGTTACCCTACGATGGCGGTGCGATCGATCGGGGAACCGTCGTCGACGACGTCGGTGACGCAGGCGCCGCGGCGGTCGCGATCGGGTTGCTCGCCGCGCTGGAGGCGGTCGATCCGGACTCGACTGTGATTGCGGGCTTCTTCGGAAGCGGCGCGACGGCGGTCGGCCTCGGGTTCGAGGTGGCCACGGCGCCCGAGACCGGCGTCACGGCCGCGATCGAGGCGGGCGAGGAGGTCCCGTATCCGGCGGCGTTGCGGGCGCGCGGCACGATCGGGGAGACCGAGGTCGCGGGCGGCGGCGCCCACGTCAGCCTCCCGTCGTGGCAGCGCACGACCCCCCAGCGCTACCGGCTGGCCGCCGGTCGGTGTCCCGACTGCGGCGCCGTCGCGTTCCCGCCGGAGGGTGCGTGTCCGGCGTGTGGCGCCCGCGAGGACTACGAACTCACGCCGCTGTCCCGGACCGGCGAGGTCGCCGCGGTCACCGTGATCGGTCAGGGCGGCGCGCCCCCGGAGTTCGTCGAGCAGCAGCGCCGGGACGGCCCGTTCGCCGTCGCGATCGTCGAATCGACCGCGATTGACGGCGACGGCAGCGCTCGGTTCCCCGCGCAGTTGACCGACTGTGATCCCGGATCCGTCTCGGTCGGCGACGCGGTCACGGGGCGCCTCCGCCGGATCTACACCGTCGAAGGCGTCACGCGGTACGGGCTGAAGTTCGTACCGGAGTAGGGCGCGGCCGCCGGAGTCGGGCGTCGCGCTCGATTGTGTTCGGAGACGCGGTGGCGGATCGGGAACCCACCGCTGGGTGGGAATTGAAGCGGTCGCGCTCTCGACGAACCTGGGCGAAGTAAGGACCACGGGCGTGAGCGAAATGAGCGCCCAGGACCGTTGTCCGAGAGGGAGCCCTCTTGTGATCACGAAAGACGCGTCGCGTCCTTCGAACGACAGCGAGCCCTGAGAGTCGAGAGCGCGGGAGCTTCCGAAATACTGACTCTGTCGTTCGTACCGGTTCCGTTCACAAGTGAACAGATCGTGAAACGACCTGACAGTCCGTACTAGTCCTCGTACTGTTCGTGTTCGCGATCCCGGAGCTTCACGCGCTGGATCTTCCCGGTCTCGGTACGGGGAAGTTCGTCGACGAACTCCACGGCGCGGGGGTATTTGTACGGCGCCAGCGTGTTCTTGACGTGATTCTGGATCGTCTCGGTGAGGCGGTCGCCAGCCCCGACCCCCTCGGTTGACACGACGAACGCCTTCACGATCTGGCCGCGCTCCTCGTCGGGGGAACCGACGACCGCGACCTCCGAGACCTCCTCGCGCTCCTCGATGACCGCCTCGACCTCGGGGCCGGGGATGTTGTACCCACTGGAGATGATGAGGTCGTCCTCGCGGGACTTGTACTCAAGCCGGTCGTCCTCGCGGTGGATGTAGATGTCGCCCGGGAGGCTCCACCCGTCGACCAGCGCCTCGTCCTGCTTGCGCGGCCGGTTCCAGTAGGAGATCCCGGTCGGGCCGCGGACCGCGAGCAGGCCGGCCTCCCCGCGCGGCATCTCCTCGCCGGTGTCGGGGTCGACCACCTTGCACTCGTAGCCGGGGACCGGGTAGCCGGTCGCGCCGGGGTCGATCTCCTGGCCCTCGCGGTGGCTCACGAAGATGTGGAGCATCTCCGTGGTGCCGATGCCGTCGTAGATCTCCACCCCGTACGTGTCTTTGAACCGGTTGAACGTGCTGTGGGTCAGCGGCTCGCCCGCGCTCACCGCCAGCCGGAGCGAGGCGGTGTCGTACTCCTCGTGGCCGTCGGGAAACTTCGCGAGGATCTGGTTGAACGCCGTCGGAATCGAGCACAGGACCGTGATCCCGTGGTTCTCGATCGCGTCGAGCAAATCACCCGGCCCGGCGTTCTCGACCAGGCTGGTGGTGGCGCCGACCCGGAGCGGGAAGGTGAGCAGATCGCCGTAGCCGTACGCGAAGGGCAGCGGCGGGTTGCCGCCGAAGACGTCCTCGGCGGAGGCGTTCAGACAGTAGTTCGCGTAGCTGTCGGCGGTCGCGAGCACCTGGCGGTGGGTGTGGGTCGCGCCCTTGGGCTGGCCGGTCGTTCCGGAGGTGTAGAGCATGAGCGCCAGGTCGTCGCGGGTCGTGGGGTGGGCGTCGAGTTCGTCGGCGGCCGCCGCGGTCACCTCGTCGTAGTCCACGTGGTCGTGGTCGATCCCGTTGCGCTGGACGGCCACGACGGTGTCGACGGTGTTGAGTTCGGGCAGAGCCTCGTCGATCTCATCAAGGAGGTCGTCGTAGACGATGACGGTTGACGCCTCGGCGTTGTTGATGATGTGGACGAGTTCCTTCGCCCGCAGGAGCTTCATCGACGGCAGCGCCACCGCACCGATCTTCTGGGCGGCCAGACACGACACGACCGCCTCCGGGCGGTTGGTGAACCGAACGACCACGCGGTCGCCCGGCTCTACACCCTGCTTCACCAGGGCGTTCCCCAGCCGGTTCACCCGCGTCTGGAGGTCGGCGTAGGTGACTGCCTCGTCACCGAACCGGATCGCGACGTTGTCGCCGCGCCCCTCGCCGACGTGTCTGTCGACGAGCTGGGTTGCGACGTTGACCTCCTCGGGATAGTGGAGTTCCGGCAGCGGGTGGATGAGCTGTGGGCCGTCCTCGGGGAGGTACGACTCAGGTACGTTCTCCTGCATGGCTGTCTCGGATATCAGTATTTATTATGAAATAGTTTGCGGTCGCGCGCGATCACAAGACCAATCGAACGGGAGTGGCGCGAGGACGGCCCGATCGAACGGGAGTGGCGCGATCACAAGACCGATCGAACGGGAGTGGCGCGACCGCGACACCGACTGAATCCGGCCGTATCCGCGCGGAATCGGCAGGTTCAAATACCAAAACAGCGTGAACGATGATTATAATGCCACAGAAAGGTGTTGACAGACGGACGTTTCTCAAAGCGACCGGCGGCACCGCCGGACTCGGCCTGATCGCTGGGTGTTCGAGCGGCGGTGGCAGCTCCGATGACGGGGGAGACTCGGGCGGCGACGGTGACTCCGGCGACGGTGACTCCGGCGACGGTGACTCCGGCGGCGACACCACGATGACGAGTGGTTCGGACGACGGTGGCTCCGGCGCGATCAACATTGGATCGGTCCAGCCGCTCGCGGGGAACTTCGCGCCGTGGGGGCAGGTCCACTCGGCGGGGCTCGCGTTCGGCGTCCAGGAGATCAACGACAACGGCGGCGTCCTCGACGGCCGGGAGCTGAACATCGTGGAGGCCAACTCCGAGAGCGACCCTGCGGAGGCGGCGTCGATCTTCGAGCGGTTCGCCGAGCAGGACGACATCGTGGCTGCGACGGGCCCGGTGAGCTCCGACGTCGGGATCCGGACCTCCCGAACCGCCCAGGAACTCGGCATTCCGATGTTTATGCACATGGCCGGGTCGAACGACACCATCACGCCGGAGACGCAGCACACCTTCCGAGTCGGGCTCGCGCCCGCCACGCCAACGGCGCAGGCGCAGGCGGGTCTCGCCGCCGATCGTGGCTACGAGAACGTCGCCGCGATCGTCGGCGACTACGCGTGGGGCCGGTCGATCCAGTCGGGCATCGAAGAGAACTTCGACATCGACGTCGAGATCCAGGTTGCCCCCGTCTCCCAAAGCGACTTCTCCTCGTACGTCCGGCAGGTGCCCGAGGACGTCGAGATGGTCATCGCGAGCGGCCACCCCCCGGGATCGCTCTCGATCACCCAGCAGCTCTACGAGCTGGGTCGAAATCCCGAGGTGGTCACGGGGCCGTCGTTCCCGCCGAACGTCATCCGGTCTGCGCTTGGTGAGAACGCCAACCGAGGGTTCACCCACGTCCACCTCTCGGACCCGTACAGCGACGAGTTCGCGGCGGTGGCCGAGCGGTTCGCCGAGGCCAACGACGCGCAGTTCAACACCCACACCGCTTACGGCTACGTCACCGCCCAGCTTATGGCGCAGGCCATCGAGAACGCCGGCGAGGCCGACCCGCAGGCGATCACCGAAGCCACCCGGGCGATCGAGTTCGACACGCTGTTTGCGAACCCCATCCAGTACGCTGACTCCGGGGAACTCGAAAACCAGATCCAGCTGTACAGCAGTCTGTCGCTGGACGCGCCGTCGTACTACTCTGACGGCGACTACAGCTACGAGGAGCTCTACCGGACCGACCCGCTGCCGGCGATCGACGCCGACCAGTAACTCGCGCGGCCCAAGGTTTCACCGCGCGTTCCCGGAGCCGTCAGGCCGCCGAGCGCGGCGCTGGCACCGGACTGAGCAAGTCGTAACATATACGTCACCGTCCGTTATGAGTGGGAGTACGTAGATGGTATCAGTCAGCACACTGGCGGCGATCACGATCGACGGGCTCGCCTTCGGCGCCTCCCTGGCGCTGCTTGGCGTCGGGATCACGCTGGTTTACGGCCTGGGAGAGGTGCTGAACCTGGCAATCGGGGCGTTCGCCGTCATCGCGGCCATTACTGCGTCACTGCTGACGAGCGGGGGCGTGCCGCTGCCGGTCGCCGCACTCGCCGGTCTCGGGGTTGTCGGCGTTCTCGGGCTGGTGATCGACCGGACGCTGCTCTCGCTGGTCTACCGGTCGGACGGCGAAGAGCGCATCCTGCTCGGCATCTTCACCACGCTCGGGCTGGCGGTGATGCTCGAAGGAATCATGGTCAACTTCGTCTCATCGCGGTACTCCCTCCCGCTTGATCTCGCGCCGGTCGACATCGGCACGACCGTGGTTACCGGAACATCGGTCGTCTCCATCGCCGTCGCGGCGGTCGTTCTCGCCGTTCTGTTTACCTTCCTGAACCGGACGTTTCTGGGGAAGGCGACCCGAACGATCTTTCAGGACGAGCGGGGGGCACAGCTCGTTGGGATCGACCCCCGGAAGATCCGGACGCTGGTGTTCGTCCTCTCGGCGGTGGTCGCGGGGCTCGCGGGGCTGGTTGTCGCCGCCCGGTCGAACATCGGGGTGGGTAACGCCTTCCAGTTCACCACGTTCGCGCTCATCGTCTCGATCGTCGGCGGCGTCAGAAGCCTCGTGGGCGCGGTCGTCGCCGGGGCGGTGTTGGGGCTCGTGAACACGCTCGCGAACTTCTTCATCGGGTCGTACGTCGCGACGGTCATCCTGTTCGGCGCGGCGATCGTGTTCCTGCTCTTCCGTCCGGAGGTGATGTCGTCGTGAACACCGACACGCTCCCGGGGACGCGGAAACTCGCCCTGGTGGCGGCGGTGTTCGTGCTCGCACCCATCCCGATCGCGGGCAGCGGCTACGGCGTCGGCGTGCTCACGCGGGTGTTGCTCTTCGCGCTGTTCGCGCTCGCGCTCAACATCGTCTTCGGTCACAACGACCAGCTGTTCCTGTTCATGGGTGGACTGGGCGGGATCGGGGCGTACACCACGGCGCTGGTCGCCGACACCGTCGGCGTGACCGCGTGGCTCGCGCTCCCGGTTGCGGCGCTCGTGTGCGGTATCATCGGACTGTCGGTCAGCTGGATCTCCGCGCGCCGGCGCTTTACGGTCATCCTGATCTCCATTCTCACCCTGAACCTCCAGTTGGTCTTCGCCGAGGCGTTCATCGGCGCCAGGGACCTCACCGGCGGCTCCACCGGGTTCCCCTACGAGCTGTTCTCCATCTCCGGGATCGCCGGGGCGGTCGGGATTCCGACAAAGGTCGTGCTCTACTACGTCATCCTGGCGTTCCTTATGGCCGCGATGGTGCTGTACATCTGGCTCATCAACTCCAAATACGGGATGGCGTTCGAGGCGATCCGCGAGGACGAGGCCGCCGCGGAGTCCATCGGGATCGACGTGGTCCGGTACAAGACCATCGCGGGGTTCGTCGCCGGAGTCATTATCGGGATCGCCGGCACTCTGCTGGCGCGGGAGGCGACCTACATCACCCCCTCGATTTTCACGTTTCTGGCGGTCGACGTGATCGCGCTGGTCGTGCTGATCGTCGGCGGGATCCGCCGGACCTACGGTCCGATCGTGGGCGCGGTGGTCGTCGAGGCAATCGAGGCGTTCCTCAGCAACTACGCCGCGGACTGGCGCGCGGCGATCTTCGGCGCGCTCCTGATCGTGCTGTTCCTGTACTTCCGGAGCGGAGTCATCGTTACTATCCGGGACCTACTCGAGGCGTACGACCTCGTCTCGAGCGGCGGGAGCGGCGGTGGCGGGACGCCCGCGGAGACAGAGGCGGAGTGATCTCACCGGGGATGCCGTCCGAGACCGCCGCGGACGCGACGAGACAAAACCGTTATTACCCGACGCGTGCGTTCATCGATCAATGCTTGAGGTCGCCAACGTCAGCAAGAAGTTCGGGGGCCTCGTCGCGGTCGACGGGGTGGACTTCGAGATCGACCGCGGGGAGATCGTGGGGCTCATCGGCCCCAACGGCGCGGGGAAGACGACGCTTTTCAACACCATCACCGGCGTCCTCGACCCCGAGGAGGGCTCCGAGATCACGTTCAACGGCGAGGACCTCCTCACGCTCGACACCCACGAGATCGCCCGGTCTGGAGTGCTCCGCACGTTCCAGATCGTTCGGGTGTTCGGGGAGATGACGGTGCTCGAGAACGCGGCTGCCGGCGCGCTGTTCGGCACCGACGCGTCGGTCTCCCAGGAAAACGCGCAGCGCCGCGGCCGGGAAGCGCTCGCGTTCGTCGGCCTCGAAGACAAAGCCGATATGGAGGCCCGAAACCTCCCCATCGCCCAACAGAAACAGCTCGAACTCGCCCGGACTGTGGCGTCGGATCCGGACCTCGTCCTGTTGGATGAGATCGCGAGCGGGCTCACCCCCGGCGAGATCGAGGCGCTCTCGAACACGATCCGACGGCTCCGTGACGACCGCGACATCTCCGTTTTCTGGATCGAACACATCATGGACGCGATTATGGGGACCGCAGACCGGATCATCGTCCTCAAGAGCGGCCGAAAGATCGCGGAGGGGACGCCCGAGGCGATCAGAAACAACGAGGCTGTCACCGAGGCGTACCTGGGGGCCGACAACTCGTGATCGAACTCGACGCCATCGACGTCTCCTACGGCAACATCCAGGTGATCTGGGACCTCGACCTCCACGTCTCCGAGGACGATACTGTGGTCTCGATCGTGGGTCCCAACGGCGCCGGCAAGTCCACGCTGCTCAGGGTGATGTCCGGGCTTCATCCGGTCAGCGACGGGCGTGTGAGCGCCTGGGACGCCGACGCTGCCACGCTGAACCCGACCGAGATCGTCGAGCGCGGGTTCGTCCACGTCTCCGAGGAGCGGAACCTCTTCGGGGACATGACCGTCCGAGAGAATCTCGAGATGGGCGCGTACACCCATCGGAATAGCCTCGACGACACGATGCAGGAGGTCTTCGAGCTGTTTCCCATCCTCGAGGAGCGCTCCGACCAGCTTGCGAAGTCGATGAGCGGCGGGCAACAGCAGATGCTCGCAATCGGCCGGGGGCTCATGGCACAGCCGACGATCCTTGCGTTGGACGAGCCCTCGGAGGGGCTGGCGCCGCAGATCACCGACCGGGTGTTCGGCAAGATCGAAGAGATCAGCGAGGAGGTAACCGTACTGTTGGTCGAACAGCACGTCAACCGGGCGCTGAATATGGCCGAGCGGGCGTACCTCCTTGAGAACGGCCGCGTCGTCCGCGAGGACACCGGGACGGGGCTGTTGGAGAGCGACCACGTCAAAGACGCATACCTCTGAGTATGGTCCGGTACTTCGAGGACATCGACGCGGGGGAGACACACGACCTCGGCTCCTACACCGCCGACCGCGAGGAGTTGCTCGCGTTCGCCCGCCGGTACGACCCCCAGCCGATCCACATCGACCCCGACGCCGCGGCGCAGACGATGTTCGGCGGCCTCATCGCGAGCGGGTGGCACACGGGCGGGTCGTGCATGGCGCTCCTGGCCGAGGGGTTCCTGAACGACACCGCGTCGGTGGGGTCGTTCGGGATGGACGAACTCCGGTGGCGGACGCCGGTCCGGCCCGGCGATACCGTCTCCGTCGCGGTCGAGGTCACCGAAAAACACGCCTCCGAGAGCCGTGACGATCGGGGGTACGCCGACGTCAACCTTCACGCCGAGAACGGCGACGGCGAAGAAGTCATCTTCTGGCGGTCGACGAACATCATCCTCACCCGGGCGGGGAGCGACGCGTGGCCGTTCGAGGAGTGAAGATACTATGCTGTAGGAGACGGCACCGAGATACCTTCGGAAGCCCCCGCGTTCTCGATTCCCGGGACTCGCTGTCGTCCGAAAGACGCTGCGCGTTTTTCGTGATCACGAGAGAGCTCCGCTCTCTCGAACGACGCGCT
This sequence comes from Halobellus salinus, assembly GCF_014646875.1. GTDB lineage: Archaea > Halobacteriota > Halobacteria > Halobacteriales > Haloferacaceae > Haloquadratum > Haloquadratum salinum. The sequence continues at coordinate 94,110 of NZ_BMOC01000003.1, read as the reverse complement.
TCGTCGTTCACTGCGCCACCGGCGGCGAGCCGCCGGTTTCCAGCGAGACCTCCGGTCTCGCCCGGTTCGCTCCTGCGGTGCTTACTTCGTTCAGGTTCGTCGAGAACGCGGCCGCTTCCAGTCCCGCCCACCGGCTGTTTGCCCCGGCAGCCACGTGCCGAAAGACAGCCGTCCAACGCTGGCGCACATCGAACGGCCGCGTCACCGCTGACTACCCCGGCGCGGCGACGTAGACGTCACCGTCCGCGACCTCGCAGTCGAAGGTCGCGATCCGCTTGCCCGACACCGCGTGCTCGCCCGTCTCCAGGTCCCACTCCCAGAGGTGCCACGGGCAGGAGACGGTACACTCCGCCTCGTCCACCCCGCCGCGGGTCGCGGTCCAGGTGTCCTCGGCGTTGATCTTGGTCTCGCCCGTCTTACACAGCGGGGCCTGCTGGTGGGCACACCGGTTGGAGATGGCTTGACATCCTCCCCGTCGGCGTTGAACACCGCGATCTCGATCCCGCGGACATCGACCGCGACCCCGGTGCCGGCGTCGATGTCGTCGACCGTTGCGACCTTCGTGAAGCCGTCGTCGCGTGCTGGGTGCGCGCTCATCGTCCTAGATGTCGAGGATCTCCTCTGCGTTGCCGTGGAGGATGGCCTCACGGGTGTCGTCGTCGAACGCCCGCGACGTGTAGAACCACGTCGGCGGGTCGAGTGTCTGGTGGGGCCAGTCGCTGGAGTAGGTGAACATCCGCTCGGCGTGGCTCAACTCCAGCATCGCCGCGGCTTCGCTCGCGTTGCGCGGCATCGCGAACGGCTGCGTACAGAGGTAGACGTTGTCATCGAGATACGCGCTGGGCGTGCGCTCGAGGTAGCGTTCGCCGGCGGCGTGCTTCCGTGGGGTGAGCTGGACGTCCTCGGGGTGCATCTCGTAGAACTCGTCCATGCGGTACCGGAGAAACGGCACCCACCAGTGGCCCGCCTCCTGGAACACCACGTTCAGACCGGGATACTTGTCGAAGACCCCGCGCATGATCAGGTTGAGCAGATTAACCATGCCGTGGATCGGCCAGTCGAAACCCAAGATTTCGGTCCAGGTCAGCATCTCGTCGCCGATGTAGCTGTGTTGGGGCCAGTACGCAAGCGAGCCGTGGAGCAAAAGCGGGAGGTCGTGGTCGACCAGGGCCTCGAAAACGGGATCGAACTGCTCTGCGCCCCACGGCACCTTCGGGTCGAACCACGAGTAGGCGGCCACGACCTCGTCCTCGCCGCCGACGCGTTCGATCTCCTTGACCGCATACTCGGGGTCCCACTTCGGGACCATCATCGAGGTGTACATCCCCTCGTCAACGAAGTGTTCGACCATGTAGTCGTTCGACGCCTGACAGACCGCGTTCTTCAGGAGCGGGTGGTGCTGGAGATTCAGGGTGTTGACCCCGGGGTTGACGACCGGATCGTCGATCGCGAACTTCGCGCAGGCCGCCCGGACATCCTCGGCGTACTCGGCGCGCCTTTGGGTGAACAGCCCTTCGGTGCCTTCCTTGATCGCGTAGGCGGCGTCCCACTTGCCGACGACCGGGGTGGGGCCGAACTCCGTGCTCACCTTGTCCGCGAGCACGTCGTCGTCAACGTACGATACCAACTCGTCGGGCATCGGGTTGACGTGGAAGTCAAGATCGATGATGTAGTCGTCGAAGGCAGCCTCAGGGACTTCCGCGCCGGAGTCCAACCGCCGGATGGATGACGGCATACCTCACGATTTGCGAACTAGGTGAAATATGTTGTGCCGGCGGTCCTCCACCCCGGCGCACGGGAGCCGGAGCGAAACCGACGATGCAATACTGTTAGATAACTGAACTACTATATTTGTATGTTCAGTTGTATCTACGGTATCTATCTCAGAAGGGCTGAGAAATGAGTTCGTAATCACAGTACAATATTCTATTTTTGGTATGACCACGCCAGTGCGGCCCAACTCCCGGTTGCGTCCGACCGCCCTCGGCGCGGGCGGGGTGTCCACGCCGACCCTCGCCGGACCGGATCGCCGAAGCGCGTGGCCGCCGGGAACACGCCCGCGCGTATCCAGTTGCTGCCGGTCGAACGGATCGCTGCCGGTCGAACGGATCGCTGCCGGTCGAACGGATCGCTGCCGGACGGCACGCCCGATTATGGGATCTGATAGGTGCGCCGGAAGCCTTTTTCACCGAGACCGTAGAGCGTGCTCCAATGGCAACCGACGGCGACGCGCCCCCCACCGGGGAAGGCGAGGACGCGTCGGAGCGGGGAGGCGAGACGCCACCAGCCCCTCATAGAGCGGCCGCGGATCCGGACAGCGGTGCCGAATCCGGGACGGGTGCGGGAGATGAACTGCCGACGAGCGGTGCGGCGGGGGCGGCGGCCGACGGGACAGCCCCGCCGCTGGATTCGGCCCCGCGGGTCGCGGTCGGCGAGTACACGTGGGCGGACTTCCTCGCGGAGTACGGCGACGGGAGCGAGGTCGAGACGCTGTATCGCGGCTACGACCCGCGAATCCGGCGTGACAGCCACAACGAGGAGTCGGGCGGCCGGCGGGACGACAGCGACGCGGTGGAGATCCCGACGCCGACCCGCGCCGACTGGGCGGTGGTGGGACTCGACCCCGAGACGCACCTCGACTTCCACCCGACCGAGGCGGCCGACGGTGTCGAGTCGGCGGCACGGACCGCCGCCCGCCACGACGCCGCGTTCGAGGCGTTCTGCGACCCCGCGACCACGCCGGTGGTCAAAGGCGAGTGGTTATGGGAGCACTACAAACGGGAGTACTACTACGCCGACGACGGGTCGCGCCCCCGCGACGCCGACGGCGAGATCGAGCGGTTCGACGCCGCGTCGGCGCTGGGGTTCGACCCCGACGCGACCGAGGACGCGCTCGCTCACGGCGCTACACGTGCCGAGGCGCTCGACGAGGTCGTCGATGAGCGGACAGTCGACGTCGACCCCGAGTTCGACGAGGACGCCTTCTTTTCCGACACTGGGGGGGCAACAACCGTAGTCAACCGGTACGACCTCGAGAAGGCGGTCCCGCTCGCAAAGAAGTCCCACTTCCGGGAGGTCGAGCGCTACTGGGTCAACGAACCCCACGCGTTCGTGATCATCTTCCATTCCACGAAAGAAAACGAGAAGAAGTATTACGTCATCCGGCCGCACCAGACCCCGATCGAAGCGGAGTTAGTGGAGTTTCTGACCGGGAAGCTCCGGACCGCGATCAAATACGACGACGACCGCGTCGTCAGCGACGCCCCGGGGACCCGCCGCCGGACCATCGAACAGCAGACGCTGGAACTCCTCGAACGGTACAACCTCTACCGGACTCCCGAGGATCCCCGCGCGGCGGGCCTCTCGGTAGCTCAATCCGGCCCGACCGACGGGACCGACAAGGGACTGCTCGCGGGGTTGGACGTGGATCTGAACCTCGGTTTTGGCTCCGACGACGGCGCCGAGAAGCCGTCGCCGGACCGCTCTGAGCGAAAGCTGGCGAGGGTCGCCCGGTCGGTGGGGATACACCCCGGTGCGTTCGGCGGCCGGTTCGACGGGATCTTCGGGAACGGGGCTCCTGCGGACCACGATCCGTCGCTCGACGGCATCGCGGCGCGGCCGGAGCCGGCGGTGATCGCGGAGGACGCCGCAGCCCTGAACGACTACCAGGTGGAGAAGCTGTTGTACGCGCTCCGGCGGGATTTCATCGGGTACGAGCGGATCGACGGGATCAAACACGACGTGAACGTCGAGGACATCTCGTGTGACGGGTACAACTCCCGGGTGTTCGTCTACCACTCCGACTACGAGCAGATCATCTCGAACGTCTCCCACGGCGAGGACGAACTCGACGACTTCGTGGTCAAACTCGCCCAACGGTCGGGGAAAGGCATCTCGAAGCGGCGGCCGCAGGTCGACGCCACCCTGCCGGACGGGTCGCGGGCGCAGTTGACGCTCGGGCGGGAGGTCTCCGATCACGGCACCAACTACACCATCCGGCAGTTCAAAGACGTGCCGTTCACGCCGGTGGACCTGATCAACTGGAAGACGTTCTCCTTAGAGGAGATGGCGTTCCTGTGGCTGTGTATCGAAAATGACAAGAGCCTGATCTTCGCTGGCGGGACCGCCTCGGGCAAGACAACGTCGCTGAACGCGGTGTCGCTTTTCATCCCCTCGAACGCCAAGGTCGTCTCAATCGAGGACACTCGGGAGGTCGAACTCCCGCAGCGCAACTGGGTCGCCTCCGTCACCCGACCCTCGTTCAGCGACGACGACGGCGGCGACGTCGACGAGTTCGACCTCTTGGAAGCGGCGCTCCGGCAGCGCCCTGACTACATCGTGATGGGTGAGATTCGCGGCGAGGAGGGCCGGACGCTCTTTCAGGTCATGTCAACGGGTCACACCACCTACACCACGTTCCACGCCGACAGCGTCGGCGAGGTGCTGAAGCGGTTCACCACCGACCCGATCAACGTCTCGAAGACGATGTTCACCGCCCTGGATCTGGTGTCGGTCCAGACCTCCACACGGGTGCAGGGTAACAAGGTCCGGCGGAACAAATCCCTGACCGAGATCAACCACTACGACGCCGAAAACGATGAAATCAACGTCCAAGACGTCTACCAGTGGCAGGCCGAGGGCGACGAGTTCCTCAAAATGGGCTCGTCGAACACCGTAGAGGACATCAAGTTCGACCGCGGGTGGACCCACGCGGAACTCAACGAGGCGAAGTTCAAGCGCCGGGTCGTGCTCGCGTACCTGATTGACCGGGGGCTCAACACCTACACGCAGGTCGCAGCGACACTCCAAGCGTTCATCAACGACGAGGAGACCATCATCGCGCTGATGGCGAGAGGAGAGCTCGAACGCAGCTTAGAGGACCTCCGGGAGATGGAGTCGGTCAAGATCGACGTCGACCCCGACAAAGAGGAGATGGTGCCCCGACCCACCCCCGGTGCGGACGTCACGGAGGTGTGCGACGAGATCCTCCAGCGGGCCGAAGACGAACTGTGGCCCGACTACCGCGACCTCGGAGACGTCGATGTCGCGGACGCGCTGGTTGCGGTGGCGTCCGCGCCCGACGTTGCCGCGACCGGCGGTGAGCACCACGAACTCGACGCGCTCGACGACAAGGCGGTGCCACCGGCGCCCGACGACACCGCCGGAACACCGGCGCCCGACGACACCGCCGGAACACCGGCGCCCAACGACACCGCCGGAACACCGGCGCCCGACGACACCGCCGGAACACCGGCGCCCGACGACGGCACTGACCCGTCCGTCGACCCGGAGGGCGCCGACACCGCGGTTGACTCCGCGGACGACGCGGATCGTGACACGGGCGACGGCACCGCCGACGGGGATGACGAGGGCGACGCGGTCGCGTGGGACGTCGTCGACGAGAGCAACCCGGACGAGGACCCCGAACTGAATCTGTTCGACCGGTTCGACGACCGGTTGGCCGCCGAGTCGGAGGCCACAGACGAGTCCGGGGCGGGCGGTGAACCGCAGCCCCCGGACGACGCGGCGGCTGGCCCCGACAGCGACGCGGACGAGTCGGTCAAGATCCAGGAACTGCTGGCGGACGCCGACACCGACTCTCAGACCGACGACCCCAGGGGGGCCGACGACGTCGCTGATCGGGAGAATGACACGGCGGGAGGCGACCGATGAGCTTAGACGTCGGTGACGCCGAGAGCGAGCAACTCGACAGGAGTACCGACCTCCTCGGCGACGCGTTCTACCCGGTGTTTCAGTTCCTGTTCGACGAGGACGGCGACTTCGTGAGCGACGTGGAGACGAAACTCGAACAGGCCCGGATGTCAGCGACCGTTGAGCTCTATCTCTCCCGTGCGCTCGCCCTCGGCGCGATCGGCGGCGGGGTCCTGTGGGCTCTCGGTACCGCAGTCGGGTGGGCGATCTTCGCGTTGGGGGTTGTCTCCCCCGACATCATCAGCCTCGGCCTCCCTGCCCCCGACGCCGCGACCGCGGCCGCACTCAACGCGTTCACGGCCCCCGCGGTGACGGTCGTCTCCGGACTGGTCTTCGGGGCAGTCGGGTTCGCGGGTGGGTTCGGGACGCTGATCGCGATCCCGTATTCGACGGCCGGAGAGCGGAAGCGGGAGATCAACATGCTCCTCCCCGACGCCATCTCGTTCATGTACGCGCTGTCGGTCGGCGGGCTGAACCAACTCGAGATCCTGGAGGCGATGGCCCGCGCCGACGACACCTACGGCGAGGTGGCAAAGGAGTTCCAGAGCATCGTGCGCGAAACGGAGTATTTCGGGACCGACTACCGGAACGCCATCCGCGAGCAGGCGATGGTGACGCCGTCGGAGGAGCTCTCGCAGTTCCTGTCGGACATGCTCTCGATCGTGAACTCCGGCGGGAGTATGGAGCAGTTCCTCGACGACAAAAAGGAAAAACACCTCCGGACCGCCAAACAGGAACAGGAGACGGTGCTTGAAACCCTGGAACTGTTCGGCGAGATGTACATGACGCTGTCGTTGTTCCCGCTTTTACTCATCATCATCCTGGTGATTATGAGTATGCTCGGGCAGGCCCAAGACAGGCTGCTGTTCGGGACCGTCTACGCGCTCATCCCGCTCACCGGCGTCGGGTTCTTGGTCCTCGTCTCGACGGTCAAGCAGGACGAACCCGGCAACGGCTACCTCCAGCCGTCGAACAGTTCCGACCGGTTGGAACAGGTCACCCGTGAGGGGCTGATCCACAGGGGGCTGATCGAGAGTTTCGTGGGCGAGTTCCGGGTCTTCGACCGAATCCGGTCCCGCGAGGGGACGCACAAGACCGGACGGCTGCTCCGCCGCCCCGACCTGTTCTTCCGGGATCACCCGCTGTACACCCTGATCGTGACTGTTCCCGCCGCGCTCGCGGCCCTCGGTGTTGCGATCGCGAACGGGGCGGCGCCGCTTTCGTGGCAGGGTATGGTGAACAACCCCGTGTGGGGCACCTTCGTGTGGTGGTACGTGCCGGTGTATACTGTGGGGATCCCGCTGGCCGCCTTCGACGCTTGGAACGGACGGTCGCGGAACGCGGTTGTGGGGAAACTCTCGGACACCCTCCGGAAGCTCTCCAGCGCCAACGACACCGGCCAGACTTTACTGGAGTCGGTCGAAACCGTCTCCGAGACCTCATCCGGCAAGTTGGCCGACGAGTTCGAGACGGTGCGCGCGAAGGTCAACTACGGGATGAGCCTCCGGAGCGCCCTTGTGGAGTTCAACAACAAGTACCACATCCCACGCCTCGCCCGGACGGTCAAACTCATCTCGAAGGCCCAGGAGGCGTCGAGCCAGATCACAGAGGTGTTGACCACGGCGGCGCAGGCCTCCGAGACCCAAGACGACATCGAGCGCGAGCGGAAGTCCCGAACCCGGATGCAGGTGGCGATCATCCTCATGACGTACCTCACCTTGCTGGGCGTGATGGCCATCCTCAAGACCCAGTTCCTCGACGTTATGGCGGGGCTTGCGTCGCAGACCGGCGGCGGCAGCGAGGCGGCCGCGGGTGGGCTCAACTTCGGTGACGGGATCAACATCGACCTGTTATCTGTGCTGTTTTTCCACGCTGTCACCCTCCAAGCCGCACTGTCGGGGTTCATCAGCGGCTACATCCGGAACGCCGACATCGTCTCGGGCGTGAAGTTCGTCGTCATCCTCCAGACGGTCGCGTTGGTGGTGTGGATGGTGGTCGGATGACGCGACCCTCACCGTCGGGCGACCGCGCCCAGACGACCATCGACTTCGCGATCGGGATCGGGTTGTTCTTACTCGTGGTCGCGTTCGTGGTCGCGTTCGTGCCGACGGTTTTCACGCCGTTTCAGAGCACGGAGGGGCCACAGACCGCAGACCGGGTCGCGACGTCGCTGTCGACGGACCGGCTCGGCGACCCCTCGGAGCCGTACGTGCTGAACGAGACGTGTACGAACGGCTTTTTCCACCAGTTGAACGGCGGTGGCCCGGCGGCGTCGACGTGTGGGTTCAACACCTCGGCGGCCACCACGAGAGCGGTGTTCACGCTCGACCGAACCCGGGATATCAACGTGACCATCCGGTACGCCAACGGCTCGGTCGTCGACAGTGGGGACCGGCTCGCCGCGGGGCCGACCCCGCCGGAGACGGCCTCGGTGTCGGCGGCCACCCGCGTGGTGTCGCTTGACGGCCACCCCCGCCGACTCGTCGTGAGGACGTGGTGATGGACCGCGCACAGGCCCACACCCTGGAAGCGATCACTGCGTCATTGATCCTGCTATCGAGTCTCGTCTTCGCGCTCCAGGTGACGGCCGTCACGCCGCTGACCGGCAGCACCTCCAGTCAGCACATCGAAAACCAGCAGGCGGCCGCCGCCGAGGGCGTGCTCGCGTCGGCCGCGGAGCGCGGAACGCTGAAGCCGACGCTTCTGTACTGGAACGAGTCGGCGGACAACTGGCACGGAGCATCGAACGATGGGTACGTCGACGGTACCCCGCCGACGGCGTTCGGCGACACCCTCGAATCGATGTTCCTCAACCGGGGGATCGTCTTCGATCTGACGCTGTACTACGTTGCCAGTGACGGCGACAGGCGGCGCGAGTCGATTGTCGACCTCGGGAACCCCAGCGACCACGCCTCCACCGCCCGGTGGACGGTTACGCTCGCCGACGACGACCCGCTGCGCGGGACCGGCGGGTCGGCGTCGGACACCACACTCTCGAACGCGTCGTATCTCGTCCCCGACGCCGACACCGACCAGGCGCTCTACTCGGTCGTGGAGGTGGAGCTCGTCGTATGGCGGATGTGAGACGGCCCTCCGGTCGGCGTCCGAGCGGCGCCGGCCGGTCCGGCGGCGACGACCGCGCCCAGCTCCTCCTCGTGGGGGCGCTGGCGCTCGCGGTCGTGTTCGTCGCGCTCGCGCTGCTTTTAAACACCGCAATCTACACCGGCACCCTCGCGACCCGCGACTCCGGCGTGGAGGCCACGCCCGCCATCGAGTACGTGTCGGCGTCTCGGCGTGCCGGCGTTGACGCCGTTGCGTCGGTGAACCGCCGGAATAACACCTCTGCGGCCGAGTTGAACCGGGCGCTGAACGCGACGATGGGGGAGTGGGACGACCTCGCGTCGTCTCACCGCGCCGTCGTCGGGGACGCCGCGGACGTCGACGTCACCGGGGTCACGAACGGTACTCGGATCCAACAGGACGACGCCGGCCGGAACTTCACGGGCGGCGGCAGCGCGGACGACTGGACTGTCGTCTCGGGCGGCTCGAACGTCCGTTCGATGCGGTTCTCCGTCGAAGAGTCGACGCTCACCGACGATCCGGCGGATCTGAGAGCCGACGACGTGTTCCATGTGAATGTCACCTCGGGGGCCGGCACGCGGAGCGTGTTCGTGTACGACACTCCCACCGGCCCCGAGATCCGCGTTGACGACGGCGGAACGGAGACGATCTGTGTGGTCGGCTCGGTGACCAGCGGAACCTTCAGTATCGATGTCCCGAACGAGTCGGTCGGCGGCGCGCCGTGTCCGGCACTCGGCCCGGTAGACAACACGAGCGGACCTGTCGACATCAACTACCGTGACGGCGGCGCGGCCAACGGCACATACACGATGGTGGTTGACGAGCCGCCCGCTGTGCTGTCGCTGTCCGGGCTGAACGACACCGGGCCGTCGCCGTACTGGACCGACGCCGTCTACGGGGCCGAACTCACAGTCACATACCGGACCGTCGAACTCGACTACGAGGCGACAGTCGAGGTGGTGCCGGAATGACTGACGACACGCCGCGGCGAGCGGGGTCCCGACCCGGCCGGGCCGTCTCGATTACGGTGAACTACGTGATCGTGCTGGGGATCACGGCGGTGCTCGTCTCGGGGTTGCTCGTCGGCGCGGGCGGATACGTCCAGGACCAGCGCACGAGCGTTGTGCGTGAGGAACTCACCGTTGTTGCCGAGCGGCTGGCGGCCGGAATTGCCGATGCGGACCGGCTCGCACGGGCGGACGCACAGTCGCGCTCGGTCCGCGTCGGCGTGCGCCTCCCCGCGCGAGTGGCGGGCGAGTCCTACCGGATCACGGTGACGACCCGTTCGACTCCCGGCGAGGGGCCGATGCGATACGCCCTGACGCTGCGATCGTCGGGCACCGACGTGCGCGTTACGCTCACCACCTCTACGCTCGTGGGTATCGAAGAGGGATCGGTAAGCGGTGGATGGGTGGTTGTCCGGGCCGACGCGGGCGATTCGACGCTCGTCCTCGCGGACGGCGACCCGTCGGGATCGCTGTCGCTCGCACCACCGGCCTCGGGAGTGACTCACGCATGACTGCCCGCGCCGTCTCGTCGAACCTCGGACTCGTGCTCCTGTTGGCCCTGACGGTCGTTGGCGCGGGCGTCGTCGTCGGGGTCGGCGGGGCCGCCTTCGACGACATCCAACACCGGACCTCGGTCGACCGCGCGGAACACGCCATAACGCTGCTCGACGCGCGGACGGCCGTGGTCGGACTCGGCGAGGGGTCGACCCAGACTGTCAGACTCGGGCGGACCACCAGCGGGGACTACGCCGCCGACTCCGACACCGGGTGGCTGCGGATCACGCACACGAACTACACGGCCAACAGGACCGAAACCGTCTACAACGCGTCGCTGGGGTCGGTCTCCTACCGGACCGGCAGCACGACGGTCGCCTACCAGGGTGGCGGCGTCTGGCGCCGCCAGGCGGGCGGCACGTCGATGGTGTCGTCGCCGGAGTTCCACTACCGCGGCACGACGCTGACGCTGCCGGTCCTCCGTGTCCGGTCGGACGACGCGGCCGCCGGGGAGACAACCGCGACCGTTGAACGGGACGGTGAGTTGACACGAGTCTACCCCGCCGACGCCGCTGTCGCCACTGACGGACCCGGCGCCCCGTACGACGCGAACACCACGGAGGGATCGATCCGGCAGTACGACAACCCGGTCCGGAACGGGACGGTGTCGGTGACGGTCAAAAGCGAATACTACGAGGGGTGGGCCGAGTATTTCCGGACCCGGACCACCGGCACCGTCTCCGTCGACAACGGGAACCGGACCGCCACGGTCGTCCTGGGGACGGCCGACCAACCCGGCGCGTTCCGGCTTCCGGACAAGAACGAGGGTGTCGCCGTCCGCGGGGTCGCCGACGGCCACTCGGTGGAGACATTCGAGACGTCGATCCGGATCGGCGCCAGCAACGGCAACGGTGGGACGGCGAACAACCTCTATTTCTCGTACTACGTCGAGGCGGGTGACGACGCTTACGAGGTGTTCGTGGCGACGCCGACGGGGATCGGGGGCTACTGCACCGGTGGTGGTCCCGACGACGTGGACCTGCGGATGGACGTCTACTACCACAACGACTCGACGGCGGCGGGCGTCCACCACTGGACGAACGACACCATCTCCTCGGTGTCCGGGCCGGTCCAACTCGCGTGTTCGGACGGTGCCCCGGAGCTCCGCATGGCGTTTACGAGTCCCGAGCAGTCGCTCACCTACGACCCCGGCACCGTCGACAGGAACGGCGATACCGAACTCGATTGGGCCTCACTGAATGACGGTCCCGCGCCGGACCCGACGACGTTCGGTCACACCGGCGACGACAACGAGCACACCACGTACGAAAGCGGCGACGAGCAGAACAGCAGGATTCTCACGCGCCACTACCTCGCGACGTTCGACGCCGGTTTCACCGTGCGTGTCAATCACGGCCCCGGAGGGAGCGGCAGCGCCCAGATCAACCAGGCCAACTCCGACGGGGTGCTCCGCTACGACACGAGCGAACGCGGATCGTACCTCACCTACCTCTATGTCACCGAAAACAACGTGACCGTCGAGTTGCACTAGCGGGACCGCGGGGCCGCGCTACCGCGTCGGCAACCCCTCGGTGAGGCTGACGATGCCGTTGCCGACCTCGATCACCGCCGTGCGGTCGGGATCGGCGCCGATCCGACACGTTGCAGTCCGATGTGTGTCGTTATCAAGCGTCGCTCGGACCTCGTACTCCCCGGCGGGGAGTGCATCGATTACGCTTTCGGCGTCGCCGGGTTGGAGGTAGTAGTCGGCCGCAAACGCCACGTCGCCGTCGGGGCTCACCACCTCGACTGCGACGTCGTACGCCCACTCGTGGGCGTAACTCCGGAGGTGGAGATCCTCGCTTCGAGCGGCGGGTCGGCTGTTGGAGGCGTCGCGGGCGCGTCGCCCGACGGTTCGGCCACGGGGTGTCTGCTCGGGAGCCATACACCAGTCGTCGGTAGGAACCCACAAATACCTCCGTGAGGCTCAAATCCCTGTTTGAGTGTCGGCGCAGGTGAATGGGTGGGGGCGATCAGGACGCGTCACTCGAACTCGGTGGTCACCCGCAACCACACCACGGTGACGCGGTCGACATCCTCAACGGTACACGAGACCATCCCCGGGGCGTCGGGACCGGGATCGTCGACTTCGGTGCAGTCGAAGCCGACCGACTCGTAGTGACGGGCCCACGCGTCGGTGTACGGCGTGGTGGTGTTGACGTGGACCGACTCGTGGGTCACTGACTCGTTGCCGTAGAGCCGCCGCGGCCGATTGGCGTCCATCCGGATGCGGACCGTCCGGTCGCCGCCGACCGCATCGGAGCCGACGTGTTCCTGTTTGATGATCGTGAGTAACACGCGGTCGTCGTCGACCACGACCGGCGGCCCGCGGACCACCGACGCGCCCCCGCGCGCCGAGTCTCTGAGCACCGCGCCGTTGCTAAGTCGGACCTGCCCGCCCGCCTGTACGTCGTACACCAGCGGCGAGACCGATATCTCCCCGGCGGTGTACGCCTGTGCACCGTCCGCCGAGGTCACCGTGATGTTGACCGCGGCGTCGTCGGCCGACCGCAGCGTCGCCGCTGCGAGTTTCACCTCGGTCCCGCGGCTCGGGGCGCCATCAAGCAGGTCGTCGAGGGTGTCCGCGAGCACGTCGAACGCGCGCTGGGCGTTTTCGACCCGTTCGGCGTCGCGGGTGGCTTCGAGTTCGGAGACCCCCACCGCGTAGACGGTGCCGACCGACGCAACCACGAGAGCGAACACAAGCACGAAGCTGACGGTCTCGCTGACGCCGCGGTCAGAGCCACACGCACGGCCCGAACCCTCGCTCTCGCGTCGCACATCCGGCGTTTCGTTGCGACGTATATATACTGTCGCCCCATCCCGAAACGCGCGGCCCTCAGTCGTCGCTGGTCTGTACGGCCGCGTCGCCGTCGACCGCATCGGCCGCTGCGGTCGCCGCCGGCGGGAGTTCGCTTCTGACGTCGTCGCGGGCCCGTTCCCCGATGACCTCGGCGTAGGCGTCGGGCATCACCTTCACGAACTCCGAGACGACGTCGTTCCACTCTTCGAGCATCCACGCCGCGCGGTCGCTGTCGGTGTAGGCCGCGTGGTTTTCCACCAACCGCTTGAGCATCGCGCGGTCGGACTCTTCTAAGGTGTCCGACAGCGACACCATTCCGGTGTTTGCCGTCGCGGCGAACTCGTCGTCGGGGTCGTAAACGTACGCCACGCCGCCGGACATGCCCGCGGCGAAGTTCTTGCCGGTCTCGCCGAGCACCGCGACCGCGCCGCCGGTCATGTACTCGCACCCGTGGTCGCCGACGCCTTCGACGACCGCTTTCACCCCGGAGTTGCGGACGGCGAAGCGCTCGCCCGCGACGCCGTTGACGTACATCTCGCCCCGGGTCGCTCCGTACAGCGCCACGTTCCCGATCAGGACGTTCTGCGACGCCTCGTAGGCCGCATTCGACGGGGTTTCGACGATCACGCGCCCGCCGGAGAGCCCCTTTCCGATGTAGTCGTTGGCGGCGCCGGTGAGGTGCATCGTCACGCCACTTGCGAGGAACGCGCCGAACGACTGGCCGGCGACGCCGTCGAACCGACACCGAATGGTGTTGTCGGGGAGGCCGTCGCCACCGTACCGCCTCGAGATGCGGTTCGACAGCGTTGCACCCACCGCGCGGTCCTCGTTGGATATCTCTCGATCGATGGCGACCGGCGTCCCCTCCGAGAGCGCGGCATCGGCTTCCTCGATAAGGTCGTAGTCCACCTGATCGGCGACGCCAGGGTGGGTCTGTGCTTCGGTCTGCCGGCGGTTTTCGCCCCCGGGCTCGGCGATGACCGCCGAGAGGTCCAGGTGGCTGGCCTTCTCGTGGTCGGTCTCCCGTTGGGTGAGGAGTCCGGGGCGGCCGACCATCTCGTCCAGCGACCGGAAGCCCAACTCCGCCATAATCTCCCTGAGCTCCTGGGCGATGAACGTCATGTAGTTGATGACGTGTTCGGGCTGGCCCGGGAACCGGTTCCGGAGTTTGTCGCGCTGGGTGGCGACGCCGACCGGACAGGTGTTCTCGTGGCACTGCCGCGCCATCACACACCCGGAGGTGACCAAGGAAGCGGTCCCGAAGACGTACTCCTCGCCGCCGAGCAGCGCCGCAACCGCGACGTCGCGGCCGGTCTTCATACCGCCGTCGACGGTGACGCGGATCCGCGACCGGAGGTCGGTCTTCCGGAGCATCTGGTTGGCCTCCGCGAGCCCGAGCTCCCACGGCAGCCCCGCGTTCTTGATCGACGTCTTCGGCGACGCGCCCGTCCCGCCGTCGTGACCCGAGATGTGCACCACGTCGGCGTTGGCTTTCGCGACGCCGGCGGCGATGGTGCCGATCCCGGCCTCCGAGACCAACTTCACGTTGATGTCGGCGTCGGGGTTGGCCGCCTTCAGGTCGTGGATGAGCTGCTTCAGGTCCTCGATCGAGTAGATGTCGTGGAGCGGCGGCGGCGAGATGAGGCCGACGCCGGGCGTCGCAAAGCGGACGTGGGCGATCATCTCGTTTACTTTCTTGCCGGGGAGGTGGCCGCCCTCGCCGGGCTTGGATCCCTGCGCCATCTTGATCTGGAGCTCCTCGGCGTTGGTGAGGTAGTCGGAGGTGACCCCGAACCGGCCGGAGGCGACCTGTTTGATGTTGCACTCCTTCTCGGTGCCGAATCGCTCGGGCGGTTCGCCGCCTTCGCCGGTGTTGGACTTGGCGCCCAGCCGGTTCATAGCGATGGAGTTGTTCTCGTGGGCCTCCGGCGAGAGGCTCCCCAGCGACATCGCGGCCGTCGAGAAGTTCTCGACGATATCCTCGACCGGCTCGACCTCCTCGAGCGGGACCGGATCCCGGTCGGAGTCGAACTCCAAGAGCCCGCGGAGCGTCTGGAGCTCCTGGTTCTGGTCGTTGATCATGTCCGCGAACTCCTGGTACTTCTCGTAGTCGCCCGACCGGACGGCCTGCTGGATCGTCCCGACGGTCTGTGGGTTCCACTGGTGGTGGATGCCGTCCGACCGGTGTTCGTACTCGCCCTGGCGTTCGAGCTGCGGATCGTCGCCGTACGCCACGGTGTGTCGGGTGCGGGCGTCCTCCTCGATCACGTCGATGCCGATGCCTTCCGTCCGGATCTCCGTCCCCTCGAAATATTCCGCGACAAACGCCGAGTCAAGGCCAACCGCCTCGAAGATCTGTGCGCCCTGGTAGGACTCCACGGTGGAGATCCCCATCTTCGACATCGTCTTGAGGAGGCCGTCCTCCAGCGCCTCGGTGTAGGCTCCGATCGCCTCCGCCGCGTCGGCGCCGTCGGGGCCGGCGACGAGATCGGCGATGGTCCGGTACGCGAGGTAGGGGTTCACCGCGTCGGCGCCGTACCCGACGAGCGTCGCGAGGTGGTGGACCTCGCGGGGGTCGCCGGACTCGACAACCAGCCCCGCTCGGTTCCGGAGTCCGCTTCTGACCAGGCTGTGGTGGACCGCACCGGTCGCGAGCAGGCTTGGGATCGCGACCCGATCGGGGTTGAGGCCGCGGTCCGAAAGCACGACCACGTCAGCGCCCGATTCGATGGCGTCGGCGGCGTCGTCGCGAACCCGCTCGACCGCCTCCGTGAGCGAGCGCTCCCGGTCGTAGGTGATGTCGACGACCGTCGACGTCATCGCGTCCTCAACGCTGTCACCCAACGACCGGATCGCGCCGGTCTGGGCGTCCGAGAGAACCGGCGAGTCGACCACGAGCTGTCGGGCGTGCTCGGGCGTCTCGTCCAGGAGGTTGCGCTGCGCGCCCAACCGCGACTCGAGCGAGGTCACGAGCTCTTCGCGGATGTAGTCCAGCGGCGGGTTGGTGACCTGCGCGAACAGCTGTTTGAAGTAGGTGAAAAGCGGCCGGTTGAAATCCGACAGCACAGACAGGGGCGTGTCGTCGCCCATCGACCCGACGGGGTCTTTGCCGTCCGTTGCCATCGGCTCGATGAGGTGGCTCACCTGGTCTTCGGTGTAGCCGAACGCCGCCTGCGCCGCCCGGAGGTGGTCGACATCGTTTCGAGGATCGTAGTCGTCGGGATCCACGAGCGAATCGAGGTGGCGCTGCTCCCGGTCGACCCACTCGCCGTACTTCTCGTCGGTCAGCGACTCGAAGACCTCCGCATCGGGGATGACCCGGCCCTCCTCCGGGTCGGCCACGAACAGTTGGCCGGGCTGGAGCCGGCCGCGTTCTTCGATCTCCGCGGGGTCGGTGTCGAGTGCACCGACCTCGCTGGCCATCACCAGGGTGTTGTCGGTGGTGACGTCGTACCGGCAGGGCCGAAGGCCGTTGCGGTCGAGCACCGCAGCCACGCGGTCGCCGTCGGTGGCAGCCACCAAGGCGGGGCCGTCCCACGGCTCGATCAGCGAGGCGTGGTAGTCGTACCAGTCCCGGCGGTCGTCGGCCATCGCGTTGTCGCCGCGGAACGCCTCCGGGATGAGCATCCGGAGGACGTGGGGGAGGTCACGACCGCTGTGGAGCAGCAGCTCGACGGCGTTGTCGATGGAGGCGGTGTCGGACTGCTCGGGGTCGTTGATAACCGGTTTCAGGGAATCGAGGTCGTCTCCGAACGCGTCGTGTTCGAGGTCGGTCTCCCGGCTCCGCATCCAGTTGATGTTCCCCTGGATGGTGTTGATCTCGCCGTTGTGGATGACGTGGCGGTACGGGTGCGCGAGGTGCCACGCCCCCAGAGTGTTGGTGGAAAACCGGGCGTGGACCAGCGTGAGCGTGGTCTTCAGCCGCTCGTCAGTGAGATCGGGGTAGTAGTCGGCGAGCTGGTCTCCCTTCAGGAGGCCCTTGTAGACGAGCGTCTTCCGCGACAGCGAACAGACGTAGAACCGCTTTGCGCCCTCCGAGTCGAGTTCGTCGACCTCCTTCTCGACCGCGCGGCGAGCGACGTAGAGCGCGCGGTCGAACTCGTCGGCAGCGAGGTCGGCGTCGGGGACGACGAACGCCTGTTGGACGTTGGGCTCGGATTCAACGGCTGTCGCGCCGAGGTCGGTGTTGTCGGTCGGGACGTCACGCCAGTGGACGACGTCGAGTCCGTGCTCCGCGAGGACGCGCTCGAAAATCGCCACCAGCCCTTCGCAGGCCGCGTCGTCCTGCGGCATAAATATCGAGCCGACCGCGTACTCCTCAGGGAGGTCGACGTCGATGACGGCGTCAAAGAAGTCGTCGGGGCGCTGTACTTTGATCCCGGCGCCGTCGCCGGTGTTCTCCTCCGCGCCGGTGGTGCCACGGTGTTCGAGGTTCTCCAGCAGTTCGAGCCCGTCGGAAACGGTTCCGTGTGATCGGCCGCCGTCGAGGTCGATGACGGCGCCGACGCCGCAGTTCGACCGCTCGTCCGTCGGGTCCGCGAGCCCGTCGGACTCGCCGGTCGTGTGGTTGCGTCGCTTGGTCATACTTACCAGTGGAACCTCCCCCTAATGACGCTTCTCCTCAACGTGTATGAGGCCACTAGTCACATATAAGGGTATACCAATATACTGTCTGAAATACAAGGCCTCTGGCGCCGGCGATACGGGTAGTGTTCACATAAGCTGGTGACCCTGTGGCCACCTCGAAAGCCCCGGCCGGCGGCCGGTTAGCCAGCCCATGTAGGCGGGACTGATACTGTCGGCTATAGTCGCGTGACGTATTTCGACACCCCGGGGTGTCAAAAATCTTCACGTAGTTATAGCCGACAGTATGAAAGGGGCCGGTCGCTTTCGAGGTGTCTCCAGTCGCACCGCCCTCATCTGACCACTGCCGGTGATACGAGCCCCGGAGCCGTCCACGTCGGCCGGCCACCCCCGGTCACAACTCCGAGAGCGTCTCGTGGATCCCCACCACCAAGGCGGGAACCACGACCATGAACAGATGCTCCTCTACGGGGATCCCGGCGAGGTCGACTCCGGTTCGGAGCTGGATGGCGAACACCCCCACAGTCAGGGTGTACCAGTCCCACACGAACGCCAGCGGATACAACACGAGAATCGTCCGGGCCGCTCGGCGGAGCGCGCCGGCTCGATAGAGCAACACGAACGCCAGCGACCCGAACCCGACCTCCGTCGCGAGGTAGGTGTACGGGCCAAAGACCCCGATGTCGGGGAGCGGCGCCCCCGCGAGCGGCCGGAACCACACGCTCGCAACGAGGAGCGCGAGGAAGACGTACGCGCCGCGGACCAGGAGCTTCGTCGCCAACTCCGCGTCCGCGCGCGTCGTGACCGCCGCCACGGCCCCGAACGCCACCGCTGCCGCCGGCGCCGCGGTCGGAAACAGCCCGTCGACCGCGAACACGACGACCAGCGTGAACCCGGCGTACAGCAGCCCGTGCGCCAGGCGACGGGCTCGAGTGCGCCCCATCGCGACCGCGACGGTCCGCTTGTCGATCGAGCGGTCGTAGTCGTAGTCGGTGGCGTCGTCGATGATTTTCACGCCCGCGAGTGTGATCACGAACACGGCCGCAAACGCGAGCGCGTCGCCCGCGACCGACCCCGCCTGAGCGTAGGCGCCGCCGACGATTGCGGTCGCGACCCCCAACGGGTACCCCAGGGTCGTGGTCACGGGGTTGGTGTCGAACTGCGGGGCGTGGAGGACCCCCAGCAACCACATCGGAAGCGCGAGCGCGGCCGCCACGGGACCGACCACGGCCCAGAGGCCGACGCTCGCGGCCGCGAATCCGCCCCCGGCGCCCACCAAGGCGCGCCGGCACCCCGCAGCCGTCAGCGGGTGATCGTCGTCCTCGCCGCGGCCGTAGAAGTCGACGTAGCCGTCCTTCACGTGGGCGGTGTAGACGGCGAAGAAGGTCGCCGCGGCGTGCAACAGCAGCGGCACGAAGGCCATCCGACCCGCGATCACGGCCCCGAAGGCGCTCGCCGCAACCGGCGGGAGCATGAACACCGGGTGGACCTGCGACGCCAGCGCGCCGAGGTCGGCCCGGAGCCCGGTGTCGTCGCGTGCGAACGCCATACGCTACCGTGGAGCGCGCGAAGCAAAAGGGTTCGGCGGAGGGTGCCGGTCGCACCCGCGGCGAGTGTGACCCGCTCGGAACGACGACACACCCCTCGGTGCCACGCGGTTTGTCACCACCTTCGGAATCCCGGAGCGGCCAGGAGGCCGCTCGGAGTCTCCGGGACCCGTACTGGAACCCGGGATTGAACCCACTCCTGCACTGGGGTCAGGAGTGGTCGCTTGCTCTCCGGGGCGAGGTCGCTCCAGGAGACCGACCCCGCCTCGACGATACTCTCGGGTTCCATCGCTGGGTCGCTCAGCACCAGTCCAGCGGTGATCTCGGGAGGCCGGGACTGCTCACTCGGGACTGGCGATTCACCCACCGGATTCGCCGCGGGTCCTGACGCCGACCCCACGACGATCGAGCCGACCATCCCGAAGAGCTCGTGGGGAGCGCACATGCTGTTGTGAGCCCCTTCCGCCTCGAACGTGTACAGCCAGTACTCGCCGATACTGAGACTCGGGGAGGAGTACGGCGACACGCCGTCCGGAACGCGTCGGGTGTAGCCGAACACTGGGTGGTACGCGTTGATAGAACGCGTTGATAAAGATACGAGCACATACCCCCGCGTTCCCGCGAGTGAAGCGAGCGGGACGCCGGTCGGCAAACGACCGCAGGGAGTGCGCCGACCGGGATTTGAACCCGGGCCATGAGCTTGGAAGGCTCAGGTCCTACCACTAGACCATCGGCGCGTGCCGTCACAGACAACTTCCAGGCCCCCGAATAAGGATGTTACCCTTCGTCGGCGGCCTGGCGATTGCGACACCCGGTCTCATACTGTCGGCTATAACTACGTGAAGATTTTCGACACCCCGGGGTGTCGAAATACGTCACGCGACTATAGCCGACAGTATCAGTCGTCGTCAGCCGGGTCCGCGGCCGGCGTCTCGATCGGCGGCGCCCGCGCCTCCTCGAACCCCGCCGCGGCGGCGTGGACCCGGTCGCCGAGCCCCGGCACCTCGTCGTCGCCGACGGGACCCTCCGCGCGGATCGACGCCCGGTCCCGCGGGAACTCGCGAAGGTCGTAGTGGATGTCGAGGCCGGCCTGGGCGCCCTTCCCCATCGCGACCGGAATCTGATTGTGGCCGGGCGTGATGTCGCCGACGGCGTAGACCCCGTCGACGCTCGTCTCCATACTGTCACCGACCACGACGGTGCCGTCGTTGTTCAGGTTGCACCCGAGTTGGGTCGCGAGGTCGGTGTTGTAATCCGACCCGTACATCGCGAACCCGCCGCGGTACTGCCGGACGCTTCCGTCCTCGAACTCGAACGACTCCAGCCATCCGTCGCCACTCTTGTTCATCCCGGAGATCTCGCTTTCGACGATCCCGACCGGGTGTCCCCGAAGCTGCTCGTCGGTCTCGTCGCTCCACTCGGGGTCCTCGCCGCGGAGGAGGACGTCCACGTCGTCGGTGAAGTTGAGCATAATCATAGCGACGTGCGCGGTCGCCTCACCGGTCCCCATCACGTAGACCGGGCGGTCGACGAACATGTACGCGTCACAGTGAAGACAGTAGTGGAGCCCCTTTCCGGTCCGGGGAACGGGCGGCTCAGGCCGCTCGTCGTTGAATCCGACGCCGAGGACGACCCGGTCGGCCACGAGTTCCGTGTCGTTCCCGCCCAGCCGGAACCGACCGTCGTCGGTTCGTTCAGCGTCGACGATCAGGTCGCGGACAACGTCGCCACCGTAGTCTTCCACCTGCTGTTGTGCCGTCCCGAGGAACTCGTTGCCCGAGACGTCCTCTGTGACTCCGGCCACGTTGTGGGTGTCGAGCATCATCGCCGCGCGGCCGCCCCCGCGGTCAACCACCGCGGTGTCGTGACCGAGTCGCGTCGTGTACAGCGCCGCCTGCAGCCCCGCGGGCCCGCCACCGACGACGACGACCTCGTATTCCTGGCTGTCGTCTACATCGCTCATTATACTCGTAATACTCACCGCGCGAACTTAAATGCAGAGCACGCGTGCGTCGGGCTCGGCCAGCCGCGCCGGACGGCCGAGGGCGTCACTCACCGGGTTCGACCACCGCATAACAGTTGCCGCTCGACACCGCGGTCCCCACCACCACGAGGCCGCTGTCGCGGATGTCCGCCGCAAACTCCGTGGGGTCGTAGATGTGGTAGAACCGCGGGACCGACTCCCCCCCGGGGAGCGTCCACGGGACGGTGGTGTCGAACCCCGAGTCGGCGTCGAAGCGGTCGTGGGCTGTCGCCCACGCGCTCACGAGCGCCCGACCGTCGGGAGCGAGCACCCGCGACAGCTCCGAGAGGCTCGCCACCCGGCGGGACCGCGGGCGGAGGTGATGCAGTGTCGCAACGTACACTGCGACGTCAACCGCGTCCGAGCACACCGGAAGCGACGCCGCGTCGGCCTGGAGTAGGTGTGGCCGCGGGTCGGTCCGGCGGTTCTCGCCCCGCTGCCGAGCCGTCGCGAGGAGTTCCGCACTGACGTCGGCGCCCACGACGCGGCCGACGACTGCCGACAGCGATTCGGCGTGCCGGCCGTTCCCGCAGCCGACGTCGAGCCCGACGCTCGAGGGGCCGCCGGCGTCCCGCGTCGAGCGTGTGACCACCGGCGCGGCACCCCCGGCGAGCGCGTCGGTCGCATCGGCGTCGAGCCGCGACACCGCGTCGCCGGCGTCGGGGCGGAGAAACGCCGTCACCTCGGGCCAGGGGTACGCCCGCGTCGACGCGAAGTGCTCGGCGATCCGGTCGTAGGTTCGCTTGACCGGCGTCTCCGTCGACTCGTCCATGCGCCGGATACACTCCGGGGAGTCAAAGCCACCACGGTCGGCAGTCGGCTGCGAAAGCCCGGTGTTCGTCTCCGTTGGGTCAGAGGAACGCGAACACCGCGTACGTCAGAACGAGGAGGACGGTCGCGTGCTTCACGCCGTCGAAAGCGGTCCCTTCACCCAACTGTCCAGCCACGAGGCCCGAACAGACCCCCTGAATCGCGGCGGCGTGGAAGAACAACACCTCGTAGGCGCCGGTGTCGACCGACCCGACCCCGCCGATAATCCCCGGATCAACGCCGGCCACGCCGCCAACGCCGCCGCTACCTCCGGCGGCACCCCCTGCGGCGCCGGCGGCCTCGATAGCGGGAATGAACGACACGGTCAGCGCGACGATGATGCCGAGGAAGACGAGAAACGACACGTAGATCACAACGAGGTAGGTGAGCATCTCCTGTCTCCGTTCCCGTTCCAGCCGACGGATCTCCTTTGCCTCGTCGGCGGCGATGCGGAGCACCGGACCGATGTCGCCGCTGGCCGCTATCGCGTTCCGGATCAGCGTGACCGACCGCGACACCGTGGGGGTGCCGGTCCGGCGCTCCATCCGCGCGAGTGCCTCACCCACGGTCGCGCCCCACTCGATATCCCGCCACACCCGCTGGATTTCGTCGCCGAGCGGGCCCAGTTCTGCGTCCGAGAGCCGATTCAGGCTCCCAACGATGGTCGCCCCCGCCTCGTTGACGCTCGCCATCCGGTCGAGGAAGTCCGGCATCTCCGCTTCGACCGCACGGAGCCGGCGCTTTTCGATCTCGTGTGCCACGGCGATCCCAAGCAGTGCCACGATCGTGGCCAGAACGACGGGGCCGTCAACGACTTCGATGAGGCCCAGCACCGGCGCCGACGACACCGCTGTTCCACCACGGAGGAGTCGGCCGGCCTCCCCGACCGAGGGGTTGAGCGACAGTAGCACGATCACGAGCCCGATCGGGCCGGTGACCAGAAGCGAGTAGACGGGCCGATCAAGCACCAGCCCCACTGGATCCGAGAGCGTTCGTCGGTACCGTCCGATGCGGTCGTAGGCCGTGAGCCGCAGCCAGTTGTCCGCGTCCGTGCCCGGATCGGGGTTGCGTCCCCGGACGGTGCCGCCGTCGGCCACGCCGCCGACGCCGCCGACGCCGCCGTTTCCAGGCTTGTCGGGTCCGCTGGCCATCCGACCCCGGGGATCCATGTCAGCGCGTTTCTCCTCGCCGGTGCCGCTCCGACTGACCACATCGAGTCCTTCGGTGATGCTATCGACATAGACCACGAACCCGAACGTCGCAAGCGGGATTCCGAGGTAGGTAACGAGCCGGATGACGACGAGGGTGTCCTGGATGACGAGCCCGACCACTACCAGTACCGTGATGAAAAACAGCGGCCCAGCCACTAGCACGGTCACGTACACCTCCGCGAACGTTGAGAGCAGATCCAGGTACTGCCGCTGTTGGGCTTCGACCTCCTCTTGGAACCGCTCATACTGCTCGTGGAGGAACCCCGAGACGCTCTGTCCGGACAACAGGACGCTCGCGAGGTTCTCGGTGAACTCCTCGAGATTCTCGCTGGGGGTTCGGTCGGCGGTCTCTCTCAGCGCGGTGAGCACGTCAGTGCCGAACGCGTCTATGTCCCGGACGGCGACCCCGAGTTCGCGAGCGGCCTCACCGTACACGTCCTGGTTTCGCGAGAGCGTCCGTAACACGGCCTGGAACGGCATCCCCGATCGAGAGAGCGCGTAGACGAACGCGACGGTCCGCGGGAGCGTCGCGTCGATCTCGACGCCGCGAGCGCGGGCCCGCTGGCCGAGGATTGTCCACCGGCCCCAGTAGGTCCCCGCTGCTAACCCCGCTCCGAGCATCGCGCTCGTGACGGCCAAGAGCCCGAACAGGCGCAGCCCCGACAACTCCACGACCGCGAACCGGGTCGCCAGCGGCGCCAACTGCCCCGGAAGCACCCCGGCGATGAGTGCGGGATCAGCCGCGAGCGACCGGAGCACGGCCGCGCCGACGTAGATCCCGTAGACGCTGCCGACCACGCCCGCAACCCCCGCTATGAACAGCGTCTGTGACTGGAACACACGGTGGCTTTCCCCTACGAACGCCGCGCGCATCCGCCGGATCTGGTCGCGGCGCTGGGGAGTCGGCTCCGCGACGTACCCACCGAAAATCGGGAGCGCAAGTCGGGAAACCAGCAGCTCGGCCCGAACACTCACGGGCAGAAGCACCACCGGGACCGCAAGCAGTGTCACGAGGACAAGCGGGAAGTATACGAGGAGATCACCCGCCGCCATCGACTCTAGCCCCCTCGTCGCCGATCACCGACTTCCCGCCGAGGGTCGCGTCCTCTCCGGTGGGCCCGGCGGCCTCGAGTCGGTCCATCACTCGCTCGGGGTTGGTGTAGTATTCGTTGACCAAAGCGGTGAACGCACGGTAGTCGGTGGTCCCGAGGTTCGAGAGGAGTTGGAGGAACCGTCGTCGCCGGCGCATCTCGCGTTTGCGTTCGGTCCGCGTCCAGCCTCGCTCGCGCTGGATCTCGTCAACGAGGGTGGAATCGGACCGGTCGAACGTATCCGACTCGGGGTCCCAGGTGAACGCCCGGGAGTAGTCGAGTTCCCCGGTCCGCTGGTCGATCTCTCCGATCTCGCCGATGGCCTGCGACCGACGGACTCGTTCGCCGCCAACCCGACTGAGCGTCTGGATACAGAGCAGATCCAGCGACTGGACCATCGCCCGCGGCACGTTGATCGGTTCGTTTTCCAACCGGTTGATCACGGTCTCGATCGAGTCGGCGTGCATCGTCGAAAACGTGGTATGGCCCGTGTTCATGGCTTGGAACAGCGTGACCGCCTCGTCGCCGCGGACCTCGCCGACGACGATGAACTCCGGCCGGTGGCGGAGCGCCGATCGCAGCAGGTCGTACATGTCGATGTCGCTCCCCTCGTGGAGGCGTTGCCGCGTGACCGACGACAGCCAGTTGTCGTGGTACAACGACAGTTCCCGGGTGTCCTCGATCGTCAGCACTTTCGCACGCGGCGGAATGAACATCGACACCGCGTTCATGGAGGTGGTCTTGCCCGAGGCCGTCCCGCCGGCGAAGATGAGGCTCTTGTTGTTCTCGATGCAGAGCCAGAGATACGCCATCTCCTCGACGGAGAAGGTTCCGTAATCAATGAGGTCGATCGGGGTGAACGGCTCATCGGCGTATTTCCGGATGGTGAACGCCGACCCACGTGGCGTCACCTCCTCGCCGAGTGCGAGTTCTACGCGCGAGCCGTCCGGCAGCGTGGTCCCGACCACTGGGTCGCCGACACTCACGTGCCGACCGGACTCTTGTGCCAGCCGGATCACGAAGTCGTCTAGGTCCTCGCCGTTGTAGACCACGTTCGTCTCGATGTCGGTGTAGTCGTCGTGGTAGACGAAAATCGGAAGGTCGTACCCGTCACACGAGATGTCCTCGATATGCGGATCGTTCATGAGCGGGTCGATCCGGCCGAACCGACGGAAGTCCCGGGAGAGGTAGTACAACAGCGCGTGGAACGTCCGCATCGATACGTTCACGCCGTACTGTTCGAGAAGCGTCCGAAGCTCCCTGTTGAGCGTCTCCTCGGCGGTTGGCTCCTCGTCGGTCCGGTAGAGGAGCGGATCCCGGATGTCGACCCGAGTTCGAGCGAGAAGCTCCAGCTCGAAGTCGTCGAGTTCGGGTTCAACCGCGTAGTAGTAGTGCTCGCTCTCTTCGTCGTCGTGGGTGATCACGACGTAGGCGTACGGCGCGTTGACCCAGTAGCGATCGACCACCGCCTCGCCCGGCAGTGGCTCGAACTCGGCGAAGATCCCGTCTTCCGGGCGGTACGGCCGGACGTCGAGCGCGGAGCCGCGGAGCACACTCACGAAGCGCCGGAGCCGCGCTTCGAGCCCGCCGAGCGCGCCGTCAGGCCCGTCCCCGGGGTCGTCGGCGACCGCCGTCCCCATCCCCCGGTCCGCCGTCTCCGAAGTGTCGTTACCCGACCTCGTCACGCCCGACGGCGCAGCGGCTGCATCCGCCCCACCGTCGGTCTCGCCTCTTTCGTTGCTCGGATCCATGCCTGCCATCGTTGGTACCCGACGTGATGTCGACGTTCTCGGCGGAGCGACTTATACTGTCGGCCGGACCGCGGAAATCCACCCGGATCCCCGACGCCGACCCGGGACGCCAGCACCCCCGTCGCGGCCGTCCCACCGTGGCTAGCGAACAGCCGGCACGTCGCGTTCCCACACCGGTGTGCCGGACAACCGCTGCTCGGTGTGGGGCGGTGCTCACCGCACACAGGCGGTGGTCCCGCGATTGGGGATACGCCCTCGCCCGAGCAGCGGTCGTCCGTCCGGGGAGAGTGGACCCGCCTGCGCCACCCGACGCTCGTAACCACGTTGCTGTCGCTCGTCGACGTCCGGCCGGAAACCATAGCGCTCCGTGGTTGCACGACGTCACGTCCCGAGCGCTCACTCCCGGTCGACCGTTAATAGGACGCCGCCGAGAATCACGAGAAGGACGACGCCGACCGGGACGGGGACCCCCGGAAATCCCCGCGTCGCGAGCAGATACGTCGCAACACCGAGCACGACGCCCGAGAGTCCGAGCAACCCGCCGAGGAGCCAAACCGGATCGACCGGTCCCGACTCGACCGCGTCCTCGTACCGGTAGTAGACGGTGGCGACCACGACCGCGACGGCGAGCACGCCCGCGCCGGCCGCCCACGTCTGGTACGCGACCTGGATCGACTGGCCGGCCTGGAACGCGGTCGCCGATACCGGATCTGAGACGGCGACCCGCCGCGCCACGGGCACGCCGAACGCGTAGCGGATCTGGACGAACGGGAACCGGACGAAGAGCACCGCGCCGCCGGAGACGCCCGCCGAGTACGTGATGTTCCAGGGCACAAAGGCGGCGAGCCACGTCGACACCACCGCCAGCGCGCCCGCGTACTCCGTGCGAACCCAGGTCATACCTGGCCATCGGGACCGGGTGTGTAAACGCTGCTGGAATCGGTCGGCGGCCCGCGCGCCGGGCTACACAGCGGTTATGCCCGCATTACATAGCATATATTACATACATTTTGATTTGGTACTTTGCGAGCTTCCGATCTCAAGTAACGCGATCTGAACCGAAAATTAATACTGTTATTCTGATCTATACTTAGATATCAACTCTATCCGAGTATTCTCTGTCTCACCGCAGTTCCCGGGGATCCGCCCCGTCATCACTGCGACGACATCGGATGTGAACTCCACGTCGGGGTCGGCAAGCGACTCAACCCACCCTGTTCTGTGATAGCACAGTTTGTTCACTCCGCCGGTTCGGACCCCGGACCGACGGCCGCCTCACTGGAGGTCCGCGTCGACAGGCGGGTCAACGTGGTCCGGTACCGCACTCCGGAACAACCCCTCGCCGATCTCGCGCTCGAACTCGGTCCGCACGTCCGCCAGGAGTGCAGGCTCCGAGAGGAGGTCGTACGCCGCCCCCGCGAGCACTTTCGCCGCGTAGATCGCAGTCTCGTTTGCGAAGTCGCCGTTGGCGGCGACGACCTGCCACGTGTGCGACGGCGCGCCGACGGGCCAGGCGGCCGCCCAGAACTGCGCCACCGGGGTGATCTGGCTCACGTCGCCGACGTCGGTCGACCCGAAGTGGACCTCCTCGGCGTCCATCGCGGGCAGCGGCTCGGCATAGAGGTTCGATCCCCGGACCGTCTCCCGGTGGGACTCGGGGACGTCTTCGGTCCGTGATTCGATCGTCTCCGGGTCGTACGTCTGCTTGAGGTCGCCCGCGAACGCCCGGTCCTCGTCAGAGAACGGGACGGCACCGATCGTTTCGAGGTTGTCCTCAACGACGTCCGAGAGCCGCCGGTTCGGGACGTAGGGGTGACACCCCGTAATGAACTGCCGGTCGACAGCGGTCCGGGTCATCGTCGCCGCGCCGTCGGCGATGTCGTCCACCCAGTCGGTCAACCGGTCGACCTCCGCCCGGTCGGGCGCCCGCACGAAGTACCAGACTGTCGACGTTGCGGGCACGACGTTGGGTGCGCCGCCGCCGTCGACGATCGAGTAGTGGATCCGTGCGTCGTCGGGGACATGCTCGCGCATATACTCCACGCCGCTGTTCATCAGTTGGACCGCGTCGACCGCGCTCCGCCCCGAGGCGGGAGAGTTGGCGGCGTGGGCCGATTCGCCGGTGAACTCGTACTGCAGCGAGTTCATCGCGAGGGTTTCGCCCATGAACGGCGAGGTCAGGTCGCTCGGGTGCCACGCCAGCGCGGCGTCGGCGTCGTCGAACGCTCCCGCGCGGGCCATAAACACCTTACCGACCAGCGTCTCCTCGGCGGGACACCCGTAGTAGACGATGGTGCCGTCAACGTCGCCGGATTCGATCGCCTCCTTGATCGCCAGCGCGCCGCCGAGGCTCCCCACGGCGAACAGGTTGTGACCGCATCCGTGGCCGGCACCACCCTCCTCGATGGGTTCTCTCGTCGCCGACACGGTCTGTGACATTCCCGGCAGGGCGTCGTACTCCCCGAGGATCCCGACCGTCGGGTCTCCATCACCGTACCGGGCCTCGAACGCCGTCGGCATCCCCCCGATTCCTGTAGTCACCTCGAACCCCGCGTCGGCGAGGCACTCGACGAGCAGCGACGAGGATTCCGTCTCCTCGAGCGCCACCTCCGGCATCTCCCAGAGTGTATGGCTCAGCGACAGCAACCGGTCCCGGTTCGAGGACACCGTCTCGATAACGTCCCGCTTCTCCATAGCGCACCTTCGCAAACATAGTTGAAATATCTTTCGCAGAATTTAATATCGAACGTTCGGTCAGGCTCCGACTCACGTCGACCGCGGGGCGGGCACTCGAGTCACACCTGCGGCATCACTTCGTCCGCGAACAGCTCCAGTCCGGTCGTCTCCGGGAAGTCGACGAACTCGACGATGACCTCCTCGAAGCCCAGTTCCCGGTACGACCGCAGTTGCTCGCAGACCTCCGCGGGGGTGCCGACGAGGGCGGCGCCGCCCGACCCGGCGTGGTCCCCGCTAAACCGTGGGGCCTCCTCCAACAGCGCCTGGACCTCGGCTTCGGTCTCGCGGACGATACACCGGGCGAACCACGATTTCTCGATCGCATCGAACGGGCGGTCGGCGGTCTCGCAGTGTTCCCGCAGGACGCCGAGTTTCCGCTCCATTTTCCCGAGGCTCCCGTAGTAGTTCCAGGTGTCGGCGTACTCCGCGGCCATCCGGAGCGTGATCTGCTCGCCGCCGCCACCGATCATGATCGGCGGATGCGGGTCCTGTACCGGGTGCGGTTTGCAGATGGCGGCCTCGAGGTCGTAGAACTCGCCGTCGTGCGTGACCTCGTCCTCGGTCCAGAGACGTTTCATCACCTCGATGGTCTCTCTCATCTCACGGAGTCGGGCCGGGGCCGACGGCCACTCGTAGCCGTAGGCGGTCGCCTCGTCCGCCTTCCACCCCGCGCCCATCCCGAGTTTGACCCGGCCGCCGGAGACGACATCGAGCGTGGCGACCGTCTTCGCCAGGAGCGGGCCGTGGCGGAGGTGGTTGTTGATGGTCTTCGGGTAGAGCGTCACGTCGTCGGTGGCCCCCGCCAGCCCGGTGACGGTGGTGAGACACTCGGTCGTCGGTCCAGACCCGGTCATGATGTGGTCCGGCACGCCGAGGCTGTCGTAGCCGAGCGCTTCGGCGGCCCTGCCGAACGCCCGCTGGTCCTGCCAGTCGATGTGGTCGCAGAACGGCAGCGACGTGTGTTCGGAGTCGCCGCCGCTCGTCGGCACGTTCACGCCGTAACGAATGCTGTGAGTCATGGTTGTCTTGTCGTCGGCCTCAGGCGTCGCCGTCCGACACCGGGTAGAAGCACGCGACCTGTCGTCCGTCGTCGAAGTCGTCGAGCGCCGGCTCCTCGGCGCTACACCGGTCCGTGGCGTACTGACACCGGGTCCGGAACCGACACCCGCTCGGGAGGTCGACGGGGTCGGGCACGTCACCCCGGATGTCGCTCGCGGTCCGCTCGGTCCCCACCCGGCCCTGCTCGGGGTCGGCCATCGGCACCGACTCGAGCAACGCCTCGGTGTAGGGGTGGGCCGGATCCCGGATCACCGACCGGGTTGGCCCCAACTCCACCACGTCGCCGAGGTACATGATCATCGTCCGGTCGGCGAGGTAGTTGATCGTCGAGAGGTCGTGAGAGATGTACATCATCGTCAGGTCCCGCTTCTTCTGGAGGTCTTCGAACAGGTGGAGGATCTCCGTACGGATGCTGACGTCCAGCATCGACACCGGCTCGTCAGCCACCAGAAACAGCGGGTCGACCACCAGCGCCCGTGCGATGCTGACTCGCTGGCGCTCCCCGCCGGAGAGCTCCGCCGGGAGTTTGTCGAGGTACGCCTCCGGCGGCGAGAGCCCCGCGTCCGAGAGCGCCTCCCGGACCCGCTCGTCGCGTTTGACTGCGTCGCCGATTCCGTGCACGACGAGCGGCTCTTTGACCGTCTGCGACACGGTAAACCGAGGGTTCAGCGACTCGTACGGGTCCTGGAACACGATCTGACACTCCCGGCGGAACGCCTTCCGTTCGGCCTTGGAGTAGTCGCTGACGCTCGTGCCCCGGAACTGGATGTCGCCGCCGGTGGCTTGCTGGAGCAACACGAGCAGCTCTCCGAGCGTGGACTTCCCGCACCCCGACTGGCCCGCCACGCCCACGATCTCCCCGCGGTTGATCTCGAAGGAGACGTCGTCCACGGCCTTGAGAGACTTCGGCTCCCCCAGGAAGTTCAGGTTGAACAGGCCATCGTCGTCCCGCACCGGGTAGTACTTCCGGAGGTCTCGGACCCGGAACAGCGGCTCGGCGCTCATCGGTCGGCCCCCTCGGTCCAAGTGTCCTCGCGACTGCTCTCCTCGCGGAACCTCGCCGCCTGGTCGGTGTAGTGACACCGGGCCGTGTGGCGGTCCCCGACCCCTTCGACCGGCGGCTCCCGGGCACACGCTTCGGTCTCGAAGGGACACCGTTCGGCGAACCGGCACCCCTCCGGCGGGGTGACGAGGTCCGGCGGCGTCCCGGGGATGCTGACCAGTCGCTCCGGGTTGTCGGCGAGTGAGGGGAACGCGTTGGTCAGCCCCATCGTGTAGGGGTGGGCGCTGTTGTTGAACACGTCGACCGTGTCGCCGACCTCGACCAACTGTCCGCCGTACATCACGCCGGTGCGGTCCGCCACCTCGGCGACCACGCTGATGTCGTGGGTGATGATGATCATCGCACTCCCCAACTCCGACTGCATGTCCTGGATGAGCGTGAGGATCTCCTCTTGGGTCACGACGTCCAGCCCAGTGGTGGGCTCGTCGGCCACGATCAGCGGCGGCTCGAGCGCCAGCGCCAGCGCGACCACAACCCGCTGGCGCTGCCCGCCCGACAGCTCGTGTGGGTAGTCGTTGAGGCGACCCCGGCCGATCCCGACCTTCTCGAGCATGTCGCCCGCCCTGGTCCGGGCTTCGGCCTTCGAGTCGTCGGTGTGGGCGCGGATGATCTCCACGAACTGCGCGCCGACCGTGTACACCGGATCCAGGGCGTTCATAGCGTTCTGGATGATGTAGGATATCTCCGCCCACCGAACCGACTGCCACTCCGACTTCGACAGCTGCGTGAGGTCGCGCCCGTCGAACTCGATCTCGCCGCCGACCACTCGTCCGTTCCCGGGGAGCAGGTTCAGGATGGTCTTCATGAGGGTCGTCTTCCCGCACCCGCTCTCGCCGACGATTCCCAGGATCTCCCCGGCTTCGAGCTCCATGTCGACCGACTCGACCGCCCGAAGCGGCCCGTCGTCGGTCTCGTATTCGGTCGAGACGTCACGGAGTTCGAGCAGGCTCACAGCTCGAACCTCCCGCTGTCGGGGCTCGTGATCCCCTCAACCACCCGCGAGAGGTAGAAAAACGAAAGCACCAACAGCGTGATGCTGATCCCGGGCG
The DNA here is from genome assembly GCF_014646875.1 of Halobellus salinus. Taxonomy (GTDB): domain Archaea; phylum Halobacteriota; class Halobacteria; order Halobacteriales; family Haloferacaceae; genus Haloquadratum; species Haloquadratum salinum. Next base: position 62,028 of record NZ_BMOC01000003.1, on the reverse strand, counting down.
GCAGCACCCACCACCACGCCGACCGGATGGCGCCCGAGGAGAAGGTCAGTTCGAGCATCGTCCCCCAGCTCGTCACGTCGGTGGCTCCGAGTCCCAGGAACGAGATCCCGGCCTCCAGCGTGATCGAGAACGCGATGATGATGGTGGTTTCGATCATGATGAGCGGAAGCAGGTTCGGCAGGATGTGGACCGTGATGATCCGGAAATCGCTCGCACCGGTCGCGCGCGCGGCCTTCACGAACGGCCGCTCGGCCAGCGACAGCGTCTCCGAACGCACCACCCGCGCCATCGTCCGCCAGAGGATGAACACCATCGCGAGGACGATGTTCGTGAGCGAGGTGCCGAAAAACAGCACCAAAAGCAGGATGAACGGCGTCGCTGGCACCCCATACAGCGTGTCGACGACCCGCATCAACACCAGATCGACGTTCCCCTTGTAGTAGCCTGCGACCACACCGACGCTCGTCCCGATGGCCATCACTGCGAGCCCCGAAACGAGGCCGACGATCAGGGAGACGCGGGACCCGTACACCCACTGGCTGAAGACGTCGCGGGACAGTGCCGTGGTGCCGAAGGGGTGTTTTAGCGACGGTTCGAGCAGCCGCTGTGCCTGGCCGTTGATCACGAACTCCCGCGTCGGATCGTACGGCGCGATCAGTGGGGCAAACACCCCCAAAAAGACGAAGAACCCGAGCACGCCCGCGGCGAGCACCGCGGACCGTTGAGCGCGGAACTCATCAAGGAGGGTGGTAGCCACCCGTCGGTACCGCCGGAGGGTCGCACGCCGGGTCTGCGAGAGTTCGATCGGTAGTGTGTTTGAGCTCATATATTCACTCCGTTGCGCTCGTGCGTGGGTCGACGTACACCGACAGCGCGTCGGCGAGGAAATTCATAAAGATGATGATGGCTGCGAGCAGGAAGAACGTGCTCTGTGCGAGCGGAAAGTCCTGCGCCAAGGTCGCGTTGAACATCATCTGGCCCAGCCCCGGCCACGAGAACACCGTCTCGATGACCACGGAGCCGCCGAAGGCGAACCCGAGCGACACCGCGGCGTAGTGGAGCACCGGGAGCAAGGCGTTGCGAGCGGCGTGGCGGTAGAGGATCGAGAAATCTGACAGCCCGGCGGCCCGCGACAGTTGGATGAAGTCCTCGTCGAGCGTGTCGATCATATTGTTCCGCATCGTGAGCGCGGGCACACTCAGGAAGTACAGCGTGGTGACCACTAGAGGCAACACCAAGTGGTGCAGGAAGTCGACCGACAAGTACCCGCCCCAAAAGGAGTCGGCGACGAACGTCACGCTGTGGATCCCGCCGGACGGCACCCAGTCCAGCCGGAACGAAAACACCATGATCGCCAGCAGCCCGGTCCAGAACACCGGCGCGGCGTACATCATCAACACCACGGCGGTGCCGTAGATGTCGACGCTCGTGTCCCGGCGGGACGCCAGATACGCGCCGACGAGACTCCCGATGAGGTACGCCAGGATGACCGCCGTCGCGGTCAGTGCGAGGGTGTTGACCAGTTTCGGGACAATCAGCGACGACACCGGCTGGTTGAACTGGAACGAGACGCCGAGGTTCCCGGTGAGCAGGTTCTCCATGTACAGCAGGTACTGGACGGAAAGCGGTTCGTTCAGCCCGTACTGCGACGCCAGTTCCGCCCGCGCCGACGCCGACATCTGGGGGGCGATGACCGACGTGGTCGGATCCCCCGGAAGCAACCGGAACGCGAAAAACAGCGCGGTCGCGACTACCCACAGCGAAAACAGCGAGAGGCCAGCCCGCTTGAGCAAGTAGCGGAGGCGCTCCTGATTCATAGATCCCCGGACTCACTCTTTGGGCATCAGGAGGTTCCCGTCCTCGTCCCAGCGGTAGCCGGCCGCAAAGAGGATATCGCGGGCCTCTCCGGCGCCGCCGTCGTAGGTCGGAAGGTCGGGGTTGTGCCAGAACTCGTTGGCCGGGGCGATCGGTCCGTTCTGGATGTCGGCCAGTCCGTCGTAGACGATCTCCGCGGCGCGTTCGCGGTCGGTGGCGTGCGACGCCGCGATCCGGAACTGCTTGTCGCTGAACGGCCGCCGGTCGTTGTTCATGTAGATGGCTTTCCAGCCGTGCTGGCTGACGTTTTCGGCGCCGATCCCGCTTTGGCCTTTCACGCGGTTGTACTGGGAGGCCTGCAGCGACTCGACGAACGACGCGTCGCCGGACTCGACGTCGCCCAGCGCGGCGGCTTTGCCGCCATACTTGCTCCAGATGAACGCGTTGATGTCGAAATCCGCGAAGTGGTCGTCGTAGACCTGCCACACGACGCGGTCCGACTGGCTGAAGTCCTGGACGGTGAACGGCCCGCTGCCGATGTACTCGGTGTCCTGGTACTCGCGGGGGTGTTCGAGCCCCTCCCGCTCGGGCAGTCCGTCCCAGATGTGTTGGGGCATGATAAACAACAGCGAGAGGTCGACGCCAATGAACGACGCTCGCGGCTGTGAGAGGGTGAACCGGACGCCGTTCGAGCCGGTGACCTCCACCGACTCGATGTCGGTGTAGAACGACTGCATGTACGGGACCTTCCACTCCTGGAGGTATTCGATGGTGAACTTGACGTCCTCGGGGGTGACGGCCTCGCCGTCGTGCCAGGTCATCCCCTCGCGGAGGGTGACGTCGACCGTCTGGGGGTCGACCGCGTCCCAGTCGGTGGCAGCCCACGGCTGTGGCTGTCCCTTCGGGCCGAGCCGGATCAGTCGGTCGTACACCATCTTCAGCCCCATCAGGTCGCCGCTTTTCGTCGGCGCCATCGGATTAAGGGTGGCGGGGAACAGGTTACCGGCTTTCACCGCCGCCTGGACGTCCCCGGTGGGCGTCATGCTCTGTAGATTCCAGACCTGCGTGAAGTTCTGGTCGCCGATCTGGTTGGTGTAGTTCGACCAGTTGTCGGTGTTGGTCGCGGTCAGGGCGTCGGCGGCGAACAGGAACACCACCGGCTGATCCTCCGCGAGGATCTGCTGTGCCTCGTAGGCGAGTTCCTGCCGGCGGTCGCGGTCGGTCTCACGCTGGAACTCGCCGACGAGGTCGTCGTAATCGGGGTTGGTGTAGTTCGGCGTATACAGCCCGCCGTCCGTGGTGAACGCGTTCAGGAACGTCGTCGGGTCGATCCGCGAGGGCTTCCCCGACCACCCGGCCATGTTCACGTCGTAGTTGACGTCGACCCAGTTGCCGAAGATCTTGTTGACCTCGCCGATTGTCACGTTCGCGTCGACCCCCAGCTTCTCGACCCACTGGTCCCGGAAGAGGAACGTCCACTCGTAGCGCTGCGGCAGGAGGCTCCGGGTGTAGCTCTGGATCTCGATTTCCACCCGCTCGAACTCGTCCAGTTCCGAGCCCGTGACAACGCGCTCGTCCGAGGCCGTCTGTTTCTCCGGCGTATCGGTACTCCCCCCGGTCGACCCCGAAGAAGTCCCAGTCGACCCGCCACCGTCGCCCCCTGTACAACCCGCCAACCCCGACAGCCCGATCGCGCTCAGGCCGGCAGTCCGGCGCAGGAACCGTCGCCGTGAAGTATCCATTGGTACGGCATCACAGAGAACTAACACATATATAAAACCTCGCTAAGCGGTACCGTAGACCGGTGCCTCCGGGCGTAAGTTTATTTACTGGTACTCCGACCAGCGGGTATGGATTCCCCAGCAGCGCCGAGAGGCGACTACCCGGTTCTGGGTCGGGACGTCGACGGCCACCCGTTGGTCTATCTGGACAACGCGGCAACAACGCAGACGCCCGCACAGGTGCGAGAGGCACACGACGAGTTCTACCGGCGGTACAACGCCAACGTTCACCGCGGGATCCACACGCTGAGCCACGAGGCGTCGATGGCGTACGAGCGGGCCCACGACCGGGTCGCGGCGTTCGTCGGTGCCGCCGGTCGCGAGGAGATCGTGTTCACCAAGAACACCACGGAGGCGATCAACATCGTCGCACACTCACTGGGAGAGACCGTGCTCGACGAGGACGCTACAATCGTCACAACCGAGATGGAGCACCACGCCTCGCTGGTCACGTGGCAACAGATCGCCGAGCGGACCGGTGCCGGGATCGAGTTCATCCGTGTCACCGACAACGGCCACTTGGACATGGACCACGCCCGAGCGGTCATCGACGACAGCACGGCGCTGCTGTCGGTCGTTCACGTCTCGAACGTGCTGGGGACGGTCAACCCCGTTGCGGAACTGGCGGCGCTCGCTCACGACCACGACGCCTCCGTGCTCGTCGACGGCGCCCAGTCGGTTCCCAACCGCCCGGTGGACGTCTCGGCGCTCGACGCCGACTTCCTCGCGTTCTCCGGCCACAAGATGGCCGGCCCGACCGGGATCGGAGTGCTGTACGGCAGCGCACACCTCCTCGAGGAGTTGCCACCGTTTCTCTTCGGCGGGGAGATGATACAGAACGTTACCCTCTCGGAGTCGTCGTGGAACGAACTGCCGTGGAAGTTCGAGGCGGGGACCCCGCCGATCGCCGAGGGGATCGCGCTCGCGGCGGCAGTCGACTACCTCGAAGAGATCGGGATGGAAACGATCCAGGCCCACGAGAACGAACTCGCACAGTACGCCCTCGAACGGCTCGAAGCCCGCCCGAACGTCGAGACGTACGGCCCACCGCCGGGCGTCGACCGGGCGGGGCTCGTGTCGTTCAACGTGGGAGACGTCCACGGCCACGACCTCTCGTCGATTCTGAACGACCGCGGGATCGCGGTCCGCGCCGGGGATCACTGCACCCAGCCGCTGCACGACGTGCTCGACGTGCCGGGGTCGGTCCGGGCCTCGTTCTACGTTTACAACACCACCGCGGAGATCGACCGGCTGCTCGACGCCATCGAGGACGCGGAGCCGAAACGGGACGCACACGTCCGGGAAAACTACCACGACCGCATCGTCGACCACTTCGAGCGCCCGCGCGACGGCGGCGTTCCGGGGTCGCATTCGTTCGTCGTCGCCGCCGACGAGACGAGCTGCGGCGACGACGGGGAGTTCGCCGTCTCCGTCGACGCCGCCGGCCGGATCGACGGGGTGGAGTACAAAAGCGAGAGCTGTGCGGTGAGCACCGCGGTGGCGAGCCTGCTCTCGGAGTACCTCCAGGGTCGTCGGGTCGACGACGTCGGATCCCTGGAGGCGGAGCTCACGGCGGTACTGGACGACGAATTTCCCGAACTCCGCCGGGACTGCGTCGTCGGCCCCATCGAGGTCATCCAGCACGGCGTCGCGGAGTACCTCGCCGAATCAGCCGCGCCGAACGCGTAGTGCGGAGCGTCGACGCCGGCGAGGGCTGCCGGAACCGACGCACCGAGTCGCCTCACTCGTGGCGGGACACGAACGATTCGACCACCCGTGTCGCGCGGTCGAGCGCGTGCAACAGCCGGTTGCGGCCCCGCCGCAACGACGCCTCCGCGAACCGGCGCTCGCGCCCGGTCAGGTCCGGGATGTCCTCGGCCACCCGGAGCGACGGGAGCCGGTCGTGTGGGGCTGCGGGCTCCTGCTCGTACGGTTCGTCGTCGGTGTACAGCGCGGGTGTGAGCAGGTTCGAGAGCCGAACCTGGAGGTCCTCCGCGTCGGCTGCGACGGCCTGGTCCCCGACACGAGCCTCGATGAGTCGGGTCGCGTCGTCGAGCGCCGTCCGGAGCGCCTCCAAGGAGTCGTACTCGTCGGCAAATGTGACCGCGTCTCCGGCCGTCGACCCGATTTCGTCGAGCACCGCCCGGACGTCCGCAACCGCCGCCCGGAAGTCGTGTGGTGGAACAGGCGACTCACAGATCCGGGCCGCCAGCGTGAGATACAGCCGCGTCTCAGCGGCTAACACGTCGATATCGACCTTGTCGCGGGTGTCCTCTGAGGTGTGCCACCACCACCCTCCGCCGATCGGCCCGCCGTGGTCGGTCTCCGGAGGGAGTCGGGCGCCCGAGAGAAGCGAGCTCAACCCGGTCCCCCAGAAGGACTGATCGGAGTTCCGGGCGGGACGATCCCCGCCAAGGTAACTCTCCGCACCGTCGCCGACGCCGAGATCTGTCGCCGCCGCCATCGCGTCGAGGTGTTCGTCGCCGAGCTCTGCCATGTGCTGGTACCAGAGCGTGTCCGCCCCCTGCAACCCGAGCAGGTCGAGGTGGAGGTACGCCAGCCCGTTGTCGCGGAGGTCGAGCCAGTTGTCGTCGGCGTACCGGGCGCTGCCCGCGTACCGGCCGGTGGAGTGGGCCGGCCAGAACCCGAACCGCACGCCCCGCCGGAGGGGGCGGTCCCGGGTCGACAGCACCCGAGCCACCTCAAGCGTTGCCGCTACCGCGGTCGCGTTGTCGGTCATTCCCTCGAACCACGAGTCGATGTGGTTGCCGATCAACAGGAACCGGTCGCTCTCCCGGCCGTGGATCCGGCCGACGGGACACGGCAGCGTCGCCAACTCGGTCCGAACGTCGGTTGCGACCGTGAGTTCGACCGGGCCCGCCGCCACCTGCTCGCGGAGCCACGCACCGTCGGTCGCGGTGACCTCAACCACCGGAAGGTTCGGAAGCCGGTCGGCGGTCGCTCGGCTCGGCGTCCCCCAAACCGGGGTGACGATCCCCTGATACAGGTGCTCCGAGGGGGACTGACACACCAGGGCTTCCGCCCCCGCCGCCGCCGCCTCCTGGACGACTGTGGGGCGCGGAAGGCCCTCCGCGAGCAGGATCTTCCCCTCGGCCGGCGCTTGACCGCCGTCGGCGTCGTTGAGCCGGTCGCGCGTGACCACCGGGCCACTGACGCCCGAGTCAGGGGTGCTCGCCCCGAAAGAGACCGTGATGGCGTCAACCGGTCGACGGTCCGGCGCCGTCACCGTCACCGACGCGCTCTCGGGGACGCTCACCAGCGTCTCGTACTCGTGCAAAGTCGCGTCGACGCCGTACTCCCGGAGCGTGTCGACGACGTACGTCGCGGCCCGCCGCTCGTCGGCGGATCCCGAGACCCGCGTTAGCCCTTCAAGGGCGTCGACGTGGCGGTTGAGCTCGGCGGGGTCAACGCGCTCACGGAGCGTTCGTTCCGTCTGCCGGTCGGTGACGTCTAGCATTCGCTCGGAGATTGCGGGCGCGATTATATAAACGATATCGTTACTCCGGTTCGCGCGTCAGGAACTCCCGGCGGAGCCCCAGCCCGGCGCCGCCGTCGACGGTGTAGACGCTGCCGGTGACGTACGACGCGTCGGGGCCCGCGAGGAACGCGACCACGCCCGCAACTTCGTCGGGGCGGCCGCTCCGCCCGAGGGGGACGTACTCGTCCATCCGCTCGCGACCGCGGTCGGTCCAGAGGTCCTCGTCGCCGTCACCGATGTCAGTCTCGACCCGACCCGGGACGACCGCATTCACCGCAACGTGGGGGCTTAGCTGCTTTGCGAGCCCCTTGGTGAGTCCCAGAACGCCCGCCTTGGACGCCGAGTAGTGGACGCCACCGCTGACACTCCCCCGCAGGCCCGCGCCGCTGGAGACGTTGATCACTCGCCCCCGCTCGCGCTCGTACATCCCGGGCGTCACAGCGTGGGCGACGTTGTACTGCCCGGTCAGATTCACCCCGAGAACCCGCTCCCACTCCTCGGGGCCGAGCTCACCGATCCAGACCGACCGCGAGACCCCGGCGTTGTTGACCGCGCAGTCGATGGTGTGGTCCGCCTCGATGGTGCCAACGCAGTCGGCGACCGCGTCGTGATCGCTCACGTCGACGACGTATCCGAGACCGGCATCAAGTTCGGCCGCCAGGTCCAACACCGCGTTGTCGACGTCGAGACACGCCACGGTGTCGTATGTGTCGTCGTCGTCGAAGCGTTCGGCGATTGCCCGCCCGATTCCGCCCGCTGCGCCCGTCACGAGCACGGTATCCTGCGTCATGGGTGTGTGGTGTTGAGGTCATCGTCGGACCCGGATATATAATCAGCGGGTAACGGGGTCCCGCGGTGGCGGTCGGATCGGGCCCCACCGGGCGGGCTCACTGGTATTTGAGCCGGAGTTCCAGTTCGTTCGCGTGTTCGACAACCAACTGCGGAAGCTCCGACTCGTAGTAGTCGCCCTGAAGCCTGCTCTGGGGTCCCCCAACGGTGATCGCCCCCACGGTGTCGTCGTCGATAGCCACCGCAGCCCCCACCGCACGGACGTTCTCGACGGTTTCGCAGTCACACCGGGCGAACCCCCGCTCGCGGACGGTGTCGAGTTCGGCCCGGAGCGCCTCCGCATCCGTGGTCGTGTGGTCGGTGTAGGCGGGTAGCCCACGTTCGGCGACAACCGCGTCAATGCGGTCGTCCGGGAGCACCGCCAGCATGGCTTTTCCGGCGGCCGAACAGTGGAGGTGGACCTCCTTGCCCTCGCGGCCGAACGTCTGGATCCCCTCGGTGCCCACGGACTTGTACAGATTCACGGCAATCGTGCGTTCGGCGACCGTGAACCACACCACCTGTTTCGTCCGTTCCGCCAGGTTCGACACCGTTGACCGCACTGGACGCTCTGGGACTCTGGCCCGCCTGGTCTGGGCTCCCAGCCGGAGGAGCGTCGCGCTCGGCCGGTAGGTCTTGTCGTCTTCTTTCAGGACGTACCCGAGCTCCCGGAGCGTCGCCAGGTGCTCGTAGACGGTACTGACGGTGTAGGGTGTCTGGGCTGTCAGCTCCGAGACCGTACACCGTTCGGCCTCGATGAGGGTTTCGAGGATGCCGAAAGATCGACCGGCCGACTTGATCCCGGGTTCGTCGTTTCGTGGCATTCGTCGGTTTCTACTCCGACCGAAACACGCACTGTCGCTTAACCGTTCGCATTCAAGCAGCCCCTCTTTCGGCATAGAAAAAAGCCGATCCGAGACGAACACGTGTGGTGAACCCGAACAGCGACCGATTGCTGGGAGTTCCCTCCCGATTCGTCCAGATGATATGACACTCGTACGCTTGTTATACCACCCCGAGTGCGACTGAGAACCGACCGGATACTCGCCGCTAACCCACCGGCGGTGGCTGTCACCGTCTTTCGGCTACGAGAAAACGAGGCCGGGGGTAGGCGGCACGGAGGTCAGCGTCGGCGTCGGTGGTTCGACCTCAGTATTTATATTCGGGGGTGCGGAGTCAGACGTATGCGGACAGACCTGAGCGACCACACAGCAGTGGTGACCGGTGCGGCCGCGGGGATCGGACGGGCGACAGCGAGTCTGTTCTCCGACCACGGGGCGACCGTCGTTGGGTTGGATATTGACGCCGAACCGCACGACAGCGGTCCGAGGTTTGGGGACGTTGTTGAGCGCGGCGAACTCGTTGTCGGAGACGTCTCTGATCCCGAACGCGTCGACGAACTGTTCGCGGTTGCACGCGAGTACGCCGAGCCCTCGATCGCGGTCAACAACGCCGGGATCGGAAGCCGTGGGTCGATCTCCGACGTCGGACTCGACGCTTGGCGGGAGATGTACCGGGTCCACGTTGAGGGCGCCTACCAGGTGTGCCGGCGCGCGCTCCCGGCGATGGTAGAACGTGGGGATGGACGGATCGTGAACGTCTCCTCGGTCGGCGCTTTGGTCCCGTACGAGGAGTCCGTTGATTACGCCTCGGCCAAAGGCGCGCTCGTCAGTCTGACCCGGCAACTCGCGGGTGATTACTCCGCCGACGGTGTTCGCGTCAACGCGGTCGCGCCGGGGATCATCCGACCCGGGAAGACGAAGTCGGAGTTCGCCGGCAAGACCGCGGCGGAACTCGGCGACCAGGGCCGGCTCGTCAGCGCAACGGATCGGACTCTCCTGCCGTACATCGGCGACCCGGCCGATGTGGCTGCGGCCATCACCTTCCTGAGTAGCGACGCCGCCCGGTTCATAACCGCGCAGGTGCTCCCGGTCGACGGCGGCTGGTCGGTTTAGTTCAGCCAATACTAGACTTTGATGATATATAGGATAATATACCATCTCATCACTAGTAGCCTTTTACAGTCTGTAGAAGACCTGAAACCAAATCGAAGAAATAACTTTCAAATTATAGTTCTCGCTTTGTGTAGTATTTCTTATTTTTATTCGGCGCCACAACCACCGTCGCATCGACGCCGGGCGGGACCGACGCGTCCTCCGGACCGACCCCGTCACGCCACCCCGAGGAAATCGAAGGCGTACCCGACGTCCGCCTCCGTAGCGTGTTCGTAGGCCACGTGCGCGGCAGCGACGTCTTGGACCGCGAGTCCGGTGGAGTCGAAGACGGTAATCCCGTCCCCGTCGGTGCGGCCCGGTTTCTCCCCGGTCACGACCTCGCCGACGGAGCCGTAGATGTCGTCGTTGTCGAGCAGTCCCTGGCTCCAGGGAACGTTGATCTCCCCGGAGTGGGTGGTCTGCTCGTAGTCGTCGATGACGAGCCTCGAATCCAGCAGAATGTCGTCGTCGAGTTCGTGTTTCCCCGCAGCGTCGGCGCCGATCGCGTTGATGTGGGTGCGGGGGCCGACCGCGTCGCGGGGCACAATCGGGGACTCAACGGGCGTAACAGTCGAGACCACGTCGCACGACGCCGCCTCCGCGATTGACCCGCCGGCAGCGTCGAACTCGTCTTCGAAGGCCGCGACGAACGCCGCGACCCGCTCTGCGTCGTGGTCGGCGACCACGACTTCGTCGATGTCGCGGACCTGCGAGATTGCACGGAGTTGGGTGTACGACTGCACGCCCGCGCCGACGACTCCAAACGAGTCGGCGTCAACGACCGCGAGGTGGTCGGTTGCGACCGCCGCCGCCGCCCCGGTTCGGAGCCGCGTGAGTTCCTTTCCATCGAGGATCGCAAGCGGGAACCCGGTCTCGGGGTCGGAGTAGATCATCGTCCCCACCACCGTTGGGAGGTCGAACCGCTCAGGGTTGTCGGGGTGCACGTTGATCCACTTGAGCCCCGCAGCGTCCCACTCCGGCGTCGAGAGGGACGCCGGCATCGACCGGAAGTCGCCGTTGTACGCCGGCAGGTCGATGTAGGACTTCGCGGGCATCTGCGCGTCGCCGCGGGCGAACGCCGCGAACGACGCCTCCACCGCGGTGACGACCTCGGACAGCGGCGCGCTCATCCGGACATCGTCACCGCTCAGTAGCAGCGTCTCCATACCGGAACAGTCGGCGGTCGACTACTTAATTCGTAGGTGAGGGTGCGCTGTTCGGGGTGCTCGAGCGTCGAACGCGTGCCAGAGGGTGTCGAGTGTGAACCCCACCCGCCGTCGGGTACCGCCTCGCGACGGAACGAAAGGGCGTGGCCGTGGCCGGCCTTAGATCGGCTGCGTCAGGTGACGCCTGACGGCCTACGGAACGCAGTCTCCGAGCGCTTTCACATAGCGCCGCCCATACCACCCATACCGCCCATCCCACCGGCGCCGCCGGGCGCGCCGCCCTCGTCGCCGTCACCGCTGGTGCTCAGCTCGTCGGCGGCGATGATGTCGTCGATCTTGAGCACGAGGTTCGCAGCCTCGGTGGCCGACGACAGCGCCTGCTCCTTCGAGTGGGCGGGTTCGACCACGCCGGCGTCGAAGGTGTCCTCAACGTCGCCGGAGAACACGTTCAGCCCGGCGTGGACGTCACCGTCCTCGTGGGCTTCGCGGATGTTCACAAGCGTGTCGATGGAGTCAAGACCGGCGTTGCCGGCGAGAACGCGGGGAACGAGTTCGACCGCGTCGGCGAACGCCTCGATTGCGAGCTGCTCGCGGCCGCTGACGGTGCTGGCGTAGCTCCGGAGCTTCCGGGCGACCTCAACCTCGATGGCGCCGCCGCCGGAAACAACCCGGCCGTCGGAGACGGTGGTCGAGACAACGTCGAGGGCGTCCTCAACGCCGCGCTCGATCTCGTCGACGACGTGGTCGGTGGCACCGCGCAACAGCAGCGTCACGCCGTGTGCCTCGTCGCCGTGGCCTTCAACGTAGAACAGCTCGTCGTCGCCGTCGCGTTGAACCGAGCCGTGGCCGAGGTCGGCCTCGGTGACGCTCGTGACGTCGGAGACAACCGCGCCGCCGACCACGTCGCGGAGGAAGCCGATGTCGGACTTTTTCGTCCGGCGGACCGCGAGGACGCCCTCCTTCGCGAGGTAATGCTGAGCCATATCGTCGATGCCCTTCTGGCAGAAGACGACGTCAGCGCCGGAGTCGACGATGTGCTGGACCTTCTCGCGGAGTTCTTTTTCCTCTTGATCGAGGAACTGCTGGAGCTGGCCGGGAGAGTCGACGTTGACCGTCGTGTCGACGTCGGTCTCCTCGATTTCGATGGCCTCGTCGAGCAGCAGGATGTCGGCGTGCTCGAACTCCGAGGGCATGTTGTCGTGGACGGGGTCCTTGTCGACGACCGCGCCGTGAAGCAGCTCGGATTCGCCGGTACCGCGGCCGGTCTGGGTCTCGATGTTGGCGTTCTGGAGGTCGACAACGTAGGAGCCGTCGTCGGCCTCGACCGTGACAGCCTCTACAGTCTCGACCACGAGCCGCGCAAGCAGCTCCTTGTCGAGCTCGGAGCTCTTGCCTGTCATAGAGGTCTCGGCGACCTTCTGCAGCAGCTCGGTGTCATCGGGCGTGACCGACTCCGAAACCTCGTCGACCGCAGACCGGGCTTCCTGGCTCGCGAGGTGGAAGCCGTTGATGACCGCGGTGGGGTGGATCTCCTGATTGAGGAGTTCCTCGGCGTTTTTCAGGAGCTCGCCCGCGATGGCGACCGCGGTCGTCGTCCCGTCGCCGGCCTCGTCCTCTTGGGTCTCGGCGACTTCAACGATCATCTCCGCGGTAGGGTTGTCGATGTCCATCTCGGTCAGGATGGTGACCCCGTCGTTTGTGATGGTAACGTCACCCATCGAGTCAACGAGCATCTTGTCCATCCCTTTTGGTCCGAGTGTCGAGCGGACGGACTCCGCGACGGCCCGAGCCGCCTGAATGTTGTACTCCTGCGCGTCGCGATCCTTCACCCGCTGGGCGTCGTCGCCCATAATGATCATCGGCTGACCCTGTTGCATTCGCTGAGACATAGTCGACCGATGATTGTTTGTGATTCTATATAAATCCTTTGCTGCGAAGCGGCGTCGACCACGCTCGGGAGTGTGTGAGACACCCGCGCATTTCGGCCACGTCTCCTGTTTTCGCCGGGATCGGTGTGAGAAGTGGTAGCAAGAAACGACGTCGAATCACGCGGTGCCGACGGCTATTTATAAAATGCAGGGGGAACACCCGGGGCTTTGTGCGGGGTGAAGCTGACAGTCCGGACCGATCAGAGCCGCGGCCACAACCCGAGCGTCAACGATTTCACAGCGGCGGCTGTCCGGTTGGATGAATCTCAGTCCAACTGCGTCGACGCCGGAGTGCGGTCACTCGGCGTCGGGGAGTTCGTCCGCGAGGAAGGGTCGATCCCGGGTGGGCTCGAACGGCGGGAGGTCTTCGTCATCGTCCAGCGCGTCGACTTCAGCCTCGTAGAGTTCCTCTCGGCGCTGTGTCCGCTTGTTCCGCCCCTTCCGTTCGCGGCCGTTTTTCGTGTCTGGCATTGTCACCCGTGACAACACAACCCACGATAATGAACGTTCCGGCGTCTCGGGGGCACTACGGAACTGGTGACCTCGAGCGCCCGAGCCGGACACCTGTGTACCGGTTCACCCCAGAAGGTCCTGCAGTGTGTCGTTGATCGGACCGAGGTCGATATCTCCAGCGGAATCGGCGTCGACCACGGTTGCGAATCGGACGGTTTGCGTGTCGTCGACGACGAACACGGCCCGCTGGTGGACCCGGCGCATTCCCTCGTACTCCTCGCGGACCACGCCGTACTGCTCGGCGACATCTTTGCCAGTATCGGACAACAGCGGGTAGTTAATGCTGTACTGCGTCGCGAACTGTTTGTGGGAGTGGACCCCGTCACCGGAGACTCCGAGCGGCACGAGGTCCTCGTAGAGGTCGAAAAACTCCGCGTCCCGGACCGCACACATACCCGCGGTACAGATCGGGTTGAAATCGAGCGTGTAGAACATCAGGAACACCCACTGGCCGGCGTCGGTGTAGTCGCTGAGGCGGTAGGTATCGGAGTCATCATCGTGTGTCCCGCGTAACTCGAACCCCGGGGCGGTGTCGCCGACTTCCAAGATGTGTGTCCCGCTCATCGTCCGTCTGGAGGGAGTAGATGATAAAAAATCATTTGTTGTCCCTGGATCGGGCGTGACGAGGTCGGTATCGAACCCGGGTTGCTGCCCGGCTCGCTCTCCGGCGAACATCCGCCGCGTCGTTCGCTCCGTTCGTCTCGCGTGATGCAAATCCCGTAGGGTCGTCACTGCTCAGTTCGTTCGCAGAGACGAGCGCCGGGACGGGGATTTGAACCCCGGATCCCAGAGGGAACACGCTTTCCAGGCGTGCGCCTTACCACTCGGCCATCCCGGCTCGGTTCCAGCTACTCGACTGAGTCGCTTAAGACCTTCCTTTCGCCGTCAGCCGGGGTTCGAGCACGAACGACAACACCGTCACGAACCCGCCGAGCGCGAACGCGATGCCGACGGTCGGGACGAGCCCGATGCCGATCGGACCCACGAACAGCCGGAACCCCTGCAGTAGCACCAGAAACGACAGCACGCTGATGACCCCCCACACCGCCGCCGACCGCAACCCCATCAGGCCAACACCTCCACCTGGTAGCCCGCACGCTCCAGCGCGTCGAGCACCGCGTCGATGTGGTCGTGGCCGCGGGTTTCGATGTCGATCTCGATGTCGGCCTCGTTCACGGCGACGTCGCGTGAGGTCCGATCGTGCTGGACCGCGTAGATGTTCGCCCGCGCCGCGGCGATGATCTCGACCAACTTCTCCAACGCCCCGGGACGGTCCCTGAGTACGGTCCGGATCTTCAGATACCGGCCGGTCTCGACCAACCCCCGGACGAGTACTGTGGTTAGCTGGTTGGTGTCGATGTTGCCGCCGCAGAGCGCGGGGACAATCGTCTCGCCCGCGTCGTAGTCGAACGCCTCGAACAGCAGTGCTGCCATCGGCGCCGCGCCCGCGCCTTCGACGAGGGTCTTCGAGCGCTCCAGCAGGTAGGTCATGGCCACCGCGATCTCCTCGTCGGAGACGGTCACCACCTCGTCAACGCGGGTTTCGATCACCGCGAAGGGCCGATCGCCGACCTTCCGGGTCGCGATCCCGTCGGCGATGGTGTTGACGGCGTCGCGCTCGTGGATCTCCCCGGAGCGCAACGACTCCGGTAGCGACGCCGCACCCTCGGCTTGAACGCCGATCACTCGCGCGTCGGTCTCGGCCGTGACCGCGGTTGCGACCCCCGAAATCAGCCCACCGCCGCCGACCGGGACGACCACAGCATCGACTTCGGGACACTCGTCGACGATCTCTAGCCCGAGCGTGCCCTGCCCGGCCATCACCGCGTCGTCGTCGAACGCGTGAACGTAGGTGCGGTTCTCCTCGCGCTCGATCTCGTGGGCCTTCGCCTGCGCCTCGTCGTAGTCTGCGCCGTGGAGTACCGCCCGCCCGCCGTAGCGTTCTGTGGCTTTCACCTTCGAGATGGGGGCGTGTTCCGGCATCACGATCGTCGCGTCCACGCCCGACCGGGTGGCCGCCAGCGCGACCCCTTGGGCGTGGTTGCCCGCGCTCGCGGTGACGACCCCCGCCTCGCGTTCCGCCGCCGAGAGCGTCGCGATCCGGTTTGTCGCCCCACGAAGTTTGAACGCGCCGGTGCGCTGGAAGTTCTCCAGTTTCAGTCGGACGTCGGCGCCGGTGATATCCGAGAACGCACCGGAGTACTCCAGCGGCGTCCGACGGACCACGTCGTCGATCCGGTCGCGCGCCGCTTCGACATCGGAGAGCGATATCATACGCCCGGATTCCCCGCCACCGGTGCTAATTCTGTCGGCCTGGCAGGCCGGCGATGCTGCTCAACTGTCACGGGTACTCGATCCAAAGGGGGAATGCACGCGTGTGACGTGCACTTGTGCGTTTGCCGGGGAGGAACATAAACATCCGCCACGCGGAGTGAAAGTAAAAACCGCAGTACTGCAACGCCCTCGGCGCCATCGTCTGACGGTTGTCCGCCGCACGTCACGCCGCGAACCTCCATCCGACTCCGACTGCGGAGCGTCGGAGGGCACCGGCCCCAAGACGTCGTCGTCGGTCAGTGCGGACGAATGGATTTCGGCCGACTCCGGAGGGTGTGGCGGCGGGGGTGCTCCGGGAGCCTGTCGATCGAAGACGACTGCCGGGAGCGCAGCGACGCCCGACGGGGGTTACCGCTCGCCGACCGCCGGGAACGGAAGGTCCGCTTCGCCGACGTACCGCGCCCGAGGCCGGATCAGCCGGTTGTCCTCGTACTGCTCGAGAACGTGGGCGATCCAGCCTGCGACCCGGGACATCGCGAAGATCGGGGTGTACGCGTCGATCGGAATCCCCATCTGGTAGTATGTCGATGCGGAGTAGAAGTCGACGTTGGGCGCGAGCGCTTTATGATCGGCGATGTACGCCTCGATTGTGGTGGAGTAGTCGTACCACTTTGACTCGCCCGCAGCCTCGGCGAGTTCCTTGGATTTCGCGCCGAGGATCTCCGCTCGCGGGTCCTTCACGTCGTAGACGCGGTGGCCGAACCCCGGGACGCGGCGCCCATCCGCCAAGGCCGTCTCGACCCACGTTCGGGGGTCGGCGTCGCTCTCGTCGACCTCCTTCAGCATCCGCATGACGTTGGCGTTCGCGCCGCCGTGGAGCGACCCCGCCAGCGTCCCGATCGCGGCGGTGACGGCGCTGTGGAGGTCCGACAGCGTCGAGGCGGTCACCATCGCGGAGAACGTCGACGCGTTCAACCCGTGGTCAGCGTGGAGCACCAAGGCCATATCGAACGTCTCCGCCAGCACCTCGTCGGGCACCTCGCCGTTGAGCATGTACAGGAAGTTGGCGGCGTGGTTGAGGTCCTCGCGGGGGTCGACCGCCTCCTTGCCGTTCCGGAACCGCTCGAAGGCCGCGAGGGCGGTGGGGATCTTGGCGGTGATCCGGCAGGCCTTCCGGAGGTTGGCGTCGAGGTCGGTCACGTCGTCGTGAGTGGCGTCGTCGTCGTACGCCGACAGCGCCGAGACGATGGTGCGCAGCGCCGCCATCGGGACCTCATCGGCCGCCGCCAACTGCCGGATCTCGGTCACCACCTCGTCGTCGAGCGGCCTGGCGCCGGCCATCCACGTCGAGAAGTCGTCGAGTTCCTGGGCGTCGGGGAGTCTCCCGTGCCACAGTAGGTAGACGACCTCCTCGTAGGACGCCTCGCGGGCCAGATCCTCGATGGAGTACCCCAGGTACCCCAGCTTCCCGGCGTCGCCGTCGATGTAACTCAGATCCGATTCGGCGACGAGGACGCCTTCCAGCCCGCGTTGGACGTCGTCTGACATACCTATCGGCTTTCCGGCCGCGTGAAAAAAGCGTTACCGTTTCCGGGTGTCGGTGCTCACGCCCGCGAAGGATTATGCGTATCGGCCGCGAACACCGGCGTATGGTCCCAGGGGACGCGGCGTACGAACCGGTCAGTGTCAAGGAGGTGCTCGCGGAGATGAAAGACACCGCGGAGCTTTTGATTGACCTCTCGTACTCCGCCGTCCTCAGCGGGAGCAACGAGATCGCCCGGGAAGTGCTTGCCCTCGAAGACCGAGTCGATCTCCTCCAGCTTCAAGGCCGGATGAGCCTGCTCATGGCGGCCCGGAGCACCGAGGACGCCGAACAGCTCGCGCCCGTTCTGGGCGTGATGGGCGCCGCCGAGAAGATCTCTAACGCCGCCGGCGACATCGCCAAGATCGTCCTCGACGACATCGGGACCCCGGACGCGCTCCGGACCGCCATCCCCGAGGCCGCGGAGGCGCTGGTCCGCGCGACCGTCGCGCCCGACTCCGAGTACGTCGGTCGGACCCTCCGGGAGATAAATATGGAGACCGAAGCCGGCGCTCGGGTGATCGCGATCCGCCGGGCGTCGGCCACGGGCAAGCGCCGGTGGGTGCTTAGCCCCGGCGCCGACGACGCACTCCAGGCGGGAGATTCGCTACTACTCCGGGGTCCGAGCGGCGGGATCGAGTCGGTGTACCCGGCAGCGACCGGTGGCCCCTACGACCCGCCGGTCCCCGTCGACCCGCCGATCGACGACCTCGGACGTGCGGTCGACTCGATTATCCTCATGAAAGACATGAGCGAACTCGCTGTCGACCTGGCGTACGGGTCGGTGCTGTTCGATAGCGAGGGCGTCGCCGAGGAGGTCCGGGAGCTAGAAGCGGAGGTCGACGCGCTGAAATCCCGGTTCGAGGCGTGGACGCTGCGGGCGGCAGGCCGGGTCGAGGACCCGGTCCGACTCCGGGGACTCGTCCACCTCGCGTCGGCGACAGAGGTCATCTCTGACGCCGCCTTGGAGATCAGCGAGGGGGTGCTTCGCGGGATCGACGCCCACCCCGTTGTCGCGGCCGCAATCGAGGAATCCGACGAGGTGATCGTCCGGCTGTCGGTCGCGGACGGCACCGCGCTCGCGGGCACGACACTCGGTGACGAGGCGGTGAAGACCCAAACTGGGATGCGCGTGATTGCGGTCCGCCGCGGCGACGCCGAGTGGGTCGTCCAGCCGGGGTCAACCACCGAACTCCGCGGCGGCGACATCATCATCGCAAAGGGGACCCGCGCTGGCGCCGAGCGACTGGGCGAACTCGTCGGCGACGAACAGCGGTTCGAGGCGTGATCGACGGCGGTCCCGTTCGGGCGTGTCAGAGCCGCCGCGCCAGCCGGGCCGCCTCGATGACGGTCAAAACCGACGTCACCAGAAGCGCCGTCGACGTCGCGAGCACGAACGCCAGGATCAGGAACCACCCTTCGGGTCCGACTCCGGGGTACTCTCGCGTCCCCGCGAACGGGCCGAGCAACTCGAAGACGCGCGCCAGGTAGGCGGAAACCGCGATGGCGACGCCGACCGCGACACCAACGGCGCCGTTGCGCGGGACGCGAAGCGCTTGGACCAGCCCCGATCCCGGGGGCCGTTCGGGTACCTCGTCGCTCACGTCCGGCGTTCGGGCGGCGGCGACAAATCCTCACCGGTCCGCGGCCGCGGCACCCGGAAGCTTCGACGCTGACCGGCGGCAGTTGGGTACGCGATGGCCGACCGAGGATCCACAGCCGGGGGCCTTTCGAGTTCGTTCCACCGCCACCCGCGCGGACGACACCCGTATCCGGACAGTCTCACCCCGAGACCGAACCCCTAAAGGTTGAAGGCTTCGAGAATCGGGTAATGACGACGCTCGGCACAGCGAGTGCACCCCCCGGCGAGGTCGACACGGGCCGTCTCGCGGTGGGCGAGACCCGCGACGGGACGGCAGTGGGGCTCCCCTGCGCGGTCATCAACGGCGCGTCCGACGGACGAACCCTCTACCTCCAGGCGGCGTCGGACGGCGACGAACTCAACGGAGTCGGTGTGATCAACCGGGTGGTGCCCCGGCTCGATCCCGCGGCTCTCTCGGGGACGATCCTGGTGGTCGGGATCGTCAACTACCACGCGTTCCAGACCGCCGAGCACCGGAACCCGATCGACGACACCAAGATGAACCGCGCGTACCCCGGCGACGACAACGGCACCTCCTCCGAGCGGATCGCGGCCGCGACGTTCGACGCCGCGACCCGCGCCGACCTCGCGTTGGACCTCCACCAAGGCTCCACGTCGCGCATGATCGACGAGGTCCGAGTTCGGTGCGGTCGCCGCCACCGGCTCCACGACGAGTGTCTGGCGCTGGCGAAGGCGTTCGGGTGCGGATACGTCCTCGACCAGAAAGGCCCCGGCGGCCAACTCGCCCGTGCCGCCCCGGATGAGGGCGTCCCGACGATCGACCCCGAACTCGGCGGGTGCGTCGGGTGGGATCAAGAGAGCATTGACCTCGGTGTCGAGGGCGTGTTCAACGTGCTCCGGGAGTACGGCTTCCTGGCTGACGACGCGACGGTGAGCAGACAGACCCGCGCGAAGGGGTTCGACCAGTTCGGCTCCCCCGCTGGAGGATTGGTCCGGTTCCGGGCCGCGCTCGGCGACCGGGTCTCGGCGGGCGACCTGCTGTTCGAGGTCACGAGCGTCTTCGGGGAGACCAAAGCCCGCGTGACCGCGAACAACGACGGCGTCTTCTGGCGCACCCGCCGGCTGCCGCAGGTCGCGACCGGCGAGTACGTCTGCTCTGTCGGCACCAACATCGACACCTACTGAGACCGATGTCCGGGACCCACCCGCTTGACCTCGCGTGTTCTGTCTGCGACCGCACGTACGACCGCGAGTCGTGGCAGTGGCAGTGTGCCTGTGGCGCCCCGCTTGAGTTCGCGACGAACCCGTGGGACGGCGACACCGCGTTCGGTGCCGACGTCGACGCCGACCCGCCCGAATCGTGGACCGACACCGCGGCAGGGCTGTGGTCGTTCGAGGCGTTTCTCCCCGTCACCCAACGCGTCTCACTGGGCGAGGGGCTCACCCCGCTTGTCGACGCCCCCGCGTGGGACGCGGAGTTCAAACTCGAATACGTCTCGCCGACGGGGTCGTTCAAGGACCGCGGCGCGACGGCGACCCTGTCGGTCGCGGCGGCGCTGGGCGTCGACCGCGTGGTCGAAGACTCCTCCGGGAACGCGGGCGCCGCGATCGCGACCTACGCGGCCCGGGCCGGCATCGACGCCGACATCTACGTGCCGGCGTCGGTCAAACCCGCCAAGCGCCGGGCGATCGAGCGAGCGGGCGCGACCGCGGTCCCGATCGAGGGGAGCCGAGAGGCCGTTACCCGTGCCTGTGTCGACGCCGTTGAGTCGGGCGACGCGTGGTACGCCTCTCATGCGTGGAACCCCGCCTTCTTCGCCGGCACCGCGACGTTCGCCTACGAGGTCTGCGCCCAGCGAGGGTGGACTGCGCCCGACGCGGTCGTGCTCCCGGTGGGCCACGGCACGCTCTTTTTGGGCGCGTACCGCGGGTTCCGCGCGCTCGAAGCGCTCGGGTGGATCGACGAGGTCCCCCGGCTGTTGGGCGCGCAGGCCGCGGGCTACGCTCCGATCGTCGCCGACATCTACGGTCAGGACGCGGCAGCCGGGGACAACGACGCCGCCGACGGGATCCAGATCCGCGAACCCGTGCGGAAGACACAGATCCTCAACGCGATCGACGCGACCGACGGCGACGCGATCGCGCTGTCGGAGTCGGCGGTCGCCGAGGCGCTCGACGCGCTCCACCGGCGGGGGTTCTACACCGAGCCGACCTGCGCGGCCGCGCCGGCTGCACTCGACGTCTACCGCGAGCGGGGGACGCTCTCGCCCGGCGCCGACGTGGTGGTGCCGCTCACCGGCAGCGGGTTGAAATCCTGACCGACGGCCGGGTCAGCGGCGGCCCCGCCGCCGAGTATGGTTCCGCTGGTCGTCCCAGTCGATCCACCCCTGTTCCCACCCGGTTTCGGCGAAGTAGCCCTGGGTCTCGCTGCGCTCTCTGTCCTCCCGGACGGTCCGGTTCCGCACGGGCGCGCTGCCCTGCTCGCCGTCGACGAGCAGCGGGTCGAACGCGACCGGACCGGCGCGCTCGCGGACCTCGCCCGCGGCGTCAACGACACCCAGGCTCTGGTCGGGCCCACCCAGCGGGAGCACGAGCCGGCCGTCGGGAGCGAGCTGGTCGATCAGGCGCTCGGGCGGGGCGACTGCGGCGGCCTCGACCAAGACGCGATCGAACGGCGCGTACTCCGGGAGGCCGTCGGCGCCGTCGCGGGCGTCGACGAGCACACCGGGGTACCCCGCGGAGTCGAGGTTCGACCGCGCGATGTAGACCAGCTGCCGGTCGATGTCGACCGCGTGGACGCGGGCCTCGCCAACCAGTTCGGCCAGGAGTGCGGCGGTGTAGCCCACGCCCGCGCCGACGACGAGCACGTCGCCGGTGGGGTCGGTGTCGGCCGCGCCGGCGTCCGGTGTCCCTGCCGCTCGCGGGGTGACGTCGAGCGCGGTCAAGAGCCGCGCCACGGTCCCGGGGGCAAGCACCGTGGTGCCCGCAACGTCTTCGCCCTGGCCGCGGTAGGGCGCGTCGTCGACGAACGTTCTGCGCGGGACCGTCCGCATGGCGAGCGAGACCGCAGCGTCGATCGAGAGGCGCGCCTCAAGTCCGTCGACCATCTCGTCGCGCAGGTCCCCGGGATCCATACCCGGATTCAGGAGTGCGGCCTAATCAACTGCACGCTCCGGCCGTGGGACTGTGTCCGGGGCTCGGGGTCGACGAACCCCCGCGTGGTCTCATACTGTCGGCTATAACTACGTGAAGATTTTCGACACCCCGGGGTGTCGAAATACGTCACGCGACTATAGCCGACAGTATCACCCCCGGATCCGCACGAACCGCACGCCGCCGTGCTCGCTCCGCTCGAACGACCCTGCCTCGCGCTTGTCGAGCGTGACGAGCGTCTGGTGGGCGGTTCCGACGGGCGCGATCACGCGGCCCCCCTCGCGCAGTTGCTCTCGGAGGGCATCCGGAACTCCGGGAACGGCGCAGGTGGAGTAGACACAGTCGAAGGGGGCGTGTTCGGCCCACCCCTCCCGGCCGTCGCCGATCCGGACGGAGATCCGGTCGTCGTAGCCCACCCGCGCGAAGGTGTCGCGGGCCGTCGCCGCGAGGTCGGCGTCGTACTCGACGGAGTAGACGTGTCCCGCGACGCATTCTGCGGTCACCGCCGCGTGGTAGCCACACCCGGTGCCGACCTCCAGGACGTCGGCGGCGTCGGCCGGGAGGAGGTCGCACATCACTCCCACCATATGCGGCGCGCTCACGGTCTGGCCGTTCCCGATCGAGAGCGGCCGGTCGTCGTACGCCCGGCCGCGAACCCCGCTGGGCAGGAACTCGTGGCGCGGGACGGCTCCCAGCGCGTCGGCGGCGCGGTCGCTACTGAGGTGGCCCCGCTCCCGGAGCCGCTCGACGAGCGCGTCGCGTTCCGCCGCACGGCCGTCGCTCACGAGTTGGGCTTCGTCCGCCACCGAATCGAATCTTTCAGCTGTCGAACAGAAGCTCGACGCCGCGGACGGCCTACCAGGCCGACCACGCTGAGGTCGTCCTGTCGGTGCCGTAGAGCCGTTTGATGTCCCGCGCGTAGACCATGTCCCCCTCGTGGTCCAGCTTCCCGTGGCGGTACTCGGGCGCGTCGTCGCGCACCTGGATCGCCTTCACCGCGAACTCCTCGTCGCCGAACGACTCGGCCTCGCCGACCGCGAACTCGTAGTCGCCCGGGACCTGGAGGTCGAAGCTCCGCGTGGACTCCCGGTCGCCGGTGCCCTCCTTGGGGTTGAGCGTCGTCTTCACGGTGACGTTGTCAATCTCGCGGGTCCAAATGGTCGAAACGTCCTCGGCGCGGGCGTCTTCGGCGCGCTCTTCGGGGCCGAGTTCCAGTCCCGTGACCCGGACCTGGACAAGCGCCTCCGCGCTGTCGACGATGAAGTCGTCGCCGACCGAGAGGGTCTCGGCGGGCGGTATCTCCGTGCGGGTGGAGAACGATTCGTCGTCCTGGGAGACCACGACGTCGCGCTCGATCCGGGATTCGGATTCGATCCGGACCTTGTGGACGTGGCCGCACTCGGTACACCGGACGGTGTTGCGGCCGCTCCCCTGCTTCAGTACCTCGTGGACGGTCGGTTCGGCGGACGAACAGGACGGACAGTCGACCGCGAGGCGGTCCTGTGGCGTACTCATACGTTCTCGTAGCCTGTCACGCGGTAAAAGTCCGCTCTTCCGCTCGTCGGCGTGGTAGGCGCTGGCGTGCGCCGATGATCCGACGCTATCGGCGGCGGATGCTCTGCTCAGCCTCGGCGGATGCTCTGCTCAGCCTCGGCGGATGCTCTGCTCAGCCTCGGCGGATCTCGTAGGCGGTGTCGCGCTCGTCGTCGTTGAGGATCCCATCCAGGACCGTGAACTCGAACCCCGGGGCGATCTCCTCCTCGTAGAGCAGTTCGCCGGTCGCCTCGGCGAACGCCGAGAGGTCGCCGCGCTCGCTCGCGATCCAGACGACGCCGTCCGCGACGACCGGCGGGTGTTCGACGACGCCGTCGACGCGGCTCTCCCACAACGCGTCGCCGGTCTCCCGACCGTACCCCAGCACGAATCCGCTCTCCGTGCCGACGAACACGCCGGTTTCGCCGACGCCGACGCCCGTGTTCACCGACCGACCCGTGGAGACCGACCAGCGCTCGTCGCCGGCGGGGAGCGTCAACGCGCGAACCGTCTCGCCGGGAACGAAGAGCGTCCCGTCGGCGGCGGCGAACTGGCTGAACCCCGCCGTCAATCGTCGTTCTTCGAGCAGTTCCCGCGTCGAGAGCCGGTATATCGACAGCCCGAACGTCTGCTGGACGAACAGTCGGTCACCGCGGGCGACGATCCCGTTGATGAACCCCTCCGAGAACTGGATCCGCCACCGCTCCTCGCCGCTCTCGGTGTCGACGCCGCGGACGATCGGCTCCTGTTCGTCGCCGCTGCCGCTGCTCTGACTCGCGAAGATCACGGTCCCGTCGGTCACCGTCACCGCCAAGGTCTCGTTGTGCAGTCCGTCCCCCGGCTCCTCGTGCATCCAGCGTTCCTCGCCGGTCTCGGGATCGAGTGCGTACACTCTCCCACCGGTATCGACCTCGTCTCGGGCCCTCGAACCGACGTACACGCCCGTGTCGTCGGCGTACAAGCCGTTCCGGAACGTCCTGATCGAGAGGAGGTACCCGTCCGCAACCTCGGCCTCGAAGACGGCCGTTCCGTCGGGGCGGACTCGCCTGAGGCGGGTGAACGACGGCCGGAAAAAGAAATTGCCGGCGGCGGCCGCCACCGCGCTGCTCGACCCCGACCAGGCCGGGACGAGTTCGATCTCGGAGGCGGATCCGGCTGTCGTGGATCCGCCGGGGGCGTCCGTCGGCGCCGCTTCTGTCGAACCAGTCGTCGCCGACCCGGCCTGTCCGCCCGCCTCCGTGCCGCCCTGTCCGTCCGTCGGTGTCCCCGTCGACCCGTCGGTGAGTCGGAGACACCCCGCGGTCGCGACAACTCCGACGCCAGCACTCCCGCGCAGTAGGCTCCGGCGGGACCAGGTTGGTTCTCTCGTCATCTGTCCCCGTCTTGGCGCGTCCCTTCTTAAATACTGATCACGCCGTGTGGGAGTTTTTATTATACGCACCTGACGTGCTCCTGTATGAACCGCCGCCAGTTGCTGGCGACAGTCGGGGCCGGAGTCGGACTCGGGGGAACGAGTGGGTGTCTGCGACTCACGGACGAGGGCAACGAGACGACATCGGCCCCCGAGACGGCGACAACAACGGAGCGCCAGTCGACGGGGACGACGGCGGGCGAGGGGTCGGCGGGTGCGGTGACGCTGACGGAAAACTGGGTCGGGGATCCGGGCGTTGACTTCGCCTGGACGGCGGGCGGCTCGATCTACTTCAACGACTTCAATGGGGCGGGGAGGGCGAGTCACGGCAGCGGCGTCAAATGGGAACAGGAGACGACGTACGACGGGTTCGAGTCCAACCTTGGGGCGGACGCGTTCGCGGTCGACGAACAGTACGTCACCTTCGGCTATCGGCCGGATCCCGAGGATAGCGACACGCTCGGGAGCCACTTCCACACCTTCGACGAGGCGACCGGCGAGAAGCTGTGGGCGTTCGGTGCTCCCGCGGACGGGAAACACAACACTGCGGCGGGGGCCACAACCGTTGACGGGACCGTCGTCGTCGCCGCGAGCAGTTACGGAGCGAGACGTGAGCAGGAACCGCTCGTTGTCGGACTCGACGCCGAGAGTGGCGAAGAACAGTGGCGAACCGAAACGCCGACCCTGCCGGCCGGGTTCGTCACGTACGTCGGCGAATACGCGGGAGCGGTGTACGTGGGGCTGGGGTACCAAGGGGTTCGGGTTCTCGACCCCGACACCGGCTCGCTGGCTCGCGTCGAGGAGTCGTGGCCTGTGAGTCGGTCGTTCGCAGCGAGCCGCGGGCAGATACACGGGGATACACTCTTTAGCGTCCAGCGGAGCGGCCCCGAAGACGGATCCAGCCTCAATGCGTATCCGCTCGGAACGAACGGCCGCGAGTGGTCGGAGACGTTCGACGGAACCGCCACGGCCGGCCCGGTGGTCGACAACTCCCTGGTCACGGTCGGGACGGAGGCCGGACGCGTGTACGCGTTCGACCGCTCGACCGGCGAATCGGTGTGGAATATCCGAATCGACGGCTCCGTCGGCGCGATCGATACGTCAGGGCTCCGCGTGTGGGTCGCCGACGAGGAGACGGGAGTCACAGCGTACGACCGTGCCGACGGAACGCGGTTACACCGGTCGACAAAGCCGGTGAACGGCTCCGATATCGCGGTTTCCGACGACGTACTGATCCTCGGCGGGAACGGGATCCGGGGGTATTCGATCGAGGCGGAGTGACCGGGTCGGTCGAGAGCGGCTACGTCCCCGCGGTCTTCTGGTGCTCCCGTCCGACTGTCGGGCGGTCGACGACCTCGCCTGCTCGCGGCTCCGCCGTTCGCTATCGAGGAAGTTCCACTGCCTCGCCTGCTCGCGGCGCTACCGCTCGACTTCCGGGAGGTCGACGACCTCCCCATCTGCGTACACTGTCGGCTCCCGCACGATCCCGTCGAGATGCAGCGGCGCGTCGGTGTCGCCGCCGATCCCGGCGTTGTCGCCGATGGCGATGTGGACCGTTCCGGCGGCCTTCTCGTCGAGCAGCACCGATCCCACGAGGTCGGTCACTCCCACGTTCGTTCCGATCCCCAGCTCCGCGAGGGTGTAGGCGTCGCGGCCGACCTCGTCGGCGGCGGCCTCGACCTGGCCGCGGATCTCGTCGTCGGAGATCTCCGTCACGTAGCCGTTCTCGACCTCGAACCGGAGTTGCTGCCCGTCGTCGAGCAGCCCGTGGGGGCGCATCGTGCCGTCGACGACGTAGGTGCCGTTCGCGGTCTCGGGCGCCACGAACACCTCCCCCGCGGGGAGGTTCGAGAAGTCGCCGTCGTCGCGGACGATCCCCGTGTCGTCGTGCCACGGCCGAGTACCGGGCTCGACGACGATATCGGTGCCCGCCGGGGTGGTGACCCGGATCTCGTCGGCGTCGGCGACCTGGTCGAGTACGTCCGCACAGTGGGCGGCGATGGCGTCGTAGTCGGCGTCGAGCCCCGTCACGAACACCTCCTCGGTGATCCCGGGGAGTGTGGCGCCGCGGGCACCCGCGTCGCAGGCGTCGCCGCGGGCCCGGGTGTGACTGAGGCTCTTTGTCGTCGGCGCGAGGAACGCGTCGGCGTCGGCCATCGCGGCAGCCACCGCCCCCGGCGGCTCCTCGCCGTGCTGGTCGCCCGGCGGATACTGGAGGACAACGGTGTCATCAGCCACGGCCGTGGCGGCGTTGTACAGCGCCTCGCCGATCGGCCGCCGTTTGTCGTCGGTGATCACGATGCACGACTCGTCGGCGCCGAGTGCCAGACACTGCTCGACCGCCGTCGTCGCGGCGGTTCCGAGTCCATCAGTCGACATACCACGACCTGGGCCCTCCGCGGAATTAGACGTTTCCATCGGGACGGTCGAGCGGACTCGTCGACCACGCTCCCCCCGGTACTCGGCTCCGAAACAATCGCCCGCGTTACTCGCCGCGGAGTTAATTTCCGGCAAATAGGCTTCGAAATAACTATGCGTGTCCCCCGCCCACCGTACGGTAATGATACGAGTGGGCGTCAACGGGTACGGAACGATCGGCAAGCGGGTCGCCGACGCCGTCGCGGCCCAGCCGGACATGGAGGTCGCCGGCGTCGCGAAGACCCAACCCAACTTCGAGGCCCACACTGCGGTCGACCTCGGCTACCCGATGTACGCCGCGATCCCCGAGCGCGCGCCGCTGTTCGCGGAGGCCGGGATCGAAACCGCCGGCGCCGTGGACGAACTCGTCGCCGACGCCGACGTGATGGTCGACTGTACGCCCTCGGGTATCGGCGCGGAGAACAAGACGATGTACGCCTCCTACGACACCCCCGCGACCTTCCAGGGTGGGGAGGACGCCACCGTCGCCGAGACGAGTTTCAACGCCCGAGCGAACTACGACGACGCCCGCGGCGCCGACACCGTCCGGGTGGTCTCGTGTAACACCACGGGGCTCTCCCGGCTGGTCGCGCCGCTGTCGGAGGCGTACGGCGTCGAGACGGTCCGCGCGACCCTGGTTCGCCGCGGCGGCGACCCGACGCAGGACTCCCGCGGCCCGATCAACGACATCCTCCCGGACCCGATCTCGATCCCCTCCCACCACGGACCAGACGTACAGACCATCTTCCCCGACCTGTCGATCGAGACGATGGGGCTGAAGGTTCCGGCGACGCTGATGCACGTCCACGCGCTCAACGTCACTCTCGAATCCGATGTGACGGCCGCACACGTCCGGCAGCTCCTCGAAAACCAGTCCCGGGTGTACGTCATCCCCGAGGGCTTCGGGCTCGACGGCGCGGGGACGCTGAAGGACTTCGCGCTCGACGCCGGCCGCCCCCGCGGCGATATCTGGGAGAACTGCGTGTGGGGCGAGTCGATCGCGGTCGAGGGACGGGATCTGTACCTCTTCGAGGCCATCCACCAGGAGTCCGACGTCATCCCCGAGAACGTCGACGCGATTCGGGCCATAACCGACGCCGCCGACGCCGCCGAGAGCATCGAGCGCACGAATCGAACCCTCGGCGTCGGGCTCGCGGGCGACCCGACGGGGTTCGACAGCGCCGAGCCGGTCGAGGCCGACGACTGAACCGGACCGCTGCCGTCAGCCCTCGCGCCACCGCACACGTTTCTGCCTCCGACCCGAGTGGTCGCGGCTGTGAACGACGACCGCCGCGACAGCGATCCGGGCGACGACGGCGGACACAGCGGCGACAACGCCCCGGCTGCTTCCGGCGACGACGAGCGCCCTCCCGACGACGACAAGCGCCCTCCCGACGACGGGGACGAGGAGCTCCGCCGACTGCTCGCGGAGTTCGACGCGCTCGCGGAGACGGTCGACTCCCCCGAGGAGCACGAGCGGGTGCGCGCCGCCCGCAACGCCGCGGTCGTTGCTGCCCAGGACGACGAACTCTTCGGGCAGGTCATCACGGGGTACGACCGCGCGGACCTCGCAGAGGCGTTCGTCGGAAGCCTGCTCTTCGGGATCCCGATGTTCGTCGAGGGCGGCACCAACGAGGTCGGCGCGTTCCTGGCGTCGCACCCGGTCTCGCTGGTCGGAACCCTCGTCGGCGCGGTGGGGCTCGTCGTCGGTATCCTCTACGTCGCGGACATCCAGGACATGTGGGTCTACAAGCCCATCCTGGGCGTCGTCCCCCGCCGGCTGGTCGGCGTGCTCGGGGCGTCGGTCGTGACCGCCCTGGTCGTGATGACCGCGTGGGGCCGCGTCGAGTGGTCGGACCCGGTGTTGGCGCTCGCGACCGTCGTCGCCGCGTTCGTCCCGATGAGCGTCGGCGCCGCGCTGGGCGACATCCTCCCGGGGTCGTGAACCGTCAGGGGCAAGCTCCCAGACGCCCGCCCCGTTCACGTGTCGGCGACGGCTCGATCGCGGATCCGAGACCCGCCCGCCGCCTGCTGCGGGCGGACGCTACGGGTCGACCGCGTGGAAGCGCACCTCGCCCGACTCCGTGTCGAGCGTCGCCACGTGGTAGGTGTCGTCGACGCCGGGGAACGGCAGACCGCCGGGGTTCACGTGGACGGTGCCGTTGCGCTCCTCGTGGGTCCGTTCGTGTGTGTGGCCACGGACGACGTAGTCGTACTCGCCGCAGTCGATCAGGGCGTCGACGAGCTGCTCGCTCGTGCCGTGGTAGACCGCAAGGTCGACGCCGTCGAACGTGAGGTGGGCGCTCTCGCCGTGGTGGATCCCGAACTCCCCGACCGCGTCGGCGAGTGCGGGTTCGCCGTCGTTGTTCCCGTAGACCGCGTGGAAGTCGATCCCGACGTCGAACTCCGCGGCGGTGAACGGCGCGACGACGTCGCCGCAGTGGACGATGGCGTCGACGCCCACCGTCTCGAACGTGTCGACCGCGCCGCGGGCCAGCCCGAGGTTGTCGTGGGTGTCCGAACAGAGGCCAAGCAGCATCGGGCGGTGGTTCGAACCGGGGTCGCTTCAGTGCTGGGTCGCTCCGACGCCGGGTCACAGACGCGGGACGAGTCGTCGCGTCGGTTCTGGTTGGACCGCTATCGACCCGCCGCCCGCTGCAGCGCCTCCACGCCCGCGAGCGACTGGCCGGTCAGCGCCCGGATGTACGCCCCGCCCGCGATCGACACGTGGTCGAAATCAGCCTCGCTGAGCCCGTACATCCCGATCGCACGCGAGGTGTCGCCGCCGCCGACGACCGAGAAGCAGTCGGTCTCGGCGATCGCCTCCAGGACGGTGACGGTCCCCACCGAGAACGGTTCCTCCTCGAAGACGCCGAGGGCGCCCTTCACGAACACGGCCTCGGAGTCGCGGATCACGTCGGCGTACGATTCCGCGGTGTCGGTTCCGATGTCCAGGAACGAGACGTCCTTTTCGTCGATATCGTCGACAGCGACTTCGGCGCGCTCGCCGTCGCAGTCGCCTTCGCCCGCGGCGTACGCGAGGTCGGTCGCGAGCGTGACCGCCCCACCACGTCCGTCGAGCACCCGTTCAATCAGGTCGTGGTTCCGCTCCCATTGGGAGTCGTACCGGTCGGCCTCGGGGTCAAGATCGAACCCGACCGGGTGGCCGGCAGCGCGGAGGAACAGTTCGCCCGCGATCCCGCCGAGCAGGAAGTCATCGACCGACTCACCCAGCGCGTCCATCACCTCGATTACGTCGGTGGCTTTCGTGCCGCCGACCACCATCGTGACTCGGCCGTCAAACTCCCGGTTCGCGATCGCGGTGTTGGCGGCGTACTCGGTCGCCATCACCCGACCGGCGTACGACGGCAGCACTTCGGGAAAGCCCACGAGCGAGGCGTGCGACCGGTGGGCCGCGGAGTAGGCGTCGTTCACGTACGCGTCGACGTGCGCGGCGAGTGTCCGCACGAACTCGGAGTCGGCCTTGGTCGTGGGGTCGGCCTCGGGGAGTTCGTCGTCGCACATCCGGGTGTTTTCGAGCAGCAGGATCTCCCCGGGTTCGAGCGCGTCGATGGCGTCGACCGCGTCGTCGCCGTGCGTGTCGGCGACGAATTCGACATCGCGACCGACGCGGTCGGCGAGGATTTCCGCGTGGCCCGACAGGGAGACGAAGTCGTCCCGACCGGGCCGGCCCTGGTGGGCCAGAAGGACCACACGGTGGCCCGCGTCGGCGAGTTCCCGCACCGTCTCGGCGTGGCGATCGAACCGGCGGTTGTCCTGCGGTTTCCCGTCCTCGACCGGCGAGTTGAGATCGAGGCGGACCAGCACGCGCTGGTCGGGCGCGAGGTCGTCGAGGGTGTCGAAGCCGTGTGTGGACATCGTGGGTGGGTGTGAGTCGCCCGCGCACAAGTAGGTGGTCGATTCGGTTCCGGGAGCCGGCGCTCGGAGAGCGGCGGCGTGGGCGGTCGCTCGGGCGCGGCTACTCGGCGATGTACGCTGCGACGTCGAGCATCCGGTTGGAGAACCCGAACTCGTTGTCGTACCACGTCAGGATCTTGTAGAGCCCGCCGTCGCCCACCTGGTTCGTCGATTGCAGATCGACCGTCGAGGAGAACGGCAGCCCCAGGATGTCCGAGGAGACCACTTCCTCGTCGGTGTACCCCAACACGCCCGCGAGCGGGCCGGCGTCGGCGGCGTCCCGGAACGTGTCGTTGAGGTCCTCGACCGAGGGTGACGCCGACAGCGACACCACGAGCTCCGTGATCGACCCGTTGGGGACCGGCACCCGCACCGCCATCCCGTCGAGTTTCCCCTTGAGTCGGGGGAGGATCGTGGTCGTCGCGTCCGCCGCGCCCGTTGAGGTCGGGACGATGTTCTCCGCCGCCGCCCGGCCCCGACGCGTCTTCGTTTTCGGGCTGTCGATCAGGGTCTGGCTCCCGGTGT
This sequence comes from Halobellus salinus, assembly GCF_014646875.1. Classification (GTDB taxonomy): domain Archaea; phylum Halobacteriota; class Halobacteria; order Halobacteriales; family Haloferacaceae; genus Haloquadratum; species Haloquadratum salinum. The sequence goes on along the minus strand of NZ_BMOC01000003.1, from coordinate 30,087 downwards.
AGGCGTGGACGGTGGTCAACATCCCGTGGTCGATGCCGTATTCGTCGTCCAAAAGCATCGCAACGGGGCTGATGGAGTTTGTGGTACACGACGCGTTCGAGACGACGTCTTCGCCCTCATACTCGTCGTGGTTCACGCCGTAGACGATCTGTCGGACGTATTCGTCGCCTTTCGGCGGCGCGGAGATCACCACCGTGTCGGCGCCGGCGTCGAGGTGCGCCGACGCGTCCTCTTTTGTACGGAAGATCCCGGTGCATTCGAGCGCTACGTCGACCGCGTGGTCGTCCCACGGGAGTTCAGCGGGGTTCTGGACGTTGTACAGCGGGACCGAGGTGTCGCCGACGACCAGAGAGTCCTCGACGCGGGTCACGCTGTCGAGCCGTCCCATCACGGTGTCGTGCTTCGCCAGATACGCCATATCGGCAACGTCCACGACGTCGTTGATGCCGACGAGTTCGATCCGGGGATCGTTGAGGGCCGCCCGGAAGACGTTCCGCCCGATCCGGCCGAACCCGTTGAGCCCGACCCGGACCGCCTCCGACTCCGCGACGCCGTCGCCCGCACTCAGGTTCGATCGTTCACTCATAACCGAGTACTACTCCACCCCCCTACTTGAATCCCCGTGTCACGGAATCGGCAGGAAACCCTGAAATCGGGTGTGAGAACGCCTATATCGACGTGATTCTAGGTGTTCTTCCACAGGGACTGGAGCGGTGCCCCCGGGGAATGCCGCCCGGCGAGTGCGGGTCGAACCCCCCGACGGCCGGACGGGTTTTTGTTGCCACGCCCCCGACGCCGCGTATGCGCGAGTTCGCAACGGAGCCGCCTGTCGAGGCCCGCGTCGGCGACGCCCTCTGTGAGGCGGGCGCGTCGGTCGCGGTTGCGGAGTCCTGTACCGGCGGGTTGATCGGATCGCTTCTCACAGACGTGCCCGGGTCATCGGCGTATTTCGACCGGTCTGTCGTCACCTATTCGTATGACGCGAAACTGGCGGCACTGGGCGTCTCCCGGGAGTCGCTCGACGATCACGGCGCGGTCTCGGAGCCGGTTGCGGGCGAGATGGCCGCCGGCGTCCGCGACACCGCAGGCGTCGACTGGGGGGTCGCGACCACCGGGATTGCCGGCCCCGACGGCGGTACCCCCGAGAAGCCGGTCGGCACGGTGTACATCGGCCTCGCGTCCCGCGGCGAGTGGGGGAGTGGCGAGTCATACACCACCGTCGACCGCTACGTCTTCGACGGCGACAGAGTCGAGATCAAAGAGCGGATCGCACGGCGGGCGCTGGAGACGCTTCTCGACGCGGTCGAGTCGGAACACGACGGGTAGCGTCGGTATCGCGGTCGTAGCTCGGACGGCCACCGGCCGGTGTGGGGCCATCCGTCGGGGAGCCACGGTAGCGTTTGCAACTGATTGCTCATCGGGCCGCACGACTGCGTGCGACCAAGTGAGGACGGACTTACACACGCTACGAGAGACGGCGCAGCACCCCCTGTGTGACCGGCCGCCCACCGACCCTGCCCCTATCAGTCCGGGAGACACCGGACCGTAAGGGTGCGGTCCAACGAGACGCGCACCCCTGGCCCGGTGCCGGTCGCCGCGAACTCGAGCGAAACCGTTCGCTCGGTGGAACAGCTCAGAGTGACGTGGACGGGACCGGCGGCCCCGCGACCGAGTCGGTCGGGGGCATCGGAGCTTTCGACCGCAACGGCGGCTCCCGGATTCGCGCGCGACACGTCCACCGTCACGCTATCCAGGTCGACACCGAAGCGGTTCCGATACGAAACGATCGGTGTGGATTCGTTCGCGGGGATCTCCGGGATCCCATTGACGGTCGGTTCGTAGCCGAGGTACGCGTCGTCGTCTCCGGTCACGTTGACTTCGACTCCGCGGTCGGCGTCGACCGCGGCGAACCCGGCCGTCCCGAGGACGAGTCCCGCGGCCGCGACACACGCGAGAAGGAGGCCAATGGCTTTGGGTGTCCCACCACGAGTCGACAGCGCCCGAGCAGTTGGTCTCATTCCTGTCGGTGGAGTTCGGGCGGTTTTTCCGTGTTGCCGAGGTGCGTGTTATGGCTGGTGACGTGGTGAACGACTGACGAGACCCCGAAGGACGTCACGGTGAACAACCCGACGTCCAACGGGTCAAGTGCGGCGAACATCAGCGCGTCAACTACGACCGCAAGCAGGAGTACGACCGCGACACCCGCGAGCCCGACGTAGTAGAGGCTCCACGGGATCTCGTTCCGACCGAGCGCTTCGATGTAAATGTCGAGGTCTTGCAACGTCGACGTGGCACGAACCGCGTTCTCGTCGGTGTCGACGGTCACGACACCCTTCTGCTCTAGCTTCGGGAGGTGCGTACGCCGGAGGGTGGTGTAGACGCTCCGGCGGTCGTCGTAACACACCTCGTCGGGATCCTTTTTAAGCTCCCAAGCGGTGACGTGCGCCGAGATGTCGGAGATGTCGACTGGCCCGTCTGTACGTTTCAGCGCGTGTATCACGAACCGGCGTCGACGGTTCGACAGGATGTCGTAGATCTCACCGTCGGAGAGTTCACTCCCGTTGGTGTCCGATTCATCGGTCGCTGTGGTAATGAATGACATTACGTGGTTCCCCTACCGTCCCCCGACCCTGGGCCGCCGGAGGTGGGCTCAAGGTGTGAACCAGCATACAATAAATGGACAGTATATTTTATCTGCTCGCGAGTGGAGCGGGATGCGCTCAGGCTGTCCTTGTCCGACACACAAGGAGTGGTTACCGTGTCAAGGCGTTTTCCCCCGGCGTTTCAATCAGGGCTTGACCCATCCAAAACGACGGACTACACGCCACAATCCGACCCCGATCCGAGTCAGGCCCTGCTTGAAACGGGCGATGAGGTGTGCTTGCTTCGTATCAACCCGAGGTTGTGATCCATCGACTCGCCCCCGAACTTGCCACGAGGACTTCATAACGAAGTATGTCCCCCCGTATGTCTCACCCGAGCATTCCCGGTCCGAACGGTCGGTCGGGGTGCCAGACGACAGGTGAGATAGACTATGCAACGACGCAAATTCGTGGCCGGACTAGGTGCATTGACAACAGGTAGCGCAGCTGCGATGGGAACGGGAGCGTTCACGAGTGTGGAAGCGGATCGGACCGTCGACGTCGAGGTCGCCGGCGACTCGAGTGCGTACCTCGCACTGCGGAAGGCGGCAGGCCCCAACGCTGACCCCGGGGCGAACTCGGACGCGTACGTGGACGACAGTGGCGCCGAGATTTCGCTCGACTTCACCTCGAGTAACGCCTCGGTCAGCGGTAACGGATTCAATCCAAACGCTGTGACCGAGGTTGACGATCTGCTCGAAGTACAGAATCAGGGCACCCAGAGCGCGTACCTCAGCGTGGACACGGCCAATCTGGATCTGTCAGACGGCTCCGGCAACCAGGCCGGTGTCGGACTGGCCGTCGTGGCAGACGAAACCACTGGTAGTAACCTGAACGACAATATCGCGTTCGACAGTAGCACCACCCCCAATCCCGACGTTGGTGTGATTGCCGACCCGACCGTGAACGGCGCGTACGAGCTCACTCAAGGTGAATCCGTTCACCTCGACCTGACAGTCGACACGACGACGTTCGACAACGCGAACGTGAGCACGTCAGGGACGATCACCTTCATCGCTGACCAATCCGGCAGCCTCTAACGAGCGTGAGCTAGGATGAACCGAAGACAACTGCTGGTCGGTCTGGGCGGACTCGTCGGTGGCGGTGGCGTCATCACCGGCACCAGCGCGTTCACGAGCGTCGACGCCGACCGGCAGGCGAACGTGCAGGTCAGCGACGATGTGAACGGGTTCTTACAGATTTACCCAAGCGACAGGGGGAGCCTCGATCAGCCGAACGGAACGTTCGCCCTCAGCAACGGTGTCCCGGGTAATCAACTCTCGATCGATATCAACGACGCAAGCGGGACTGCTACCGGTGGTGTTGGTGTCGGCGTCGACTCGCAGTACGTCTTCGACGACGTGTTTCGGGTCCGCAACGAGGGTACGCAGGACGTGTTCGTCCAGGTTGATTCGCTGGTCGTCGACACTGACCCGGCAGGCCCTGGTAATACTGGCGGCGAAGTTCGGATTGATTTCTTCGCTTCCCAAGGCGCAGACACGAACGCGACCGGCCCGTCGTTTTCGGGCGCGGACGTGATCGATGGAGTCAACAACGAGTTGACGGTGCCTGTCGGTACCTCCCGAGCCATCGGTATACTGATTGAGACGGTTGACGGGAGCAACTACGACGGTGTAAACAATCCGACTGGCACCGTGAACGCCCCTCCAGGGACGACGACAACGATTACCGCGGACGCTGCCGACGACGGTGGCGCCACGAACGTTGACCCAGGCACACCGAGCGACACCCTCTGATCGATGAATCGACGAACACTCCTCGCAACGGTCGGGAACGCCGCAGGCAGTGCCGCTTTGGGCGTCGGCCAGTTCTCGGAGTGCCAGTTCAACAACGTGTTCACCGTCGAGAATCAGGGCACCCAGGACGTGTTCGTCAGCCTCGCGCCGACCACCGGAATTCCGATCGACAGCGGTGCCGACGGCGACGACATCGATGTCAAGTTCTTTGTTACTGATAACGGCAACCCGACTCCGGTCGAAAACGGGCAGGGACCGGGACCGATCAGTGGTGGGTCCGGATCACCGCAGAACGTCTTGGAACTCTCGACCGGAGAGGATCAGGGAATCGGGATGTTCATGACGACGTTCGGCCACAGCAGTGTGGACAGCAACAGCGTGAACAGCGGCTCACAGACGACGACCCCTGAGGCAGACGAAGAGCAACCAAGCGGCTCGAACGCAATCGACTCCAACAGTCCAGGAATCGGTCCGTAACCGCACGCTCCGAAGTTCCCCTACCCACGGATGGTTTCGCTCGCGGTTCCATCGCGACACGGCGGTTCGATTCCGCCGGTGGGTTTCCCCGACACAGGGGACCAGTAAATATGAATCGGCGCAAGATGTTGGCCGCGCTCGGCCTGCTCAGCGGCGGTGGAGCTGTCGTATCAGGAACCGGTGCGTTCACGAGTGCATCGGCAGACAGAGACGTTGCGGTCCAGGTGGCAACCGACGCCACTGGGTACTTGGCTATCGACGACACCGGAAACGCAAACGCGGAGTACGTCACCGAAAATAACGGGTCGTCGAACAGTGAGTTCGGACTCGACTTTACCAGCGGGAACTCGACGACTGGCGGCGGCGGAGGTGTCAACGCCGACGCCATAACCGTCTTCGCGGATCTCTTCGAAGTCCGGAATCAGGGGACACAGGACGTCGACGTACAGGTGACGCCGCTGTCGTTCATCGAATCGAGCGGCGGCAACACGACGCTGATCGTTCTCGTTGTGCCACAGTCGGGTTTCCCGAACGTTACGGTCAGCCCCGGGAATGCCGAGACGTACGATGTGCTCGTCACGGCGACCGACGACGCGACGACGAGTACCAGCCTGAGCGAGACGATCACCGTCAGCGGGGAGGCTCCGTAGATGCCACTTACGATTACCGACTTCATCGAACAGGTGGATGGTGTTTCAACCGAGGATATCCCGTCCGACGAGCGTGAGCGGATCAACGACAAGCTCGGCGATCTGACGGGCGGTCCGGGTGGTGGAGGTGCCCCGGTCAACAACGACGCGATTCTCGTCAGCAAGAGCCTCGACGGTCGCGCCGGATTCACCAGCATCCAAGACGCGATCGATGGGAACAATCCACAGAACGGGGCGTCCGGTGCCGGTCAGGGCGACACAATCTTTGTTGAACCCGCCTCATACAGTGAGTCAGTCAGTATTGACATAAACAACCTGACGCTCGAAGGCCCGAACGCAGGCATCGATGGTAACAGCAGCGGGCGTGGCGACGAAGCGACGATTACCGGCGGTGTGTTCGTTGATGGAAACCCGAGTGACGTTGTTATTGACGGCCTCGCAATTGAACGGACCGTTGGAGAGGCCGAAGGTGTCGTCCAAATCGGCTCGACGTCCAATCCCGGAGCGAACAACCCGGTCATCAAAAACAACGTCATCACAGCGACTTCAAATGCATCGAGGAATCTGGGGACCATCCTCATCGAGCACATTGACGGAGAAATTCGGATTCAGGATAACTTGCTGACCCAGACTGGTGATGATAGTGTTCGTGGCCTCGTCCAAGCGGTCCAGCTTGAGAACACTACAATCGTGGTCAATGGTAACACAATTAAAACCGACTTCGGCGTCGTGCCGTCCGGCCTCGACACACCATCCCCCGAATACACAATCACGGACAACGAGTTCGTGGAAAACGATGTCGGAGTGTCCCTGGCCGGTAACTACAACGGCGAAGTCGAGATTTCGGGGAATACATTTGAAGACGGCCGCGTACAAATAAGACATCTGACCGGCGCTACTACTGACATCACAATCGAATCTAACACATTTACTCAGACTGCAAATGGTGATGTGGTTGCATTCGTCTCTGACCGGCGAGGTGGAGACGGCAGCACTGTTGGACTTGACCGGGATGCCATTGAAGCGAATAATAACTTCAGTCCAGGCTCCACGCAGGTCGGTCCAATCGACTTCGACGGTAAAGACCTGTTCGACATCGCACCGTCATAAGCCACTGGCCCACCACCTCACCGTGACCGCTCGCTAACTGACCGCAATTTTCCAATCGGCGCCGAGCGCACCCGCAACCGACTCAACCCACCGACGCTGACGGCGGTTCGATTCCGTCGGTAGGCCTGCCCGCGAGGGCAAAAGACATACACACAACGCTCTTGTGTAGAGGATCGCTCTTGTGAAGTACATTGTTGGTGAGTCAGAGAACCTCTCGGACAATCTGTTCCAGCGTTTCTTGAGCCGGGTTACGGGAGATTTGTCGCTGAAGCTGGAACGGTCTGCGATCTGCCGTGAGCTTGTCCTTTGAGACGTCTCAATGCGGCGAGAGCCACCGTCGCGCCGGCGCGACGGTGGCTCTCGCACGTGTTCACGTGCGCGTCTGCATCGACATACTGCCGGCTTTGCCGTTGAACGTGCGGTCGCAATCCGTATACAGATGCCGTTGATCCAGGGGTGTTCACTGTCGCCGCCTGCTCCTCTGCCGCCATCACTACCAGCCATCGCGGTATTGACAGATAAAAGACATCAAGCACCGCTCAAGCCACATCAACGATCTCATAACTATCATTCACCCCGTTCTCACCTGTGTGTGGGATCAGTATGACCGACCGCTGCCCCGCCACGACCGCAGAGTCCACCACTGGAGGCCTGGCTACGACGAGCGTTCCCGGAGGGCTTCGATGACGACGTTCGAGGACTTCCTCAACGCATCGAACCTCGACTTCGAGCCGCCGCCGGAACTACGAGAGCAGATCAACGAGACGCTCGCAGAGCTCAACTCTGAGCTCTACGGTGAGAACGACGGTAACGGCGGTGGCATTATCGGAAACCCCCCAAAACTCCTGCGTATTGATGTCACCGACCAGTCGGGGGCGACATACGAATTCAGCGCTGTCGCTAACGACGCCGAAGACGCAGACCCGCAACTGAGCTACGAGTGGCAGATCGACGGCACAGTCGTCGGAAGCGACTCTTCGACGCTCACGCACGCCTTCCAGTCCGAGGGCGACGTGGACGTGACCGCCACAGTCACCGACACTGACGGGAATACCAATACGCAAACAAAGACAGTAACAGTCGCGTTACCGGACCCCGTCGACCGGTTCACCGTTGACACGTTCAAATTCGTTGACGACAACGGTATGCCCGTCCAACAAGGACAACCGGCAAATATCGAATATGCAGTGTCGGATGCCGATGGTGACGACGACCTGTTGGCGTTGCGGATAACATTCGGGTACAGTAGTTCGTCTCCCACCGATCAGTCCAGCGGTGCCGTTGAGACGCTGGGTGGCACTTTCATCTATGGCCCTAGCAGTACAGGAACGTACGATGTCACACTCGAAGCGATGGACAGAGATCTGTACACTGGAGACCCGATTGACGACAACGGTGATTTGCCTGACGGAAGCAATTTTACCGGAGGATATGCTGACGACAACGGTAGTTTTGTGACACTTCAAGAAGAGACGTACACGATACAGGACTGAGTGCGGCTTCGGACTCCGTGCGTGTCAGGTTCGCTGGCTCCGTCCGCGTCCGAGCGGCACCACCCAGACACAACGCTTGTAACCGCCCGACCGAAACCCGGGTTCGATGAACAAAAGCGGACACGTGCTGAACGGTGCACTTCTCGCGATGGGGTTGGGCGCGATCCTCGCGGTCGACCCGACGGCGGGACCGATCCTCACCGGGCCCGACGGAACCGTCACCGCCGAATCGACCGCAGCGGTCGCCGGCGACGTCGGGGTGTCGGTCGCAAAACTCTCACTGCCTGTCATCCTGGGCGCGCTCTTCCCGGACGTCGACACCGCGTTCGGCCGCCACCGGAAGACGTTACACAGCCTCCCGGTGCTCGGAATATTCCTCGCGTTCCCGCTGCTCTTCGGGAATCTCCAGTACGTCTGGATCGGCGTGGCGACCCACTACTTCCTGGACGTGGTTGGCTCCAAGCGGGGGATCGCGCTGTTTCATCCCCTCTCCGACACCGAGTACAACCTCCCGACCGGCGTGGCGACCTCCAGCGCGTGGGCCACGCGGGTGACACTGCTGATCACCGCGGTCGAACTCACGGTGCTCGGTGCCATCCACTACTACGCGTTCGCGCTTGACACGTCCCTCGCGGACGCGACGACCGCCATCGGGATCTAGCGGTCAATACTCCCGCACGTCGTCGAACCGACCCTCGTAGGCCACGTGACTGGGGTGTGTCGGCTCCGTCCCGGAAAGAAACAGCCGGTCGACCTTCCCCCAGGAGTTCTCATAACCCAGGTGCGCGAACTCCGCGGCCCCTCTGAGGGTGTGACCGAGGGTGTCGCGTCGGAGCACCCGCCGCGGCGCACCCGTCCGCAACGCCGCGACGAGGTCGGACTCCGAGTCGAGCTCGCGCTCGAAGGCGGTCCACACCTCGCCGACGCTCCCGGCGAGGTGGGCGTACGACGAACCGAACGCCGGAAGTCCCGTCTCCCGAACGAGTCCCCGCGCCCGGCGGTTCCCACGCGGAAGCGTCTTGAAATTGTGCGTCTCAACCGCGTCGATCGCGTCGGCGTGTCGGGTGATGGCCTCCCGGTCGAGGCTGACGTTGAGAAACTCGGGATGTGGCACGAGTACCGCCGCATTCTGGCGCTCGAACGCCGCGAGAGCGCCCGGAAGCGAAATGAAGTCCGGAACGGGTTCCGACAACCCCACACCCAGGACGTGCTGTCGGTTCCGCCACGTTCCAGTGAACACCTCGCGGGCGGGCACCACGAGCAGGTCGTCGTCGGAGAATCGCGCCGCTCGGGCACGGATGTCGGGCAGTCGGGTGAAATGCGGGGCGTACACCAGGGCATCAAGCCCCCGGGCCCTCGCGCGGTCGACAACCCGCTCGTTCAGCACCTTCACGTGGGGGTCGACGAGCGTCCCGTTCTCGGGGGCGCCACGCGAGGCTGTCCCCGTCGCCGTGTCCTCTCTCCGTCCGGCGTTGCCCCCCTCGGTCCCGGTCACGCTCACCGGTCCGGACGGGGTTCTGTTAGTGGTTGCTATTTCCCGCGACCCCGAACGGTTTTGTCACCCCTCTCCGTGGCTCCCGGTATGTCCCTGTGGACGTGCGGCATCGGCGGGTGCGAGGAGCGGTTCGAGGACGCCGAGGCGGCGATCATCCACCAGACGGTCAAGCACGAGCGACACCAGTGTACGGTCTGCGGAAACATCGTCCCCGACGGGTACTTCGCGATCCGCCACGCCTTCGAGGAACACTCCAGAGCGGAGTACGTCCGGGCGTACGACGCCGACTCCTCGGCGGTCCGAACCCGCGAGGACGTCAAGCAGGCGGTCGAAGCCGAGGCGGATCTCCACGCGGTCGTTGCGGAACTCAAACAGCGCGACGCGCTGTAGCCGGCGTCGAAGAACCCCGTGCGGTCACCGCTCGTCGCTGTCGAGCACCCGGATCTGGTCCCCGCGAACGGTGACCGGGATCGGAACAGTCGCCTCGTAGAGTTCGACGGTGACCTGGTCTTTCGTCTCGTCGATCCGCTGGACGCGGGCTTTCTCGCCCTTGAACGGCCCGGCGATCAGTTCGACGATGTCGCCCTCGGCGATCCCCTCGACGTCCGGGGTCGGCGACAGGAAATGTTCGACTTCCGCCATCGAGGAACTCCCGGCCTGGCCGCCGCTCTCAACGAGCCCGCGGGCGTGGGGGATCTCCTCTAAGGCGCGGGTGATCGCGCCGTCGCTGTCGGCTTCGACCATCACGTAGCTGGTGAGCGAGTCCGGCGCCAACACCGCGTGGATGTCGTCGGCCTCGCGGTTGGCAATCATGTCGGCCACGGTCCGCTCCTGGCTGGCGGTGGTCTTGACCGCGAAGATCGGCACGTCAGACACCCCCGGGGAGGAAACTCATCACCGCGAAGATCAGAAAGCCGAGAAAGCCGACGAGCACGATACCAGCGCCGGCGATGAGACTGATCTGCGAGAACTCCTCCCACCCAGGAGTGCTGGCCAGCTTCAGCACCCGCACGTAGCTGGTCAGGTCGTACTTGACATCCATCGTTACCGGCCGTAGACGGCCGAGCTTTTTTTGTCTATCGATGCCCGCTGCGGGGACGGAGTCGGGAAAGACGGTGCGAGAGCGGCGAGAAAGCCGGTACAACGGATGCTCGGCGCTATTACAGAAAATCAAGGAGAAAGCCTACGACTTTACAGGCTGTTCGAGGCGAATGCCACGGGGCTTGACCCCGAGGCGGTTCACTGTATAGTATACTCTGTCAGGGTGTGGCTGTTTAGTCTCGACGGAGAGGTCCAGATGAGGCGAACGGTATCACCCGGACGGAGTTCGTTTGCACGCTCTGGCTGCCGTTGATCCGTTACGTCTTTTTTTAATGTGCTAGGATTATTGAATAGTGTGCCTGGATCCTTGGTATTGTTAACAAACCCGTAGACGACGATACGGAGACGTGAACCAGCACTGAACGTAGACTGAACCGGTGGTCGAGCTAATGTCGCGTACCCCGGGTCATTAGCGTCGTACACATCGTACGCTGGGTACCCGTTGACCGTCACCGACAGTCGGTCGGGGTCAACTGCTGCACCCGAGGTGTGAGTGAACGTTATTGAAACGTTCTCTTGCGCGCCCTGTTTGGAACCGTTGAATTTGTTCTCGACGACAACCCCACGTTGCTGGTCGGTTTCGACTGTCACCGTAGGAGGAGGATTCTGTACTTCGTCGACAAGAGTAAGTGTTGCTGCTCCAACTACTGCGACGAGAATTATTGTGATACCCACGATGAGTATAGTCCCGATAACCGATGTCACACCTCGTGTGTTCAGGCGGAAACTCATTGATTAACCACCTGCTTATAATTATATTGATACCTGGGTATAAGTATATCATCGAGATACTGGAGCGTGTTACACAACAGTTCCTGATAATAATATTCCGTGTGTCTGGACAAAAATCCAAAATACGGGATCTGCCTGAATCAGAGTACCGTTACACGCGGGAATATCGCTCCCGCGGACTCAGACGACTGCGACTCCCACGAGAGGAATCCCACGACTTCAGTCGTAGGTGGATGTCAATCGACGTAGTCGATCTCGGTGCCGCCCTGCTCTCGGGTCGCCGGCTCGGGTTCGGGTTCCGGCTCGGGCTGGGCGCTGTCGTCCTCGTTGCGGCCGTAGATCTGCGGCGATTCGACCCCGGTGACGACCACCATCGTCCGCATCTCGCCCTCCAAGTCCTCGTCGACGGAGGTGCCCCAGATGATCCGGGCGTCGGGGTCGATCCGGTCGTAGATCTCCTCGACAACGCCCTCGGCCTCCTCGATGCTCATGTCCTCGCCGCCGGTGACGTTCACTAACGCGGAGTTGGCCCCCGAGATGTCGACGTCAAGCAGCGGCGACCGGAGGGCGTCCTTCACGGAGTCTTCGGCTTTGTGTTCGGAGTCGGAATCCCCGAGGCCGATCATAGCGACGCCGCCGCGTTCCATAACGGTCTTCACGTCGGCGAAATCGAGGTTAACGAGGCCCGGCTTGGTGATGAGTTCGGTGATTCCCTTCACCGACCGCATGAGCACCTCATCGGAGATTTTGAACGCTTGTCGGATCGGGAGCTTCCCGACCGCGTCGAGCAGCCGGTCGTTCGGGACCACGATCACGGTGTCGGCCACGTCGCGGAGGCGCTCCAAGCCGGCTTCGGCGTTGGTACGCCGGACCTCCCCCTCCGCGGTGAACGGTGTCGTCGCGATGGCGATGGTGAGCGCGCCGGACTCCTTTGCGGCTTTCGCCACGATTGGGGCCGACCCCGTTCCGGTGCCGCCGCCCAGTCCGGCGGTGACGAAGACCATATCCGACCCCTCGACGGCGTCGTAGATCTGGTCTTGCGACTCCACGGCGGCCTCCTCGCCGACCTGTGGAAGCGACCCCGCACCGCGGCCCCGGGTCTTCTCCTTGCCGAGCAGGATCATCCGGTCGTAGTCGATCTCGTAGAGGTGCTGGGCGTCGGTGTTGGCGGCGACCAGTGTCGCCCCCTCGATGCCCTCCTCGTACATCCGGTCGACCGTATTGCCGCCGGCGCCGCCGCACCCCACGACGGTGATGTCGGTCTGGAGGTCCACCAGCATGTCCTGGAGTTCCTCGTCGGTGGTCGGCTCGGTTCCTCCAGACCCGCCGCCCGTTGGCGCGTCGACGGCCTCTCCGGCCCCCGTCTCCTCGGCCTCATCAATCGCGTCGTCGACGATGGAGTCCATTGTATGGTGTTCCGTATCAAACACAGCCACATTACTGTTCCCCCTTCTGTCTGACGTGTGTCTGACGCTGACGGGGCCGAATACGGGGTCTCACGCCGATCCCGGCGCTCACTCCACCCGGAACGACACCGTCTCGTCGGTGTGGACCTCCGCCGGGTCTACCGTCCGGCCGTCGACCTCCACGGCGTCACCTGCGGACAGCCGACCGAACGCCGGCCCCTCCGGGACCCCGGCGGCGGCCGCCGCCGCGGGATCGAACGTCCGCCGGGTCGCGACAACTCGGCCGTCGGTCCGGGCGACCGTGTCGTATTTCTCCCGAAGGACCGCCGCCACCGCCTCGGCGATCCCGTCGACGACCGCGGCGTCCGCGACGGCCGCCCGGCCGCGGGGTTTGGTCCCGCCCTCCACCGTCTCGAACGCCACCGCGTGCTCGACGAGCGCGTCGGCGACCGCCTCCCGGTTGATCCCCGACGCTTCCGCCAGGAGGTCGTCCGGAAGCGAGACAACCTCGAACCCCTCTGGACCGGGGGCGTCCGGGGCTGCCGCGGGAGCGCCGAACCGGAGACCGTCGCCGATCGGCTCGAGCGCCGATTCGAGCGCCGCCACCAAGCCGAGATCGACCCCGGTGGTCTCACGGAGCCACGTCTCGCCGACGACCCGGTAGCCGAGGCCCTCGACGACGGCCGCTAGTTCGGGGTCGTCGTCGACGACGACCGCCCGGGTCGCCGCCGACTCCTCGAACGCCGCCGCCACGAGGTCGGCGTTGGCGTCGGGGGCGCCCATCGACGACAACCCCCAGTCGGCGGCGACGTGGCCGACCCGCCAGTCGGTCTCCCTGAGGATCCGCTCGAACTGCGGGACGTAGTGGCCTCCGCCGAACCCGACGACGTGACGGGTCCGATCGAGGGTACCGTTGCCGTCGCCGTTGCCGTTGCCGTTGCCGTCGCCGTCGCCGTCGCCGTCGCCGTTGCCGTCGCCGTCGCCACCGGACGTCCCGACTGCGCCCGTTTTCACACCATCTGCCGGCACCGCGTCCGGCCGGACGCCCGACAACTCCAGCACCGAGCGGGCGACCGCCCGGGCGCCCTCGGGGTCGGTCCACTCGGCGTCGCTGCTTCCGAGTTCGACGAACAGCGAGGGTGCGCCAACGTCGGTGGGGCCGTGGTGGGTGCACTCGAGGCCCACCTCGTAGCGCTCGGGAGCGTACCGGTCGAACCCGTCGATAACGGCCCGCTGGACGTTCGGGCACGCCCTGGCGAGTTCCCCCGGGTCGCCGCCGTACTCCGCGGGCCCGAAGTTCCCCGTGAAATGCGCTGACAGCAGCGGCCCGGTTTCGCCCGCGTGCCGCGAGAGGAACACCACGAACGCTGGGGGTTCCGAGAACGCGTCGGCGACGCCGTCGAGTTCGAGGTGCCACTCGTCGAACGCCCGGAGCTCGAAGTCGCCGTGGCGGCGGTAGGTCCCGCCACCGTCGGCGTCGCTCCGTCCCGGGTCGTCGCGTTCGTCCCACTCCACGAGCGACACCAGTGCCTCCCCGATGGCGACCGATGCGTCGTCGGCGCGGCTGACCACGAGTCCGATCACACGCCGACGTGGCCGCTGCCCGGTATAAAACCCCTCGGAGCCGGTCACCCGTCGTCGAGTTGGTCGGTCAGCCCCCACTCCGCGGCGCGCTCTTCGGCCTCCGCGCGGGCTTCCTGCCTGATGGCTTCGATCCGGTCGGGATCCGAGAGGAACTCCGCGACTGCGCCGGCGTCCGCCCCGTCGTCGACCCGGTCGTCGGGCGCGGCCTCGCGGGTCCGCTTGACCAGGGTGTCGTCGTCGGCCAGCCGGTCGGCCGGCGCGGTCGGCGGGATCTCGAAAGCGTCGACCCGGTGGGCATCGGCGAGGGCGTCGGCCGGGAGCTCGTAGGACTCGGCGTGGAACAACCCGCCCGAGAGCGCCCCGAGCGCGTCCGTGCCGCCCGCGTCGGTCGGCGCGTGGTACGCCAACACCGGAACCCCTTCCTCGAACGTTAGGACCGCGCGCTCGTCGCCGCCGCGGAGGATCGACCCCTGCGGCTCGAACACGACGTACCCCGTGAGTCCCCGGTCGAGTACGCCCGCGAGCGTCTCGCCGACGTCGGCGTCGGTCCGGGAGCGACACAGCCGCCCTTCGGGGATGTGGCCGTCGACGACCATCTCAGGGGCGGTCCGGGACGACGGCGCTCCGGAACCGGTCGGCCACGCCCGCGGCGTCACCCGAACGGACGTCGAGCGTTGCGGCAGCCTCGTGGAAGGCGTCCGCGGCCGGGTCCTCCGGGGCGTGTGCCAAGAGCGGTTCCCCGGCGCGTCTGGCCGCGCGGACCGCGTCGCTCTCGGGGACGCTCCCGAGGGTGGTCCCGCCGAAGTACCGCGCGGCACGGTCGGCGACGGCGTCGACATCCTCGTCGGGTCGGACGCGGTTGAACAGCACTCCCGCGGTACTGGTTCCGTACGACCGGGCGTACTCCTGGACCTTCAGCCCGTCCGACAGCGACGGGACGGTGGGCTGGAGGACGACCACGATCCGATCCGCGAGCACGACCGGGAGCACCGCGCTCTTCGAACCCAGCGCCGCAGGGGAGTCGAGCAAGAGCACGTCGGTGTCGGCCGCGAGATCGGCCACGACGTCGCGAAGCCGTCCGGGGTCGGCGGCCGCAAACCCGTCGAGGCTGGTGCCGCAGGGGACGACGGACATCCCGAAGCGGTCGTAGACGGCCTCGTCGACGTCGACACCGCTGCTCTCCACCAGGAGGTCGTGAAGCGTCACGTCGGCGTCGTCGAGCCCCGCGTGAAACAGGAGGTTCGCCATCCCGGTGTCGGCATCGATGACGGTCACGTCGTACTCGTCGGCGAGCGCCATGCCGAGCGCCAGCGTACTCGTCGTCTTGCCGGTGCCGCCCTTCCCGCTCGCGACGGCGAACGCCTCGACCATACTGGGGCGAGACGGCGGCGGGTCAAAAATCTTCGAGTCCGATGTTCGGCACTGATCCCGGCCGCGGCGGGGACGACGTCGGCTGTCGACGAGCGTCACTCCGGGGTGAGGACGCGGTCCAGCGGGACCGCTCCCACGAGGTCGGCGGCCCGGTCGTAGGGATCGGCGTCGGCGCGGCCGCCGTCGCTGGCTCCGCCACCGCCTTCGGGCCGCGACACCCCTGCGTGCCCGAAGACGGCGTCGACGAACGCCTCCCGGGCGTCGTCGTTCTCGAAGAGGCCGTGGAGGTACGTGCCGAGCACGTTCCCGGCCGCGGCGCCGAGGGTCACGCCCTCGCGGTTCGGCGCGGCGAACGGGAACGACACCGGCTCGGACGCCGCGGTGTCGGGACCCGCACCACCGCGGCCGTCGACCGCCCCCGACGACGACACCCGCGTCTCGCCGCCGTGGATCTCGTAGCCCTCCACGGGCCCCGACGCACCGGCCAGCGGCCCCGTGCCGTCGAGGTCCCAGATCGCTGGCGCGACGCGCTTCCGCGGGGAGAACCCGGTTTCGATCGGGAGCAGCCCCACGCCGCGGAGGGTCTGCTCGTTGTCGACCCCCTCGACGTCGGCGTCGACGAGCCGTTCACCCAGGAGCTGGTAGCCGCCACAGAGCCCCACAATCGGGCCGTCGAAGCCACACAGCCGGTTGTAGAGCCCCGCCTCACGGAGCGCGCGAAGGTCGTCGACGGTGTTTTTCGTCCCCGTGAGCACGACCGCGTCGGTGTCCCCGACCCGGGCGTCGAGCGGCCGGAACTCGACCCGGACGCCCGGCGTGGCGGCAAGCGGGTCGAGGTCGGCGGTGTTCGACGCGCGGGGGAGCCGCGGGACGGCGACCGTGACGGTGCGATCTTCCGCGACCCCGTCGTCGCCGCCGCGGACCGCCCGTTCGCCCGGATCGGGGAGCGAGACGCTGTCTTCCTCCGGGAGCCCGGGGTCGTCGTACGGCAGCACGTCGAGCACCGGCACGCCGGTCCGGGATTCGACCTCCTCGATCCCGGGGTCGAGCAGCGAGCGGTCGCCGCGGAACTTCGAGATGACCACGCCGGCGACCCGCTCGCGGACGTCGTCGGGGAGGAGTTCCAGCGTCCCCACGATCGACGCGAAGACGCCGCCGCGCTCGATGTCGGCGACCAGCAGGATCGACGCGTCCGCAAAGCGGGCGGCCTCGACGTTCGCCAGGTCGCGGTCGTGGAAGTTGATCTCCGCGATCGACCCCGCCCCCTCCGCGACGACCACGTCGTGAGCGGCGGCGAGACGGTCGTGAGCCGCCTCGGCCGCTGTGCGGGCGTCGTCCCAGCAGTCGGCGTAGTAGTCGGCCGCGGCGTGGTGGCCGACCGCGACCCCGTCGATCACGAGTTGTGACTCCCCGCCGCCGCGGGGTTTCAGAAGCACCGGATTGTGGTCGGTGGTCGGCCGCACGCCGGCGGCGTGGGCCTGGACGTACTGGGAGACGCCGACTTCGCCGAACACGGCGGCGGCGGATCGGCCGGTGTCGCCGGCGTCGCCGTGTGGCCCCAGTTCCGAGACTGCCTCGCCCCGGACTGCAGTCGGCCGCACGACCGCCCGCGCCTCGTTGCTCATGTTCTGGGCTTTGAACGGCGCGACGTCGACCCCGGCGTTGACGAGTCGGCGACACAGCCCTGCGGCGACGGTGCTCTTGCCCACGTGGCTGGCGGTGCCCGCGACGAGGACCGTTTCGGCCCCGTCGTCGTCGGGGTCGAATCCGGCGTCGTCGAGTGGGGTCGGCCCGGTCACGGCCTCAATACTCGGTTCCCTTCCGCGCGCGGATCCCCGCATCGAAGGGGTGTTTGACCTTCCGAACCTCAGTCACGAGGTCGGCGGCGTTGAGCAGGTAGGTCGGCTCGGTGTGGCTCCCGGTCAACACCAGTTCCAGGTTGCCGGGCTTCGACTCGACGAGCCCCAAGACGTCGTTCTCGTCAATCAGGCCTTGGTCGACGGCGTAGAGCACCTCGTCGAGCACGAGGAGGTGCACGCCCGCTTCTGGATCAGCGTCGAGCGGGAGCGGCTCGGTCAGATCGGCGTCGGCCGCGGCCGCGAGCAGTTCCTCGGCGCGCGCCATCGCGCCACGGGCCTTCGCGCGGTGGTCGTCCTCGTCGCTTCCATCACGCATCCCGTGCCACCCGTAGTGGCCGGTGTTCTCGTAGGAGATTCCGGGGACCGCCGCGATGGTGTTGTACTCCCCGCGGACGTCTTCGACGGAGTCGGCACCGCCTTTCATAAACTGGAGCAGATGCACCCGGTAGCCGTGACCGACGGCGCGGAACGCCATCCCCAGCGACGCGGTGGTCTTGCCCTTGCCGTCGCCCCACCACGCCTGGACCAGCCCGAACTCGTCGGGGGCCGATGGCTCGATGGCGTCCGCGGCGGGGCGGACCCCGCCACCGGGGGTGTTGCGCCGCGTTTCAGCCGGCGTCCGCTCATCGGGGGCGGACGCGCCAGCGGATGTGGCGGACTCGTTGGTGTCGGTCATACGCTTGAGAAAGACGCGGCCGGACAAGAAGGCGGCGGGTGCGGCGCGCCGGAGCGGTGCTCAGTCGTCGGCGACCGGGGCCTCACCGCGGAGCGCGGCGGGGAGGTCCGCCGGCAGCCGGTCGCGATCGTGCGGTTCGGTGAAGTCGATGTCGGGGCCGACCGGGACCAGCCGCTTGGGGTTCACGTCGCCGTGGGTCTTGTAGTAGTGCCGGGTGATGTGGTCCATGTTCACCGTCTCCGCAACGCCGGGGAGCTGATAGACCTCCTTCGTGTAGTTCCAGAGGGTGTCGTACTCGTGGATCGCCCGCCGGTTGCACTTGAAGTGGGTGTGGTAGACGTGATCGAACCGGACCAGGGTCGCGAACATCGCGATGTCGGCCTCGGTGAAGACGTCGCCCGCGAGGAACCGCTGGTCGTCGAGCACCGACTCCCAGTGGTCGAGCGCCTCGAAGAGTTCCTCGGCGGCGCGTTCGTGGGCGTCCTGGGCGTCCGCAAACCCGGTGCGGTAGACGCCGTTGTTGATCGGCTCGTAGATCGAATCCAGGATCTCGTCGACCTCGTCCCGATACCCCTCGGGCCAGAGGTCCACGTCGGTGTCGCCGTCGAACGCCGTGTTCAGCATCCGCATAATCTCCCGGGACTCGTTGTTGACGATGGTCTCCGTCTCCGTGTCCCACAGCACCGGCACCGTCACGCGCCCGGTGAACCCCGGATCCGCGCGGGTGTAGAGCTCGCGGAGGTAGTTTTCATCGTACAGGGGGTCGGGGTTCGTCCCGGAGAACCGCCACCCGCCCTCGTAGCGCTCGGCGTCGACCAGCGACAGCGAGATGTCGTCGGTCAGCCCGGTGAGTTGGCGGGTCATCGCCACCCGGTGGGCCCACGGACATGCCCGGGAGATGTAGACGTGATACCGGCCGGATTCGGCGGGGAACTCCGCGTCGGGGTCGTCCTGAATCCGATCCCGGAAGGACGTCTCCTGTCGGTCGAACTCGCCGTCGTCGTTCGTGGTCTGGTACGCGTCGGTCCGCCACTCGCCGTCGACGAGCATGTTCATCGCAGATCACTTGTCATACACGCAGTAGGTTTCCCGGGCGGGTAAACCGTTCGGGTTGATGCGCGACGTGCACATCCCCGAGCGCGTGCCGTCGGGGTTCTCATACTGTCGGCTATAGTCGCGTGACGTATTTCGACACCCCGGGGTGTCGAAAATCTTCACGGAGTTATAGCCGACAGTATCAGGCACGAAGGAGTCTTCTCACGCACCAAGGAGTCCCACCACCGCCGCCGCGACCGCGTCGGCTTCGGGCCCGACCACGTAGGTGATGGGCTCGATGCCGTACCCCCCTGTCTGGTAGGCGACGAACGTCGAGGTGAGTGTCTCCGGGCCGGCAGCCGCGAGCGCCTCGGTGATCGGGTCGCCGGACGCCTCGGCGTCGAACTCGACCGCGTCGTACCCCGCGGCTTCGAGGTCGGCGAGGAGGTCGGGATCGTACCGGACGTTGATAACTGCACGGGCGTCGGCCCCGGCCGCGCGGGCCGACAGCAACACCGACGCGACGTGCTCGCTAACGCCGAACTCCGGGTCACCGGGAACCGTCGCCCGACCTTTCACATCGAAGATCCGACCGGGGACGCCCGCAACGTCGTCGACGGCGGCCGCGTCGGGGAGACACGCCACGAGGTTCGAGCCGACGTTCGGGATCAGCCCCGCGAACCCGCTGGTGTTGGTGAGCCGGCGGAGCGCCCGC
Source organism: Halobellus salinus (assembly GCF_014646875.1). Classification (GTDB taxonomy): domain Archaea; phylum Halobacteriota; class Halobacteria; order Halobacteriales; family Haloferacaceae; genus Haloquadratum; species Haloquadratum salinum. The sequence goes on along the minus strand of NZ_BMOC01000003.1, from coordinate 9,984 downwards.
CGGAGCGACGCCCGGACGGCCTCGCTGGCCCGGAGGTCGCTGTCGGGGTCGTGGATCCGGACGTAGCCGTCGTGGGCCGCCAGCTCGGGCATCGCGTCCTCGTGGAGCCGGGCGAGCAGGTCGCCCTCCTCCAGCCGCCGGATCAGGACCTCGGCCTCGACCAGCGCCCGGACCCGACTCGTGTCGCCGGTCGCGAGCCCTTCGGCCACCTCCTCGACGAGCCGCCGGACGCGCTCGTCGTCGAGCACCTCTGCCCGCCGGCTCACGTCGCCGTGGGCGTACTTCGATACGGCGCTCTGGCTGATCCCCAACGTTTCGGCCACCTCGTGTTGGGTCAGCCCCCGGTCGCGGAGCGCCTCCGCCAGCATCGACCGAAACGTGGGGAGGAACTCCTCAACCACAATCTCCTCGACGAACTTCATTTCTCGCCCTGGCCCGCGAACTCCGGATCGGACCCGATCCGGGAGGCCTGCGGCCCCGACTGCCCCTGGTACTTCGAGCCGCGCTCGGCACCGTAGGGCCGCGCAGCCGGGCTCTTGAGTTCGGTGAACGTGAGCTGTGAGATCCGCATCCCCGGGGTGAGCGCCACGGGCGCGGTGCCGAGGTTCGAGAGCTCCAGCGTGATCTGGCCCTCGTAGCCGGGGTCGGCCAGCCCCGCGGTCGCGTGGACCACGATCGCGAGCCGCCCGAGCGACGACCGCCCCTCAACGTGGGCAACCAGGTCATCCGGGATCGCGACGCGCTCCTTGGTGGTGCCGAGCACGAAGTCCCCGGGGTGGAGGATGAACTCCTCGCCCTCCGGGACCACGGTCTCCTCGACGTACTCGGAGATCTCCTCCTCGCGATTGGGGTGGATGCACGAGATGTTGGCGCGTTGGAACTCCAGGAACTCCTCGCCGAGCCGGAGGTCGACGCTCGCGGGCTGGACCTGCATATCGATGTCGTCGAGGGGGTCGACGACGAGGTCGCCGGCCTCCAACCGGGCCAGGATGTCGTCGTCCGAGAGGATCATACCCGACCGACGGACCGGCACCGACGTAAAGTGCGGGGCTTTGGCGTCGGAAGGGATAATGTGCGGGGCTTTGGCGTCGGAAGGGATAATGTGCGGGGCTTTGGCGTCGGAAGGGAGGACATATACGATCGCACGCGCCACCGTGAGGTATGAAACAGGCCATCGTCGCCCGGACGGACCTCGGGATGGGCCGGGGCAAACTCGCCGCGCAGGTCGCCCACGCGTCGCTGTCGGCGTACGAGGACACGAGCGACCGGACCCGGAAGCAGTGGAAAGGAGAGGGTCAGAAGAAGATCGTGCTGAAGGCCGACGGCGAGTCCGAACTGTTCGGGCTGGCCGACGCCGCCGAGCGCCGGGGGCTTCCGAACGCGATTGTCCGCGACGCCGGCCACACTCAGTTGGAACCGGGGACGGTGACCTGCCTGGCGGTCGGGCCCGGCGACGAGGACGAGGTTGACCGCGTGACCGGCGATCTGTCGCTGTACTGAGTGCGGTTGCGGGTCGGTGCGATTCTCCCGACTCGACTGGGGTCGGAACGGGAGTCCACACTGAATCCCACGACTTCTGCGGTGAGTAGCTCAGACGCATCACGGCCAAACAACTTACCACGACCCCGTCCCCACCTGGTAGTAGATGAGGGACACACCGTCCGGGAGCGGCGCGCTCTCGGGGACCGTTGACGACATCGCCGACGCCGTGATCGTCACCGACGCCGACACCGGCGAGGTCGTCGCGGTCAACGACGCCGTTGAGCGGCTGTTCGGCCACCCGCCGGCGGCGTTCCGGGACCTCACCCTCGACGCCTACGCCACGACTCCCGACGCCGTCCGCGACGCCCGCGCGGACGCCCGCCGGGCGGCTTCGGAGACCGGGTCGGCGACGTTCCGGTGGACCGCTCGGCGGCGCGACGGCGGCACGTTCCGGGTGGAGTCAAGCGTCTCGGTGACGACCGTCGAGGGTCGGACCTGCCTTGTCGCCGTCGTCCGGGACGTGACCGACCGCGCCGAGCGGGAACGGGAGCTCGAGCGGTTTGCGGAGGTGTTGACCCACGACCTCCGAAGCCCGCTGAACGCCGCCGAAGCGCAGGTGGAGATCCTCCGGTCGGAGGCCACCGGCGGCGAGGAGTGGCTGGACCGCCTCGAGGGAGTCCACGACCGGATGGCGGACATCGTCGACGACGTCCGCACGCTCGTCAACGGAGACCGACACGTCGGCGACCCCGAGCGGATCGATCTGAACGGGGCGGTCGAGGAGACCTGGGCGGCGGTAGCGGGCGACCGCGACGGGACCGCCGGACTCGTCGTGAGCGGCGACCTCGGAACCGTCGCCGCTGATCCGAAGCGGCTGTGCCGGTTGCTGGAGAACCTCTTCGAGAACGCGGTCAGACACGTCGGAGACGGCGTGACGGTCACAGTGTCCCCGCTGTCCGGCGGCGACGGGATCGCTGTTGAGGATGACGGTCCGGGGATCCCGCCAGACGCCCGGGAGCGCGTTTTCGAGTACGGATACACCACCGCGACGGCGGGGACCGGCTTCGGGCTGAACATCGTGGCGGCCGCCGCGGACGCCCACGGGTGGGACGTCCGCGTCACCGAGGGCGCCGACGGCGGCGCACGGTTCGAGCTCACCGGGATGGAGCGCGTTGAGCGGCTCCCGGAGGAGTGACGGTCGGCGCGAGGGGTCCCGCGCCGATAGCCAACGGTATTACGCCCCGGCCGGTACGCCAACCAGAGCAGATGCGCGAGGCCCACCCCGCTGAACGGCGCGTCGGGATCGAGTACTACCGGAGCGACGCCGCCGGCACCGGCGGACGGCTGCGAACACGCCCGGAGGACTTCCGGGTCCGCGAACTGGAAACCACCTCGCCCGCACCACTCGACGCTGACACCGGCGACTACCCACACCTGCTCGTTCGGGCGACGCTCCGGAAGTGGGACACGAACGACTTCGCCAACCGGGTCTCGAACGCGCTGGGGATCAGTCGCGAGCGGGTCTCGTGGGCGGGGACCAAAGACAAACACGCGGTCACGACCCAGCTTTTCACCCTCGCGAACGTCGCTCCCGACGATGTCCCCGCGGTCGCCGCCGCCGACATCGAACTGGTAGGCCGGGTCGGGCGCGCGCTGTACTTCGGCGACTTGGCGGGGAACGCGTTCGAGATCCGCGTCCGTGACGCCACCCCCGAGACCGTCGACGAAGTCACCGCCGCCCTCCGCGTCGGTACTGGAGACGAGAGCCACGACGACCCCGCTGACGTCGCGGTCCCCAACTACTTCGGTCACCAGCGGTTCGGAAGTCGGCGGCCAGTGACCCACAAGGTCGGGCTCTGTCTCACCCGCGGAGAGTGGCGGGAGGCCGTGCTGGCCTACGCCGGCACCCCCGCCGACGCGGAGCCCGAGGCGACCCGGGACGCCCGGACCTTCGTCGACCAACAGGCCGAAACCGACGACCCCGACTGGGCGGCCGCGGTCGAACGGATGCCCGGCGCGCTCCGGTTCGAGCGGTCGATGCTTCACCGGCTGAACGAGGACGGCGACGCGACCCCCGAAGCGTGGCGACACGCCCTGGAGGCCGTGCCGACCAACCTCCAGCGGCTGTTCGTCAACGCCGCGCAGTCGTACGCGTTCAACCGAATCGTGAGCGAGCGGCTTCGGCGCGGGCTTCCGATCGCGCGGCCGGTCGAGGGCGACGTCGTGTGTTTCGCCGACGGCGACGCTCCAGCGGACCTCTCCCGCCCCGACACCGACCGGACCCAGGTCGCAACCGGCCGGCGGGTTGACGTGATGACGCGCCACTGCGACCGCGGCCGGGCGTTCGTGACCGCGCCGTTGGTCGGTGTCGACACCGAGTTCGCGGCGGGTGAACCGGGCGAGATCGAGCGGTCGGTGCTCGACGACCTCGGACTCGCGCCCGCGGACTTTGACCTGCCGGGTGCGTTCCACTCCACGGGGACGCGGCGAGCGGTGCTGCTCCGAACGCGCGTCGGCGTCGAGACCGACCCCGCGGGCGATGCGTACGACCTCTCTTTCTCGCTGCCGTCGGGGTCGTACGCGACGGTGCTGCTGCGTGAGTATCTGAAAGTACCGCCGACGGAACTGTAGAACGCATAGCCGCGCTTTTGTCCGTTCGCCCTCTGCGTCAGCCATGGACTGTCGTCGGTGCGGGACCCCGCTTGAACGCCCCGGCGACTACTGCCTGGTCTGTAACACCGGAAACTGCGACGCCGTCGTGGTCGTCTTCGAGCGCGACCGCGCGGAGCTGACGATGCTCGACGGCGAGAAGGTGGTCGGCCGGACCGCGCTGACGACAGTCCCGGAGGACGACCCCGAGGCCGAGACGGTCGAACTCCGGAACTTCGCCGGCCGGGTCGCAGACGACATCCGCCGGAAGCGGCCCGAGACCGTCTTCGCCGCGGGTGACCGCGCCGTACTGCGTGAGACCCGCGCACAGCTCCACCACGAGTTCTACCGGGTCGCGGCCGACGACCCCGTCGAGCGGGTGTTGGAACGCCGCGGCGAGCGGTCCCTGGAAGTCGTCGACACCGCCCCCAGAGAGAAACTCGGCGGGTCGCACTCGACGCTCATCGGCGGCCGGAACGGGCGGCGAGCCATCGGTGTCGTCGCCGACCATCCGCACGTGAAGAAGATCGTCCCCGGGCCGATCGACGCCGGCGGCACCGGGTCGCAGACGGGGCTGCGGGCGAAGGTGACCCGCGCCGGCGACAACGGTAACCTCCGGCTCCTCCTCCGGGACGGGTCGAGCGTCCAGGAGAACCGGGTGGTGACCACCGCGATGGACAGAGAAACCGGGGAGTTCGTCCGCGAGGATCTCAACGACGCGCTCGCCGAGGCCGAACTGCGAGAGGAGTGACGGCGTCGCTCGCGATTCCCCCCAGTCCGAGGGTTGATATCCGATCCCGGGAGCAGCGAGCGCATGCGCTGACGGCAGCCCCGCGCCGGAGAGCGGGTGTTCGGCACACCGGCGTGGGATCGACTGTGGGTGCCGACTGCTCGCTCCCCTACCTGGTCGTCGCCGCACCGTCCAGCAGTCGCGTACTCAGCCCAACTCCCCCGACCGGATCGCGTCCTCGGCGGCCCCAAGCGCCCCGTCGGCGTCGAACCCCCGGACAGTCGCCTCCAACTCCGCGCGCGACGCCCCAGAGAGGTCGCGGGCGTGGCCGGTGATGTTCGGCACCGCACGCACGACGTTGTCGATAATAGGGACCGTCGCAGCCTGCGCCGACCGCGACAGCGGGTTCAGGTCGATCACGACCTCGGCTTTCCCCATCGCGGCCAGCGCCGCCGCCCGGTCACCGTCCTCCAGGGGAACCACGACAACGTCCGCGTTGCCGATGCCGTCGGCGTCGACTGTCGCGCGCTCGTGGTCGAGCCCTGGGATCCGGGCATCGGCGTCGAGTCCCCGTACCGCGACGCCCGCCTCGTCGGTACCGTGCTCTCTGAGGTGAGCGACGATCGACCGCATCCGGTCGTCCGTCCGGTTGAACAGGTTCACTTCGACGTCGGCGTTGACGGCGGCTGCGAGGTCGACCGTCTCCGCGGGGACCAAGGCGGCCACGTTGCCGTTGACCGAGATCGCGGGGCGCTCAGCGAGCAACAGGAGCGCGGCGGCCACCCGGGCGGCGTCGTCGGAACTGGAAATCGTGCGCTCCCCGAGCAGGTAGTCGAAGGCCTCGCCGCGGCCCTCCGCGATGAGCCCCTGTCGGGTCGTGATGCCCCGATCGACCCCGTCTTCGATCCGATGGCGGGTGAGCAACGACTGGTACCGGGGGTGGCTCTCCGGAACATCGATCTCGCTCATACCCCCTGGTCGACGGGTGGAGACAAAAGCCGGCCGGTTCGGGACGGCGACGCATCCACCTGTCGCGCGTCATTCCACGTCGGGCGGCGTCGACTCGGCGTGTTCCGCCGCGCGGAGCGTCGCTCCGCCGGGATGGACGGCACAGACTTCTGGGTCATACCCCGCGTCCGAGAGGCCGCTCCCGAACGCGAAGGCGGTGTCACCGAGCATCGCCATCGCGGCGTCACCGCCGGCGTCGCGGACGGATTCGATGACGTCGGCAACGCGGTCGGTCAGGAGGTCCGCCTCGCGGGCGAACCGCCGGGAGAGCTCGACCAGTCTGGACGGCGTCGGTGCGTCGCGGAGGTCGGCCAGCGCCCGCCCTCCGGCAGCGGTCAGCCGGGTCGTGTCACCCGAGAGGACGGCCTCGGTCGACACCGACCCGAACGTCACGTACTCGACGCGGGGCGCCGCCGGAATCCCGTCAAGCCGGCCGTGGTCGGGGCCGCCGGGTTCGAGCCGGATCGGAAGCCCGCCGCGGGCCTGGGCGACGACGTCGCCGAGTCCAGTCCTCGCCGTGACCTCGGCGCAGTGGGCGATCGAAACCAGGTCGTTCTCGCCGCGGTGGCGGTCGTACACCGCGTTGATCCCGTAGGCGGTGCCGAGTGCGACCGCCCCGGAGACACCGAACCCGGCCCCGAGTGGCAGCGTCGTCTCCACCGTCACCGCTGCGTCCGAAGCACCGAGCGCGTCGCGGACGCCGGCAACGGCATCGACCGCGACAGACTCGCCGTTCAGCGTGACGACCGAAGCGTCAGCGCCGCTGTGGCCGCCGGGGCCGACACGCACGTCGACACCGTGGGATAGCGTCACCCCGCCTCCGCGAGATCCGGAAGCAGACGGGTTCGTCTCCGGGTGTGCGCTGAAAAACCCCGTGAGGTGTCCGGGGACGAACACCCTCGCCTCGTCTGTCATCGACTGCCGGTTGTACCGGCCGAGTTAAATCGGGTGCGGTTCGGGGCCAGCCAGGGTCCGTTCGGCGCGTTCCAGTCGCCGACTCCGGACTCAGCCACTGTCTACCGCGCGGGAACGCCGTTGGGCTCAGTGCGTTCGTTCAACGAATCCCCTCCCGGTCGCGACGACCTCGCCTTACAGCGAGAGCCGTTGTCGATCTCGCGGGAACAAAGAGAGACTCGCTGCGCTTGTCGCTCCGGTTCCCCCTCGAATCGCAGCGACCAGCCCTACGGGCCGAGTCGCTGGCGGTCTCGCGGGAACAAAGAGAGACTCGCTGCGCTCGTGGCCGCGCCGTCGCCTTACGGCGACAGGCGCTGCCGGTCGCGTGGGAACAACACGGCTTCCCGGATGTTCTCCAGTCCGAGCATCGTCATCACGAGGCGCTCGACTCCCAGTCCCCACCCGGCGTGCGGCGGCATCCCGTATTTGAACATCTTGGTGTAGTAGTCGAACTGGTCGGGGTCAAGCCCCTGCTGCTCGAATCCCGTGACCAGGTGGTCGTAGCGGTGTTCACGCTGGCCGCCGGAGACGAGTTCCATCACCGGATGCATCATATCGAATCCTGTCGAGAGATCCGCGTCGCCGTCGTGGTCCTTGATGTAGAACGGCTTGATCTCGCTGGGCCAGTCGGTGATGAAGTAGTGTGAGCCGACGTCGTCGCCCAGCGCGCGCTCGCCCTCGGTCGGGAGGTCGTCGCCCCACACGAGCTGCTCGTCGAGTTCGCCGGTCGCGTTGATCCGCTCGATCGCCTCCTGGTAGGTCAGCCGGGGGAACGCCTCGTCGGGCACCTCGAAGGCGTCTTCGAGCCCGAGGAGTTCGAGTTCCCGCTGGCAGTTGGCCGCGACCCCGTCGTAGGCGTTCCTGACGACGTGCTCGCAGGCGTCCATCGCCTCGGTGTGGTCGAAGAACGCGGACTCGAAGTCGATCATCGTCGCTTCGTTGAGGTGCCGCGGGGTGTTGTGCTCCTCCGCGCGGAAGATCGGGCCGATCTCGAAGACCCGTTCGAGGCCCGACCCGACCATCAGCTGTTTGAACAACTGGGGCGACTGGTTCATGAACGCCTCCTCGCCGAAGTACGTGATCGGGAACAGTTCGGTGCCGCCTTCGGTGCCGGTGGCGACGATCTTCGGCGTGTTGATCTCGGTACTCCCGAGGTCGTAGAACGCCTCGCGGACCGACCGAAGGACCTCCGCACGGATCTCGAAGATCGCTTTCACCTCCTCCTTCCGGAGGTCAAGCGTCCGGTTGTCGAGCCGCGTCGAGAGGTCGGCGTCGACCTTCCCCGAAGGGTCGAGCGGGAGTTCAGTATCAGACTCGGCGAGCACCTCGACGGACTCAGGTGTGACCTCGACCCCGCCGGGGGCGTTCGAGTGCTCCTCCGCGTCACCGGTAACGGTGATGACGCTCTCGCGGGCGACACCTAGACCAGTTCCGACGAGGTCGGCGTCCATTTCGTCTTCTTTGAAGACGATCTGGATCTTACCCGTGGTGTCACGGAGAATCAGAAAGGCGATGCCGCCGAGGTCGCGGACCTCGTGGACCCATCCGGCGACGGTGACTGTCTCACCGGGGTTGACATCCACAGTGTGCGTTCTACCGTCCATACAGGGTGTTCCAGCCGCCCGATGTTAAAAACGGGCGGTTCGGGCACGAGGGTTCAAATACCGGAATGGAACCACTCAGGCGCGATGCAGCGACAGACCGCAGCCGACGCCCTAATCGACGCCGGACGGAGAGTAGTGACCGCCGTCGGGGCTGGAGGAGACCGTTCCGCGCGAACAGGGAGCGCCAGTCTGAGCAGGACACTCGTGATCGGGACACTCTTGATACTCGCCGTTGCGGTGGCCCCAGTGCTCGTCGTCGTACTCGTCGGGCACTTCATCACAACCGCGCGCGATGATGACCGTTCGGGTTCTCGGGTCGGCGACTGGACGGCAGTCAGTGCGGCCGGCGTGCGCGGAACCGGGCTCCTCGTCGGCGCTGCACTCCCGGTGGCGGCGGCGCTTGCGGGGTCGGGGCTACTCGAAATCGAGGCAGGGTCGATCGCTCTCGGAGGCCCGCCGGGTCCGATCCTCGGGGTCGCGATCGGGGCGCTTGGGGTCGCGACGTGGCACGTCGCGGCTGTCGGCGTCGCCGCCGTCACAGCCGGAAGCGGTTGGAGCGCCGCCCGGGGCGTTCGGTTCGGGCGATCCGCCGCGGGGGTCCGTCTCTCGTCCGCACTCGCCGGGCTGACCGGCGGGGTCGGCATCGTCGGGTTCGGTCTCACTGCGATCCCGGTCGTCGGGTCGGTGGCGGCAGCCGGCGTCGGTGCTATCGGCGTCGCCGTCGGCGGGCGTCTCGTCAGCCGAGCCATCGCCAGATCGGACCGACAGAATGGGTCGATCGGAGCGGAGGCGAGCGAGGAGCGACTGGCCGTCCCGACCGACGGCACGGCGGCGCTTCACCGCGCCCACCTGGATGGACAGCGGGGCCGCCACGACCCCGGTGAGGGTTCCGGGCGGGTATGACCGACGGTTACGGAGAATCGAGGAGAAAGCCCCGTGGTTTAGCGCTGTCTCTTACCCATAAGTTAATCGAGTCCCAAACGGACGTTTTAGACGCTGTCGAACCCAATCTGTCATCGGAAGATCGAGGTAAGGAGTGAGTCGGGCGGTGATCTCGGCAGTCGGGGGTTACTGAACACGGGTAACCAAGATCGCCAAAATCGGTCCATAACGGTATAACGCCCGCAGATATCGATATTTTGCCCGAAGTAATCGACCTCGGCAACAACTCGATTTGTGGGTAAGAAACAGTGGTTTAGCGCGGGGATGAATCCGACAATTGATGACGCAATCCACTGACGATGTTCATCTGAGTTTGAAACGGGAGTTTAAATCGGCTTCAAGCATACCGTATGGTGATGGTCTTCCCCACCCACGTCACGACGGTTTCACCGTCATCTGGTCTTCGACCAGTGGCCGTGGTGGGTACCAAAACCAGACCCACTCCGCCACGTCCTCTTCACGGAGACACGACTGGCGGTACCCAGTCGGCTGAATACCCGACCGTTGATACTGTCGGCTATAGTCGCGTGACGTATTTCGACACCCCGGGGTGTCGAAAATCTTCACGTAGTTATAGCCGACAGTATGAGGGACTCGGTATTCCTGTTGACGCGT
>NZ_BMOC01000002.1 GCF_014646875.1 Halobellus salinus | reverse complement strand
TCACCGAACCACCAAGGCTAACATCAGATTCCATCGTGTACGGCGGACCGCAGGGGTGGAATCCTCATTCCGTGTCCATCCACGACGAGTCGGCGGACGGGTATAAACCCGTTGAACCGGATCCGTCGGGGATCAGACGGCGAGTGCGGACGGAGTTCAACCGTCCGCAGTCGCGTTGTGTTCTTCGCATTACTGTCTGAAGTGTGGTTTGTATTTAACCTCGTTGATTCGGTTCGATATGGAAAAAATCGTGACCGAGCCGCGTGATCGTCCACCACACCCGTTCGAGACCGGCGCAGGGTGACCGATCGGTCACCCACGCGCCGGGGCAGAGAGAACGGGTGCGGCCGGGTTGCGGGGAAGGCCAGCCGCGGCGACGCCGACCGGTGTCAGCGGTCCTCAAGCACGTCGCCGACCGCCGCTAGTGACTCCAGAACGTAGTCGGGGCCGACCGAAGCGTCCCGGAGCATCTCCCGATCGGTCACTCCCGACAGCACCAACACGGTGGTCATTCCCGCGCGTTCGCCCATCAGAATATCGGTCTCGATCCGGTCTCCCATCATCAGACAGTCGGCGGGATCGACACCGACCGCCTCAAGCGTGGTCTCGATCATCCGCGGCGAGGGCTTCCCGAGGACTTCGTCGACGGTTCGACCGGTCACGCCCTCGATCGCGCCGATCATCCCCGCAGCGTCCGGGATCACCCCCGATTCCGTTGGGCACGTCCGGTCGGGATTGGTCGCCACAAACGGCGTGTCACCGGTTTCGAGCGTTTGGAGCGCGATGTCCAGGTCCTCGTAGTCGAACTCCCGATCCATCGACGCCACCACCAAATCGCCGGTGGCGTCCGTTGTGGTGTCGACACCGGCGTCGTGGAACTCCTCGATCAGCGGCGACTCGCCGACGACGAACGCCTCCGCCTCGGGGTACCGGTCACTGACGTACTGGGCGGTCACCCACCCTGAGTTGATCACGTGGCTCAGTTCGGTGTCGATCCCGAGCCGACGAAGTTTGTCGCGGTAGTCCCGACGGCGTGCGATCGGCTTGTTCGTGAGAAACCGGACGGGGCCGACCGACTCCCGCAACCTCCGAATCCCGGCGTCGACCCCGGGAATGAGGCTGTCGCCGAGATACACCGTCCCGTCGAGGTCGAGGACCGCGGCCTCGTACCCGCTCATTGTCGGCCCCGGGGTGAGTTCCCCGTGAGTCCGGTGGCCCAGGCCGGTGGCGTGTCGATCGGGTCCGACGGACACGACCCCCGTTTGTGGTGGGGTACGGCCACTGTGTGGGTCATGAGCGACTCACTCGTCGAAGTCGACGTAGGGGTTCGGAGCGACGGTCGCCGTGATCTCCGTCTGGACGTGCTCTTCCACCTTCGGGTTGGGTGACGTGCCACCGGGTTCGCCCCACACGAGCGTCACCTCGGTACCGGGGTCGCTGTATTCGGAGTCGACGAGCGCGAGCGACAGCACGGACCGCTCGTTGTAGGTGTACCCGAAGTACTTCGAGACCCCCACGGTCTCGTCGCCACGCAGGACCTCGTCGTAGTGGAAGACCGCCCAGTACGGCATCGAGGGGTCGAAGTACTTGTAGGTCTCCCCGTCGCGGAGCAGCGACGTGAAGAGCTCGACCACGTCGTCGTCGTCCCACACGAGTGTGACCTTCTCGCGCTGGGGTACCTGGGCCATCTCCGAAACCGCGTCCCGGCCGACGAAGTCGTGGTCAAAGTCGACGAACCGCTCGTACCCGAGTTCGATCGGGTTCAGGTAGTACTCCGAGACGTCGTCGGGGTCGAAGCTCCCGCCCAGAGTGCTCGTGGCCTCGTAGCTGCCGGCGTCGAGCCACTCGCGGTACTCCGCCATCGGCTCGCCGAAGATTGCGGGCAGCGGCCGCGCGATCCATCCCTTCTCCTGTCCCTGCGCCTTGTAGCTCTTCTCGCCGAGCTGCCGGATCCCGTACGACTCGCCCGCGTCGAGGATCGCCCCCCGGACCGCGTCGCGCTCGGCCCACGGGCCCCAGATCTCAAAGCCCGCGTTCGACGCCATAGCGTGCCGTAGCGCCCGGACCTCAACGCCGCCGATCGTGACATCCTCGAAGTTGAAGAACGGAATCTCCGGCAGCGATCCCTTGACGGCGTCCCGCATCGTGTCGAGGGCGTCGGGCCCCTGGAGCTGGTATCTGAACGTCCGGTGGGGCTCGTCTTTGTCGTGGTACCGCTCGTCGGCCGCCGCGGTGGCGTCGTAATCGCCCGTCTCTAGATTGTACTCCACCCAGTCGGGCGCGACGGGCGTCCCGGTGAGTTTCAGCCGGTTATCGTCGAGGTAGAACAAGATCGCGTCCCCGATCACGTACCCGTCGGGGTTGCACGCGACGAACTGCTTGGCCTGGCCGGGCTCGAACCCCCCGAAGTCGTTGATCCCGAGGTCCGCGAAGACCGCCAAGGCGTCGGGCCCCTCTACGTAGAGGTCCTTCTGGTGGTGCGAGAGGTCCGAGAGGCTGCAGGCCTCCCGCCAGCTCCGCACCTCCTCGATCCAGTTCGTGAACTCCGAGTTCACGGGGTAGGGATGTCGACCAGGGTTGTTGCGGAGAAGTGCCATCGGGCTGTCGGCGGCTGCGAGGGCATCAGCGAGGGTTTGGTCCGTCATCCTTCCGGATGGCTTCTTCATACTCTAACTTAAAATTATCAGGAAATGCGCAAGTGAGGATAAATCCGTTCCGAAGACCTGACACTCGGACCTATCGGGTCGACTCGATCACGTGGATGTCGTCCGGGTCAAAGGCGATTGAGAGGGAGTCGCCGGTCGTTACGTCGCCGAGTGAGCGATCAAGCCTGAGGGTGAGCTTCTGTCCGTCGGGAAGCAGGCCCGTCGCCTGGATGTGTTCTCCTTGGTAGAACAGGTTCGTGATCTCGACAGACACCGGTCCCTCGCCGACCCGTACGTCGTCGGGCCGGATCATCACCGTTGCCGTCCCGTCCACTCGTTGTGGCCCCGGCGCGTCGAGCTCGGTGAATCCGAATGATACCTGCTCGTCTTCGATCGTTACCTCCAGCAGGTTCGCAGTCCCGATGAACCCCGCAACGAACTCGTTGGCCGGCTGTTCGTAGATTTCCGACGGCGTTCCGATCTGCTCGAGGTGGCCGTCGTTCATCACCGCGATACGGTCACACATCGACATCGCCTGCTCTTGATCGTGTGTCACGTACAGCGTCGTCACTTCTAGATCGTCGAGGAGCTGTCCGAGTTCCTGCCGTAGCGTCTGCTTCAGCTTCGCGTCCAACCCAGTCATCGGCTCGTCGAGCAGAAGAATATGCGGTTCGATCGCGAGCGCGCGGGCGAGACCCACACGCTGTTGTTGGCCGCCGGAGAGTGTCTTCGGGTTCCGATCGGCTAGTTCCTCGATGTCGAGGAGTTCGAGCAGTTCGCACGCCCGATCCCGCCGTTCTTCCTTTCCAACATCGTGCATCTTGGGGCCGAACGTGACGTTCTGGAGCACGGTCATATTGTTGAAAAGAGCGTACGACTGGAAGACTAGCCCCACGTTCCTGTTCTCCGGAGGAATATGTGTAACGTCCTCGCCGTCGTACCGGACTGTGCCTTCCGAGACCGTCTCGAACCCGGCGACAAGCCGGAGTGCGGTCGTCTTTCCACACCCCGACGGACCGACGATGCCCATTACTTCACCGTCGTCGATGTCGATCGAGACATCGTTGACGGCGACTGTCGAATCAAACCGTTTCGTGACGTTATCGAGTGAAACTTCTGACATATCTTAGACCCTCCGAACGGCACTTCTGTTACCGATGATCTGTAGCGCGATCGTGACCAGTGCAATGAGGAGGAAGAACACCGACACTGCGGCCGCCGCGTTCAGGAACGATGCGTTCGTGATGTTGTTGAATAGGAAGATCGCGAGTGGCGGTGTCCCACGGGAGTAGACGATATACGAGAAATTGAACTCCGCGGCAGCGAGCGTCCACGAGATAATGGATCCGGCGATGATTCCCGTCTTCGCGTTCGGGACGATCACGGTAAGGAAGGTCCGCGGCCACGACGCGCCGAGCGACCTCGCGCTCTCCTCGATCTGCTGGAGGTCCATCGACTGGAAACTCGATTGGACCGCCATCACCATATACGGCGCTTTTAGCAGCGAGTATCCAATAACCAATGCGATTCCGGACGTCGACAGATCGGGGTATGTTCGGAGGAACGCGATACCCAAGATTATCCCCGGAGCGAGCGGCAGGATCGCGAACACGTTGACCCAGTCACGCCCCACAAAGTCGTACCGGGCGACCGCGTACGCGATCGGAACCCCGACGATAAGATTGATTACGACGCCGGCAAGGGCAAGCCCGGTGCTGTACGCGAGCGACGAACCGACCGCGACGTCGGCACCGACCCCGGTGCCGAAGATAACGTCCTGCCAATTTGCCAGGGTGACGAACCCGGTCGGAAGAACGCCGAACCAGTCGGACGCAAAGGAGCTGACGAACGTCATCACGACCGGGAATGCTAAGAACAGAAGCGTCAGCACCAGCACGAGCGTGACGAACGGACGCCCAAAGCGTGCGGAGAGACCACCTTGCCCGAAGCGCTCGGCCATCAGATGCTCACCTCAGCGGTCGTGTACCGGAGTACCAGAACTGTGAAACCGAACACGAAAACGAACCAGACAGTCGCCATCGCCGACGCTTGAGCGATATTGAACCCTTGCGCCAACTCACGGTCGATCTGGAGCGTCCACACGAGCAGCCCCTTCAGAATCAGGACTGTCCCGAAGATGGCCAGGCCGGTTCGGAACACTAGAATGCACGCCCCGATCAACCCCGGTTTGATCTGTGGGAGCGTCACGAACCGGAAGGTCTGAAGCGGGGTTGCCCCGAGTGACCGGGCTGCCTCTTCGGCGTCCGTGTTCACCTCAGCGTACGTCCCGCGCAGAAGGAGGAGAGCGCGCGGGATCATCGAGTAGATGTAGGCGAAAAAAAGGCCGAGAACGCCGGTCGAGAACGCGATGTCGGTACTCGACTGTCCGGAGATGAATGCGACGGCGTTGGTGAAGACGCCAGTGTTTCCGAACAGGATGATGATCATAAATGCCGCGACGATTCCGGGGAGGCTGTTCGGGAAGGACAACACTGTCAGTATCACCGACTTCGCCGGCAACGAGTATTTCTCGAGCGCGTGTGCGACTGGGACGGCGACACCAATCGACGCAACCGTGGTTGCCGCAGCGAACCAGAGGGTGTTGAACGCGACGTTTCGGTAGTACGGATCGGTCACCAGCGTCATATAGAATTCGGTGGTAAAGCCTTCCGTCACCAACCGACTCTCGGAGAAGCTGATCCGAACCATCTCCGTCAGAGGGAACACTCCGGAGAACAGCAGTAACACGGTGAACGGTAGACAGAGGGAAACGATCCGCCGTATCTCGCGTTGACGTTCCGACGAGGGCGACGTCAACACCTCGACGGTGGTACGAGCAGCGCTCGAAACGCGCGTGCTTATCGATACGTGATCCGTCGCCATCCCCTACAGTCCGGCCCCGCGGGTGATTTCCTGGATGATGTTCTCCTGGTTGTCGATCAGGTCGGACTGGTTGACAATGAATTCAGTTTCGCCGTACCGGCTCTGTGGCGGGAACTCGTCGGGCATATCCATCTCGGGTGCCCGGATCGGACGAGCGTATGCATCGAGGAAGTGCTGCTGGCCCTCCAGAGACAACACGTAATCCATAAACAGCTTGACAGCCTCCGGATTCGGCGCGTTCGCTAGCATCGCGTACCCGTACAGGGCGTTAAACGCGCCGGCTTCGCCGTTCGGACCTTCGAGCAGCGCTACGCCGACCTGGTCTTCGCCGAGGTCGTCGCTGTTGTACTTCAGATCCAGCCCGGAGTAGTCGTACCGGATGAACGACCCGTACTCCCCACTTGTGAACTGCGCCAGGAAGTTGTCAGTGAACTCCGCCCCACCCTCCTGGATCGAATTATAGTAATCGATCACAGGCTGGATGTTGTCGAGGCCGCCCCCGTAGGCGTTGTTGATTGACAGCGCTGCCGCGAGTCCGACCGCGGCCTGCGGCGTCTGTAGCGCGAGGTCCTTCATGATGTCAGGATGCTTCAGATCCTCCCAGGTTTCGGGCTCGTCGAGGCCGCGTTCCTCGAAGAGATCCTTTCGATACGTGAGTGCTGTCGTCACTTTCCGCGTTCCGATGCAGTGGCCGTTGTCCGTCTTCGCGTTGTCGGGGACCTTGTCCCAGTTCGCCGGTTTGTACGCCTGCGTAAGCCCGTCCCGCATCGCCTGCACCGCGAACGTGTACCCACCGTTGAACGCGGAGTGGGTCGGACTTTGCGCGTTCGTTCGTGCGTCTTGAAGAGCCTCTCCGGACGATCGGTCATCGTCGTTGAGCTGGACCCCGTACTGGTCGTTGAACGCCTCCATCACGGACGGCCAGTTCATCCACCCCGACTGGACCGCGTACACGTAGAGTTTCTCGTCGGTCGGGAAATTATCCGAACAGACCGTAGTCTGGGACTCGCCGTACCCCACCTCGTAACTCTCGCCGGAGCAGCTTTCAGTACCTCCGCCGGTGTCGGTGTTGTCGCCACCACCACTGCCGGTGTTGTCACCACCACCACTGCCGGTGTTGTCACCACCGCTATCGGTGCCGTCGCTGCCGTCGCCGCCGCTACCGCCGGTACAGCCGGCGAGGCTACCGCCGAGGATCAGACCGCTCGATGCGAGGACCTTCCGTCTGGTTGTCGGGTCGTTGGTCGGAGCCATCTCGAGCTACAATTCTGACTATTTAGATGCGATAATAAATCCTTTGATGAAGAGCGAAAAGTGCCATACAAACGGCTTAGATGGACTCGAAAGCGTATTTTGCACCGCACATAGTTCTAAATAGTATTATATAGACAAAACTATTGTACATACCACTCGGAGCCCGACAACCCGACCGGCGTCACTGTGCAACACGGATACAGACGTTCGTCTCTCCGGTCGGCGCAAGCGACTCGACGGCAGAGCGGCACGGTCGGTCCCCGCACGCCCCGATCGGACTACAGGAACCGACAACACTGCGTCGGCGACCCCTGCGACCGACCGCCACCGCCGATCCGCGTCCGCGGCGACCGTCGAACCGACGTCCGGGCCTCGGTCCGGCACCGGTCGAGGGCGCCGACGTAGGGGCCGGCGGTCATCCGTCCGTGAGCGCCGAAATCAGTCCCGAGGCACTTGCCTCGATATTCTGTAGACGAACCGGGCCTCCGGACGATCACTCCCGCCCCGGGTAGCGGTGTAGAGCCGATCAGCGTCGCTCATCTCCGAATCCAGCGCCGACAGCAGCGCGGTCACAATGACGGAGTTCCCCGGCCCGGCCGGCCCCCAGACGTAGGTGTTCGGTGGGAGCGCCCGGTCGAAGAGCGGGTCGACGGCGTTCAGAAACGCCTCGACGAGCGCCTCCCGACCGACGGGCTCCGAGAGGTGGACTGCGGGGTTCAGCGAGTCAGGGTCGACCACCAGTTCGTTCCTGCTGCTTCGGGTCCGTCGGCGCTCGATCCGTTCGGTGAGGTCGATAGGGGTTCGGCGTGGCTACCTCATACACGCACTCGGAGTCAAGTTCTTGTTGCTGTGCCGGTTGTCGGAACAGCAACAGCCGAAGCCGAACCGGAGCGGCTGGGGAGTCACTCGTGGGCGGCGTCCCACTCGTCGGGTTTCCGAACGTTACCGCAGCTGTTGCACTCGATCCGGCCCATCGTGTCCATTGCGTTGTCGGCCGACTCGCAGTTCCCGCAAAAGAAGCCCCACTTGTGGTCGGTCCCCGGCGCGGTGTACGCAACGTAGAACCGCCCTTTGGCCCCGCGTTCGGCTTGCGCACGGTCAACGTAGACGGTCTCACCGCGGGGCGTCTCCACCGCGTCGCGGTCAGTTGGCATCGGCGCGGTCGCGGTCCCGACTCGGTGGTGCGTGTTTCACGTCCGGAACGACTCCCCGCACCCACACTCGCTGACGACGTTCGGGTTCTCGACGTGGAAGCCCGCACCCTGGAGGCCGCCCTCGTACTGGAGCGTCGAGCCACCGACGTAGTTCCGGCTCGCGGGGTCGACGAACACGCGGAGGCCGTGCTGTTCGATCACTGCGTCGTCAAGCTCAGGTTCGTGATCGAAGCGCATCCCGTACGAGAGCCCCGCACACCCGCCTTGTTGGACGAACAGCCGGAGGCCGGCCTGGTCGGTGTCGAGCCCTTCGGACTCGATGAGATCCAATGCCTCCGAGGCGGCCGCCTGCGTTACGGTCACGGTGCCACCGTTGCCGCCGTCGGCTGTTTCAGTGCTCATACCGACAGTTACCGCGTGCTCCGTATTAGTACTGACGCTGGTGGCTGGCGGTCGGCACCCGGATTCCGCGTGCCTCGGCCGTGCTTATATGTGTTCCCCTGGTGAAATCGGGGGCATGTACGAGACGATCGTCGTACCCACCGACGGGAGCAGCCAGTCCGACGCCGCCGTCGACCACGCTGTCGAACTCGCACGCCACCACGGCTCGGAGATCCACGTGGTCTACGTCGCCGACTCCAACCGCGACAGCCTCACCACGCAGGGCGGTGAGGTCGTCGACGCACTCGAGCAGGAGGGCGAGCAGGTCGTCTCCGAGGCGGTCGACCGCGCCGACGCCGGAACCGACATTTCCGGTGACGTGTTGACTGGGGATCCGGTCGAGACCATCCTCGATTACGCCCACTCCGTTGGCTCCGGCCTCATCGTGATGGGAACTGCCGGCCGGCGCGGACTGGACCGGTTCCTGCTCGGCAGTACCACGGAGCGGGTGGTCCGGCTCTCGTCGGTCCCAGTGTTGACCGTCCGGGCACAAGAGGAGTGAGACTGTTGGCTATCCCTACGTGAAGATTTTCGACACCCCGTGTCGAAATCCGTCACGTGACGATAGCTGACGGTATGGGCCGGGGTGGCTCCCCAAGTGCGTGCGCCGAGCGCTGACCGGAGCGAGCAACACATCACCCCGGGCCCCGATCTACGAGCATGACACACGAGTTCGGCAGCGTGGTCGAGCACCTGCGCACCCACGCGGGGGACGCACTCCAGGCCGTGATGATCTACGACGGCGACGAGCATCGCGACCTCTACCGCCGCGGGGACGCGACGGAACGTCACGGATCGGAACTGGAACGTGAGGTCCTCCGGGAGGTCCGGTCGGACGGGCGCCGGGAGGCCGAGGCGGAATTCGAGGGCGGAACGGAGCCGCTCCGGGCCACAGTTCGGGTCTTCTCCTCCCGCGTGATCGTCCACCTGCCGCGGGACCCCGAGTCGGGTACGATCGTGGTTCTCGACCCGAGTGCCGCGCGGAACCTCACCGACTTCGTGGCTGACGTGCGGGCGGATCTCTACGACAGCGAGGCGTAGCCAGCCGACCGTAGGCGCCGTGCTCCGGTGTCAGTGCCCCGTCTCGACCGGCCGCGCGCCGACTCCGACCACGACGTTCGGACGGTCGTTCTCCCCGGAGACGACCACGTCTTCGAACCCCGCGGTCCGCAACGCGGCGGTGAGTCCGTCGGCGGTGGTTGTCTCGACCTCGCGGCGCTCCGTCGTCACCGCCGTCTCGCCGGTTCGACGGTCGGTGACCCGGCAGTCGACCGCGACGGTGTCTTGCGTCTCCACGTCGACCGCGCGTTCGAGCCGGTAGCGGGCGTCGGTGAAGCTCCCGACGCCGGACTCCGCCACTCCCGACGCGTCGGTCGGCGCGACGACGACCACGAGACCGCCCGGTCGGAGCGCGGCGTAGGCCCCGACGCAGAGGTCGACTGCCGGCACCCGCGCTGTCGCGTACTCGGTCGCACAGACTCCGCCGAACCGATTCCGGACGGGCGGAGTCATCGGACGACCGCCGACGACCGATCCGCGGGCCGCGGCGAATCGGAGGTGTGCGGGTCTTTCGTCGACCCCCACCGCGTCGTACCGCCGGGTGAGGTGGCCGAGAAGGGCACCGACACCACACCCGAGCTCGAGCACGCGGTCGACATCCGCCGGAAGCCGTGCGGTGACGAGGGCGTGCCGCCGCGTGCCCCACCCCTTGGGGAGCGTCCTCGTGTGAACCGGCGCGAGCGTCGTGTCCGCCGAGTGGTCCCGGTCAGGCGCCGCGAGCACGGCCTCACAAGCCGCCGCGAACGTGGGTGGGGAGCCGCGATCGACCATCCGCCTACCCGGCGTCCTCGTCGGCGGGAGCGTCGGCACCGGCCGATCCCGCGTCTCCTTCGTCGGCACCGACCGTGTCAGCCTCGCTTCCGTCGTCGAACCGCGCCCGGACGCTGTCGGCGTGTGCCTCCAGTCCCTCGGCCTCGGCGAGTGTCGTGATCGGCTCCGCCAGCCTCGCGAGTCCCTCGCGGTCAAGCCGCTGGACGGTTGTCGACCGCAGGAACGTGTCGACCGACAGCCCGCCGTACCGCTTGGCACCGCCGGAAGTGGGCAACACGTGGTTCGTCCCCGAGGCGTAGTCGCCCGCCGCAACCGGGGTGTACGGCCCGAGGAACACGCTCCCGGCGTTCGTGATCCGGTCGAGCAGCGCCTCGTCGTTGTCGGCCTGGATCGAGAGGTGCTCGGCGGCGTACTCCTCGGCGAACAGGACGGCCTCGGACATCGACCGGGCGCAGAGGACACCGGAGGCGTCGGCGTCGAGCGCCGCCCGGATCGTCTCGGCGCGCTCGCGGTCGTCGAGTCGGCGTTCGGCCGCGTCAACCACGGTGGCCGCGAGGTCGGGATCGTCGGTGACGGCGACCACGGAGGCGTTGGGGTCGTGTTCGGCCTGCGCGAGCAGGTCCGCGGCGACGAGTTCGGGGTCGGCGGTCCCGTCGGCGATCACCAGGATCTCGGAGGGCCCGGCGAGAAAGTCGATGTCGACGTCGCCGCGGACCTCGGCTTTCGCCGCGGTGGTCCACCGGTTCCCCGGGCCCACGATCTTCTGGACCGGCGTGACGGTCTCGGTGCCGTACGCCAGGGCGCCGATCGCCTGTGCACCCCCGACGCTGTAGATCCGGTCGGCGCCGGCGACGTGGGCGGCCGCGAGCGTGA
This sequence comes from Halobellus salinus, assembly GCF_014646875.1. Classification (GTDB taxonomy): domain Archaea; phylum Halobacteriota; class Halobacteria; order Halobacteriales; family Haloferacaceae; genus Haloquadratum; species Haloquadratum salinum. The sequence goes on along the minus strand of NZ_BMOC01000002.1, from coordinate 286,883 downwards.
CCTGGTTCATCTCCTCGGCGGGCGGGGTCGCCAGCGCGACGTGGTCGACGCCCGCGACTTTCGCGGGGACAACGCCCATCAGCACGCTCGAGGGGTACGCGGCGGTTCCGCCGGGCGCGTAGACGCCGACCCGCTCCAGCGGTCGGAACCGCCGACCGAGTTCCCGCCGACCCGGTGTCGCGTCGTCCGTGTCCTCGTCGTCACCGGCCCCGCCGAACGTCGCCCGCCAGTCGTCGGGGAGCTGTTGCCGGTGGAACGCGCGGATGTTCTCGGCGGCGGTCTCGATCGCGGTCCGGACGTCCGCGTCGATCGCGTCGGAGGCGCGCTCGGCGGCGTCGGTCACGTCGAGGTTCCCGACCTCGACGCCGTCCAGTTCGCGGCAGTACTCTCTCACGGCCACATCGCCCTCCTCGCGAACCCGTTCGACGATCTCACGGGCGTCTGCCCGGGCGTCCGACACGCCGGCGTCCCGATCGAACAACGCGGCCCGTTCGTCGGGCGAGAGGTCCGCGACCGCCCGCACTTCAAGCGTCATACAGCGCGGTTCGACGCGGTCGGGTAAGGACGTTCCGGATCGGGGGACCGATAGCGGTCGCGTGCCGCGTCCGCCCGCAACTCAGCCCCGCTCTCCACTGATCGACCGCTCGTAGACGTCCGATCGCTCGGCCCAGACCGGTTGCAGCCGCTCGCGAGCCGACGAAAAGAACCCGTACAGCGCGTCGTACTGGTCGACGACCGCCTCGCGGGGGTCGTACCGGCGATCGATCGTGACCATCCGATCAGCCGCCGCCGACAGCGAGGGATACTCGCCGAGTGCGACCGCCAAGAGGATCGCCGCGCCCGCCGCGCCCGGTTCCGACCCGGTCGGGACCGAGACCGGGCGGTCCAGGCAGTCGGCGACGAGTTGGCACCACAGCTCCGATCGGGTGCCCCCGCCGCTCGCAACGACCTCCGTTGGGTTCCCCGGCAGGTGTTCCACGCAGTCCCGAACCGCGAGCGAGAGCCCCTCGTACACCGCGCGAATTAGGTGTTCGGTCCCGTGTTCGGGGGAGAGTCCGACGAACTGTCCGCGGGCGTTCGGGTCGACGAACGGCCCGCGCTCCCCGGAGGAACTCAGATACGGGTGGAACACCACGCCGTTGCTCCCCGGCGGTGCCGCCGCGGCGACGGCTTCAAGCTCCGCGACCGAAACCCCGTCGGCGATCGTCTCCGCGACCCACTCCAGGCTCGGCGTCCCCGCGTTCGACCCGATGGCGTACGTCCAGCGCCCCTCTGTCCCCAGACTCATCTGGATCCCCGAGGTCTCCGGCTTCGGACCGTCGACGAGCACCTGGTGCGTCAGCGAGGTTCCGAGCGTGATCGCGGTCCCGCCGGCGGTCACGGCCCCACTACCGATCGCCGACGCGGGGACGTCGAAGACGCCGGAGACGACCGGGACGCCCGATGCAACTCCAGTCGCGTCGGCCGCCGCGTCGGTCACGGTCCCGACCACCGCCGTCGGGGCGGCCAACTGCGGGAGTTTCGACGCCGCCTCCGGGAGGTCGACCGCCTCGAAGACCGCGGGGTCGTAGCGCTCGGTGGCCGTGTCCAGGTAGGGGACGGTCGCCTCGGTGTGGTCGATCGTCCGCTCGCCGGTCAGCTCGTGCTTCAACCAGTCTTTCGCCGAGAGGATCGTGTCGATCCGGTCGAACCGCGCGGGCTGCTCGCGGGCCACCCACGCCAGGATCGGGAGGCTCATTCCGGGGTACGGCGCCGACCCGCACTGCTCGACAATCGCGTCCAACGCCCCGGTCTCCGCCCACTCGTCGAGGATCCCCGCAGCGCGGCTGTCGGACCACAGCATCGCGTTCCCCGCGGGGTCGCCGTCGCCGGTGATCGCCCAGAGCCCGTCGCCCTGCCCGGTGACGCTCACTCCGACCGGGTCGGCGCCGTCGGGAAGCGACCCGGTCACGTCGCGGAGCGCCGCCGCTGTCCGTTCCCACACCGCCACCGGATCCTGTTCGACGTGACCGGGTTCCGGCCGAAGCGTCTCGGTCTTGCGCGTCGCCACCGCCAGTTCGGTGCCGTCGATCCCGAACGCGACCGCCTTGATGGTCGACGTGCCGGCGTCGACGGCCAGGAGAACGTCGGTCGTTGTCATCAGTAGTGGTGTCGTGGCTGCGGCTCGGCGTGTCGGTCAGAGGCGACAGCCGGTCTCCTCGCAGGGCCGGATGGCGTCGTCGCCGGAGACCTGGTTCAGCAGTTCGATGCCCGGGATCTCCTCGCCCTCGACGACCTGGCCCGTCCAGACGGGGTTGACCGCCTGGTGGTCGCACGCACGGAACGAGGTCGTTCCCAGCGCGGTGGTCACCTCAAGCCCCTCCAGCGCGTTCCGGACCTCCGCAGGATCGTTGGTCCCGGCTTCCTGGATCCCGCGAGCGGTCATCCGGACCATGTCGTAGCCGACGCGGGCGAAACTCCCCGGCACGCCGTCGTACTCGTCCCGATACGCGTCGACGAACGCCCGGTTGTCGCCGGTCTCCAGCGCGTGGTTGTACAGCGTCGACGAGTACGCTCCGACCGCGTCCGACCCCAGCGCCTGGCGACTCACCTGCGCGAAGATCGCGGTCCCGATGATATCGACCTCCTCGGTCAGCCCCGCGCTGCTCGCCTGCTTCATGAAGTTGATCAGGTCCGCGCCGGTGTCCGGGAGCGCGAGCACGTCCGCCTCGGAGTTTGAGATGTTCGATATCTGCGGCCCGTAGTTGCTGGTGCCCTTGTCGGGCATCGTCTGCCCGACCACCTCGATGTCGACCCCCTGGGCGTCGATCCGGCGTTCGATCTGGGCGACCGCGGAGTTGCCGTAGGTGTCGTCTGTGGTATGGATCCAGAGGTTCGACCCGAGGTCCGACGCCACGAAGTCAACGAGGCCCGCCATCTGCTGTGCGGCGTTGGTCTCGGTCCGGAACGTGTTTTCGTTGCAGCTCTCGCCGGTCAGTTCGATGGTGGCCGCCCCGGAGGTGTACACCACGTCGCGGTCGCTCACGTAGTCGGCGACCGCGAGCGCGACGGAACTTTCCAGCGCCCCGACGACGTAGTCGGCGCCGTCGTCTTCGACGACGCTTTGGGCCCGCTGGAGCCCGGTCGAGGGGTCGGTCTGGGTGTCCTCGAACACCGGGTCGATGGTGAAGTCGAACTCGTCGCTCCCGTTGACGTACTGGACGCCGAGTTCCGCGCCCTGGCGCTGGGCTCCGCCCAGCGGCGCCGACGGCCCGCTCTCCGGCACCAGGACGCCCATCGTGACCGACTCGGCGCCCGAACCCTCGATGCCGGTCCCGGTCGCCGTGTCGTCGCCGGAGTCGCTCCCGGTTTCGGTGTCGCCCCCGCCGGTCGTCATATCGGTCGGCGTGCTGCCCCCGCCGTCGGCCTGCTGGACACACCCGGCGGTCCCCAGCGCCGCCGCGAGCGCGCCGCCGCCCAGATACCGCAGTGCCCCCCGCCGCCGGACACTCTGTGTGCCGGACTCCTCGGCCCCCGTCGTCCCATCGGTTCCGTCCATACGATTCGCTATCGGGGTTCGGTATAAAATAGTGTGGACTTCGGTGGCGCTCGGAGTTACTCGGTCCCGGCAAGAGAGACACCCAGATACCGGTCGAGGACGTCGTCGCCGCGGAGCGCGTCCGCGGAACTCCGGTGGACGATCCGGCCGTTGTCCATCACATACACGTAGTCGCACACGTCCAGCGCTACCCGAACGTTCTGCTCGACCAGGAGGACGGTCATCCCGCGATTTCGGAGCGTCTCGATCGTCTCGACGACCCGTTCGACGATGTAGGGTGCCAGCCCCTCGGTGGGTTCGTCGAGGAGGAGGGTCCGGGCGTCGCTCACGAGCGCTCGACCGACCGCGAGCATCTGCTGTTCCCCGCCCGAAAGCGTGCTGCCGGCGGCGCGCTCGTTGTCCGCGAGGTTCTCGAAGGTGTCGAACACCTCCGGGATCGTCCACCCGCGTCCGCGATTCCCGTCGGTCCCGCCGAGTTCGGCGAGTTCGAGGTTCTCTCTGACGCTGAGCCCGCCGAAGATCCGGCGTTCCTCGGGCACGAGTGCAATTCCACGACTGACGGTCTCCTCGGGGTCCAGGTCGCCGACGTCCTCGCCGTCGTAGGTCACCGCGCCCGACCGCGGTGTGAGCGCGCCCATCACCGTCCTGAGTGTCGTGGTCTTGCCCACGCCGTTCCGGCCGACGATCCCGACGACCTCGCCGTCGCCGACGTCGACGTTCACGTCCCGGAGGACCGTGGTGGCGCCGTACCCGGCCGTCACGCCGTCGAGGCGGAGCAGGGGATCGGTCAGCCGGTCAATGGACGACTGCGGGGCGGGATGGTCGGCCGTCACGCGGTGTACCCTCCGAGGTAGGCGTCTCGCACGCGGTCGTCGGCCGCGATCTCCTCCGGCGTCCCAGTCGCAACGACCTGCCCCGCGTTCAGCGTCGTAATCCGATCGGAGACGCGCATCACGAGATCGACGTTGTGCTCAACGAGCACGACCGTCTGCTCCGCCAGCACGTCCTCGAAGAGGGCGATCGTGGCGTCGGTCTCGTCACCGCTCATCCCCGCGGTCGGTTCGTCGAGCAGTACCACCTCGGGGTCGGTCGCGAGCACGAGCCCGACCTCCAGCCGCCGCCGGTCGCCGTACGAGAGGTCGCTGGCCTGCGCGTCGGCGACCGGCCGGAGCCCGAGGTCGTCGAGGACGGTATCGGTTCGGCCGTTGATCCCCTCGAACCCGTCGGGATCGGCGAACAACCGCCGAGCCGCGGACATCCCCCCGAAATCGCGTGCCTGCGCCGCCAGTCGGAGGTTCTCCCGGACACTGAGCCCGTTGAACACCGTGGTCAGCTGGAACGACCGCGCGAGGTTCGCCCCGACGCGCTCGGCTGGCGAGCGGTCGGTGACGTCCGCGCCCGAGAGCGTGATCGTGCCCTCCGTCGGAGTCATCGCGCCGCTGATCAGGTTGAAAAGCGTCGTCTTCCCCGCCCCGTTCGGGCCGATGACGCTCCGGAACTCGCCGCGGTCGACCGCCAGATCCACCCGGTCGACCGCCGTGAACGCCCCGAACCGCTTCGTGAGCCCCGTCGTCCGGAGGACCGTCTCTTCGGCTTCGGCGCCAGTCGCGTCAGTCGCGTCAGTCATCCGGTCCGACCTCCGCATCCCTCGGCTCGTCAGTCGGTGCGGGCGGCCCGTCGGCGCCGGCGCGGAGGTCCCGGACCCGTGCTGGCAGCGAGACCAGCCCTTTCGGGAGGACGAGCACCACGACCACGAACACCGTGCCGAGCAGCAGCCGCCACCACGGGATCACGGCGGAGAGCTGTCGTTCGATCAGCGTGAACGCGGCCGCCCCGAGCATCGGGCCGTAGAGCGTTCCCGATCCGCCGAGCACGACCATGATGATCGCGTTGCCGCTGTTGATCCAGTTCAGGAGGTCGGGGGCGACGAAACCGTTGTACAGCGCGAACAGCGCGCCGGAGAGCCCGGCGAGGGTGCTGCTGACGACGAACGCCTGCCGCTTGACCGACCGGACCTCGTAGCCGACGAACCGGGCCCGGAGTTCGCTCTCCCTGATCGCCTGGAGAACGGTCCCGAACGGCGCCGCCATCATCCGCCTCACGCCGAGGTACGACGCGACGACGACACCTAGGAGAAAGTAGTAGAACAGCGCGTCACCGGTGAAGACGAACGGCTCGACGCCGACGAGCACCTCGCTGAACCGGATCCCCACCCCGCCGATCCCGTAGAGGGGTTCCGGCGCGCCGAAGAGGCCGCTGCTCCCCCCAGTGACGTCCAGTCTGACGGCCACCTGGCGCACGATCTCCGCGAACGCCAACGTGATCATCACGAAGTACACCCCGGAGACGCGGATCGCGAGGTGGCCGACGACCCACGCCACGGTCGCGGTCACGACGAGTGCGACCCCGAGCGCCACAAACGCCGATGGGGAGACGTACAGGAGGCTCAAAAGCGTCGCGTAGGCGCCCACCCCGTAGAACAGCGCGTGCCCCAACGAGATCAGCCCGGTGTAGCCGAGCACGATGTCGAGGCTCATCGCGAACAGCGCCCAGATGAGCACCGTAACGAGTAGCGACACGACGAAGCCGGAGTAGAGGATTCCGCTGAATACGGGCACCAGCGCTAACACGGCGACGACCGCGAGCCCCAACCGGGACCGGCCGTGACCCGTGAGCACGCCGCCGCCGAGACCGCTTACGAACTCGCTTGGCTCCGCCCGACCGGCGTCGAGCCCCTCGCCGGTCCCGCCGAACAGCCCTTCCGGTCGCAGCAAGAGGACGCCGATCATCAGGAGGAAGATCACAACCCCCTGGATCGTGGGGGCGAACGTACTGACCGCGCTCTGGACGATGCCAACGAGGAGGCCACCCACGACCGCGCCGCGGAAGCTCCCGAGTCCGCCCAGGACCACGATCACGAACGCCGGGATGATGACCGCGTTGCCCATCCCGAGGCTGACGTTCTGGTAGCCGCCGAGCACGACGCCACCGAACGCCGCCAGCGCCGCGCCCGCACCGAACACCAGTGTGTAGTAGCGGTCGATGTCGACACCGAGGTTCCGAACCATCTCGCGATCCTCCGACCCGGCCCGGATGACAAGTCCGACCCGAGTGTGAGTGAGCACCGCCCACACCGCAAGCGCGATCAGTCCACCGGCGGCGATGATGAAGTAGCTGTACCCCGAGTAAGAGTACCCGACGAGCGTCACCGCCTGGTCGACGACCGCAGGGGGCGAGTAGAACTTGGGATCGGTCCCCCACACGAACCGCTTCACGTCGTAGATCACGAGCAAGAGCCCGAAGGTGAGCAGGATCTGCGCCAACTGGCCGCGGCCGTACACCCTGTTGACAAGCCCGCATTCGGTGACCGCGCCAATGGCCCCGACTACGAGCGGGACAGCGATCAGCGCGACCCAGAACCCGCCCGTGTCGAACCCGGTCACAAGCGAGAACGCGAAGTACGACCCCAGCGCCAGCAGCTCCCCGTGGGCGAGGTTCAACACGCCCATAACGCCGAACACGAGCGAGAGCCCGGCGGCGACGAGCACGTAGACCATCCCGATTGTCAGGCCGTTGAGGAGCACGTCGAGCAGCTGCACACCCGATACCATCGTAGCGACGTTGTTCGGTGCGAACCAGTGTGCTTCGATAAAGGTGTCGGGTCGCGGCGCGGGAGGCGAACAAGCTTCATGTACCTATAGCCACATTCGACAGGTAGGATGGACGCCCTTGACCGAGTCACGAAACGGTACGCCACGAGCCAAGCGCTCATGGATCAGATCAGGTACACCGCCGAGTCACTGAGCCTGGGGTTCGACCGGTGGGGCGAACAGCACGTCGCCGGCCCAAGCCTCTACTTTCTGATCGTCGCCGAGATGAGCTTCGACGGCTACACCGACCCGCTTGGCGCGAACAAGTGGCCGGTGAACCGGTGTAAGATCGTCACCGAATCGCAGGACACGTTCACCGACGTCGCCCGGGACGTGGCGGCCACGCGGGACGGCGCGATCATCGTCACCGCCGACGGGACGATCCAAGAGCAGATGGTCCGTGTCCGGAACCCGCCACGAAACGACGTATCAGGTCTCGATGACCTCAGCCCCGCCGACTGGATGGGGACCAAACACCTGAGCGCGCTGGAGACCTCGCTGCGTGAAGACGTCATCTGGGCGGTCACACTCAGCGAGGAGGACGGACGTGTCACCACGTTCCTCGACGGCACGTACCGCGACTACCCCCGTGACGAGATTGGCGGCCGGTGGCGGCCCAGTTAGGCCGGCGGTCGCTCAGCGGCCCCCGGGAGGTTGGATACTCGTTCGCGGGGTCGTCGCCGCTCTCGGCCTAATCGACCCCAGCCGCGTCGCTCACGGCGGAGCCGAGGGTGTCAATAGTGCCGTCAACGAACCCATCGACCGGGCGGTGGAGCTCCGAGACGAACTCCGGGACCCGGTGGGGGAGGGTACCGAGCGGGCCTGCCTGTCCGACCACCCGTCGGTGTCGTTCGCCTGCGAGGCGCATCTGTTCGCCGCGATTGGACCACCCGAGACAGGGGCAAACCGGACGCGCTGACCCCGGTTTGTGCGGGTTTCAAACGCGCAGATGAGCACCCGCTGTTCCGGGCGCCAGCTACGGGTGCGCCCAGTAGACGACGCTCCCGTCGTCGGCGTGGTCGTCCACGCGGACGAACCCGATCCGCTCGAACTGGACCACGTCGCCGATGGCGGTGGCGGCGAAGTCGGGTTCAGCCACGCCGTGCACGTCGCCGTCGGGGGTTCGCATCCGGACGGGGACGGTCCCCTCGGCGGGCGCCCAGTGGATCACGTCGGCGTCGCCGGACCGGACCACCTCGATGTCGTCGTCGGTCACGGCGAGTCGGTCGCCGTCGCGCCGGACGCAGGCGCACCCTTTGAGCCAGACGCGGTCGCCCTGGTCAGGAACGTCCTCGGGTTCAAGCACGACGCCCCCGTCGACGGGGATCGTCCGCTCCCCGCGGTCCTCGTGGTCGGGGTGCAGCGGCGGGTGGCCGGCGTCCGGACCGCCGTCGACCTCGAACCGCTCGCCGTCGCGCACCAGAAAGTACCGGTCGGCGTCGTCGTCGACGAGGTCGCGGTTCGCCGCGTAGACCGAACTCATCGCGAGGTCGACGTTCGAGGTGGAGGTGCCGAGCGCCGCAAGCGCTTCCACGACGGCCTCGCCGCGGACGCCCCGCCGGCGGAGGCTGGCGAGCGTCGGGGCTCGGGGATCGTCCCACCCGTCAAGCCCGCCCGCGTCGATCTTCGCTTTCAGCGCCGACGTGGAGAGCCGGACGTCGTAGGCGTCGACCTGGACGTGTCCCCAGTGGACGACTTCGGGGTACTCCCACCCGAAGTAGTCGTAGACGAACCGCTGGCGCTTCGCCGAATCCTGGAGGTCGATCCCGCGAATGATGTGCGTGACGCCCGTGAGGTGGTCGTCGACCCCCGACTGGAAGTCGAGCATCGGCCAGCACCGGTACGCGTCGGCCTCGGGCCTCGGGTGCGGCGTGTCGATCATCCGGAACGCCACCCAGTCGCGGAGTGCGGGGTTTTTGTGGTTGATGTCGGTCCGGACCCGGAGCACCATCTCCCCGGCGTCGTACGCGCCGTCAACCATCGCCGTGAACTCCTCGCGGACGGTCTCGCGGTCTTTGTCGCGGTGGGGACACGCCTCGGCGGCGTTTTTCATGTCGGAGAAGTCCTCGGCCCCACACGAGCAGGTGTACGCGCCGCCGGCGTCGATCAGGTCGCGGGCGTGATCGTAGTAGGTTTCGAGGCGGTCCGACGCGAGGAGCACCTCGTCGGGCTCGAACCCCAGATACTCGATGTCGTCGAGGATCGCGTCGTAGGCAGCGAGGTCCGGGCGCTTCGTCTCGGGGTCGGTGTCGTCGAACCGGACGACGAAGGAGCCGTCGTACCGCTGCTTGTACGTCCCGATCACGGCGGGCATCCGGGCGTGGCCGATGTGCCACGGGCCGTTGGGGTTGGGGGCGGCGCGCATCCGCACGCTGTCGTACGCGTCGACGTTCGGGAGGTCGGGAAGGTCGTGGTCCGTTTTCTCACCTTCGGCTTCGATCTCCGCCAGCTCGTCGGGGGCGAGTTCTTCGAGGCGCTCCCGTTTCTCGGCGGGCGGGAGGTCGTTGACGCGCGCCACCACCCCGCCGACGACGCCCGGGATCTCGTCACCGTGGGGGCGGAAATCGGGGTTCTCGCCCATCAGCGGGCCCATAATCGCGCCGACGTCGGCGTCGCTGTCGTACTTGACCGCGTTGAGTAAGGCGTGTTTCTCGGCCGCCCGCTCGACGCGCTCGCGGAGGTCCTCGTCCATCGGTCTCCGGTGGGTGCTCCCGGTGCAAAAGCCGTCCGGATCCGCCGGGGCGGCCGACGGCCGGTGTCTGTTCGCGCCGGTACGACGTGTGTGACCCCGATTACGGAAGCGTTATAAAAAAGGAGAAAACCCACAACTTCAATCGTGAGATGAATCGACAAATTCTTTCCAAACAATACGATAACCGACAAATTCTTTCCAAACAATACGATAACCGACAAATTCTTTCCAAACAATACGGTAATCGACAAATTCTTTCCAAACAATACGGTAATCGACAAATTCTTTCCAAACAATACGATAACATAGGATGTGCGTGGAGAACTGGCAGTTGAGTCGGTGTTTGCCACGGTTCATAGCCAAAATCAACATCGTTGAGACCGCGGCCCTGTCCGGTCCCGATGGACGCTTCGTGTCCATCGGTGTCCCGCTTGTTCCATCGCCGGCGCTCCGCGCCGGCTTCCGGCGAGAGCTCCGGTCCCGCCCGACTCGCGGGACTCTCGCCCGAGGGCGGGGTTCTGGCCAGCAATCGCGTAACGAAACACGACCCCCGGAAGCGGACCCGACGTAATATATGGGCGGTCCGACGGATATTTATTGATCAAACGATCGGCATACGGCGTATGAGTGTCTCGGTCACTGGCACGATCAGGGGGATGGCGAACCGCGCGAATCCGGTCTTCGGTGCCGGCGCGGTCCTGGTTCCGGTCGCGCTGTTCGTGGGTGCGGTGCTGTTCGGCACCACCCAACAACTGACTTACGTCCACGTGATGGCAGGGGTGCTGTGGACCGGCATCGACCTGTTCATGGCGATGGTGGTCGGCCCGGTCTTGGGGGGGCTCGCAGTCGAGGAGCGCGCCGCAGTCTTCCAGCGGTTCACCCCGAAGATGACCTTTTTGATGCCCACGCTCGCCTTTGTTACTATCTTCGGCGGGATGGTGCTGGCGGCAAACCTGGGGCTGCTTCCGGGGCTGGCCGCGTGGGGTGGCGTCTTTTCCATACTGGCGATGGGGCCCGCGCTGCTCGCGGTGGGCTACCAGTTCGACGCGTTCACCGACTGGCGGTGGCTCGCGTTGTTCGCACTCATCGTCGGGGGCGGTGCCGCCTCGCTCGTCGCAAACCTCGGGACGTTCGCAATGCCCGGGCCCGCGATCCTGGCGGCGATGGCGGTGGTGACCGTGCTCACGATCATCGGGTTCGGCGTCCTGCTGCCCGGCGAGGCCCGGATGTACCTGGAGATGACGTCCGAACAGCCTGACACCGACCTCATCGGGTCGATTGGGATGCGGAACGCGAAACTGAGCGGCGTGCAGGGCGTCCTCCAACTCAGCATCGTCGCGATTATGGTTTACATCCGCTACGGTGGGTTCTGAGCCCGGGTCGAACCCGCCATCCGGGGGCTACGCCGCCACGACGGTGACCCGTTCCGCGCTCCCGTTGAGGCTGGCCGGTTCCGCGGCGTCTGTCGACTCGTTCGCGCGCACCTGGACGTACCGCTGGCCGGTCATCCCGTCGAGCAGGCTGTCGACCGGCGCGCGGTCGTCGCGCAGGACCGGCACGTCGTCGGTCGGCTCGTCCCGACGGTAGGAGTCGAGCTCCGCCGAGAGATCGATGCCGATGTCGCGTCGCTCGTTCCGGGCTCGGAGCTCGGATTCAGTCACCAGTCCATCCCGTTTGGTCGCGACGACTTCGACGTTTTGGACCACCGGCCCTCCGGCGGTCGGGAAGCTGTAGACCCGCGGGAAGACCTGTCGCATCGTCTTGTACTCCGCCCGGTAGAACTTCGAAGCCGGACCTGAGGGCGCCGAGATGAGGTTCGCGAGCAACACGCCGTCGTCGTCGAGGCGGTCTGACGCCCGCTGCATGAACGCCACCGTCGTCAACTGAAACGGCACGCTGTCCTTCCGGTAGGCGTCGAGCACGATCACGTCGTAGGTGCGGTTCGTCTCCTCGAGGAACCGCCGGCCGTCGCCTCGGTGGACGTTCATCCGTGGGGAGTCGGGGATCCCGAAGTAGCGATCGGCGGCGTCGATCACCGCCGGATCCAACTCCACGACATCGACGGTGGCATTCGGGTACATCTCGTGGAAGATCCGCGGCCCGGTGAACCCACCGCCGCCGATGAACAGCACCCGATCGACGTCGGTGTCGTCGATAAAAAGCAGCGACGCGTGGAAGTAGCGGGTGTAGTCGAAGACGTGCCGGTTGGGGTCGTCGAGGTCCATCGCGCTGTGTGGTTGGCCGTCGAGGTACAGCGTCCGGGTGTCGCCGCGGTCGACGACCCTGAGCTCTTGGTACGCCGTCTGCGTTCCGTAGACGGTGTCGCCGGCGAGGCTCGGGCCGACCCCGCCGACCACCGCCGCGAGAACCAACGCGGCCGCGACCCCGCCGACACGGAGCCCTGTCCCGTCCCCGAACTCGGGTGCGGCGACCGCGACGGCGGCGACGACCGCCGAGAGCCCGATCACCAGCCCGATCTGGGGGATCGACAGCGCAGGAACGAGCACGTAGGTCGTGGCGAACGCCCCCACGATCGAACCGACCGTCCCCAACGCGTACACGTGGCCAGCGGTCGCACCCACGTCGCCGCCGGCGAGCTCCGCGGCGTAGGGGCTCACGTACCCCAGGAGGTAGGTCGGCGGGCCGAACAGGATCGTGATCGCGGGGAGGGAGACGAACCGGCTCGGGAGCGGTAGTACTCCAGTCGATTGGACGATCAGGTCGCCGAACAGCACGATCCCGGCGACGCAGAGCCCGGTCGCGAGGAAGACGGCGATCAGCCGGGAGTGGGAGGCGTTCTCGGCGGCGCGCTTCCCGCCGCGGTGATAGCCCAGGCTGAGCGCGGCCAGAGAGACGCCGATGATCCCGCCCCAGGTGTAGATACTGCTGCCGAACTCCGGCGCGAGGATCCGGCCGGCGAGGATCTCGAGTCCCATACTCGTTACCCCGGAGACGAACACCGCGATTTCCGGCCGTGTCGGTAGCCTGTCAGGGCCGAACCGCAGAGCCATTGTCGGACGGTCGGTCGGGAGCGACTTGAACGCCCCGCTCGCGGCGCGACAGAAAAGGAGGATATAGGATGCCGGAGTCAGAACGAAGCACAGAGATGTTTGAGCGCATCCTGCTGCCGACGGACGGCGCCGACTCCATGGACGCGGTCGTGCGGACCGCGGCCGATATCGCCGACCGGCGCGACGCCGCGGTTCACGTTCTGTACGTCATCGACGACCGAGCGTTCCTCACGCTTGACGACGAGATGAAAGACGAGGTGCTCTCCGAACTGACCGGGGAAGGCGAAGCCGCGACCGACCGCGCGGCCACCCGGCTTCGGGAGGCGGGGATCGACGTCACGACCGGGATCAGACAGGGCGACCCCGCCGATGAGATTGTTTCCTGTGTCGGTTCGGCCGACGCCGACCTCGTCGCGATGGGGACCCGCCGCGGCGATTACGCAAACAGTATGGTGGGGAGCGTCTCGCAAGAAGTTGTCGCCCGCGCGCCGGTGCCGGTGCTGACCGTCAACCTCGTCACAGAGGAGTGACCGCGAGCGGCGGCGCGTGGCCTGTCACTCCTCGGGGTCGAACTCCAGCGCCACGGAGTTGATGCAGTAGCGCTTCCCCGTGGGGTCGGGCCCGTCGTCGAAGACGTGCCCCAAGTGACCGCCGCAGGCGCTACACAGCACCTCAACGCGCCGCATTCCGTGTCGGGTGTCGGTCTCGGTCTCGACGGCGTCACCGTTGGCGTCGAAGAAGGACGGCCACCCCGAGTTGGAGTCGAATTTGGTGTCGCTGTCGAACAGTTCGGTCCCACACCCTGCACACCGGAAGGTGCCATCGTCTTTCACGTCGAGGTAGTCGCCGCTGAATTTCGGTTCGGTCCCCCGGTTCCGGAGAATCTCGTACTCCTCGTCGGTGAGTCGGTCGCGCCACTCCGCTTCCGAGTCGGGAATCTCGTCGGACTCCGGCGGTTCAGTCGCCATACCCGCAGTTGGAACCGGAGCGACAAGAACCCCTTCCCGACCGACCCGTGCTCCCGGCGGTCGCTGTCCGCTCCCGGCGGCTCATCCGCGTCGTTGACTCGAAACCGGTAGTGATTATTACCAGAAGCCACTACCCGCCGCCGATGCGTTGGTCCCCCCTCCCACGACTGTTCGTAGCCCTCCTCGTACTGATCGGCGGCACGGGCGCCGTCGCGGTGACAGCCGCGAACCCGGCCGTGCAGTTATCATCGGTGACGGTGGCACCCGACGACCCCAACACCGGCGAGCAGGTCACGATCGAGGCGACGATATCGAACCTGGAGAACAGCGACACGACTGTTGAGGTGACCGACCTCTACGTCCGAACGCCGGGAACCACCGAAGAGTTCGCCCGCGGGGAAGACGTCGGGTCGATCGCCCCCGGTGGCACCCTCTCGGTGCCGGTCTCAACGACGTTCGAGACCGCCGGAAAAAAACGGCTTGACGTCAACCTCGGTGTCCGCGACGAAGACGGGGCGTACCACTCCTACACCTACCCGGTCTACATCGACGTGTCCGAACCGACGGTGAAGGCGGACCTGTCGGCGACGACATCACGGAACACGTCCGGCACGACTGAGGTTTCGCTCACGAACTTCGGCAACACTAACCTCTCGAACGTCGAGATCACCGCCACAGCCAACGGCGAACTCCTTGACCGGAACTTCGTATACGAGGTGCCGCCAGAGTCCAGCGGAACCACCGCGTTCGACACCGGCGATGTCGACGCGGACGCCGTGGAGTTCACCGCGATGTACACCGCTGCAGGCGACACCCACAACACGTCGCTCACCGTCGATATCGACGAGGAAACGCGGGTCCCCGGTGAGGTCCGGCTCACCGCTATCGAGGCCTCCCAAGCCGGCACCGGGGTGACGATCCAGGGTGACGCCGCCAACCTCGGCAGCACCGACGCCGGCTCGGTGCTGGTCCGGATCGGCGACGCGGACGACGTGCGGCCCGCACCGCCGTCCGGCGAGTACTTCGTCGGGGCCGTCGAAGCCAGCGAGTTCGCAACCTTCGAGCTCACCGCACAGGCTGACGCGAACGTGTCGTCAATCCCGGTCGAGATCACGTACATCGTGGACAACGAGCGCGTGACCACCACCCAGCGGGTCGATCTGACCGCCGGCGGGCCGGTGTCGTCGAACGTCGGTGCGGCGCCCGGCGGCGCCGCGTCGGGCGACGGCCCGGGTGGTCCGGGGTCGGACGGCTCCGGCGGGCTCCCGCTCCAACTCGTCGGCGGCGCCGTTGTCGTGGCTAGCATCGTGGGCGGCGTCGCGCTCTACCGATGGCGCAGCCGATGACGGTTATCGCACTCGAGAACGCGGTCAAGCGGTACCACACCGGCGGTGAGGTGATCGAAGCGCTCGCGGGCGTCGACTTCGGCGCCGAGCGCGGCGAGATGGTCACGGTGATCGGCCCCTCCGGCTCCGGCAAGAGCACGATGCTCAACCTGGTCGGCCTGCTGGATACGCCCTCCGAGGGCGTGGTCCGGCTGGACGGCCGCGACGTGACCGACTTCTCGGAGGACCAACTCACCGAGGAGCGCCGGTCGGAAATCGGGTTCGTGTTCCAGGCGTTTCACCTGCTGCCGATGCTTACCGCCGCTGAGAACGTCGAACTCCCGTCGATGTGGGACACCGCCCGGGACCGCTCGGACCGCGCGGCCGACCTACTCCGTCGGGTCGGTCTCGGCGACCGCCTCGACCACACCCCGGATGAGCTGTCCGGCGGGCAGAAACAGCGCGTCGCGATCGCGCGGGCGCTGATCAACGAGCCCGACATCCTCTTAGCCGACGAACCGACCGGGAACCTGGATCGGGACACCGGACGGACCATACTTGACGAGCTCACCCGGCTCAAGCGGGACGAGAACGTCGCGATCGTGGCGGTAACCCACGATGAACAGCTTGTTGAGTACGCTGACCGGGAGGTACGGCTCGTGGACGGGGTGCTCCAGTGAGCCGCCTCGCCGACCTGGTGTGGCGGTTCCCGAGCGTCGTGATGGCGTGGCGCAACCTCGGCCGGAACCGGGTCCGGACCGCACTCGCGACCCTCGGGATCGTGATCGGCGTTGTCGCCATCGCGTCGCTCGGGATCGCCGGCGTTGCGATCCAACAACAGGCGACCACCAACCTCGGCGGCCTCGCCAACGAGGTGACGGTCAGATCAGGAGTGGACAGCGACACGGACGGTGTGACCGACGAACAGGTCGACGCCATCCGGAGCGTCGTCGCCGACGCGCCGGTCGTCCCAAAGCGGACGAACAGCACGACGCTGTCCTCGCGGGACGGCGAGGAGGCGTTTGTGAGCGTGACCGGAGTCACGAACGCAGACGCGCTGTACACCGTCTCTACCGGAGACTCCCCGGAGCGGCTCCAATCGGGCGCACTGCTCACAAACGAGACGGCGCAGCGGTTGGGGGTCGAACTCGGCGACCCGGTGACGTACGACGGGCGGCTCTACCGCGTTCGGGGGCTCGTCGAATCCGGCGACGGGTTCGGCAGCGGGAGCGAACTCGTCATCCCGATCGCGGCGCTCGACGAACAGGAGGGCTACGACTCGGTGACGATCGTCGCCGCGAACGGTGACGAAGCACAGGAGACCGTGTCAACGCTCGAATCACGGTTCAACGAGGGCGACGAAGAGAAACTGTCGATCACGAACTTTGCGAGCATCCAAGAGAACGTGAACTCCTTTTTCGACACGCTCAATCTCGCGCTGCTCGGGATCGGTGCAATCTCTCTTGTCGTTGCGAGCGTCGCCATTCTTAACGTGATGCTTATGAGTACGATCGAGCGCCGCGGGGAGATCGGGGTCCTCCGCGCGGTGGGGATCCGGCGGGGCGAGGTGCTCCGGATGATCCTGGCGGAAGCGGCGTTCCTCGGCGTGATCGGCGGTGTGGTCGGCGCCGCTGCCTCGTTCGGCACCGGACTCATAATCTTCGACTTGCTCGCGGACGACTACACCCTGGTGTTCGGGTGGGCCAGCCTCCGATACCTGGGGTACGGCTTCGGGTTCGCCGTGACGGCGAGCGTCTTGAGCGGGCTCTATCCCGCGTGGAAAGCCGCCAACGACCTCCCGGTGGAGGCGCTCAGAGGCTGAACCGGGTCAGCGAGGTCGCGGGACCCGATCGACGGACACCGGTGCCGACGACTTCAGGGGCCGCGACGACCTCACCGGCCTCAACACCCTCGTGTCTCTACGCCCGACACCGGCCCGCCCGCGGGTTCGTACGTTGAGTCGTCAATCGAGTCGGCGAACATCGGCAGCGAAAGCCGGTAGTCGAACAGGATCACGAACGAGTCCCAGACCGCGTCCGCGGACACACGCTCCGGCGCGCGCTCAAGTAGCACGCCAGTCCGTAACTCAACGATGTCGGCGTCAACGGCGACCCCACGCGCCGCGATCCCCAGCGCGCTCGGCGGCGACGGGCTGGTGAAAAGCGAGGTGTGAACCGTCACATTGAGGTGCGGGTTGCCGTCGCCGATGGTCAGGTCCCGGCCGCTGTCGGGGAAACACCGCTGATCGTCCGCGGCCGCGTCGGCGGTCCCGGCGTCGGACTGCGCCCGGACCGGAGCCGCCAGAGGGGCAACGGCAGCGACAACCATCGCACACGTGAGCAGAACAACCGCAGTGCGTGTGAGGCGGGTCCCCGAGCTGATGTCACGGCGCATACCGGCAGTTCTGTGTGACCCTTCAATAAGTTTCTCGCCCCGAGTCTCAGTTCTGAGATCGCTCTTCGGAACCGAGCGCGCGGACGAGTTCGTTGCGGGTCGCGTCGGCGCTCGCGAGGCTCGTCGCCACCGGCACGTCGCGGACTCGACATCCTCCCACGACCTTACAGTGGTTGCTGATTTGGCGTCGTACGTCTGGACAGCCAGGCGGGATCGGGACTTAGATTGGCGTGCACCCGGTGCACGAGACGTAGGACCCTTGAGAGAAGCTCACGAATGTGTTACAACCGCTACTTCAGCAACCACTGTGAACGGATGGGCTTCCGCTCGCTACGTGTCACACGGCCGGCGGAGCGCGGACGTGTCGAGGTCGTGCGACTGAGCCATCAGTGGGTCACGGGGGAAGATCACGCCGTCACAGTCGCCGTCGGCGACCTCCGCACTGGTCCGTACGTCGCCGTCGGTGGGTCCCGGTCGCTTGCGTCCGACGGCGAGGCCGTCGGCAGCCCCGGCGACGCTCCGCTACGCAGTATTGCAGTCGTTGACATCCTCCCCGCGCTAAAGCACGGGTCTTTCTCCTCGATTCTCCGTAACGAGAGGGGACCCACACCACGGCGGCTGTGGCCTACGCCGGCACCTGTGTGCCGTCGGCGCGGACGGTGATCACGGTGCAGTCGAGTTTCTCTCGGAGGTACGACTCGATGTCGGGGTCGTTGAGGACCCGGCGGAGCATCTCCCGCCACCGGCTCGCCTGCTTCGACCCGAGGACCACGATATCGGCCTTATCGGCCGCGACTTCCTCCAGGATGGTCTCTTCGACCAGAAACCCCCGCCGGACCACATACCGAACCCGGTCCAGCGACCCGAACGCTGATCTTACCGATCGTCGGAGGTTCGCGCGTGTGACACCGCTGGTTTCCTGATAGAGGTCAATGTGGAGGATGGTGAGCTCGGCCTCCCGCTCGTCGGCAATCCGAATCGCCTCCGAAAGCGTCGCTTTTGAGTGTTTTGTGAGCGGATACCGAACGGGAACCACCACACGGACCATTGTGCGCGGATAGGCGCTCACGGCTCCTGAACGTTTCTGCTCGTATCAGACGTTGTATATGTCTGAGACGCCCAGCAGTGGGGGTGGCCGGGGCTCGCCCCGGCTATTCGCCGCTGTGAAGCTCGAAAGCCACCGTGACCTCCGCCTGATACTCCCGGCTCTCGACCGACGCCACCTCAACGCCGAGTTCGTCCACCTCGATCCAGTGCACGTTGTCGAGGGTCTCTTCGGCGCGGTCGATCGCGTCGTCGGTCGCGTCGTCGAAACTCTCCTCGCTCCGGCCGATGAGTGTGACTTTCTTGAATACCATGGGTGTCGTGCTATTACGCCCGACGCACGGAACGGCGCCAGGTGTGTGTGACCTGCACGCCCATTTTGTTATAGCTTCGGGAGGGGCCGCTGGCTGTAAGGATGGAATCGAAGGAAGCACCCCGGAGGGGACATCGGAAGCCCTGTTCCCTCCGTGTGGTGTTGCTTCGACAGCAGTGTGACAGTGGCGTATCCCGACCCCACTGCGGTCTCTGTCCGCTGGCGCGGGGTGCGGTACTCGTTGGGGGTGGGATGTCCGCTCCTATGAGTAACGAATATCTCGCATCCCCTCGACGTCTTTCCATCCGACGAACGTTCCGAACCAGAAGAAGACGAACCAGAGCGCCCACCCTCCTGCGGTAAAGAGTGCCACGAGAGCGTGGATGAGCCCCCGAATCGGATACTCCTGATAATACGCGAGCATCAGTTTGAATGCTTCCGAGGCGTTCGGATCACCGGCCGGTCGACCCCGACCTCCCCGTGCCGGCTGCCCACCCTGGGCGGGCCTGGACCCGGCCGGCTGCCCACCTTGGGCGGGCCTGGATCCGGCCGGCTGCCCACCCTGGGTGGCTGCGGGCGCACCCGACTGCTGGCCCCGCTGGACGCCACCTCCGCCGGAGTGGTGGCCCCCGGGCGCGGTCGGCTGTCGGACCCCACACTCGGGGCAGATCTCGGCTTTCTCCCTGATGATCTCGCCACATTCGATACAGTACACCTCGTCCGGACCTGGCTCGGACGACATCATCTCTCGTATCAGACGAGTATGAGTTAAAACTGTGGTATCGGACGCGTGGTTCTCCATGACGGTCGGCCCAGATCACCAGAATACCGAGGTGGATGCCCCGTCCTCAGGGAACGAACGTCGTGAGCGAGTAGGGCGGGGAGGAAACACTATCGTGCCTGCCAGATAGGCGAAACGCGTGGCGCGCGGAGGAGCACAGACGCAGTGCCCTCAGACGAGCCGACTCCGGGTGCGGAGGTGGCGGACGCTGAGGGCGAGCAGGACCACTGGAATCACGCCGGCGAGTAGGATTCCCCCGCTGTTGACGAACAGCGCGGCGGCGCCGAGAACCTGGGTCAGAACCGGCAGGATCGTGGCACTGACGAGGTAGAGCCGCCCGCTGAGGGGCCACTCGTCGACGTGGTAATCGACGTACTTGAGGTCGAAATACAGCGAGACCGGGAGCACGACCCACGCGAGCAACTGGAGTGGGGGAATGAGCGCGGCTAGCCCGAGCGACTGCAGCATCGGGCTCAGGCCGACGCCGGACCCCCCGGTGGCGCCCTGGTACCGGAGTATGGTCGGCACGAGGACGAGAAGTACCAGCAGCCAGAGCAACGCGCCGAGTCTGACGCCGTTGACCCACGACCCGGACGGCTCGCTACCGGGTCGCTGGTCCACCCCGTTGGGCGTGTCTGCCATCCGTTCCGCCTGCGCGGGTTGTGCACCTGTACCACCTCTTGCCCGCTGTTGTGCGGGTCGTGCACCTGTACCACCTCTTGCGCTCTGTGTCGGCTGCGATTGGGTTGGGTGGCCGGCGTGTGCCGCATTCCTGACCCCACACTCCGGGCAGATCTCGGCACGGTTCCTGACGATCTCACCACAGTTTCGGCAGTGACTCTCGTCTGGGCCCGGCTCACGACCCGGGTCGTCACCCGCCGAGTGCGCGGATGATCCCGTTCCGGAGCCGGGGCTCGCCCTCCCCGCGTCGTCGGTCTGACCGGCCTGCTGGGCCGCCTGAGCGGCGTTCTGGACGCCGCACTCCGGACAGATCTCGGCGTTCCCACGGATGATGCTCCCACAGCTCCGGCAGTGAATCTCACCGGAGCCAGGCGTCCGTTCCGGGTTGTCTCCCGCCGATGACTTCGAGGGTGCGCCGGCGGTGTGCCCCGCACCACCCTCACCGGAGGCGTCCGTGTCGGGGCCGGAAGCCGACGCCCCGTCTGGAGTTCGGTCGGACGTCTCCCGTGTTCCTCCGGTTGATGATCCCGTGTCTGCCGCCCGATGCGCTACGCCGTCTGGTGTGTCCGGGGCGGCCTCGCCGTGGGTCTCCGTCTCGGATTCCTGAGGATCCGTTCGGGGTGAAGCGTCCGAACCGGCCGACGGGACGACGCCGGTGTCGTGCGTCTGTTGACCCGACTGGTCGGAGCTGGCGGTCCCGGATCCACCCCGAGCCGGACCGCCACCCTCTCCCCGAGTTGGTTCCCCGGTGTCGGGCGTACTCCCTCCGGACGTGTCCGCGCCGGACGGGTTCCGATCCGTGTCCCTGGGTGTGTTATTTTTGGGTGCGCTCTCTCCGGGTGTGTTGTCTTCGGGTGCGCTCTCTCCGGGTGTGTTGTCTTCGGGTGCGCTCTCTCCGGGTGTGTTGTCTTCGGGTGCGCTCTCTCCGGGTGTGTTGTCTCCGGAACCCTCCGGGGTGTCGGTTGCCTGGGATGACGCCTCCGCCGACTCGGCGCCACCATCCTCAAAAATGTCCGCGAGTTCGGACGCGCTCCCGATCGGCTCGGTCGTCGTCTCGAACACCACGTCCGCTCCGGAGATACCGGCGACGACCGTTCCAGAGACGCTCGTCATGTCGTACATGTTGCTCCCTTTCGGGCCGTCGGCGACGCTCACTTGGAACTGGATGAGTTCGGCTGGGAGGTCGTCGAACGTGAGTGTCTCGCCGGAGGCGAGTTCGACCATCTTCGAGAAGACCGTCGCCCTGCTCGTTTGGCACTGAACAGTCGCGTGCTGTACCGTTCCCGTTCGGTTTTGGATCACGAAGTCCGTGTCCGGTGGCTCCCCGCTGCCTTCCGGGTCCATACGTGGAGTATCGACCCCTCGTGGTAAGAAACCGAAGGGTTCCGCGGACCGAGTATCGACCCGTAGCACCGGGCCCGGCGCGCTCCGCGCCCGTCGTCACGGAATTCGCACGTCGTGTTCGAGGGTTCCGACGCCCTCGAGATCGACTTCAACGGAATCCCCGTCGGCGAGCGGGGCGACTCCGCTCGGGGTCCCCGTCGAGACCACGTCGCCCGGCTCCAGGGTGAGGTACGTTGTGATCTCCTCGATCAGTTCCGGGACGGAGAAAATGAACTGGTCACGGCTCGACGACTGCCGGACCTCCCCGTTGACCCGGAGTTCGATGTCGGCGTCGCTCGGCACGTCCGCGGGCGGGGCGACCGCCGGCCCGACGGGCGCGGCGTTGTCGAACGCCTTCCCGCGGACCCAGTTGGTCTCCTCGCGCTGGTCGTCGCGGTTCGAGAGGTCGTTCAACGGGGTGAACCCCGCGACGTAGTCCATCGCGTCGGCGGCGTCAACGTTGCGCGCGGATCGACCCATCACGACCGCGATCTCCGCCTCGTGGTCGATCCGGTCTTTCCCCGCGGGCAGTGTGACGGTGTCGCCGTGGCCCGAGAGGGTGTTCGGCGGTTTCAGGAACAGCAGCGGCCGGTCGGGGACGTCCTTCCCGCGCTCGGCGGCGTGGTCGGCGTAGTTGAGCCCCACACAGACGATCTTCTCGGGCTCGCACGGCGGCAACACCTCAACCGCGTCGAGGTCGTAGGTCTCGCCACCGAAGGCGACCGCGTCGCCGTGCCACGTCCCTTCGCGGACCGATCCCGCCGGATCCCTGAATCTGACTCCGGACATACCGGGGTGTTGTGGGCGTAGTGTTTCGGTCTTTCCATCCGGCTCCGACCGATCGACGGCGATCAGGAGCGGGAGCACCCTCCACCGGATGTCAGTAGTAGCCGAGGGCGGCCAACTGCTCTCGGGTGTCGTCAGTGACCTGCCGGCCGTCGAGCGGAATCCGAACGCGTGGGTCCGGGTCGTCGAAAGCGGCGTCGACGCGGTCTGGCGTGATCCGGTCGACCACCGAAGCGTCTCCGGGCGCACGGATCCGACACTCCACCCCCTCGGCGCCCCAGTAGTAGCGCTTCCGGACCGCGTTCGGATCGGCGTCGTCCGGCCGGTATACGGCGCGGCTCGGCGCCGTGAACCGGTCGGGGTCGGCGCAGGCGTCCTCGAACCGCTCGCGCAACGTCGCGGTGACGGGCTGTTTCGTCGCGTAGACACGGTCGCGTGCGAACCCGTCAGCGACTGGGGCGCCCTCGACGGCGTCCAGTGTCACCTCGGGGAACGATGTCAGCGCCGCGGGGTCGTGACACGTCCGGCCGTCGTTCCCGCCCGGTGGGCGGACGAGGAGCGGCACCCGGAGCAGCGTCTCGTGCATCGGGACGATGTGGGAGACTGCGGGCGGCTCCCCGTCGAGCAGCCCCGGCTCGCCGAACCCGTCGCCGTGGTCACCGCAGATCACGAGCAGCGTGTCGTTGAGGTCCTTCGACGTGTGGAGCCGGTCAACAACCCGCTCGACAACCGCGTCAGCCTGGCGGATCCCCCCGTCGTAGAGGCGTTCGAGCTCCGAGAGCCGCCCGTATGGCCGGTCGCCCCCGTGGAACGCCCACTCCCACCGGGTGGGGAGGTCGGACTGGAGCGCGCGGGCCCGCACGTCGCTCCACCGGTCGAACCGCGCCCGCGGCTCAAACGGTCGGTGGGAGTCCATGAGGTTCAGACACGCCGCCCACGGCTCTGTGCCGTCCACCCGCCACGCCTCGAACGCATCGGCGTAATAGAACCCGTCGGGCCCGGGGTTGAGCTCGGTCGTGTCGTACACCGAATCGTAGTCGTCGGGGACGGTCCGAACCGTCCCGAATGCGTTCTTGAGCCCGGATTCGTGGCTTGCGAGGAAGCCGTTCTCGGTGAACAGGCCGGTCCGGTACCCCCGGTTGTCGAGCGTGTCGAACACGGTGTGCCCGGGGCGGAGCCGGTCGTGGGTCGTGATCTTGTGGGCGTGGGTCTCGATCCCGGTGACCATGCTGACGTGGCTCGGCAGGCTCCAGTTCGACGGGGCCCGGGCCTGGGTGTACAGCGTCGCTTCGGCGGCGAGCGTCCGCAAGAAGGGTGTCGTGTCGCGTCGGTACCCGTAGAGCGAACAGTTTCGGGCGCGGACGGAGTCCAGTACGACGAGCAGCACGTTCGGCCGACCGGCGGGCATACCCCCACAGCGCACGGCTCCGACTTATCGCTCGCTAAGTCCGAGGGTGTGAGACACTGTCGGCTACGGAGCGATACTGAGGGGTACGTGCGGGTACGAGTGCGGGCGAATCGGCGACCCTGTCGGGCGGCGCGCCTGTCTGCTGCGTGGCGGGGAGGGGACGTTTTATGATCGGTCCAGCCGAACGTCTCGCCGGAGTATGACGATGGAACTCACCTGGCACGGCCACTCCACGTGGCACGTCGACGTCGGCGGCACAACACTCCTGATCGATCCCTTCTTCGACAACCCCAACACCGATCTCGCGGCCGCAGACGTCGAGACGCCGGACTACCTCCTGCTGACTCACGGTCACGCCGACCACGTCGCCGACGCGGGCGCGTTCACTGGCGCGACCGCCGTGGGCGTCCCGGAGATGACCAGCTACCTGGAGCGCGAGGTCGGGGTGGAGGACACCATCGGTATGAACATCGGCGGCACCGTCGAGTGTGGCGACGCGTTCGTGACGATGCACCGCGCCGACCACACCAACGGACTCAACACGGGGTATGAGACCAGCCTCGGCACGCCCGCCGGCTTCATTATCAGCGACACGAAGCCGACCCAGGAGCCAGACCCCGAAGCGACAACGTTCTACCACGCCGGCGACACCGGGCTGATGTCGGAGATGAAAGACGTGATCGGACCGTATCTGGAGCCCGACGCCGCCGCACTCCCCGCGGGCGACCACTTCACGATGGGACCGACCCAGGCCGCGATCGCGGTCGAGTGGCTGGATGTCGACCACGTCTTCCCGATGCACTACGACTCCTTCCCCCCGATCGAGATCGACACCGACGAGTTCGTTCGCGAGGTGAGAGCGACTGGTTCCGACGCCGAGGTCCACGCGCTTGACGGCGACGCGTCGTTCACGCTCGAGTGACGCCGGCAATCCGGGTGACGCCGGCCATCCGGGTGACGCCGGCAATCCGATACGGGTCACACGACCGGGCCGGTTCGCCGGTCAGGGCGGGCGGGATACACGTCGGGGTCGCCCGGCAGCGTGGTACAGGTACATTTAGGACACGCCGGCGCGTCTGTGCGGACGCAATGAGCGACATTCAGACGTCGACAGTCAGCGACGAGGGCTTCGAGAGCACGAGCAACGCCGGGGAGTTCGAACTCACTATCGACGCCACGGGCGAGGCGGGACCGGACCCGAACACCGTGCTCGTGGCGGACTACGCCGCGTGTTTCCTTCCGGCGTTCCGGGTCGGCGGCCAGCAGCGCGGTCACGATAACCTCGGGAAGGTGCAGATCGACGCCGACGCTGACCTCGACGGCGACGACGACCTCGAAGCCATCCGGTTCGACGTTCACGTGGAATCCGACCTCGACGACGAAACGCTCGGGGAGATCGTCGACCGCGCGGAAGGCATCTGCCACGTCCACTCGGCGCTCCGAGAGGAACTCCGCGCCGATGTCACCGCCCACGCCGACGCCTTCTAGCTCCGAGACGGGGGCGGGGTCCCGGTGATCTCGCCTGTCACTCCCGAGCGTACGCCCGGAAACTCATCGCCTCGCCGTCTGCGATGACGAGGTCCCGTCCTTCGGGATCCGGGACGGACCGTTCCTCCACCGCATCGTGTGAGACGTACGGGCCGGCCGGTTCGGGCGCGTTGTCGGAGTGGACGTACGGACTGTTCGGTTGCTGGTCCATACCGGGGTGAACGCAACGATCACATATAGTTCTTTGTCAGACGTTACCACACGTCTCGGACACCGGACCGCACGGCGACGCACGCGCCGCCGACAGTAGACGGGAAACGAAAGCCCGGCGGGAAGCCGTCTCAGTCGTCGGCCGCCGCGGGTTCTTCGGTCGCGCTCCCGGCGTCGGGTGGATTCGTCGGGACGTGCCGACTCATTGAGGCACCTCGGTCGGAGCTCTGCGCCCGAGTTCGTCACAAGTGTGCAAGACCCCGTCGGAGTGGCTACGAGAGAAGCGTTTCCAGCGAGGCAAGCGAGTCGAGGACGTGGTCCGGCCTGATCGGCGACGCGTCGAGGTCGGCGTCGTCGGTCACGCCAGTCAGGACCAGGGCGGTCCGCATTCCCGACCCGTCGGCCAGCGCGATGTCGGTGTCGAGCCGGTCGCCGACGACGAGAACCTCGTCGGGAGCCAGCCCGAGTCGGTCGAGCGCGGCGTCCCGCGTGATCCGGCTGGGTTTGCCCAGAATCGCCGCCGGGTCGCGGCCGACGACGTTCGCGATCGCGTCGATCACGGCGCCCGAACCCGGGAGGTTGCCCTCCGGTGCCGGGATAACGACATCGGGATCCGTCCCGAGGAACGTAACCGTGGGGTCGTCGAGCAGCCGAAGGCATCGGCTGAGCGTCCGGTAGTGGAACTCCCTGTCGATCGACGCCACGAACACATCGGGATCGGGGGGGTCCGCCGCGCCCGCGACTCGGTTCGCGTTGTCGGCGTCGACGGCAGCGACCGACAACCCGACCTCCCGGAGCAGATCGACGAACCCCCGCTCGCCGACGACGGCCACTCGGTCGTCGGCGTGGTGTTCCGAGAGGTAGCGGGCGGAGACACTGCCCGCGGTGATCACCTCCTCGGTGTCGACGTCGAACCCCGCCCGCCCGAGCCGTTGCTCGTAGTCCTCGGGGGGTTTGGTGGGGTTGTTCGAGACGAACAGTCGCCGGAGTCCCGCGTTGTTGGCCGCCGCGAGGCCGGCGGCCGCACCCGGGAGTGGCTCCTCACCCCGGACGAGGGTCCCGTCCACATCGAAGATCACGCCGCGAACACTCATCACTCACGGTAGTGGGAGTACGGTGTTGAACGTGGCGGGTCACTCGACTGCGGTGTCGGGGCAGACGCCTCACACCGTGTCGCCCCGACAGCAGCGTCCGGGCGGCGGCGAACGTCCCCGCTCAAAACGCCTGCAGGTCCTCGAGAACGGCCTCTGCGGCGCCGGAGTCGATGCTCTCTCGCGCGCGTTCGAGCCCGTCATCGAGCGTCTCGGCGTCGTGGCGGGCGTAGATCCGGAACGCGGCGTTGAGCGCGACCGCGTCCGCGAAATGGTCCTCGCGGTCGCCCGCCAGGATCTCCTCGGTCAACTGCGCGGAGTCGCCCGCAACGTCGTCGGGATTGACTTCGAGATCCTCGTACTCGAAGTCCATGCCGTACTCGGGGGTCTCGATCTCGTAGTCGGTGAACTCGCCGTCGGTCCACTCGCCGACCTTCGTGTACCCGGGCCGGATGTCGTCGTACCCCTCCATTCCCTGGAACATGACGACGCGGTCGGGGCTTTGCGACGCCATCAGGTCGAACGTGTCAGTGATCTTCTTCGCGAACGCGAGGTGGTAGAAGGAGCCGAGGTGCACGTTCGCCCGCGCGGGGTTGAGGATCGTCTCGACCGTGTTGAGGAACGTCCGTACGCCCACCTGGTCGCGACGGCCGTGGAGGCCGTCGACGTGCGGCGCAAACGCCGGCTGGTAGTAGAAGCCGAACCCGGTCTCGTCGACCATCGCAGCGCTTTCTTCGGGGTCGATCTCGGTTCGGATCCCGAGGTCGTCGAGGACGTGTTTGTACGCGTCCTGCTTCTGTGTCGGCACCCGGTCACCGGAGTGGGCGACCACGGGCGTGCCCGCGCCGGCGGCGACAACCCCCGCGGCCGCGCCGAGGATCGCGGTGTCGCCCTTTCCGTCGTAGTTTGCGCCGCAGTCGACCGGGTCGGCGTCGGGTTCGGCGTAGACGACGTCGTCGGTGATCACGTCGGTGTACCCGGCCAGTTCCGCGGCGACGTTGTGCTTCCACCGGTTCGCGATCCAGAACGCCCCCAGAGTGGTGTGGTCGGGTTCGCCCGCCAGGATCCGCTGCATCGCGTCGGTCGCCTGCTCTCGGGTCAGGTCCTCGGCGGATTTGACCCCTGAACCGACGACCTCGGTCATCAGTCGTTTCAACGGCCACTCCCCGAATTCGACGGGCTCCGGCGCTTGTGCCATACGTTTCAGTTACGCCCCGAGCATCAAAAATGGACCGCTCGGCTCCCGCGACGCTGGATTCGCTGGCTCGCCTCCCACCGCACCACAGCCGAAATAGGTAGGTTCGTCCGGTTCGATATGCATCCAATGAGTGCGTTGGACGACGACTGGCGCGCCGACCTCGACGCAGCCGACGCCGCGTTAGTCGACGAGTATCAGAGCGGATTCCCGGTGGTCGAACAGCCGTTCCGCGTTATCGGCGACGAACTCGGGATCGACGAGTTAGAGGCGCTGGAACGGGTTCGGCGCCTCCGGAAACGCGGAGTCTTCCGGCGGTTCGGCGCGGTTCTCAACCCCCCGGTGATCGGGAGTTCCACGCTGGCTGCGGTGTCGGCCTCCGAGGCCCGGTTCGACGAGGTTGCGGCGGTCATCAACGGCTACCGCCAAGTGAACCACAACTACCGGCGCGACCACGAGTGGAACATGTGGTTCGTCGTCACCGCCGCGTCCCGGGAGAAGCGCGACGCGATCCTCGCGGAGATCGAGGCCAAAACCGGGTGTGACGTGCTGAACCTCCCGATGCTCACCGATTACTACATCGACCTCGAGTTCCCGGTCGTTAACGATGACGCGTTCGCTCGCGAGAGCGTGGCCGCGACCGACGCGTCGGCGACGCGGATCTCCGAGGACGCGGTCGCGGGGCTTTCCGACCTCGACGCCGGGTTGCTGGTCGAGATCCAGGACGGCTTTCCCCTCTCTGCGACGCCGTACCGTGACATCGCCGCGGCGATCGATGCCGACGTCGACGAGGTTGTGGCGGCGGTCGATCGGCTGCGTGCCGACGGGTGTATCAAACGGATCGGGTGTGTTGTCAATCACGTCGTCACCGGGTTCGACGCCAACTGCATGGTTGTCTGGGACGTTCCCGACGGCGAACTCGACGCCCGCGGGGAGGCGGTCGGCGAACTCCCGTACGTCACGCTGTGTTACCACCGCCCGCGCCGCCCCGACCAGGAGTGGGGGTACAACCTCTTCACCATGATCCACGGTCGGGAAGCCGACGCGGTCGACGGAAAGATCGACGAGCTCGCGGCCGAACACCTGCCGTTCCCCCACGAGCGGCTCTACTCCACGGAGACGCTGAAACAGACCGGCGCGCGGTACGACGAACTGGTGAGCGCCGGCACGGAGTGAGGTCGACTCCCCAACCGGCGTGTCCGACTGCCGGCCGCGCCTACCACGAGAGCGGCGAGATCTGAGAGAGCGTCCGCGCGACTCCGACGATGCCGGTCTTCGCGAGGGCGCCGCTTCTGGTTGCGCCGTGTTTGGCGTAATACCGACTCCTCCGGGCGCCCGCCCACCCGTAGTGTCGGGCGGAGATCGGGATCGGCGTCCGCCGACCCTCGACCCGGGGTGCGCCGTCGCGGACAGCGTTGAGGAGTCCCTCGCTCGTCAGGTCCGCGCGGGTGACACTGTCGATGTCGATCTCGGTGTACGCGCGGCCGACGTACCCCACCTTGTGGGCGTCGCTGCCCGCGACGCCAGGGTAGCCGTACGCCGTCGCGTACCGCCGCGCTCGGCGGTTTTTCCACCCGGTGAACGCCCAGGAGTTGTACACCTCGATCGCGTCGGGGTCGACGCCGCGGAGCCGGCGCTTCCGAACGCCGTGGCGGCTGCGCTGGAACGGGTGGGGTACGATGGCGACCCCGCCACGATCTTGAACCCACGCGGCGGTTTCGGCCATCGGTTCACGGCGCGGCGGCATCTCAGCGACGCCGATCGCCAGCAGGTGGCCGTCTGCGGTCGACACCTCAACGCCGGGGATCCCCACGAGCCCGTACTTCGGCGCCAGCGCGGCCGCACGGACGGATTCGTGGATCACGTCGTGATCGGTGATCACGACCGCGTCGAGCCCGATGTCTGCGGCCTGCTCTAGGATGAGTTCCGAAGGGTCTGATCCGTCGTAGGAGGCCTCCGAGTGAACGTGCGGGTCGATCCTGGCGGTGAGCGACACAGTGTATGATTATCGGGCACGGCGCTAAAGCTTGTCTACCGGGGTGTGTTGTGATGTCGCGGGAGTCACGCTCCGGTCGGGCGACCGGGGCGACCGCAACCCGCTACGCTCGGTCCGCCCGGATTCGCTCGCCGGCCGCGTGGCCGCTCCGGAGCGCCGCTGTCACCCGGCCCTCGCCGGCCACCCAGTCGCCGGCGGCGTAGAGCCCGGCGGGTTCGACGGCCCGCACCGGCTCGGTTGCGGCAGCCTCGTCGGGCAGCGCGTACCGCCACCCCTGGTCGTCGACCCAGTCGGGGTCCCTGTACCGATCGTCGCCCAACAGCGACGCCGCGTGGCCGGCCGCAGCGGCGGCGGCGTCGTCGACCGGGTCGTCGTAGTGGGCGTCCGACCACGTCGGGCTCATCTGGACGACAAGCAGGCTCTCGCCGTCGGGGACGTGGCCGGGCTTGCACTCCTCGCGGGAGAGCCACCCGACGGCGTGTCCCCTGTCGGTGTTCACGAGGCCGTACCACGGGTACGACTCCCGGAACGGGTAATGAAGCACCAGTGTCCGGATCGTCCGGTACGGAACAGCGTCGACGGCATCGACGAGCGGTTCCACCCGGTCGTCGTCCCACGCCGTCGCCTCGAGGAGGTCGGCGGTCTGCGGCGCCGGCGGTGTCAGGAGCAGCGAATCGAACGGCCCGTGGTCGGCACCCTCGGTGTCGGTGAGGCGCCAGGCCGCTCCCGTCCGTTCGATCGATTCCACCCGGGTCCGGCTGTGGACTGTGGCGTCGGTCCGCGCGAGCAGCCGCTTCGCCAGTTGGGTGATCCCCGCGCGCCAGGTCCACTTGTTCCCGTCGTTGCCGTGGCCCTCGGCGACCTCGCCGTCGGCGTCGAACGTCCACACTGGCTTGTCGATGTCGACCAGCCCGTCGGTGTCAAGCCCCCGGATCAGCGACGTGGTCCACTCGTCGGCGTCTTTGAGGTAGTTGGCGCCGTGGTCGTATCGGCAGCCCTCGTTCCGGCGGGTCGCCGCCCGCCCGCAGACGCCGCCGCTCTTCTCGAGTATCGTGACCGTCGCGTCGGCGTCGCGGAGGGCGTACGCCGCGGCGGTGCCCGCCGCGCCCGCACCGACGACACCGACGTTGATCGGATCACCCGGCCCAGGCGTCGGGGGCTGGACGGAGTCGTCTGAGTCTCCCATATCGGGTTGGGGGACGCGACGCGCTTTAGACTTCTGGCGACCCCTGTTCCGGTTGTCGTGACCGCGCTCGCCCGGCGTTTCGTTGTGTGAGAATCTCCCCGGAACCGTTATTTGTGGGGATACTGAGGACCTGGGTATGCGGATACCGAGCGGTGTCAGCGGCTTCGACCACTTGGTCCAAGGCGGATTCCTTCCGGAGCGGCTGTACGTCCTGTCGGGGCCCCCAGGGAGCGGCAAGACCACGTTTACCGCGCAGTTCATCTCCGAGGGGCTCAGAAACGGGGAGAACTGCCTGTACGTCACGATGCACGAGTCCCGCGAGGAACTCGTCGAGGACATGGCCAGCTACGAGTTCGGGTTCGAGACGCTCACCACCTCCGAGCAGTTCCGGTTCGTGAACCTGACGAGCAAGCGGGCTGGACGCCTGCTGAGCCAGTCGTCGGGGAGCGGCGGCCCTTCGAGCGTGGGAGCGCTGTCGGAGAAGCTCGTCGCGTTCGTCAACGCCCGCGGCATCGAACGGCTGGTGATCGACTCAACGATGCTTCTGGAGCTGTTTTTCACTGAGGGCGACACAGAGATGACCCGGTTTCTCACCGCGTTGAAAGGGTGTGATGCCACTACCCTTCTGATATCGGAGATGACAGACCCCAGCGCCTACTCCGACGAGCATTTTCTGGCCCACGGCGTCGTTTTTTTCCACAACTACCTGGAGGCCACCGGCATGACCCGGGGGATCCAGGTCGTGAAGATGCGCGGCACCGACATCGACTCCGACATCCGGTCCCTCCGGTTCACCGACGAGGGGCTGGTGATCGACCCGACCAAACGCGTGGACTTTTGAGATGTACAATCGTACCTTCGACACCGACTGGGAGTCGCTCTCGGGCGAGGAGGCGGTCAGGCGGATGTACGCCCTCGGGATCGCCGCCAAACTCGGGCACACGAACCGAACGGAGCGGTCGCGGATCCGGGATCTGGCGTCGAGCGCGTACGAACGCAGCGTCCTCGACCTGGCTTACGAGGAGGGCGTTAGAGAGGCCGCAAACGTCCGAACGCACCACGACGCCGACGAGGAGGCCTGGGAGGAACTCGTCGAGACCCCTGAGGCGCCGTCGCCGGAGCTGCCGGCCGACCGGGTCGACTCCCGACGCCCTGACGCGATCGATCGCCCAGCGTTGCTCGACGCGTTCGACGCCGACGACCTCGACCGGCTCCGGCTCCCGGCGTTCCTGGGGCACAACCGGGAGTCCTGACGGGAACTCCCGCTGTGGACCGCCGAGCGCCACCTCCATCGACGGTGCTGGGCGGCAGGAGACCAACGTCAGTAGTACGGGACCGACGCGGATCGACTTCACAGAGAACAAGGCGGATGCCACGGGGCTTGACCCCGAGGCGGTTCACCGCCCCGTCGTCGCCGACAGTCGGCGCGACCGGCGGAGCCAGCCACAAACTGAAAGTAGGTACACCACTCACACCATATCGAGGCTGTAGTGCCCCGTGACTGACCGCGCGCCCATCCCCGTTGAGACGTTCGACGCTGCCGTCGACCGGCTGGACCGCGACGCGCTCGCGGCGTTCGTCGGCCGGCTCGAGGCAGCCGCCGACGGAACGGCCGGCGTCGAGGTCGACCCGCCGATCGTCACCGTTGACGACGGCGACGACCGGGACCGGATCCTCATCGCTCCCGGCGGATCCGACGCGGACACTGACCGCCCGGAACCGACGGGTCAACCGCCCGACGTGGTCGTTGTCGGGCCCGACAGCACGGCGGGTACGTCGGACGGCTCCGTCCGCACCGCGGCGGATCTCCGACACCAGCTCCTGTATGCGGTGTCGCCGGCGGCTGCGGAGTCGATCGCCGAGGAGTGGCTGGACACGCCGGCGCGGTCGGCGTCGTACGCACCGGACCCGACACCGGCGGCTGTGGCAGGCGGGAGCGCGGACGGCGACGGCACCGCCGCCGGATCGGGTCCGGACGCGGGTACGTCGGACGACTCGACCGCGTCGGTGGTCGGGGCGTCGGCCGCCGACGGTGCGGCTGGACGCCGGAGCGGTCCGACGCCCGAGGGCCGGGACGGACTCGGACCCGGGGACGAGCGGTCCGGCGCTGCGGTAACGCGAAGCAGCGCCGGGATCGCGGTGGGTGCGGTGCTCGTGGGTGTGATCCTCGCGGTGACCGGCGGCGTGGTGTACGCCGCCGAGGTGTCCACCGACGGCGACGCGGGCGCGTTCGCGGCTCCCGGTCCGGTCGACACCGAGGGGCTCTCCGACGCCGAGATCCGCCGCGGGTCCCGGGATCTGATCGACGAGAGCGGTGCGGTCGCGACCGGGACGGCGACACCCACGCCGGAGCCGGGGTCCGAATCCGACGGACGACCGCTTGTCGACGACACCGAAACAGACAGGAACGTCCGGCCGGCCCCGACCTGCGGGCGGTCGTTCCTCCACGTCGTCCAGATCCAGATGAACGCCCTGAAATACAACAACAATACGACCGACGACGGTATCCGGACGGTCCGGCGGTTCGCGTCGCCACGAAACCGACAGACCATCCGGACGTTCGACCAGTTCGTTCGCGTCATCGAGAATCCGACGTACAGCCCGATGCTGTCGCACGATAGCGCCCAGTACACCCCGGTCCAGTCAAGCGACGACGACGCCCAGGTCTACGTGACCACGCGCGAAACCGGCAACGTGACCGGCCAGTACACGTTCCGATTGCGCAAGATCGACGGCGGCGAGTACGAGGGGTGCTGGATGACCGACGCCGTCGTGTCGGTTCCCGAGGCCACCACGTTCTCGGCGGAGGTCACGGGGCGGAACACCGACTCACCCAACGGGACCTCGTGATACTGTCGGCTATAACTACGTGAAGATTTTCGACACCCCGGGGTGTCGAAATACGTCACGCGACTATAGCCGACAGTATGAGCACCGCGCGTCTCACCCGGCGGCGGCCCGGCGACGCATCACCAACACCGCCAGCGCGAGCGCCAGCGCCACCGGGATCGTCCACAGGTCCGTGCTGGTGTAGAGGTTCGCGGCGGGCGGCAGCCATCCCGACACCGGAAAGAGGTACGGCGGCGCGACCCCGTCGACCCGGAGCACGAACAGGTCCAAGACGAGGTGGCTGACCCCGCCACAGGCCAGAAGCCAGAACCCGGTGCGGCGCTCCGACGCCGCGAGTGTGACCGCCCCGATCCCGCTCAGGACAGCGACGCCGCCGAGCGTGTGGAGTCCCCAAAACGAGTAGGGAACCCCGAACGCCGTGCCCGTGGTGACTCCCAGAAGCACCGTCGCCTTCATGGCGTCCGGCGCGGCCGCGCCGACGAGTACAACCGGGAGGTAGCGGTCAGGGGTGTCGGCCCACCACACTGCGGCAGCCCCGAAGACGTACGCGATCAGGACGTGTGTGAGCAGATCCGGCATCACTCGCCCTCCCGCGGCACGAACGCCCACCGATCGGTGTCGACACGCCACCGTCGCAGGAACGACCCCGCGGCGAGCGCGATCCCGACGATCGAGACCGCGTACATGTTCCGGAGGGCTTCGGGCGACTGGACGTCGGAGGCGGTCGTTACGAGCCGCTGGCCGGGAGCCAACCGTCCGTACACCTGAACCTGATCCCCGACCGCGACATCGTCGGGGGCGGGGTCGCTCACCCGTAACGAGAGGGTGTCCGCGGTGACCACGACGTACCCCTTCTCGGCCGCGGTGACCTCCCCCCAGATGTGGACGGTCTCTCCGACGTGGGCGTCGTAGTCGGCGTCGATTCCCTCCGCATCGGGGTAGGCGTCGGTGCCGTTGAACTGCACCCCGAACCCCACGACGAGTGCCGCCGCCGCGAGGCAGAGCCCCAGCAAAATCACGAGTCGTCGCACGATCCAGGGTTGGGGGGTCACGACTTATATCAAGCGCCGGGCGAAACCCGCCGCGTTCGGGACACCATCGTTACAATCCCGTCGCGAACACCCCGATACGTCTCCCGATCGGAGAAGAGGCGGCCAACGTGTCGGGTGAGACGGCGACGCAGGCTCCTGGGTCGGAGAAGAGACAATCACCGTCTCGGTTGAGGTGACCGACGAGCCCACCCGTCGGAGCGCTCCCGCGAGCGGGCGCGAGTCGCTCGTGTGTGCCCGCACGCGAATCGGATTTTTCCTCGCGGGAGCCGACCGCCGACCGATCGGATATGCGATTTCGAAACCCCGTGCTACTCGGAGCACAGTAAATAGTATATGGGTGGGCGCGAAGCGTCACGTATGACAGACGACCTCCGGACGACCCTCGAAGAGGTCGGCGAACAGTTCAACCTCGGCGAGTACGAGATCGAAGCGTACCTCGCGGTGCTGGACCACGGCGAGCTCACTGCGTCCGCGATCGCAGACCGGACGGAGATCCCACAGCCGCGGGTGTACGACACGGTTCGCAGCCTCTCGGACCGCGGGCTCGTGGAACTTCGGGAGTCGCGGCCGATGAAGATCGTCGCGGTCGCCCCGGAGGACGCACTCGGGGGGGTCAAACAGTCGCTCGACGACCTCGTCTCCGAACTCGGAGCGCGGTACACCGCCCCCGCGCGGGAGACCGAAGCCGTGTCGTTGGTGAAGTCCCGGTCGACCATCCTCCGATACGTCGAGGAGATCATCGACGACGCGAAGTACGAACTCGTGCTCTCGCTCACCCCCGACCTGCTCCGTCGGTTCCGGGCGGACCTGGCGGCCGCCATCGACGACGGCGTGAGCATCGACCTGCTCGTGACGCCCGCTGCCCGGGCGCCGGACCCCGCGGAGTTCGACTACGGGGAGGTGGCCACCATCGCGCGGGCCCGTCGCGGAATCACAACGCCCGTGTTGGCGGTCGCCGACGGCAACTACTCGATCTACGCGACCCAGGACGCGCTGCGGGACGACCGGGAGCGCTACGGCGTGATCTTCAACCGGTCGGCGCTGGGGTTTCTCGTCTCGGGATTTTTCGGAACCGTGCTGTGGTCGACTGCTGAGACCATCGCGACCGACGGGAAACGCCGGCCGTTCCCGCGGCGGTACGCCTCGATCCGGCGTGCGGTGAAGGACGTCCGGGAGATCAGAGGGCCGTTTTACGCCTCGATCACCGGCCGCGACGTCGAGACCGGCGATCCGGTGCTTGTTGAGGGGCAGATCGAGACGACGACGTTCGAGGAGACCGAAGAGGTGGCGTCGCTCCGGCTGGAGACCGACAACGGTGTGCTCGAGGTCGGCGGCCTCGTCGCGTCGCTGGAGGATGTCGAGGCACAGGAGATCATCCTCGGACGCGACGGGATCCCGGATCGGAATCGCTTCGAGTGAGTACGCCGACGGGTCGTCGCGACCGGTGATGCCCCGGCCGAGACACAACGGCTTTACACCGCCCCGCGCTATCGACTCGGACTGATGGAGGCTCGCACGCGGACCTACCTCGAGGGGCGGTTCGGCGACTACTACCGCCGGAGCGGCGTCTCTCTCCCGCCCGCTGCCGACCGACGCGAGTGGGGCCACATCCCCTGGAGCGCGGGGGCGACCACGATGGTCCGCCACCAGTCGCTTCTGGACCTCGGCGACCTCGACGACTTCCTCCACCGGACTGCGCCCCGACACGTCTACTTTTCATCGGCGCGGTTTGCGGACCCCGGCGCGGGATCGATGGACGAGAAGGGGTGGCAGTCGGCGGATCTGGTGTTCGACCTCGACGCCGACCACCTCCCGGGCGTTGATCCCGAGGAGACGTCGTACGTCGAGATGTTGGCGGCGTGCAAGGGGGAACTCCTGAACCTCCTCGACGTTCTCGACGACGACTTCGGGTTCGAGGAGACCACGGTCGTCTTCTCCGGCGGCCGGGGCTACCACGTCCACGTCCGCGACCCCGAGGTGCGGAGTCTCGACAGCGAGGCGCGCCGGGAGATCGTCGACTACGTCCGCGCGATCGATGTCGACCGGGACGGACTGATCGGAACCCAGTCCCACCAGGGCACGACTCGCCGGGTGCTCCGCCGGCGCGGCGGGTGGGGCGCGCGGGTCCACACCCGGCTGGTCGATCTCGCGGAGACCCTGCGGGAGATAGAGGAGGACGCAGCCCTCGAACGGCTCCGGGAGCTCGACGGGATCGGCGAGGGCCGCGCCGAAACCATCCTCGGCCAACTCAGGCACAACTTCGACGCCATCCGCGCGGGCAACGTCGAAGCCGGTGGGCCGGGGACGCGGATCCTGGTCGACGCGCTCGCCGAGGAGACCATCGACGACGAGACCGCGCCGATCGACGAGCCGGTGACCACCGACACCAAGCGGCTCATCCGGCTTCCGGGGAGCCTCCACGGCGGCTCGGGGCTGGTGGTGACGCCGCTCTCGCGCGCCGAGATCCAGGGATTTCGGCCGCTTTCGGACGCGATCCCGGAGCGGTTCCGTGGGCGCGATATCCGGATCACTGTCACCGAACCGGGAGCAGTCACCTTCGACGGCGACACGTTTAGTATCCAGGAGGGAGAGCAGTCTGTCGAGGAGTGTCTCGGCGTCTTTCTCATGACCAGAGGCCGCGCCGAGAAACGAACGGAGTGACCCCGAATGGATATCGACGAGTTACGGAGCGTCCGACGCACCGAACGTCAAAAGGACAGCCTCCAGCACCTCCGGGACTCGTTCTACGAGGACGTCGCCGCCTACATCGCGGAACGCAAAGCCGAGCGGCGGCGGACCGCCGAGAGCGCCGACGATCCCTACGGCAACCCCGAAGTGCGGCGGCTCACCGACGAGATCGGGACCGCGGAGGACGTCGTTGAGGCGATCTACGAGCGGCGCGTCGGGAAGGTGGTCAAACTCGCCTCCTTCGCGGCCGCGGACATGGGCGCTGACAAAAACGGACTCACAGCCGAGGAACGCGCGCTGTTCGACGACCTGGTCGAGCGGATCAAACAGAACCGGCGGACCGTCCTCGACACGCTCGCGGGCGAGGGCGGCGACGGAAGCGATGTCGACATCGACGTGGACGGGGCACCGCCAGCCGCCGACGCCGGAGCGGAGACCGAGGAGTCACCGTCCGACGGTGTCGACCCGACGGGGACGGATCCCGAACCGGCCTCGGCCGTGGGGAGTGGTGGAACTCCACCCGGAACTGAGGCGGCCGACGACCCGCCGGCGCCGGACGACGTGCTGGCGGCCGCAATGGGTGGTGACGGCGACGGGTCGGCGTCCGACGACGGGGCCGAATCCGGATCCCGGACCGACGCCGAGCAGGACCCCTCCCCGCCGGAGGCCGTCGTCGATCCCGCGACCGACGCAGAGCAGGATGTCCCGGTCGTCGACGGCGCGGAGACCGACGGCGGCGACGCTGCCCGCCCCGCCGGCAACGTGGCCGATCCACCGGTCGCCGGCGACGGGCCGTCACCGCGACACGCAGGCGACGACGTGAACACGCCCGGTGCTGAAAAAGAACCCGTCGGCGCGGACGGAGCGACCGACCCCCGCGACGACCGCGTCACGCTCAGGATCACGGCGGACGTCGGACGGATCTACGGGGTCGACGAGCGGGAGTACGACCTCGAATCCGAGGACGTGGTGCGGCTGCCGGCGACGAACGCCGGGCCGCTCATCGACCGGGGTGCCGCCGAACGCCTGGAGTGACCGGCGCCGGCCTCATCCGGGGAGGGTGTCGCCGCACTCCGGACAGAAGTTCGGCTCGTCGTACGCCGTCAGGTCCGAGCCGCAACTGGGGCAGAACGACACCGAGGTGTTCCCGTCGCGGTCGCCGCCGGATAACGGTCCCCGGGGTCCGTCGGCTCCGGGGCCCGCGCGGGCGTCGGAATCGGCCGCCCCGTCGGTCACCTCCGTGGGTGGCTTCTCCGGATCACCGGGTGTGGTGAGCGCCTCGGGGGCACTCGTGAGCGGATACGCGTCGACCGACAGCCGTCCGGTCACGAAGAGCACCCCGCCGTCAATGGTGTACTCTTCGTCGATCGCCGTGAGTTCGACGGTTCCCGTCTGCCGGTCCCGGGATCGAGAGCGACGACGGACTCGTCGCCACGATCTCCGAGACGGAGTACCAGCCGTCCATCGGCGTATCTGAAGTCACCTGACACGTCGTCCGGTACCACTGTCTGCCACTTCTGGTCGCCGTCGCCGGTGTCGTCGGCCCAGACGGTTCGACCGCCGTACAGGAACGCCGTCCCGTCTCCGATCGTGCCGACACCGGTGGCTTCCGCCGTCCATATCGGTTCCACGGTCGTCGGCTCGATCCCGTAGACGCGGTCCTGATCGGTGACCGCGAGCAGGACGTCCGACGACGCGCAGTACTCCGTCCCGGACAACGCCTCGTCGAGAGTTGTTCTACCGCGGCGCGCTCCGTCGGCTGTCGATACGAGTTCGACCGCGGGACCGGTCGGCTCCTGCTGGTCGATTCCGACCGCGAGTGTTCCCGGGGTCACGTGGCAGTGGAGGCTCGATGGTGACGCGTCGAGGTCCACACTCCATACAGGGGTCAGCGCCACCGACACCCACCTCCGGACCGAACGCTCGACACGTGGGGTAATCGCCCGCGTGGGATCAAAAAACTGACCCACCGGTGCGGGGACAGCCATTCTCACCTCCGAGCCACGGCCATACGCCCCAGTATCGCGGTTCCGGACCGAGGTGATCAGTGGGTTCGTCCGGTCGGAATCACGCTGTTGGTCTTCCCGGACGTCGGTGCCACGGCCGAGGTGGCCGCCGCCGAGTGTGGTGAGACGGTGGAGTCTCCGGTCGGTGAGGGTGTCAGCCCCGTTCGACCGGATCTGCGTGGGCGTACCGTAACCAGTTTGAGTCCGTGCGCCCTACTCACAGGTATGAAGCGACGGGAGGTACTGGCCGGCACGGGAACGGCCGCGATCGCCGCACTCGCGGGATGTGGCGGCGCGTCCGGGCTGTTCGCGCGACCGACGCCCGAGGGCGTCTACGTCCCCGACCACGTCGAGGGGATGGAGATGATCGAGACGGTCTCTCTCGGCGACCTCCGGGTTGGGGTGACCTACTCGTACCCCCACCGGTTCTGGACGGTCGAGCGCGACGGCGACGCGTACGTCACGAACCGGACGGACGTCAGAGACGACGACGCGGTCCACCTGATGGCGGTTCCGTGGGATGCCGACACCGGGATGGTCGTGCCGAACACGGGTCTCTCGGTCGATATCACGAAGGGCGGTGACCTCGTGACCCAGGAGGTGATCTATCCGATGCTGTCCCAGCGGATGGGCTTTCACTACGGCGCGAACTTCCCGCTCGACGGCGACGGGACCTACGACGTGACCGTGAGCGTCGGTGGGGTGTCGATCCCGCGGTACGGCGCCTTCGAGGGGCGGTTCGGCGCGGGCGGCGAGGCGACGACCACGTTCGAGTTCTCGTCGGATGCGCTCTCGGAGATCCCGTACCGGCAGCTCGACGACCGGCGGTTCCAGCCGGGCGCGGTGGAGCCGATGTCGATGGATGCGCTCCCCACGGGTTCTGCGCCCGACCCACTCCCCGGAGCGACGCTCGGCCGGGGAAAAAGCGGGGACGCTGCGTTCGTCGGGAGCGTCGTCACCGCCGCCCGGTTCGGATCGGACCCGTACCTGGCCATCTCAGCGCGGACGCCGTACAACGGGCTCGTGATCCCCGGGATGGGGCTGTCGGCGTCGGTCGACGCCGACGATTCGGTCGAACTCGACGCCGCGATCGACCCCGATCTGGGGTTCCACTACGGACGGTCGCTCGCGGGCCTCACGGCGTCGAGCACGGTCGAGGTTACGGTTGACGTTCCCCCACACGTCGCGCGTCACGTCGGCTACGAGACCGCGTTCCTGGAGATGCCCTCCTTCGAGCTCGAACCGGCGTAGGCTTCCGGACCCCTGCGATCCCGCCACTCCGACCGCTGGACCCGGCCCAACGGCTTTTGTCGACTCCTGCGTACCCACAGGGTATGCCCGACGAGCCACGGGAGAACATCGCCGGCGACACCGACACCGCACCGGCCGCGTTCGAGCCGGGAACCACCGGAACCCGCGCGGAGGCGGTCGTCGACGACTTCGGTGGGTTGTACTGGCAGAAGACCTACGGCGGCACGGACGCCTTCGAGTCGCTGGTCCGGACGATCCTCTCGCAGAACACCAGCGACGTGGCGTCCCAGCCCGCCCACGACGCGCTGATGGAGCGGTATGGGGGAGACGGCCTCGCGGCCGCGCTCGCCGACGCCGAACGCGCACGGCTCGCGGAGACCATCTCCTCGGCGGGGCTGTACAACCAGAAGTCGGAGGTGATCGTCGACGCCGCCGCCCGGATCCGCGAGGCGTACGGCGGCGCCGACGCGTTCGACGAGTTCGTCCGGGAGGACGAACCCGGGGAGGTTCGGGACGCGCTCCTCGACATCCACGGGGTCGGGCCGAAGACCGCAGACTGCGTGCTCCTCTTTGCGGGCGGCCGCGACGGCGTCTTCCCCGTCGATACGCACGTCCACCGGATCGCGCGCCGGATGGGGCTGGCCCCCGCCGACGCCGGCCACGAGGAAGTCCGGTCACGGTTGGAGGCCGACGTCCCCGCCGAGAAGTGTGGGTTCGGCCATACTGCGATGATCCAGTTCGGTCGTGAGTACTGCACCGCTCGGAAGCCCGCGTGTCTCGACGGGCCGGAGGCGTGTCCGCTCTACGGCCGGTGCGACCGCGTCGGCGTCGACGAGGTCGGGGAGTCGGTCGTCGACCCCGCGGAGGCCGCCGGGGACTGATCAGTCACGACGCACCGGCGGAGTCGCCGCCGTTCCCCCCTCCGGGTCCCCCGACGCCTCGAAATCGGTGCCAAAGAGCGTCACCGACCCATCGGGGAAGTCGACCGCGACCGACTCCCCGACTGACGGCGGCGCCGCCGTCCGCTCAATCAGCAACTCCTCGTCGGAAGCGACCGCGACGCGTACGTTGTACCGTCGGCCCGCATCCTCGACTGCTAGCACCTCGCCGCGGAGCGACTGAGAGGACGCGCCGTCGTCGGATGCTGTGCCGTCCCCGTCGGATGCCGTGCCGTTCCCGTCGGATGCCGTGCCGTTCCCGTCGGATGCTGTGCCGTTCCCGTCGGATGCCGTGCCGTCCCCGTCGGATGCTGTGCCGTCCCCGTCGGATGCTGTGCCGTCCCCGTCGGATGCTGTGCCGTCATCCGATCGCACACTGAGGCGCCGCGGGCGGGCGTGACAAGTTACGGTTTCCCCGACCGACCGGTCGGTGTTTCCCCCTTCGACGGTGAGTTCGGTGTCGCCGATGGCGACGCGTGGCGGCGACGTTCCGACGAGCCTCCCCCGCACCACGGTCGAGCGCCCGAGGAACGACGCGACAAACGGCGTCGGCGGCGACTCGTAGAGTTCCCGCGGCGTCCCGACCGCGGCGACCCGTCCGCGGGCCATCACCACCAGCCGGTCCGAAAGCGCCAGCGCGTCGGTCTGATCGTGGGTGACAAAAAGCGTCGTCACGCCGGTCTCCCGGTGTAGCCGGTCGATCTCTTCCCGGAGTCGGGTGCGGAGCGCCCGGTCAAGTGCGGAGAGTGGCTCATCGAGCACCAGGAGGTCCGGCTCCGGTGCGAGCGCCCGGGCGAGTTCCACGCGACGCCGCTGTCCGCCGCTGAGGCTCCCCGGATACGCCTCCCGCTCGTCAGCCAGCCCCACCAGCTCTAGGTGTTCGGAGACAACGCCCTCGCGCCGTTCGGGACCGTCGTCGCGCGCCGCCACGCCGTAGGCAACGTTCTCGGCGACGGTCATGTGTGGATACAGCGTCGACTCCTGGAACCCCAAGCCGATGCGGCGCGACTCCGGGGGGTCGCCGGTGACGTCGCGGCCGCGGAGGAGCACTCGACCGGCTGTCGGGTGGAGATGCCCCGCAATCGCCCGGACTAGCGTGGTCTTTCCGCACCCGCTCGGCCCCACCACGCCGACGAGTTCTCCCGGGTCGACGCCGAAGGAGACGTCATCAACCGCGAGGTCGCCGCCGTACCGGTGGGAAACACTGTCGAGTTCGAGGGTCACCGGTCGACCACCGTCGAAACGCGCCCGACGCGTTGGACCGCGGTCAGAACCACGAGCGCAACCACGAGCAGTGCCACCGCGACCGGAACGATCTCGTCGATCCCGCCCGAGATGAACTTGACCCAGATCCGGGTGGGCATCGTCCGGGGGTTGTACGCCACCATCATCGTCGCACCGAACTCGCCAATCGCCCGCGCGAACGTCAACACGACCCCGGCGATGATCGACCCGCGGGCCAGCGGGAGCGAGACGTTCCGGAACGTCGCAACCGGGCCGTACCCCAGCGACCGCGACGCGTGCTCCAGGCGCTCGTCGATCGCGCCGAACCCCGCCCGGGCGGTGACGACGACGAACGGTGCGGCCACGAACGTCTGTGCGAGCACCACGCCGAGAAGGCTTCCCGTGAGCGGGAGCCCCGCCGCCGCCGCGACGCGTCCGATCGGCGTGAACCGGCCGACAGCGGTCAGAAGCATCGCGCCGCCGACAACGGGCGGGAGCACCAGGGGAAGCACCACCAGCGACTCCACCAGCCGTTTTCCGGGGAACGACCGACGGGCGAGGACGTACGCCAAGGGCACACCCGACACCGTTGCGACCGCAGTCGCGACAGGCGCCGTGAGGAGGGAGTTCCGGATCGCGGTCTGGGCTCCTGGCTCCGACAGTCCGGCGACGACACCTGCGGTCCCGGTCCGCGACAGGAACGCCACGACCGGGACGAGCACGTACACCACCACCAGTCCGCCGAGGAGCGCGGGGACGAGCAACTCGGGCCGCCGGAGCGACGCCGGATCGCTCCGGCTGGTCTCGCGGCTCATCCGTAACCCACCGCCGGGTTCACCGTGGTCACGGGTCGATCGCCTCCGGTATGTCGCCAGCGGCCCGGGGAAGCTCTTCACCGACGGACAGCCCCGCCGCAGTCAGCCGATCCGGGTTGTCGGCGAGGAACTCCACGAACCGGCGACCCGCCGCCGGAGCGTCAGCGTCGTCGCACACTGTGACGTTGTACAGGATGGGCCGGCCCGGCGCGGTGTACCCCCCGTCGGTGGTGTACTCCACGGTGGCGTAGTGGTCCGCGAGGTCGGGGTCAGCGAAGTTGTATTCCGCCGGGAACTCCGAGAAGCCGATTCCGTGGTCAACGGCCATATTCCGGTAGACAATCGCAGCCGCCCGCGACCCCGTTGTGACGCCTGTTACCAGCTGTGGTTCCTCGGGTTCCCGGTAGACGATACCGAGCATCCTCCGCTTGAGGGTGGGGAGGTCGTGGGTGCGGCCGGCCAACTCGAACCCCTGGACGGCCCGGTAGCCGAGGGGGTCAAGGTCGGGGTCCGCGATCGAGATGTCGTCGGAGTCGGCGTTCGGCGCCAGTTCGTACCACGGGTCGCCGGCGTCGAGCCGACTCCCCAGTCGGGTCCGGGTGTCGTAGCCGATCCCGAGGCTGTTTGCGGCGAACGCGACATCCCAGTCGGTGACCGACCCGTAGAGCCGATCCCGCAACAGGGC
Organism: Halobellus salinus; assembly: GCF_014646875.1. Lineage (GTDB taxonomy): Archaea > Halobacteriota > Halobacteria > Halobacteriales > Haloferacaceae > Haloquadratum > Haloquadratum salinum. The sequence goes on along the minus strand of NZ_BMOC01000002.1, from coordinate 242,234 downwards.
CGCGTCCGCGCTCACGACCACATCCGGGTGTTTTGTCCGGTCTTCGACCATCCGGATGAGAGCGTTGGTGCCGTAGTACTCCCCGCGGAGTTCGATCCCGGTCTCCGACTCGAACGCCGGACCGACGTGCTCCTCAAAGGTCCGTGCGAGGCTCCCGGCCGACAGAACGCTCACCGCGCCCGCGCCGCTGTCGAGACATCCGGCGACGCCGCCGGCCACCGTCGCCGCCCCAGCGGCGAGGACCTCCCGCCGCGTCCGGCGCGTCCCCCCGTTCGGTGCAACCATCTTGACCTAACAGTGGGTCGCCGATCGTGTTTACTTTTCGTAGTTAATGTAACCACTAATGGGTTCTCCGTCCGGCTCGGGTCCGGGCCGGTACCACCCCTCCGGGGTGTGGGCCGAGCACCCGTCACCCCACCTCGTCCGCGTCGGGGTGTGAGAGCCGTAGCCGTCCGACAGTATAATACCGAACCGGGGCCGGAGTAGCCATATGGAGCGATTCGACGTGGCTATCGTTGGCGGCGGTCCCGCGGGGTCGTCGGCCGCCCACGCTGCGGCGTCGGCCGGGGCGTCGGCGGTAGTCCTCGAGAAAGGGGTGCCGCGGTCGGATCGGTCGGGGCGGTTGGGACCGGACTCGACCGACGCCGCTGGAATTCTCGACTACTGGGTTGACATCATGGGCATCCACCCCGACGAGATGCCCGACGACGTCGTGCTCGGCGAACTCGACCGCGCGGAGTTCGTTGGGCCGGGCGAGTCGCTCACTATGCATTCGACCGGGATCGACTCCTCGTACGACAACTTCGGGTTCTGTATGCACCGGGCGCGGTTCGACGACTTCCTCCGCGACCGCGCGGTCGAGGTCGGGGCGGCCTACCGGACCGGGGCGTCGGTCCGTGGCGTCGAGACGGACCTCGGCGCGGCCGGGGAGCCCCGCCACCGACTCCGACTCTCGAGCGGCGAGAACGTCGGGTGCGAGTTTCTGATCCTGGCTGACGGGCCACAGCGACAGGTCACGTCCGGCGTGCTGGACGAGTACCTCCCGTTCGACGTCACTGACCGGCTCTCGACCCGCGAGACCAACCACATCGCCTACCAGGAGCACCGCCGCCTCCCCGAACCGGTGTACGAGGACGTCGCGGGCGCGATCAAATTCTGGTGGGGACACATGCCCGGCCACACCGCCTACCCGTGGATCTTCCCGAACGACGGCACCGTCGCCCGAATCGGGCTCACGATGCCGATCGGACTTGCCATCGACGACGTGGACGACAGGAGCGCCTACCCGCTCTTGGGACCCGACGATTCCCGGATCCCGCAGGGAAGCGAGTACATCCGCCGGCTCCTCGAGAGCGAGTACGGCGACGAGTACGACGTTGCATCCGACTTCCCGCTCGTTGAGGATCGCGGGAAGTCCGACGGCACCGAGACCTACGCCATCTCGTCGACCCGGCCGATCGACTCCCCGACCGCGGCGGGGATCGCAGTCGTCGGCGGCGCGATGGGGTCGACGTCGGCGTTCCACGAGGGCGGCGACCACACCGCCGTCAGGACGGGTGCGATCGCGGGCGAACTCGCCGCAGACGGCGACCTCACGCCGTACAACGACCACTGGAAGAACGCGATCGGCGACGAAATCCTCCGGAACGTCGCAATGGCGGACGTCGTCCACGACTACCGCCCCGACGACTGGGACTGGGCGTTCTCGACGGCTCGGCGCCTCCTGGACAACGGGGGCGGGTACAGCATCCTCAAGGCCAAAAACGTCCGCGCCGGCGTCGGCGCCGCCCGGTTGGTCTTGAGCTACAAACGCGCAAAGTTTGCCGCGCGGAACGGCCGGTACGTCCAGATCCCGGAGTCGTCGTACGTCGTATAGGCGGCCGTAGCGGCCGCTCTCGGGGTCGTGACACAGACACGAGCGGGTACCCCTGTGGGGGAGTGAGCGGACACGGGGTTCGATTGGGCCTCAGTGGCCGAACCACAGCCCCACAAGGGAGACAACCGAGAGTTCCCCCGACGTGTGGCCGGGTTCCCCTGGGTGCGGGGTGGAACCGACGGGCGACGACCACCCGAATCCGGTGGTCGGATTCCCGCGTCTTCAGGCGCGAGAGGTGGGCAGTAGTTGGGCACCGACCGGCCGGAAAACCACCCCCGGGCGGGAGTCCCGCGAGTCGGGCGGGACCTCCGGTCCGTGCATCACCGGGAGAGCTCCGCTATCCCGAGCTCACGGCGGCTCCGCCCCCGTGAACGCCGGGGTTCGCCGAGACCGCGGTCCCTTTCAGTCCCGCCCGGGGTCGGTTGCTTGATCACGCATCGCTTATTTGAACAGTACCCTGGTGACGGTCCAGGAGTATTTGTGTGATCACGCCGGAGGTAGCGTATGAGCGGCGACGGAACCTCCAACGGCGACCTGTCGGCGGACGACTCACCTGACGACGGCAGCGGCGCCCCGGACCCACCGCCGGGGTGGACGGTCTGGAACGACGAGCCCCGCGGTCGCCGGATCCTGGTATACCGCCCCGAGGTGTTCAACGAGGCCAACGACCTCCCGGCGCCGTGTCTCCCGACCATCCTGGTCTCGAACCGGTCTCGGGCACCGCGTCCCGGCGCCTCGCGGGTCAGGACCGACACATGGCGCGCGGTCCTCACGCTGGAGCCCGAGGTTGAGGCCGTCACCGAGGCGTACGACACCCGCGCGGCCGCCGTTGAGGGGGCCAACGACATCGCCAGCCGGTTCGCGGCGGGAGCGGTCGACTACCGGGCCGCCTACCAGGTGCCGCGGGAGGACTACTTCGAGCGGTTGGACGAGGTGATCGGGCGGGAGTAAACGGGTGTCGGCCGGAGCGATCGCTGCCCCGCAGACACGGGCGGGCGTTCACTCGGTGTCGGGTCCGGGGTCACTCCCGGTTTTCCCGTCCCGCCGGTCGCGGTCGCGGTCGTCTGTCTGCCGCTCGTCGGGGTCGCCGTAGCCGCCACCGCCGGGCGTCCGGACTGTGACAGTAGTGCCCGCGTCGACCTCGACGGTCGTCTTCGCGGGGACCGGGTCGCCGTCGATCAGGTTCTCGCCGGTCGCCCCGGGGTCGCCGCCAGCCGTACCCTGCGGGGCGTAGCGGCGGCGCTCGGTCAGAAGCGACACCACCGCGTCGGTCTCGACGGTGACTGACCGCTCGATCCCGAGTCCACCGCGGTGGCGACCGTCGCCGCCGCTCCCAGGGCGGAGCGCGTACCGCTCAACCGACAGGGGATACTCGGTTTCGAGCGCCTCGATCGGGGTGTTCAGCGTGTTCGTCATCCCCACCTGGACGCCGTCCATCCCGTCGGTCTCCGGACCGGCGCCGTCGCCGCCGCCGACCGTCTCGTAGTAGGTGAACCCCCCGGCCTCCCCGTCGTCGCGCTGGCTGCCGATGACGGTGTTGTTCATGGTGCCCTGTCCCTGGGCGGGCACAGTGTCCGGAAGCGCCTCCGAGAAGGCCGCCAGCACGACGTCGGTCACCCGCTGGCTGGTCTCGACGTTGCCCCCAACGACCGCCGCCGGCGGCGTCGGATTCAACAGCGACCCCTCCGGCGCGTCGACGTCGATCGGGTCGTAGCACCCATGGTTGGGCTGGATCTCGGGGTCGGTCACCGCGCGGACGACAAAGTAGGTCGCGCTCGCCGCGACCGACAGCGGCGCGTTCGTGTTCCCCGTGACCTGGTCGGCGGTTCCCTCGAAGTCGACGGTCACCGCCGTGCCGTCGACGGTCACCGTCGTGACAATCGGGATGTCCTCGTCGGTGACACCGTCGCCTTCGAGCACGTCCGTCGCCCCGTAGGTGCCGTCGGGGATCGCTGCGATCTCGGTCTCGATCCGCTCTCGGGCGTAGTCGATGACCGCGTCGAACGCGCCCGCCAGCCCGTCGCGGCCGTACTCGTCGAGCAGCCCGGCGATCCGTTGGCCGGCGCGCTCGTTGGCCGCAAGTTGCGCGCGGAGGTCGGCGCGGCGTTCCTGGGGGTTGCGGACGTTCGCGAGCACGAACTCCAGAAGGTCCTCGTCGGTCTCGCCGTCCGCGACAATCCGGACGCCGGGGATCCGGAGTCCTTCCTGGTAGATCTCGGTCGCCCCCGCGGGCATGCTCCCCGGGATGCCGCCGCCGACGTCGGCGTGGTGTGCACGGGTGACCGCGTAGCCGAGGACCCGCTCGTCCGGGGCGATGGTCGAGACCACAGTCACGTCCGGGAGGTGGGTCCCGCCCGCGAACGGGTCGTTCAGGATGTACGCCTCGCCGGGTTCGGGGCCGCGGTCCCGGACGGCGGCGACAGCCTCGGGCATCGCGCCGAGGTGAACCGGGATGTGCTCGGCTTGCGCGACCATTCGACCCGCGGCGTCGAAAAGGGCAGTAGAGCAGTCCTGGCGCTCCTTGATGTTCGGAGAGTAGGCCCCGCGGATCAGGACCTGTCCCATCTCCTCGGCGATACCTTCGAGTCGGTTCCGGATGATCTCGAGCGTCACAGGGTCGAACTCCCCGGTGTGTGTCGGTTCTGTCATCGGGTGTCGGTTTCGTCAGGTGTGTCAGTTTTCGGACGGACGACGAGCGCGCCGGTGTCTCGGACCGTCGCGGTCCACGTTGGCGGGACGACCGTCGTGGTCTCGGCCGCTTCGAGGATGGCTGGCCCTTCTATCGTCGTGCCCGCAGGGACGGCCAGCCGGTCGCGGACCGCCGCCTCGTGGGTCTCACCGCCGAACTCCGCCGTCCGGGTGTCGAAGAGGCTGTCCCCGGCGGCGTCGTAGCGCGTCTCCGCGACCGAGCGCTCCGCGCGAGCGGTCGCACGGAGGTTCACGAGTTCGACCCCGGCGTCCATCCGGTACCCGTGGGCCCGCTCGTGTGCGGCGTGGAACCGCGACCGGACCGCCGCAGGATCGAACGGGAGGTCGATCGGAACCGTCAGCTCGAAGCTCTGCCCCACGTACCGGAGATCTGCTTCGTGCTCGACCGCCGGGTCGGCCACCGTTGACTCCGCGACCGCGCCGGCGACGAGGTCGGTCACGACGTCCGCGATCCGCTCCGGGGTCGCGTCGTCGAGCCGAGTCAGGTGGGTTCGGACCCGGTCGTACCGCTCGTCGGCGGCGAGAAGGCCATACGCGGAGAGTACCCCCGACGCCACGGGCACGATCACGGTCCCGATGTCGAGGTCGTCGGCGACGCCCACGGCGTGCATCGGGCCGGCGCCGCCGAACGCGACCAGCCCGAACTCCCGGGGGTCGAACCCGCGTTCGACGGTGATTTCCCGGATCGCGCGGGTCATTTTCGCGTTCGCGACCCGGTAGACGCCCCTCGCTGCGGCGCGGGCGCTTCCGAGTCCTGCGTCGGCGGCGAGCTCCGCTAAGACGGCTTCCGCGGCCGCGACGTCGATCGAGAGTTCGCCGCCGAGCGCCGTGGTCTCGCCGACGTAGCCGAGCACGACGTTCGCGTCCGTGACGGTCGGTTCGTCGCCGCCGTTCCCGTAACACGCCGGCCCGGGATCGGCACCGGCCGACTGGGGCCCGACCCGCAGTGCGCCCCCGGAATCGACCCACGCGATCGACCCTCCGCCGGAGCCGATGGTGTTGATGTCGACCATCGGAGTGCTGATCGGGATCCCGTCGATGGTGGTGTCGGTGGTCCGCTCGGCGTCGCCGTCGCGGACGAGGCTGACGTCACTTGAGGTTCCGCCCATGTCGAACGTGACAAAGCCGGGGCGGTCGTCGGACGCCTGGATCGTCCGCACCGCCCTGTCGGCGCCAACGACGCCCGCCGCGGGGCCGGAGAGCGCGGTCCCGACCGCGTGGGTGCGGACGGTGTCGGCGGTCGCGACCCCGCCGTTAGACTGCATAATCTGTGGTTCGGGGATCCCCGCTGCCGCGGCGCGGTCGGTCAGATTGCCGAGATACCGGTCGATCGCGGGCGTGACGTACGCGTCGATCACAGTGGTTGCGGTCCGCTCGAACTCCCGGAACTCCGGCAACACCGCGTGGGAGGTCGACACCGGTACGTCGAGTTCCTCACGGAGCACCGCCGCGACTCGCGTTTCATTTTCGGGGGTGACGTACGCGTGCAGCAGCGCGACCGCGACGCTCTCGACGTCCGCGTCGCGAATCGTCGCCGCAAGCGCTCGAACCGCTTCCGGGTCGACCGGTCGCTCAATCCCGTCGGGCGTGGCACGCTCCGGGAGTTCGTATCGTCGCGACCGCGGAACCAGCGGCGCGGGTTTCTGGCCGTGGAGATCGTACAGCGCGGGTCGGCTCTGACGCCCGATCTCCAGTACGTCACGGAACCCCTCAGTGGTGACGAGGGCGGTCCGCGCGCCGCTCCGCTCGAGTAGCGCGTTGGTGGAAACGGTCGTGGCGTGGGAGAACTCCGCGATCGCGGCGGGATCGATCTCGGCCGCCGCACAGGCTTTCTCGATCCCGGTGATCACCCCCTCGCTTTGGTCGGCGGTCGAGGGGACTTTCGCGGTCACGAGCGTCTCCGACTCAGTCACGAGCGCCACGTCGGTGAACGTCCCACCGACATCGACGGCGACGCGGGGCGTCATGCGGGTGCCGGACGCGGGGGGCGCCCGCGGGCGTCCCGTCGGGCGTGTCGGTTGTCAGATCGTCGCATTCGGTATCGTATGACGGTGGAACAGTGAAAAAGGATTGCTGTTCCACCGCGGCCGTCTATGATTGATCCGACCGCCCGCGCCGTCCGCTCGGCTTCGGGGGCCCGCGCTGGCCGGTCTCAACGGAGCGACCGAGCGACGCGGTTTCCGACCGCCCCCCCCGTCGCTCGCGCGGACCTGCGTCCGGTCGGGCCGGGCGGGTGAGGGCCGAGCGCAAATTCTGATTGTGGTAAATACTCTCGATTAACTATACTTTTCGACGAAAATTTCGATCATATATGGATATACCATAGCCCTTCCTCGGTAATTCGGTGGAAATCACGACTGATACCGAGTGAGCGTATTAATTAGCTGTTAATTTCATCCTCTACTGATGCTTGACAGAGTCACCATCGATCAACTGGGCCTGAGGCCGAAACTGATCCTCGCGTTCGCTCTCGTTGCTGTGTTAGTCGGTGTGACCGGGGCCGTCGGGTACACGGCAGTTGGCTCCGTGGACGAGGAGGCACACCTGATCGCTGAAGACGGAGTCAAGATAGACGCGTCGTCGGAGATGGTTGTCGCCATCGAACGACAACGAAATGCGGTCCAATCGGCCCAACTGGGCGAGGCAGGCGCACAGCAACAGTTCGACGACGCAAGCGCGCTCTACACCGAACACGCGGAGCGACTCCGGGAGAGGGAGTTGACCGCAGAACAGACAGAGCGGTTTGAGACCCTCCAATCACAGCATCGGGAGTACAGTCAGCTCGGCGCGGAGTTCTTCGAGGCAAAGAGCGCCGGTAACGACGACCTCGCTGCACAGAAGTCGGCCCGGATGGAGGAGCTACGAGTCGGGATGGAGGAGGAGGCCCACCTCATCGCGGAATCGGCCCAGCAAGACCTCACTGCCCAGGTCGCCCTGGCTGACACCACCACGCAGAGCGCACAGATGGAAGTCATCGGACTCACGATCGGTGCGTTCGTCTTCGCCATTGTGATCGGGCTGTTCGTAGCCAGACGCATCACAAAGCCCATCACACAACTGACCGAGGCCGCGGTTGCGGCCAATAACGGGGACCTCACCACGGAGATCGATGACCACGTTGAGGACGACGAAATCGGACAGATGGTAACCGCGATCAAAGCGATGCAGCGAAAGCTCCGCGCGGTCTTCAGTGACCTCGATACTGTGAGCCGCAACCTCGAAACGGGGGACTTCCACCAGGACATCAACACCGAGTTCCCGGGGCAGTACGGGGAGATCATGCGACACCTCGACTCGGGGACAACCCAACTCACGACCAGTTTCGGGGAGATACAGAACGCGAGCAACAGCCTCCGGACGGGCGACCTAGAGCAGACCATCGAATCCGATAAGCCGGGGCAGTACGGCGCTGTCCTCGACGACCTCGAAGCGGGGACGGACACACTCTCGGACGCCTTCTCGCAGATCGCGACGGCGAGTGACGGGCTGAAGACCGGACAGCTCGGCCGTCGGTTCGAGACCGACTACCCCGGCGTGTACGGCAGCGTGTTACGAGACCTCGAAGCGGGGATCGACCAACTCAGCAACAGCGTGGGAACCATCCAGGACGTCGCCGATGAGGTGGCTTCCTCGAGTGACCTGATCGCAGAGAGCACCGAAGAGATCGAACAGGCGAGCCAACAGGTCGCCGGCTCGGTCGAGGAAATCTCCCACGGCGCAGACACCCAAAGTGAGAATCTCGGTCAGGTTGCGGGGGAGATGAACGACGTGTCTGCGACCATCGAGGAGATCGCCTCCTCGGCAGACCAGGTGGCTTCGACGGCCGAGACAGCCGTCGAACGCAGCGAAACGGGCCAGGAGTACGCGGCCGAAGCGACCGAGGAGATCAGTGCCATCGAAGCGCAGGCGGACGACGCGGTGGGGCAGGTCAAGACACTCGACGAGAAGATGGAGGAGATCGGAGACATCGTCGATCTGATCACCGGGATCGCCGAACAGACCAACATACTCGCGTTGAACGCGTCCATCGAGGCGGCCCGGGCCGGAGCGGCCGGCGATGGGTTCGCGGTCGTGGCAGACGAGATCAAGGGCCTCGCACAGCAGGTCAGTGACGCGACCACGGACATCGAAAACCGGATCGCGATGGTCCAGTCGACGGCGGGCGACACAGTCGAGGGGATCGAAGCGATGCGGAACCGCGTCGAACGGGGATCAGAGACCATCGAAGACACGATCGAGATGTTCGATGAGATCGCAACGGCGGTCGACGACGCCGAGGCGGGTATACAGGAGATCAGCGAGGCCACCGAAGACCAAGCAGCGTCGTCGGAGGAGGTGGTTGCGATGGTGGACGACGTGTCGAGCGTGAGCCAGCAGACCGCCGCAGAAGCCAGCGACGTCTCGGCGGCAACCCAAGAACAGACCGCCTCGGTCTCGGAAGTGAGCACGAACGTCCAACAGCTCTCTGCAATCGCGGCCACCCTCGACGACAACGTTTCCGAGTTCGAAACTCGATCCTGAGGACGGACGCCGGGCTACCCCCTCCGGAAAGCCGATACCGAGGCCAACACGTGGCGTTTCGAGTACAACGGCGACGATGCAGCAGCGCTGCGAAGGAAGTGACGAGATGAACACTAGACAGGGACGGTTGAATACGGTGATGTCATTGATGTTTGCCATCATCAACATAGAACCGCTGTGTGAACCGCTGTGACCGTGACTCAGCGTCTATTCAACACAGCAACTTAATCCGGTCTGGTGCCGAGGGCGATTTGAGAGCAGCACGGCGAACCTGTCCGAGACCACGCTCCCCGTCGTGTAGTCGGTCGAGTTCCTGTTTTTCAGTGAAGTACTCCAATACCTCTTCGCTCTCTGCGTCGTCGATTGCTTCGACGACATCGTCTGTGCTCGACCAAGAACCCCAATATCCTTGTTTGGCGGTTCAACAGTCTAAATACCAGTCTCCGGTTCGCGGGCCGGACTCAGAGCTCGAGCCCGCGGATCGCGACGCCGGACCCGGACGCGACGCGACCGATCACGCGCCCGTCAGTGCCGGCCGCGAGCGCCGCGGCGTCGTCGGGGGCAAGCGCGCAGACGAACCCCGTGCCCATGTTGAACGTCCGGTGCATCTCCGCGTCGGCGACCTCCCCTGCCGACTGGACGAACTCGAAGACCGGGTGCGGGTCGAACGCGTCGTCGACGACGTACCGGTTGTCGCCCAAGCGTTCGAGGTTGGTCCACCCGCCGCCGGTGATGTGGGCGGCGGCCCTGACGTCGTGCTCGCGCATCGGACTAAGCAGGTGCGTGTAAATTCGAGTCGGTTCGAGCAGCGCCTCACCGAGGGTGTCGTAGTCGCCGAACGGACAGGGGGTGGTGTACTCGTGTTCGCGGGTGCTGGCAGTCCGAGCGAGCGTCAGCCCATTGGAGTGGATCCCCGACGAGGGGAACCCGACCAGGGCGTCACCGGGTTCGGCTACTCCGGGCAAGACCGCGTTCTTCGCGACGAGGCCGGCGCAGGTCCCCGCCAGGTCGAGCCCTCGGATCACCTCGGGCATCACCGCGGTTTCGCCGCCGACTAGCTCCAGACCCGCCTCGTCGGCGCCGGCTCGCAACCCCTCGCCGACCTGTTCGGCGAACGCTTCGTCGGGTTCATCGACCGCGAGGTAGTCGACGAACGCCACCGGCCGGACGCCCGCGGCGACGAGGTCGTTCGCGTTCATGGCGATACAGTCGATCCCGACCGTCGAGTAGTCTCCCAGTGCTTCGGCGACAAGGAGCTTCGTCCCGACTCCGTCGGTCGCGAGCGCGAGGTACCGGTCGCCGATGTCCAACAGGCCGGCGTAGTCGCCCTCGCTCCCGCCGACGGCACCCACGAGCGCCGCGGTCGCCGCCTCGCTCGCGCCGATGTCGACGCCCGCATCGGCGTACGTCAGCGAGTTGGCATCGTCGTCTGCTCCCGCGCTGTCTCCGTCGTGACTCTCGGTCCCATCCGGGCGGTCGTCGGTCATACCACAACCCCCGGAACGCGCACGCAAAATACGTCCGGTCCGCGCGGGTGACCCTCGTGAGGGCCTGGCAGCGACGGCGGCCGCCGCTGTCGTACCGCCAGCGTGTCGCGACTCCGGGTCCGCGGTGGTGCACGCTGTTCTCGCGTGCAACTCGGAGATACGGACACAGATGTGTTTTTGAACGGTTTACGACGATTTGAGAGGGTTATGAAACGTCGGTGAAACGTCGACTGCGGCGGTAAACCGTCGCGAAACGAGTGAAGCCTCTGTGCGTTATATGTGGGTCCCCGCCCTACCGGAGAGTGAGCCGAAACACATGTCTCACGTCCCCCGCTCCTCCGATCTCCCGGTCGAACGCGACAGCCTGCGTCGCGCCGGTCGTGCCGTGAGCGACACGGTCCGGACCGCCCTCCGGAACGTGCAGGTCGCGAGCTTCTGGGCCGCGATCGTCCTACCGGCCGCGTATCTCCCCCTCCTCGCCGGCGGCCTGACGGGTAGCGAAGCGCTCCTGTTCGTGGCGCTTGTCGGCGTCAACGCCGGGGCGTTCGTCCTGGGCCACGGCTACCACCCGGTGGGCGAGGAGTAGCCGACGCCCTCTCCACTCGTCGGGTCGCTACCGCCACAAGGATGTCCCGGACACCACCGAACCGGGACCTGGCCGTACCCGTTTGTCAGAATCCGAACCCGAGCAGGAACGCGCCGACCGTTAGGGCCAGTGCGGGAATAAAGAACCCGGCAAACACCGGCTTGCTCCACCCGAGGACCGTCTTGCCGTCGAGCGGACCAAACGGGAGCATGTTGAACGCCGCCAGAAAGAGGTTGATCACGAGCCCTCGTGACCCGACCAAGGCGAGAAAGCCCGAGTCGACCGCTGTTCCGGCGACGAATACTGGGATGAAGAGAACGGCCAGCCCGACGTTTACCGCCGGACCGGCTAGCGCGATGAGGCCGTGTTCGCGCCGAGTCAGCCGCCCGCGGTGGTAGACGGCGCCGGGTGCGGCGAAGATGAATCCCGCGAGCGAGCTGACGACTGCCAGAAACAACATACCGTAGTCCGCGCGGAACTCCGCGATCTGGCCGTATCGGATCGCCACAACCTTGTGGGCGAGTTCGTGGATCAGAAAAGCGGTGCCGGCGGTCAACAGGCTGAGGAGCACCGGGGCCACCACGCCGCCGCCCGAGATGGCGTCGACCGCTCGCTGGCCGCCGCCGGCGAAGAAGATGGCGAACGCGATCCCGAGAGCGGCCCACGCTAGTCCCAGATCCCGGAGTTCGCGGGCGCTGAAGGAGAGTCCGGAAACGTTCACACGACCGCCCCCCACACGATCTCCCACCCGTTCTGTGCGCCCTCAAAGAGCAGCCGCGTCACTCCCGTCGCGCCGCCGAGGTCAAGCGCGAACAGCGGGAGCAGGTACGCAACGAACAGCGCGGAGGCGATGATACTCCCGATGTTGGTCGCGGCAACGATCACGATCAGGCGGAACAGTGGGACCCCGAACATGTCCGAGACCAGTTCGGGGATTGGCCGCTCCTCGTCGGCGAGGATCTGGTTTAGTGTCCCGATATCGGAGACGTTCACCGGCGTGTACTGGAGTTCGACGTACCCCGCGAACCACCCCGGCGCCAAGAACGGGTTGATCGAGGTCATCCACGCGACTGCGCCGCCGGCGAGCGACGACAGCCACCTCGCGCCTGCGCCCTTCGCCAGCCCCGCCGCGAACACCCCGTTGATCAGGAACCACGCGCCGAACAGCCGGAGCAAAGCCCCGTCGCCGGCCGACGACAGCGCCAACAGGGCAAAGAAGCCGATCACGACGACGGAGATGCCGGTTCCGACGATCTTAGCCCACGGGATTCCCCGGCCGCTGGTGCCGGTTAGCGACGCCATCGGCGGAAGCTCGGTCGGGTTGTTGAGGTATCGCTCGATCCCTTCGCGGTGACCCGCGCCGACGACAGCGACCACATCGGCCCCGGTCTGCCGGAGCGCCACCAACTTGTGGGCGATGAACGCGTCGCGCTCGTCGATCAGGGCGGCGGCGCCGCCCGGGGAGAACTGCCGGAACTCCTCCATCATCGCAGTCACCACGTCGGTGTCGGTCAGTTCTGCCATATCGAACTCTTCGACGTCGTCCGGTTCAGTGCCCCCAAAGGCCGCGGCGAACTGCCCCAGGAGTCCCCCGACGGCCACGCCGCCGAGGACCCCCAGCGCCATACTCCCCACAACGCGGACGGTAAACGGTCCGAGGGAGTCGACGATGGGCGCCGCAAGCCCCAGTCCGACGCCGGCGACCGCACCGACTGCGATCCCCCCGCCCACCGCGACACTCGCGCGGTCGGCCGCCGAGAGGACCGACCCACCGAACAGCCACACAGCGGCGGCGACGCCGACCGCGAGCACGGCCCCCCCGGTAACCCGCGACAGGATCACGGCGTCGAGCCCGACGGTCCCGCCGAAGATCGCCACGAACGGCCCCAGAAGCAGTCCCAACACAACCCCGGCTGCAAGCCCGACCCCGCGGCTGTCGCCGAGCCCGAACGCTAGCCCGCCGATCATCCGGAGCTTCTCGACCGAGCTCATGGCCGACCAGAACCGCCGCATCGTCTCGTTGATGTCGCGGTCGACGAGGGCGACGTCGATGTCTCCTTCCTCGGCTGTCTCGACCGCCGAGAGCATGTCCGCACCGGGAGTCACGTCGAACTTCTCGCCGAGCCGCGTCTGGACGTACGACAGCATCCAGTAGGCGATGAACTGAAAGACGGTGTTGCCGCGGAGCAGGTCGCCAGGCGTGATATCGTCTGGCTCGCCGCCTTTGAGCTGGCGGTATCGCCCCTCGTCGAGTTCGACCGCCACAACGTCCGGCCGCTCGGCCTCGATGGTGTCTTCGACCTCCCGAACGCTCTCCTCGGAGACGTGGGCGGTGCCGACAACCCGGACGCGACCCTCGCCGGCCGCTTCCTCACTCATTGGCCTCTCTACCGCGGCGCGGTTTTTACTACTGTCGGAGCGTCGCGGGAGCCGATCCAGTGCCGCGACCGTCGGTCGCAAAGCGTAGATTTCCACCCTTCAGGATTGACCTGCCCGGTCAACACCGGGTGGGAAGCCCACGAGTTTAGTCGTGAAAGTGCGTCACGTGAGAACACGGGACAACCACCCGTGTGCGGTGAGCACTGCCCCGCGTCGTGCTGCGGTTGCCCGGTACGTCGGCGCGGTGGACGGCGGTGTGCCGGCTGTTCGCCACTCCAGTCTCTCTTCGGCCGACGTCTTGTACCGGGGCGGCTCCCCCGCCACAGCATTCACTCCCAGACCGACGACCGCTCGCGGATCCGACCGAACGTCTGACGGGCCCACGAGACGAATGGCTCCCCGTCGCCGTCGGCGCTCGCGACGAGGTTTCCCCCATCGTCGTACGCACCGAGATACGCGTGGCCGTCGACGAGCACCACCCCGAACGCCACCGGCTGCGGGGAGACGTACAGTGTGAACCCAGAGAGCCGCTCGGCGCGCTCAAGCGCCTCCGGATACTCCGCGGCGGACGTCTCTAACACGTCTTTGTCGACGACGAGGTCGACGTCGCTCTCCTGCCCGATAGCCCCGGTGACGGCCTGGTTGTACACCCGGCTCACGATCGGCGTAACCCCTCGAAGCGTATCGACCCGGTCGCGGTCCATAAGCTCCAGAAGGCGGTTGATCGGACTGTGGGGGTTCTCGGGAGTTGCACGCGTGTGAGTCGCCCCCGCCAGCGTCTCACACGTCAATCCCTCTGTGGATCCATCCAGGTTCGCGAGGAGGTGCCGGAACCGGTCCGCGACGTCCAAACACTCCTCGAACTGCGCGTAGCTTTCGGCGACGATGTCGCCGGCTCGGGTGAGCCGGTATCTGTCGGTGTCGGGCACCTTCTCGGCCCACCCGCGGTCGGTGAACTCCGACACAGTCCGCTGTGCCGTCTCACGGGCGCACGAACACCGGTCGGCGAGATCGCTCGGCCGTCCGGGTGTGGACCGGAGCGTCCGAAGCAGGTCGATCCGGACCTCCGAGCCCACCAGAAACGTGATGTCCTCACGCGCACTCATCAACGGCCCGTTCGGTCGTGGCGGTCTTATACTGTCGGACGCCGGCGCACCGTCGACCCGGGAGTCGGAGCCCCCGGCTCATACTGGTCACTCTCACCGTGTACCGCCGAGCGCTACCCCCGTTGACCTCACTTGACGGTACGAGACGGGAGTAACCACTATCACCCCAGCAGGCCGAGGTCGTCGATCCGCTTGACGATCTCCTCAACCGCGGTTTCGGCGTCATCGGTCCGCTTCCCCCCAGTGATGACGATCTTCCCCGAGCCGAAGAGCAGGATGACGACCTCCGGGTCGTCCATCCGGTAGACCAGCCCCGGGAACTGTTCGGGTTCGTACTCCACGTCTTCGAGCCCCAATCCAATCGCGAGAGCGTTGAGGTTGAGGCTGTGGCCAAGGTCGGCGCTGGAGACGATGTTCTGGACGGTGATCTCGGGATCCTCGTCGACCGGAATCGACAGTCCACGAAGCTTCTCGAAGATGATCCCGAGCGCCTCGTGGACGTCGTTGATACTCTTGGCGCCGGTACACACGATCTTCCCCGACCGGAAGATGAGTGCGGCGGCTTTCGGCTCCTGTGTCCGGTAGACCAGCCCCGGAAAGTTGTCGGGGTTGAAATCCGCCCCTGGGAGGTCCTCCGCGAGGGCCTCGAGGTCGAGTTCCTGCCCGATCCCAGTCGATGCGACGACGTTCTGAATCTCGATTGAATCTGCCGGCGTGGTCATACTCTGTTGTATTATTTCTTGCCTTCCTTATAAAAGCCCCCCTTATAAAGAGTGGGCGACGGCCGGCGGGCACGCGTGATCACGCGAAAGTCGGCGGACAAACTATCCCGGTAGGACCGGAAGGAGCCGCGGTCTTGCTACTGTCGGCTATAACTACGTGAAGATTTTCGACACCCCGGGGTGTCGAAATACGTCACGCGACTATAGCCGACAGTATGAGAACGTTGACCGACCACACCCCGTCTCCCCGCCGCTTCCATCGGGATCACTCCGCACCACACAGTACTCGGCCGGTTCCGTCAATACTTATGCTTCGGCGCACTCGTGGCAGGGTATGAGACTTCGGACCGTACTGAACGAATACAAGCGCGACCGCGACGGGCGGTTCCCCGGGGAACTCCCGACCGTCGAGGGTGCGTTCTCCGGCCACGGGGATCGCCTGGTCCACGTGGACGGCGGCGGTGCGCTTCGCGACTACTCCTCGTCGCTCTCGGGGCTCTACGGGATCGACCGCTCCCGGTTCGCCATCGAAGCCAACGGGGAGACCCGGTGGTTCGACGACCTCGACCCGGTCCGCCAACACTACTACCGCGAGACCAGCCTGGTCGAGACCGAGTACAACGCGGGGTCGTACACCATCCACCAGTACGACCTGACGCTCGGCCGGGCCCACGTCACCCACGTCGAACTCAGGGGCGCGATCCCGACCGACGCCCACCTGACCGCCTTTGTGACGTTCGCCCCGGAGGGAAGAGAGACACAGGTTGGTCGGCTCATCCACGACGACGGGGGCCCATACGACACCCAGGCAGTCGAGGTGTTTCATCGGAACGAACACGACTACGTCACCGCCTCTACCGGCCTCGACGACGTCCGCGCGCAGGTCCCCGAACGCTTCGACGAACTCCTCTCCGAGGACGCGTTCGAGCTCCCGCGGGAGGCCGCGCTCGACCGCTATGAGGACACCCACCTCAGCGGCGACATTATTGTTTCCGCGCCTTTAGAGCGTCAGGGCCGCGGCGCCCGCGCGACGCTCGTCACCCAGCTGTCGGATCACAGCGAAGTCGAACGCGAGGAGGCGCTTGCGGACCTGTGTCACTGTGCGCTGTCGCACACCGCCGCCGCCGACATCCGGGCTGCGGCCCGGGAGCGCGCGGAGGTCGCCGTCCCGGAGAGCGCCCCGCGCCAACAGACGGTCAGAGCAGATCTCCGCGTTCTGTCGCTCCTGACCGCACCCTCCGGTGCCCACATCGCTGCCCCCGAGTTCGACCCGTTCTACACGCATTCCGGTGGCTACGGTTACACGTGGTTCCGCGACGAGGCGGAGTGCGCTCGCCACCTGCTCCGCAGCGACGACCTGCTCGGGTTAGACTCGATGTCGGAACTCTCGACGCTCGCGACGTTCTTCTGTAGCACGCAACTCGACGACGGATCGTGGCCCCACCGGGCGTGGGCTGTCGACGGCACGCTGGCCCCCGGGTGGGCGAACGCACGGGTCGAGGGCGCCGACGGCGTGGAGTACCAGGCCGATCAGACTGCGAGCGTGGTCTCGTTTCTCGCGACGCTTTTGGCCGAGCACGGGACCGACATCTCGCCCGCGCTCGCCGGCCGGGTCCGCCGGTCGATCCGGGCGGGCGTTGACGCCCTCGACGACTCACTCGCCGCGGACGGCCTCCCCGAACCCTGCCAGAACCTCTGGGAAAACATGATCGGGCGGTTCACCCACACCGCGGGCACCTTCCTCCAAGCGTACGCGACTGTCGCGGCCGCACCGGTCGACGCCAACCTCTCGGACCGCGCTGAGGCACAAGCGAGTGCGGTCTTCGAGGGTCTCGACCGGCTGTGGGACGACGACCGGGGGGTGTACGCGCTCCGGCTCCGTGAGGAGAGCCTCGATTCCCGGTTGGACTCCGGGACGTTCGCGCTCGTGGAGGCGTTCGCGGCGTACGACCGGATCGAAGCCGTCCCGCCGGCGGCGCTCTCGCGGCTCGAGACCCACGTCGAGACCACGCTCGACGGACTGTACCGCGAGCCGGTCGCGGGCGAGGACGGCGTGGCCGGGTTGGTCCGGTTCGAGGACGACCCCTGGCGGTCGGCCGACCAGGCCGGCGAGAAGCTGTGGTCGGTGTCGACCGCGTGGGGTGCCCACGCCGCCGCGGAGCTGTCGGGCGTCCTCGACGCGCACGACCGGCCCGACGACGCCGAGGCGTTCCGTTCGCGGGCCACGGAGCTCTACGGATGGGTGGGTCGAGACGGCCCGTTCAGCACCAACGCGGGCTACCTCTCGGAGCAGGTCTTCGACGACGGGACACACGACAGCGCGACGCCGCTGGCGTGGTCTCACGCGATGCGACTCCGCCTTACCGGGACCCTCGCTGCGGCGGACGCCCTGCCCGCCCCGAAGCCCGCGCCGTCCGGGCCGGGTGCCCGACCCAACTGGACCACCGGCGAAAAATACGGGATCGGGACGGTGGCCGACCACGACTCGTCGGACCCTTCGCGTATATGGTACACCCTGACTGAGGGGTCGCTGACGGAGGTTCGGTTCCCGCGGGTCGACCTCATGAACCTCCGAACGTTCGACATCCTGGTTGTGGACGCGGCGTCGGACGCCGGCTACACCGCCCGGACCCACAATGAGACCCGGCGGGACGACGACGCCGACACCATCGACCGCCGGGCGGAGGTCGTCGAGGAGGACGCTCTCCTGTTCCGGCACGTCGTCACTGAGACCGGCGACGGCCGGGGTCACGAGTGGACGCTGACCGCGGAGTACACCACCGACCCCAAGCACGACACGCTGCTCGTAGATATCGACTTCGACGCCGCCGACGGGAACGAGTACGAGGTGTACGCGGTGGCGGACATGGCGCTGACGAACACCGGCACCACGGATCGCGGCATCAGGCTCGAGGGGTCGAACGGCTACCAGCTCGTGGCTCGCGACGCGGAGGCGTACGACCAGGAGGGCACGACCGATCCCCTCCTCATCGACGAGGACGGCGAGGAGTACTCCGTTGCGGCTGCGATGTCGCCGCCCGGGGGGTTCGAGTGGGCGACAGTCGGGGTCGGGGGGTCGGAGTTCCTCGGGGAGCTGTTTTCGGCGGGAACCGCGCCGTCGCCCGAGCGGAGCGTCGACGACGAGAACGTGGTGCTCGTCGGCCGGATCGGAACCGGGGCGGGTGTTGCCGACACCGTGGCGGTCGGGTTCGCGGAGAACGCCGACACCGCGGCCGCACTCGGCGAGGCGGCGGGCGCACTCAGCCGCGGGTACGAGACCGCCCGGGCGGCCTACCTCGACTCCTGGGAGCGGTTCCTCGGTGACCGGACGATCCCGGCGTCGGTGCGCGACGACGACACCCTCCGGGCGCAGTACAAGACCGCGCTCATGTGTCTCCGCGCGGTGGAGGACAAGACGTTTCTGGGTGCGGGAATCGCCTCCCCGTCGGTGCCGTGGGGAGAGGCCGTCACCGCCGAAGAGTCCCGCGGGTACGGCTACAACTTCGTGTGGTCCCGCGACCTCTATCAGGTCGTCACCGCGTTCGACGCGGCCGGCGACGTCGACATCGGCGTCCAGGCGCTCGAGTATATCTACGAGTACCAACAGGACGACGACGGGTTTATCCCGCAGAACACCTACCTGAACGGCCGGACCCGGTGGGGCGGCGAGCAGATGGACAACATCTCGTTCCCGCAGGTGATCGCGTGGATGCTCAGAGACCGCGGGTTCGAGTTCAACGCCGTCGACTACGGGTATCGTAACATCAAGCGTTCGGCGGACTACGTCGCGCGGAACGGCCCCGAGAGCGCCCAAGAGCGGTGGGAGGAGGAGGCGGGCTACTCCCCGTCATCGATCGCCGCGGAGATCGCTGGGTTGGGGTGTGCGGCCGACATCGCGGCCGATGAGGGCCACGACGCCGACGCCGTGGTCTGGCAGGCGTTGGCCGACGAGTGGACCGACCGCGTTGAGGCGTGGACCGCCACCACGACCGGCACCGCGCGCCACGACAACACCCCCTACTACGTCCGGATCACCCGCGACGGCGACCCCGACGCCGGCCACCTTCGAACGCTCGCGAACGACGGCCCCACGCTCGACGAGCGGGAGATCATCGACGCCGGCTTCCTGGAGTTGGTGCGACTCGGGATCAAGCCCGCCGGCGACGAGGTCGTGCGGAACTCCATCAGGGAGGTCGACGACACCCTCCGGGTCGACACGCCCCCGGGACCGGGGTTTTACCGGTACAACGGCGACGGCTACGGCGAACGCGCGGTGGTCGAGGAGGGCGCGCCGTGGTCGGTCGAGTCCAAAGGGAAGGGTCGGCTGTGGCCCATCTTCACCGGCGAGCGCGCCGAGTATGAACTGGTCTACGGCACGGAGTCGGGCGACCTCGCCCCGGAGGCGATGCTGGAGACGATGGCGGGGTTTGCGAACTCCGGCCGCATGCTCCCCGAGCAGGTGTGGGATCGCGAGCACGCCACCGAGTTCAACTGGGAGTTCGGGAGGGGAACCGGCGCGGCCACGCCGCTGGCGTGGTCGATGGCGCAGTACGTCCGGCTGGCCCACGGCGTCGACGCCGGCAGTCCCGTAGAGCTCCCGTCGGTGCTCCGCGACCGGTACGTCGAGTCCGACCGCCCCGACGGGCCGGAGCTCCGCGTCGACACCCGGTTCGAGGGCGACCAACTGGTGGTGTCGGGGTCGACAGACGCCGCGACCGTTGCGGTCAGGACGCCTTCGAAGTCGACGATGCTCACACCGTCTGAGGGGTCCTTTGAGGCGTCGTTCGGGTTCGACCACGACGAGAGCCTGGTCACGGTCGCGGCCGCGACCCACGAAGACCTCGCGGCCGCCGGCACGAGCGTCGAACGGATCTGGTTGTAGCGGCCGTCGGGCACCCACCCGCACCGCGAACACCCTCCGCCCACACGCCTTTTGTCCCGCCGGCACCTCCCACGTGTATGGCAACCTACTCGCGGCTGACCCGCGTGGCCGCACCGCTCGATGAGGTGTGGGAGTTCCACTCCCGGATCTCGGGGTTGGAGGCGCTGACACCCGACTGGATGAACCTCCGGGTCGAATCCGTGACCGGCCCCGACGGCGACCCCGACCCCGAAGTTCTGGAGTCGGGCGCGGAGATCCAGATGTCGATGCGGCCACTCGGCGTCGGCCCCCGGCAGTCGTGGACGTCGGTCATCCTCGACCGCGAGTTCGACGGCGACACCGCGAGGTTCCGCGACGAGATGCGCGGCGGTCCGTTCCAGACGTGGGTCCACACCCACCGGTTCGTCGCCGACGGCGACGAGACCATCGTCGACGACGAGGTGGAGTACGAACTCCCCGGCGGGAGTGTCGGCCGGACAGTGTCGCCGGTCGCGGTTGTGGGCTTCGAGCCGATGTTTCGGGCACGGCACCGCACGACAAAGGAACTGCTGGAGTAGCGGCGTCGACGACCCCGTCCGGGTCCGCCACTGGGCTGGTGGCTGTGAGAGACCGCCTTCGGGGGAGCACCCGTGACGGGCCCTGACCCCCGTCGACGGCCCCAAGCGTGTGGGGTGTGCTATCACAATAGTTTACTTCGACGGCTCCCAACGGAGTTGTAGATGCGACCAGGGAGGCACACAATCGGAGCGGCCGGGGGGCCGTCGATCACCCGGCGCCAGTGGCTTACAGGCCTGGGGATGGGCGCAACAGCCGGCCTGGCCGGGTGCTCCGCGGACGACGACAGCGGTACCGAAGCGACCGACGACGGCGACGGCACCGGGTCTGAACCCGACGGAACGCCGTCGGTCTCGGGGACCTACGACACGGTCATCCCGTCGTCGTTCTCCACGCTGAACCCGCTGTACAACACCGGGTCGCGTGCGGGGACCGCGATCGGCCGCACGCTCGACCCCGGATACACCTTCAACACCGACGGGGAGTACTTCCCGCTGTTGTACGACCTTTCGACCGACGACGGTGGGAGCGTGTGGGTGTTCGACATCCGCGAGGGGTTGTCGTTCACCGACCCCTACGGCCAGGTCGACGCCTCGACGTTCGTCTACCAGATCCGGGAACTCCACCAGACCGACTGGGCGGCCACCGCGGCGTCGGCCGACTGGACCGGGATCACCGTCGAGGAGACCGGCGAGTTCCAGTTCCAGGCCGAACTCCCGGAGCCTCGGCTGCTGTGGCCGGAGTCGTACGACCCGCTTTTGTACCCGGTCCCGACGGACATCGTCGACCCATACGTTGCCGATGAGGACGTCGAAGGTCTTCGGCAAGAGGAAGCGCTGCTGGACCTGTCGTTCACCGGCAACCTCGGTGGGTACACCCTTGAGGAGTGGGAGCGCGGCGCGGGGACGACCTACTCGCGGAACGACGAGTACTACCTCCGTGACATCGGCGAGGGGCCGGAACTGTTCTCGAACGCGCCGTATTTCGAGGGGGCGTCGATCGATGTCGTCGAGGAGCGCGCCTCCCGGCTTGCGGCCTTAGAGACCGGCGAGGCCGACTCCGCGGGCATCCCCCCCGAGCGCTTCTCGGAGTTCGAGCAGAACCCCCGGGTCAGCACCTACCGGATCCCCCAACCGTTCAACCGGATCCTGTCGGTGAACATGCGCGACAACGGGTGGAACGCCGGCCCCGGAAACCTGTTCAGACACACCGCGTTCCGGCAGGGACTCGCCGCCGCGATCGGTAAAGAGGAGCTGATCGCGGGGATCTTCCGGGGACTGGCGCAGCCGCACTACACCTGGCAGCCGTCGTGGTCCGAGTGGCACCCCGGCGACGACGCGGTCACGCAGCTCGGGACCGGCGACCGGTACGGCGGGGAAGTCGCCCGCGGGCTGGTCGGGGACGCGATCGCCGACTCGGAGTTCGGCTACCGCTTCGACGGGAACGCGCTCGTCACCCCCGAGGGCGAGACGATCACGCTGGATCTGTACCACCTGGCCGGCGGAGAGACCTCACAGCTCATCGCGGAGTTCATCGGCGAGGAACTCAGTGATTCCCTCGGGATCGAGGTGACAATCGAGGCCATTGACGCCGTCCGGTTCCAGCAGGACTACTGGACCGCAGCCCCCCAGGGCGGCACTGACACCGTCGACGGCGAGGCGGTGTCGTGGGATCGACCGACGCCGAACAACCCGGGTCCACGGAGCGTCACCAGCGCCGAGTCGTGGGACATGTCGATCGTCTACGGGCTGAACACCTACCCGCTGAACCCGCTCACGAACGCGGCCTTCTTCGACGGCGCGGACGCGCGGTACAACCCGGTCGGCTACTACCCCGAGTTCGACGCCACGGGCGTCTTCGAGCGGGCGCGGAGCGCTGACTCCGAGGCCGCGCTCCAGGAACCGTTCACCGAACTGTTCCAAAACCTCGCCGAGGAACAGCCCTACGTGATGCTCGCGTTCGGCGACGAACTGTCCGGGTACACCCCTGACCTCGTGGGACCGACCGAGGACTTCTTCAACGGCTGGGACTTCCCGGCGTGGTACTTCGATGCGTGAGGCCGTCGGGCGTTCGTCAGCTCGAGTCACCCCCGGATCGACCGCCTCAACCCGACACCATTGACGATGGGGGTAGCCGGCTACGTTGCGCTCCGGGTGGGGTGGGCCGCGGTTGTGTCCGTTATCATCGTCACCGTGACGTTCGGCCTCCTGGCCGCCGCGCCCAACCCCTCGGTCCAGCAGGCCGCAACACAGGCGGCGCTGGAGGGCGGTGACCCACAGGAGGCCGTCGAGCGTGAGCGCCAGCTCCGCGGGCTCGACGAACCTCTGCACGTCAGGTATCTTGACTTCCTCACGGGCGTCTACACCCTCGAGTGGGGGTGGTCGGAGTACCGGAGCCAGCCGGTGACGACAGCGCTCGCCGACGCGGTCTTGTACACCGCACAGTACTCGATTCCCTGGACGATCCTGACGGTGCTTTTCGGCCCCCTGATCGGAGTATACTCCGCGGCCAACATGTACACCTGGCGCGACCACGCCGCGACCGGCTTCGCGTTCTTCGGGTACGCCATCCCGAACTTCTTTTTCGGGATCATCCTCCTGTTGATCTTCGGGGTGTGGCTGGAGTGGATTCCGATCGTTTTCCGGACCGAGGTGCCCGCGTTCAGCCTCGCGAACGCCCGCCAGTTGGCGATTCCGGTGTTCGTCCTGGTCACGGGTTCGATCGGTGCGATCATGCGCGTCTCCCGCAACGAGTCTGCGGCGTTTCGGAACGCCACGTTCATGAAGACCGCGAAGGCCAAGGGCGTCTCGCCGCTGCGGGCGTACGCCTACCACGTGATGCGGCCGACGCTCGTGCCGCTGTCGACGACGCTTGTGGGGCAACTGCTCGCGATCTTCCTCGGGTCGTCGCTGCTGGTCGAGGTCGTCTTCGGGATCCCCGGCCTCGGTCGGTTGACGTTCAACGCCCTGGTCGCACAGGACACCAACCTCGTGCTCGGGTCGACGCTGCTGTTTACGTTCCTCGCGGTGGTGGGCAACCTCCTCGAGGACCTGGCGTTCACCGTGCTCGACCCGCGAATCAGCTACGACGACAGGGAGCTATGAGTACTGACACGGACCCGAACGCGGAGGCGGACGCCCCCCGGTTTGACCGGGTGGACTGGGAGGCGTACGCCGGCGGCCGGACGGGACGGGTCTCGACCACCACGAAGCTGTTCGCGCTCACGGTTGCCCCCATCGTGGCGCTCGCGGGGTACGACCGGGTCGCCGCCGGCGAACGCGAGACAGTCTTCGACGCGTTCGCTGCGGCAACGGACCTCCCGTTGCAGGCGTTCGGACTGGATTTCGCGGTCACGGCGGTGGATTACGCCTTCGCGGCGACGCTCCTGCTGTTCGTGTGGTATCTGGTCGTGCCGTTGTTTCAGCACCCGCGGATCGCCAGCCACTACTGGCGCCGGTTCAAGCGGAACCGGCCCGCTTTGGTGAGCCTGGCGTGGCTGTTCGTTGTGTTCGGTGGCGGCCTGCTCGGGCCGCTCGTGCTGAACGCCCCCGAGCAGAACATCCTCGCGGGCCACCAGCCGCCGGTCGGACTCACGGTGGCCGAGGCGAATGTCCCCCAGTGTGTCGGCGAGGTCGCCGACGGCCGGTGTGGGGGCACCTGGGAGTACCCGCTCGGGACGACTCGCGGCGGCGTCGGGGTGTTCACGGGCGTGGTCTACGGCATGACGATCAGTATGAAGATCGCGTTCATCACGACCACCATCGTCGCCGGTATCGGGATCACCGTCGGGACCGTGAGCGCGTACGCCGGCGGGTGGGTCGACGAGGTGGCGATGCGCGCGGTCGACATCGTGCTGTCGTTCCCCACGCTCCTGTTTTTCCTCCTCGTTCTCTACGTCTACGGCGCGGGGCTCGGCATGTTCATCGTCGTCTTCTCGCTGTTCGGGTGGGGCGGCACCGCGCGGTACGTCCGGAGCAAGGCGCTGTCGGTCTCAGAGGAGGAATTCGTGAAAGCGGGGCGGCTGAGCGGCGCGAGCACCCGCCGGGTTGTGCGCCGGCACGTCGTCCCCAACACCGCAAGCAGTATTATCACCCAGCTAACCCTCCTGATTCCGGGATTTCTGTTGGCGGAGGCGCAACTCGCGTTCCTGGGACTCGGCGACTCCAGCATCGCGTCGTGGGGACAGCTGATCGCCGCCGGGCGGAGCGACCTCGCGTTCGCCCCGTGGATCGTGCTCGCGCCGGGGATCGTGCTGTTCCTGACGATCCTGGCGTTCAACTTCCTCGGCGACGCCCTCCTCGACGCGGTCGACCCCGAAGCGACCACGGAGGCCGAGCGATGACCGACAACGGCAGCGGAGCGACGGCCGACGGCAGCGGAGCGACGGCCGACGGCAGCGGAGCGACGGCCGACGGCAGCGGAGCGACGACTGACGACCCGCTCCTCGCGGTCGAGGGGCTCCGGACCACCTTCGAGACTGAGGCGGGTGACCTCGTCGCGGTTGACGGGATCGACTTCACCGTCGAGCGGGGCGAGACGGTCTGTCTGGTCGGGGAGTCGGGCTCGGGCAAGACCGTCGCGGTCGAGTCCCTGACCGGACTGATCGACCAGCCGCCCGGCCGGATCGAAGGTAGCGTCCGGTTCCGCGGCGCAGAGCTCACCGCCCTCCCGCCGAAGGCGCTCCGGCGCCACCGCGGCGCGTCGATCGCGTACGTCTTCCAGAACCCGCAGGACGCGTTGAACCACTGCTACACGGTGGGGTGGCAGCTGATCGAGGCGATCCAGGTCCACGAGGACGTCTCCGACGCGGCGGCGCGGGCCCGCGCGATCGATCTGCTTGACACGGTCGGGGTCCCCGACCCGGCGGGGCGGATCGACGAGTACCCCCACCAGTTTTCGGGCGGGGAGAAACAGCGGGTGATGATCGCGATGGCGTTGGTGACCGAACCCGACCTGCTCGTCGCCGACGAGCCAACCACCGCGCTCGACGTGACGACCCAGGCGGGGATCCTCCAGCTCCTCGACGACCTGAAAGCCGAGTACGGCCTGGGCGTCCTGTTCGTCACTCACGACCTCGCGACGGTGAGTCAGATCGCAGACCGGGTGGTGGTGCTCTACGCGGGGACGGTTATGGAGCGCGGACCCGTGGTTGACGTCTTCGAGCGGCCCGCCCACCCGTACACCCGCGCGTTACTCGCGTGTCTGCCGGGGAGAGAGAGCGACCTCGACGCCGTCGGCGGGGCCGAGCGCGGCGGGATCGCGGGGTCGCTGCCGGACCCGACAGCGCCCCCGGACGGGTGTCGGTTCGCGCCGCGGTGTGCCCACGCCGAGTCGGCGTGTTCGACCGGCGACCAGCCGCCCGAAGTCGCCGTCGGCGACGGCCACCGCGTGTCGTGTATCCACTACGACCCGGGCGATGATCCGTCGGCCCTCCCTGACCCCACCGAGTCGGCCGCCGAGGCGGAGCGATCGTCGGTGGAGTCGGCCCGACAGGATGTGATCGGTGATGAGTGACGCTCC
The DNA here is from genome assembly GCF_014646875.1 of Halobellus salinus. GTDB lineage: Archaea > Halobacteriota > Halobacteria > Halobacteriales > Haloferacaceae > Haloquadratum > Haloquadratum salinum. Next base: position 215,891 of record NZ_BMOC01000002.1, on the reverse strand, counting down.
GCTGCTGTCGGTCCGGGATCTGACGAAACACTACACGACCACCCGGGGTGGACTCTTCTCCCGGGAGACAAACCGCATCAGGGCCGTCGACGGCGTCAGCTTCGACATCCACCCGGGCGAGGCGCTCGGGCTCGTGGGGGAGTCGGGCTGCGGCAAATCCACCACCGCCTCGTCGGTTCTCCGGTTGACCGAGCCGACCGCCGGAGACGTCATCTTCAACGGTGGCGGCCGTGGCGGCGCCGGCCGGAACGACGACGGAACGCACCCGAACGACGTCACCCGGTTCGATCGGAACGAACTGAAAGCGTTCCGGCGGGACGCCCAACTGATCTTCCAGGACCCCGCGTCGAGTTTCGATCCGCGGCTGTCGGTCGGGGCATCGATCGCGGAACTGCCGTTAGTCCACGGCATGACCGACGCCGAACGGCGGCGGGCGATCGTTGAGGACCTGCTCGAACGTGTCGGACTCTCGGCGGACGAGTACGACCGGTACCCACACGAGTTCTCCGGCGGGGAGAAACAGCGGCTGGCGCTCGCGCGGGCGCTGGTTCTCAACCCGGATCTGCTCGTGGCCGACGAGCCCGTGTCGGCGCTCGACGTGTCGGTTCAGGCCGACATCCTGCGTCTGATCGACGACCTCCGGGCGGAGTTCGGGCTCTCCGTGCTCTTCATCAGCCACGACATCTCCGTTGTCCGGGAGGTCTGCGACCGGACCGCGGTCATGTACCTCGGGGAGATCGTGGAGGTCGGCCCCACCGAGGCGGTGTTCGAGACCCCCCAACATCCCTACACCGAGGCGCTTTTGTCTGCGGTTCCGACACTGGACCCACGGTCCAGCGGCGATCACATCCGACTGACCGGCAGCGTTCCCAGCCCCGCGGACCCGCCCTCGGGGTGTCGGTTCCACACCCGGTGTCACCGCGTTATCCAGCCCGACGGGATCGACCTCGACCAGTCGGTGTGGCGCCGGGTGCTCGACTTCCGCGAGCGGGTCGTCGCCGGCGAGATCGATTCGGCGTCCGTCCGAGAGCGGGTGCGGGTCGGCGAGGCCTCTCCCGGCCCGCCCGCCGGTCGGTCCGAGCGAGCGGCCGCTGACGACACCGAAGTGGGGGGACCAGACACCGACGACGCAGCCAGGGTGCGGGCGGCGTACGACCTCCCGGCGACGTTCCGGGACCCCGACGTTGACCGGGCGGTCGCGGACGCGGTCGCGGCGTTGCTGTCGGGCGACGACGCCCGCGCCGCTGAGACTCTCGCCGAGGCGTTCACGACACCGTGCGCCGACCACGCCCCAGAGTTCACAACCCACAGCGACGGACACAGAGCCGCGTGTCTCCGGCACCGCCCCGATCTCCCGGGTGGAATGGGAGTGTTCGACGCCGAGTGACCCGCGAGACGCCGGTTCCCCTGGTGACTCACCGACGAGCGGCGTCGACAATCCCGACGGTGTGGCCGGCCGCCACGAGTCCGACCGACGGCCACACCAGCGGCTGCCCGGCCGACGCGAGCGTCCACACGAAGACGGCCGCGCCCAGCAGAGCCATTGCCGCACCGCCCGCGTAGACCACTGCGGCGCCGGGGAGTTCGCGAGCGGTGTGCGCCAACCCCGCGGCCGGGACCACCATCCACCCCACGAGGCTCACACCGCGGAGCGTCGGCCCCGACACCGGCCCGATGAATCCGGCGACGCCGGTGAGGGTGAGCCCCAACCCGACAACGAGGACCGCTCGCCACGCCCGCAGGGCGCCGTCCGCCATTCGACGCCACCCGGTGACGAGGAAGAAAGTTATGAACCCGACCATCACGAGGTGGGCGATCAGCATCCCGTCCGTCCGGAGGAAGCCCACGGTCGCGGCCCCCGCGGTGATCCACGCCGCAGGAATCAGTGCGACCGGTCCGAACCGACGCAGCGTGACAAACACGGGCGGTAGTAGGCCGAACCCGGACAAAAACGCACCGCTCGCGTCGGGAGCCGAACGGCTCGCGCCCACGATGCCACCCGTGTTTTGTCCCTACGCGACCTCCCTGTCGACCCAGTCCGCATCGGCGTCCAACACGTCGGCCTCGTCGACGCGTACAGGGGAGGTCGTCGGGACGTTCGGTCTCGAGTGCCCGCTTCAGCTCGGGGTACCGCTCGGCGGTCGCTTCTTATCTCGTCGGTCATCAACCGAGATACACGGGGTGTTTCCCATATACGGCATTACCCGTTTAATTCCTCCATACAATCCTATGACAATCGGACAAAAAATGAGAAACCACCACCTTATACGTAATATATTATCGTTATGCGAAGATATAAGTAGATTCTGTTTATTCCCAGTAATGTATGGCCTGTCCAAATTGCGGTCAGTCGAGTTACCCACCAGAACCGATGGAACATCCGGACTACAGTCGACACCAGATATGGCAATGTCCCAAATGTGACACTGATATAGGAATGACATAAATACATCTACCAACTTGTAAGATGCTTGGTCGAGTTCTCGCCCTTGGATGAGTGCGTGATTCTCGGTTCGACTGTTGGTTGATTCTCCGATGTGTTCGCTCCGCTTCTCGGTCCAGTCGTCAGCCTCTACAGTCGGCTCCGAGTCGGCTCGGAAGCAAGTCCGCCCTCCCCGAATTGAACGGGGGACAAGTCGATCTACAGTCGACTGCTCTACCAGGCTGAGCTAAGGGCGGGCAACTCACTCTACCCGCGGTAACGTTCTTAAGGGTTACTCATTACGACCGCGGGACGCCGACGGTCCGCTGTCACTCCTCGCCGCCTTCGGACTGCGCCCCGTCATCGACGTTCGATTCGATCACGCGGATCCCTTTCTCGGCTAAGTGCCGCATCTGCCGCTGTGCGAACTCCTCCTCGGAGGTTCCCCGCGTCGCCAACACGTAGACGCGGGACCCGCCGGCGGGGCGCATCGTCCGGCCGGCGCGCTGGGCGCCCTGCCGCCGCGACCCACCCAGTCCGGAGGCGACGATCGCGACCGTCGCGTTCGGGAGGTCGATCCCCTCGTCGCCGACACGGGAGACGACGAGCGTGTTGAGGTCGTCCTCGCGGAACGACTCGAACACGCGGTCCCGGCGGTGGTGCGGCATCTCGCCGCTGACGAACGGGACGTCGAGCGCGTCCGCCAGCGCCTCGCCCTGGTCCAGCCAGTCGACGAACACGAGTGCGCTCGCGTCGGGGTGGGCGTCGAGCAGCCGTCGGGTCTCGTCGATCTTCGCGGGGTTCTCGGCGGCGACCCGGTGGCGGTCCCGACCCTCGGCGTGCGCCCACTCGTTTCGGGCCATCTCGTCGTCCCACGGGAGATACCGGATCCGGACCTCCGGCTCCTGGACGTACCCCGCCTCGAACAGCCGCGACCAGTCGGTCCCGATCGGCGGGCCGATGAGCGTGAAGATCTCGGCCTCCCGGTCGTCCTCGCGGACCGGCGTCGCCGACAGCCCCAGCCGGTGTGTGGTCTGGAGGTCCGCGCTCCGGCGGTAGACCTCGGCAGGGACGTGGTGAACTTCGTCATATACGACCAGCCCCCACCCCCGAGAGTCGAACAGCGCGCGGTGGCGGTCCATCCCCGCGGTCCGGTAGGTGGCGATCGTGACCGGCCGGATCTCCTTCTCGCCGCCGTGGTACTCGCCGATCTGCTCGGGCGCCAGAGTCGTGTGCGCCACCAGCTCCGCCCGCCACTGCCCCGCGAGTTCCCGGGAGGGCACCAAGATCAGGGTCTCCCCGCCGATCGCGGCGAGGATCCCGGTCGCGGTCACGGTCTTCCCCGACCCCGAGGGCCCAACCAACACGCCCGACTGTTGATCGCGGAAGCGATCGACCCAGTCCTGTTGGTACTCCCGGAGGTCCACGGTCGACTCCACGTCGACCGGGTCGCCGGTGTCGAGGTCCCGGTCGTCGACGACGGGGTAGCCCGCCTCGTAGAGGGTGCGCTTGACCGCGGCCGCCGACCCCTCGCGGACCCAACTCTCGGTTTCGGAGATCGGCGCGACGAGTTGCTCCTCGTCGAGTTTCTGGCGGGCGACATTGCCCATCAGGCTCTCGGAGCCGGCCTCCAGCACCACGTACCCGTCGTCGTGGGTAAACAGCCGGAAGCGGTTGGCGCGCTGCCACTGCGACCGAACCCACTCTTCTAACTCCGCCGAGCGGCGGGGGAGCACCGACCGCATCAGCGACAGCAGTTCCTCGACATCGTCGAAGGGCGCCTGCCAGACGTCCTCGGGCCGAATCTCGTATTTGTACCCGCGGGTCGCGGTCTCCCTGTCGGCCACTGACCGCTCCCGGTCGCCCGTCGAATCAACCAGATGGGCGAACTGTGAGAGCTGTGCCCGGGTGTACTGTCGCGGCTGGTCGACGACGATCTCGCGGCGGTCGGGGAAGACGACGACCCGCTCCCGGGCCGCCAGCTCCCGCCACTCCGCGGGGAAATACACCACCGGGTCGGTTTCAACGCTCACCCGGTCGATCGTTCCCTCGTCGACCAGGTCGTTGAGGGCGTCCGCGGCCGACGCCTGGGTGGTTCCGAGCCGGCGGGCGACCTCCGAGGCGGTCACGACCGGGCGCCCCTCGGCCTCCACTGCGTCGTAGAACTGGTCGAGATCGGGGTCGGCGGCGGGTTCGCGCGGCTCCGTGGCCTCGTCGGTCATCGTCCGAACGGAGGGCTGCGGCCGGGAAACGGCTTGCGGCTCTGCGCCCGACGGCGTCCGTTCTCCCCACCCCGACCTACGCGGAGGCTTCTAAGAGGTCGTTCGTGTAGAGCTCGGCGGCGGGCAGCGCCGATGCGGGGATGGGGTTGCCGTCGAGGTCGGTGAGGATGTCCTGGTCGGCGAGCCACTCGACGAACGCCGTCCACCGGTCCTCGGCCATGACTCCCCACTCGCTGTCGGAGGTGCAGTACGCGTCCGCGAGCCGGCGCTGGCTCTCCCGGAGGAACTCCGGGTCGTCGACGTCCATCCCGACGGCCTCCTCGCGGAGGATGTCGGCGGCCGCCGCGGGGTTGTCGGCGGCGAACCGGTACCCCCGGGCGGTGGCCGCGAGGAACGTCTTGAGGTCGTCGTCGACCGCGATCGACTCCGGCCGCGCGAGCAACACCGGGGTGTAGCCGTAGGGGATTCCGTAGTCGTCGAGGTAGAACGGCGCCAGGTCGACGCCGTCGCGCTCGGCCAAGAGCCCCTCCCACGGCATGAACACCCACGTCGCGTCGGCGTCGCCGTCGAGCAGCGTGTTCCAGATCCCGAGTTTCGGCGGCGTGACGATGTCGATGTCGCCCTTGCCGCCGTCGTTCCGCACGAGCTGTCGCACGATGTGGTCCTCGAAGCGCGCGTCGTAGGAGGCGTACGTCGTTCCGTCGAGGTCGGCCGGCCGGTCGACAGCACCATCTCCGAGCGCGACAATCGCGCTCGGGTCGACCTGTGAGACGGCTGCGACCGCGGTCAGCGACGGGTACTCCGGGTGCGTGTGGTAGCTGATCACGCTCTCAGAGGGCCCGATCGCGAGCGTCGCGTCGCCGGTTGCGACCCGCTTTGCGGGCGTTCGTTCGTAGTCGTCCTTCGCGGGCGAGTGGATCGACACGTCTATGTCGTGGTCGTCGTAGTAGCCCTTCGCTACCGCGACGTAGAACCCCGTGTGGTTGGTGTTCGGGGTCCAGTCCAACGCGAGCTCGATGTCTGACATTCGCCGGTGGTACAACTGGAAGATAAAAAGTTCTGGTGGTGGACGGCTCGAAACGATTCGGCCGTCACAAAAGACCAGTGGCATCGGTCCCACCCGGGAGCGACAGTTCTTTTAGGGTGGCCTAAAGAATTCGAGTCGATGCAACAGGACGTCTGTGTCGTGGTTCCCACGATCCGCGAATACGGCTGTCTGCGAGCGTACTTCGAGAACGCCCGGGAGTACGGGTTCGACCTCGATCGGCTGTTCGTCCTCCTGGTCACCGAAGAGTTCTGCGACGTCGACGCGATGGAACGGATGCTCGACGAGGAGGGCGTCGACGGCGCGGTCTACGACGGCGCCCGACGCGAGACGTGGTTCGACGAGCAGGGCGTGCCGGCGTTTTCTCACCTGATCCCCGATGCCTCCCACGCCCAGACCAGTTTCGGGCTGCTGTACACGTGGGCCAACCCCCAATTCGAGCGCGGCTTCTTCATCGACGACGACACCCTCCCGCACGAGGAGTGGGACTTCTTCGGTCGTCACCTCGCGAACCTCGACAGCACCGGGGACGTGGAGTCTGTCCGCTCCGACCAGCGGTGGGTGAACGTGCTCTACCAGAACGCCGACGAGAGCGGACTCTACCCCCGTGGGTACCCCTACTCCGCGATGGACGAAACGGTCGAGACCGGTCGAGGAGAACTCACCGACGTCGTCGCCTCCCAGGGGTTGTGGACCAACGTGCCCGACCTCGACGCGGTCCGGATCCTCATGGACGGCGACCTGCAGGGCCAGGCCCAGACCCGGACTGAAAAGTCGGACTTCGACGGCGACTTCGTGGCCGAACCGGGCCAGTACCTCACCGTCTGCTCCATGAATCTCGCGTTCGAGCGCGAGGTGATCCCCGCGTTCTACCAGTTGCCGATGGACGAAAACGAGTGGGACGTGGGCCGGTTCGACGACATCTGGTCGGGCGTGTTCCTCAAACGCGCAGCGGACCTGCTGGGGAAAGACGTCCTCACCGGCTATCCGCTGTGTGAGCACAACAAGGCGCCCCGGCCGACGTTCGACGACCTCACCAACGAGGTTCCCGGGCTCGAACTCAACGAGCACGTCTGGGAAGTCGTCGACGACGCCGGCGACGCCGCCGACACCTGGCGGGAGGCCGCGACCGCGATGGCCCACGCCCTCGCCGACGGCGACTTCTCGGCGTGGAACAACGGCGCGTTCCTCAACCACTGTGGGGACTACTGGCTCGATTGGCTCGCGTGTCTTTCGGAACTCTCGCCGGCCCGCACCGAAACCGCCGCCGACGCCACCGTGGCCGATGACTGATCGGGGATCGGAAGGTATAAACGATTTAGGCAGACCTAAAAAGAGTATGCACGATTCGGACGACACGGGACGGACGCGCCGCCGGTTCCTCCGGGCGGCCGCCGCGGCCGGCGTAATCGGCGTCGCAGGGTGTAACACGCCCGGCGAGGGCGGTGACGGAACCGGCACGGCAACCGAGGGCGCCACTGATAGCGACGGTGGTGGCACAGACAGCCCCGAACAGATCGGGTCGGGGCGCTCCCCGTTCGGCGACCGCGAGGTTGGCGGCACCACCATCGAGGAGATGCCCGACCTCGAAGGCGAGTTGACGGTCTACTCCGGCCGTGGGGAAGCCTTGGTCGGCGAACTCGTGGGATTCATCGAGGATCGATACTCCGACTTCACCGTCCGCCCGCTGTACAACACCGCGGCGGAACTGGTGAGCCAGATCGAAACCGAGGGGGCAAACAGTCCCGCGGACGTGTTCTACTCGGTCAACGCTGGCGCACTCGGCACGCTCGCCGAACGCGGTCGGACGCAGACGCTCCCCCAGGAGGTCCTAGAGTTCGTCCCGTCGAACTTCCGGGATCCCGACGGGGAGTGGCTCGGCACCTCGGGCCGGGCGCGGTCGATCCCGTACAACACTGACACCTTCTCGGCGTCGGACATCCCCACGGATATTATGTCGTTCCCCGACACCGACGCCTTCGCGGGTGAGATCGGGTGGACGCCGACGTACTCCTCGTTCCAGGCGTTCATCACCGCGATGCGGATCCTCGAAGGTGAGGACGCGACCCGCGAGTGGCTCAACGGTATGCAGGAGTTGGGTGTGAGCGCGTACGGCGACGAGTTCCAGATCTCCCGGGCGGTCGCCGACGGCGAGGTCTCGGTCGGGCTCGCCAACCACTACTACGTCCAGCGGGTGGTGGCCCGCCGCTCGAACGCGCCGCTTGCCACCGCGTTCACCCGGAACGACGCCGGCGCGATCTTCAATGTCGCCGGCGCGTGCGTGCTCGACACCGCGTCGGACTCGACACTCGCATCGAACTTCGTCCGCCATCTCCTGTCGGCGGAAGCACAGGACTACTTCGCCCGCAGCACCTTCGAGTATCCCCTGGTCCCGGCGGTCGATCCGATCGGTCGGCTGCCGCCGATCGACGAGTTGAATCCACCCGAGAACGTAGACCTCTCGCAACTCGCGGACTTAGAGGAGACAATCTCCCTCCTGCGGGAGACCGGCGCCCTCTGAGGCGGCGGGGATCAGGAACCGATGGCTACCGAGCACCAATCCGCCGACGACGGGACCGATCAGGGGAACCAGCTTCCGCTGGGGGCGTCGATCGCGGCGGCGGCGGTCTCGGCCGCGGTACTGCTTCCGGTGCTGTGGCTGCTCCGGGTGGGCCTCGGGGTCGGGTTCGATTCTGCGGTCGCGCTCCTGACCCGTCCCACGACGCTCGAGGTGTTCGTCAACAGCGCCCTCCTGGTCGCGCTGACGACGGCGGCGTGCGTCGCCATCGGCGTCCCGCTGGCGTACCTCACGGTCCGGACCGACCTCCCGTTCCGCCGCTTCTGGACCATCGCGGTGTCGTTGCCGCTCGTGATCCCGAGCTACGTCGGCGCGTTCGCGTTCGTGTCGGCGTTCGGCCCGCAGGGCGGGTTTCAGCGGCTCCTCGCGCCGCTGGGCGTTGAACGGCTCCCCGAGATCTACGGGCTCGAGGGCACCGTTCTGATCCTCACCCTCTACACCTACCCGTACGTCTACATCACCGCGCGGGCGTCGCTGAAGTCGATGGACACCACCCTGATCGACGCCGCCCGAACCCTCGAACACGATCGGTGGGAGACCTTCCGGCGGGTGACGATCCCGCAGATCCGCCCGGCGGTTGCAGCGGGCGCGCTGCTGTCGGCGCTGTACGTCCTCGCTGACTTCGGCACCCCCTCGATTATGCGCTACGACGTGTTCACTCGCGTCATCTTCGTGGAGTTCGGCACGTTCGGCCGCGACACCGCGGTGTTGCTGTCGCTGCAACTCGTGGCGGTCACGGTGTTCATCCTCTGGCTCGAGTCCCGGGTCCGCGGCGAGGAGCGGACCACTGCGGGGGGGCGCTCCCGCGCGCTCGTCCCGCTCGGCACGTGGCGATACCCCGCTGTGATCCCGGTAGCGGCGGTCGCCGGACTGGCGCTGGTCGTTCCGGTCGCCATCCTGGTGTCGTGGCTGGTCGCAACGGGTCCGACCGCGAACCAGTCGCTAGCGTTCGAGTGGTCGTACGCGCTCAACTCCGTGACCGTCTCGACCGCCGCGGCCGCCGTGGCCGTCGTCACCGGGATCCCGGTTGCGTACCTCTCGGCACGCCACGAGGGCCGCCTCCCAGACGCCTTCGAGCGGCTCTCCTACATCGGCTACGCCGTCCCGGGGGTCGTACTCGGGCTCGCGTTGGTGTTCTTCGGGAGCGCCTACGCCACGCCGATCTACCAGACGCTGTACCTGCTGGTGTTCGCGTACGTCATTCGATTCCTGCCGCAGTCGGTCGGGTCGCTTCGAGCGTCGTTTCTCTCGGTCGATCCGTCGCTGCCGGAGGCCGCCCGGACCCTCGGGCAGACCTCAACGGGCGCGTTCCGGTACGTGACGCTGCCGCTCGTCGCCCCCGGGCTGTTCGGCGGGGCCGCACTGGTGTTTCTGACGACGATGAAAGAGCTCCCCGCGACCCTGCTTCTTCGACCGTCGGGCTTTACAACCTTGGTCACCCACATCTGGACAGCGTATGAATCGGGCTACTTCGGACAGGCGGCGATCCCGGCGCTCGTCTTGCTCTTGGTCTCCGGGCTCTCCATGCTCGTGATCCTCAGACAGGAGGGGTACGATGTCAAATAAGGGCCACTCGACGGTCGACACCGACACCGAGCGGCGAACCGACCCGCGCACCGAGACCGACGCGGCCGGGACTGTCGAGAACGGGGCGGCCCCGACTGCAAGCGGTGACTCGCCGCCTGCCGGCGGCGCGCCAGTGCTGAAACTCGACGGGCTACGGAAGTCCTACGCCACCGAACCCGTCGTCGAGGGGCTTTCGCTCTCCGTCCGGGAGGGTGAGATCCTGACGCTTCTGGGCCCGTCGGGGTGCGGAAAGACCACCACGCTTCGGTTGATCGCCGGGTTGGAGCGCCCCGACGGCGGGGCCGTCCGGATCAACGGCGAGTCGGTGTCGGGGTCGTCGTTCGTGGCGCCTGAGGACCGCGGCGTGGGCGTGGTGTTCCAGGAGTTCGCGCTGTTTCCCCACCTCACCGCTCGGGAGAACGTCGCGTTCGGGCTGAAAGACCGCCCGGACGACGAGGTCGAAGCGCGGGTGGGCGACCTGTTGGAACTGGTGGATCTGGGGGGCCAAGGCGACAGCTACCCCGACCAACTCTCCGGCGGGCAACAGCAGCGGGTCGCGCTTGCGCGGTCGCTGGCGCCGGAACCCGACATCCTGCTGCTCGATGAGCCGTTCTCCAACCTCGACGTCGACCTCCGGGTAGAGATGCGCGAGGAGGTCAGAGAGATCATCAAACGCACCGGGGTGACCGCGGTCTCGGTCACCCACGACCAGGAGGAGGCGCTGTCAATCTCCGACCGGGTTGCGGTCATGACCGACGGCCGGATCGAGCAGATCGGCGAGCCCGAAACGGTGTTCCAACACCCGGAATCACGGTTCGTGGCGGCGTTTCTGGGGTACGCGAGCTTCGTCCCCGGGTACGTCTCCGGCGACATCGTCGAGACCGACCTCGGGACCGTCCCCCGCGAGCAGATCCACGGCCTCGCCCGGGAGTACGACCACACCCGGATCGACCTGCTGGTCCGCCCCGATGACGTGAGCGCGCGGCCGGTCGCGGACGCCGCCGACGGCTGTGGCCGGGTGGTCGGGCGTCGGTATCTGGGGCCGACGTTCCTGTACGAGGTCGAACTCGACACCGGCGAGTCGATCCAGTGCATGCACAACCACGACGAGAACATCCCCACCTCGGGGCCGGTCGACCTCGCGCTTGAGGCCGACCACGAACTCGCGTGGTTCCCGCGGGAGCAGCGTCCCGAGGACGACTCCCGGTACGGCAGCTGACCCGTGTCGCGGCGAGGGCTCCGGGCGTGGACCGGCGGGGACGTCCCGACCCGACTCGCCGACCGCCTCGGCGTCCGTAACCACCCCGAACGCCTCGCTGCGGTCGTTCTGGTCGCCGCGGTCGGCGTGGTGGTCTACGCGCTGGCGACCGACCTCTTTGCGTACCACTCGGTCAACGACGACGAGGGCGTCTACCTCTACCAGGCCGCGATGCTGCTCGACGGCAAACTATTCCTGCGGCCGGGACCGATCCCGTGGGAGGCGGTCCGGCCGTGGTTCTTCGTGGTGGACCCAACCGAGGGCGGCGTCCGGATGTACAGCAAGTACTCCCCGGTCGCGCCCGCGATGTTCGCGGTCGGCCGGCTGCTCGGCGACTGGAACTTCGCGCTCGGCGGCATCGCGGCCGGCACCGCTGCCGGTGTCTACGCGCTGGCATCGGCGGCGTTCGACCGTCGGGTCGGGGTGGTGTCGGTTGTCGCCCTCGCCGGCGCGCCCATGTTCCTCCTCACCTCGGCGACGTTCCTCTCGTACGCGCCGGCGACGCTTCTCAACGTCGCCTTCGCGGTCGCGTACGTCCGTGCTGCCCGGACGGGACGCACCCGGTGGGGCGCGGCCGCCGGCGTCGCGACCGGGCTGGCGTTTGTCTGCCGCCCCTACACCGCCGTCCTGTTTGCGGTCCCCTTCATCGGCCACACACTCGCGTCGCTCGCGGCCGCGTGGCGCCGCCACGCCCGGACCCGAGCGTTCCGGGCCGTACTCTCGCGGTCGGTCGCGATCGCGATCCCCGGAGCCGCGTTCGTCGCGGTCGCGCTCGGGTACAACGCCGTTGTGACCGGCGAGGCGCTGACGTTCCCGTACGCCGCGTTCGCGCCGAACGACGGCATCGGGTTCGGGACCCGGGAGATCCTCAACTACGAGCGGGTGTACGACCCCGAACTCGCCGCGGCGGCGAGCGCGACGGCGCTGGAGTACGTCTTCACCGACTGGATCGCCGCGGGGCCGGTCGGCACCGTTCTCGCGATCGGGGGCGTCGCCGCGGCGGGGAAGCGCGCGTGGACGCGTGGCGGACTACGCGGCCGCTTCGATCCGGCGACGGGGATGCGCGAGGGGGAGGTCGCGGCCGTCCTCCTCGCTGTCGTCCCCGCGGTGTTCCTGGGTGAGGCGCTCTTCTGGGGAACGCACAACGGCCTCCGGAACGGCCTCATCGACCTGCTGGGGCCGTTCTACCATTTCGACGTGTTGGTGCCGGTCGCGGTGTTCTCCGCCGCAGGTGCGGTCCGAGTGGTGCAAGGACTGGCCACAGCGCTCGGAGAACACACCACCCGCCGCCGCGCCCGACTCGCAGTACTGTTCCTGCTGGTCATCGCCGCGCCGGTGGTCGGCGCCGCCGAGCGCGACGCAATTGAGGGGCCATACGACGCGAACGAACTCCGGACGGATAACTTGGAAGCCACCTACGAGCCGTTCGCGGACCGGTCGTTCGACGACGCGGTCGTGTTCACCCCCGACCCGTACGGCGACTGGCAGGCCCACCCGTTCCAGTACCTCCGGTCGGGTGGCGGGTTCGATGGCGATGTGGTCTACGCCACCGACGGCGGGCCGGAGCGCGATCTCGACGTTCTGGCGGCGACGAACCGGACGCCCTACCGGTTCACCTACCGGGGCGCGTGGACCGGGGCGATGACACCAGTGACTCCCGACCTCCACCGGCTCCGCGTTCTCGACGGCGAGACGGTCCGCGCACGGACGACGGTCGGCGTCCCGCAGTCGGCCGAGAGCGTGAGCGTCCGGGTCGAGACGCCCGAGGGCTTCGCTCGCTACTCCGTCCCCGCGGAGGCGCGGGAGAACGGCACGGTCACCGTGGGGTGGACCGTCGGCCCCGATTCCGCGGCGGCCACGAACCTCGGGTTCGAGGCGGGCCCGGAGGGGGCGTCAGTCCCGCTGGCCGACGGGGGCGCGGAGGTCGACCTGGCGGTGACGTTCGTCGGCGGCGGCGGCGCGAGCGTCACGTACCGACAGGAGATAACGGTGGAGAATACCGACGGCGGCGTTGACGTCGTGTGGCCGCCCGAGACGCGGGTCTGCCGGCTGACTCCCGAATGCGGGTACGGCGGAACCTGGGTCGGCCCGGACGGCGACTACGTCGACGGCGTGTCGGTCGAAACCGAGGCGCGGGTCGCGGCGTGATCGGTCAGTCCGAACCGTATGCGGGCGCGTACCCGAACCCCTGACGAACCCACGACCGGTGGTGTTTCTGGACGCTATCGCCGCAGTTCGGGCAACTCGATCACAGTTGTCAAGGCGTCTCACACCCCGGACGATATAAGCGACCGAAGTGGTCGCTGTCGCTCGGATACGAAAGTGCGGGGGATGGGATTCGAACCGGAGCAGGACGTGCTCGCTCGTCCCTCGCTGCGCGCGACCGGCAGGGCTCGGAATCCCACCGTAGAATCACGATCCTCGCTGTCGCTCGGATACGAAAGTGCGGGGGATGGGATTCGAACCCACGAACCCCTACGGGAGCGGATCTTAAGTCCGCCGCTTTTGGCCTGGCTCAGCCACCCCCGCGCGTGTCGTCCATTCCGCGGACGCACCGTTAGTGGTTTCGCTTTGTCGGACGACTACCCCCCGGTCAGAAGAACTCGGAGACGGCCGCGGACCCGTCTGCGGCTTCGAGCGCGAGCGGCAGTTTCAGCCGCGCTTTCCACGCCGGGAGGTCGCCAGCGGGGAGCACGCCCTTCTCGAAACGCTGCTTCCCGCCGCCCGCCGTCCCGTAGACGCCGTTAACGCCGCCAGCACGGCACCGCGAGGCGACCACGACCGGAATCCCGTGCTCCAGCGTCCGGTCGATGGCGTCGGCGATCCCCCGCGTGACGTTCTCGAGCCCTGGCACGTACGCCGACGGGTTGCCCGGTTCGCGATGGAACCGGAACCCCCCACTGGTGCGGACCGCGACGGGGCCCTTGCCGGGCGAATTGAACGTCTCCGGTTTGTGCGAGTGGGATTTGACGACGTCGCGGGCGGCGTGACGCTCCCGTTGAACGCCAGGTAGGACCCGCCGGCCGCGCGGATGTCGGGGCGGGTTGCAGCCGCGACCGCGGTTCGGAGGTTCGCCGGCCCGTCGGCGTCGGTCTGGAGCTCCGCCGACTCCACCAACTCCTCGCCCGTGCGTGTCGGCGTCGCGCTGTCGGTGCTCGAGATTGTGCCGCCGGTGCTCGCAACCTGTATCTTGAGAGCGGTTGCGGCCGATCACCAATCGACGCTGAGCGTCCCGTCGCCGTGCGGGTCGGGTGCGATCTCCTCGTCGCTCCGCCGGTCGATCACGTGGATGACACCGCGGTCCTTCTTTGCGGGACAGACCTCCGCGGCGCGGATGTTCTCGTCGAGTTCGTTCTCGTCGATGAAGTACGACTTCGGTCGCGCCAACCCGGACGTGATGTCCATCTCCCAGTTGTCGGCGACCTCAGCACACCGGCCCGCACCGATGCATTTGTTACCCTCGAAGATGATTTTATATGGCTTCTCCGAAACCGGCGGGGCGTTCGCGTTGTCGCCGACGTCGCTGGGGTTCGGCGGTGCGTTGTCGTCGCTCATAGCCGGTCGTTTCCGCGCCGTCGTCTTTGTGCTGTCGGTTGCAGGAGGCGGGAGTGTCGGTTGCAGGAGGCGGGAGTGTCGGTTGCAGAGTGGTGTTCGCGTTCGCGTTCGCGCCCGCGCGTAAGAGGGTTTAAGACCGAGTGTGTGTTACAATCAGTATATTCAATGTCTCAGGACACAGAGTACGGAGCCGGGCAGATCCAGGTGTTGGAAGGCCTGGAGGCCGTCCGGAAGCGTCCGGCGATGTACATCGGGTCAACGGACTCCCGCGGGTTACATCACCTCGTCTACGAGGTCGTCGACAACGCGATCGACGAGGCTCTCGCCGGCTACTGCGACCGGATCGACGTCACCCTCCACGGCGACGGCTCCGTGTCGGTCTCCGACAACGGCCGCGGGATCCCGGTCGACACCCACGAACAGTACGACCGCCCCGCCGTCGAGGTCATTATGACCGTCCTCCACGCCGGCGGGAAGTTCGACAACAAATCCTACCAGGTCTCCGGCGGACTCCACGGGGTGGGCGTGTCGGTCGTCAACGCGCTCTCGGGCCGGCTTGAGGTGGAGATCAGACGCGACGGCGCGGTGTGGCGGGACCGCTTCGAGCAGGGCGAACCCCAAGCGGACGCCTTCGAGCGCGTCCGCGACCTCGCGGCCGACGAGGACACCGGTACGAGAGTTCGCTTCTGGCCCGACACCGACATCTTCGAGACCGACACCTTCGAGTTCGGTACGCTCGAGACGCGGCTCCGCGAACTCGCGTTCCTCAACTCCGGGGTCGAGATCCGACTGGTCGAGGAGGCCGACGAAGGAACCAGGGACGCGTCGGAACCCGACGGCGACACTGACGCGGACGCGACCGACACCGAGCGCCGGGAGCGGTCGTTCCTGTACGACGGCGGAATTCGGGAGTTCGTCCGGTACCTCAACGAGACCAAGACCGTCCTCCACAACGACGTCATCTACTACGCCGACAGCGCCGAGGACATCCAGGTCGAGGTGGCGTTGCAGGCCACAGAAGAGCTCCAGGGGTCGATCCACGCGTTCGCCAACAACATCAACACCCGCGAGGGGGGCACCCACCTCACCGGGTTCAAAACCGCGCTCACCCGGGTGATCAACGACTACGCCCAAGAAGAGAACCTCCTCGGCGACTTCGACTCGCTGAAAGGCGAGGACGTCAGGGAGGGGCTGACCGCGGTCATTTCCATCAAACACCCCGACCCGCAGTTCGAGGGCCAGACCAAGACCAAACTCGGGAACAGCGACGTCCGCGGCATCGTCGAATCGATCACCCACGAGAAACTGGGAACGTATCTCGAGGAGAACCCCGACACCGCCGAGGCCATCGTGAGCAAGGCCGTCGAGGCCGCGAAAGCCCGAAAAGCCGCGAAGCAGGCCGAGGAGCTCACCCGCCGGAAGTCGGCGTTGGAGTCGACGTCGCTGCCGGGGAAGCTCGCGGACTGTCAGAGCCGCGATCCCTCTGAGGCCGAACTGTTCGTGGTGGAAGGTGACAGCGCCGGGGGCTGCTTCACCGGCGACACGGAGGTCGCACTCGCTGATGGGCGGTCAATCAGGTTCGAGCAGCTCGTCGAGGAGCACGAGAACGGGGAAACACACTACTGTTACACGGTACAAGACGACGGCCGAATCGGGATCGAACGGATCACGAACCCGCGCGTGACGAGGGAAGACGCGGAGCTGGTTCGGGTAACACTCGATAACGGCGAAGAGATCCGGTGTACGCCGGATCACGAGTTTATGCTCCGCGACGGGAGCTACTGTGAGGCCCGGAACCTCAGCGACGGGCAGTCACTGATGCCGTTGTATCGAAAACTGTCCGACTCCGAGGAGGAGAACATAACCATCGATGGGTACGAGATGGTGAAGCAGCCGTTCGCGGCCGACTTCTGGGAGTTCACCCACCTCCTCGCGGACCGGTACAACCTCGAACACGGCGCGTACGAGCGGAGCGACGGCGACCACAAACATCACGTCGACTTCGACAAGCGAAACAACCGACCGGACAACGTGCGCCGTCTCCCGAAGGACGAACACCTCGAACTGCACCGGGAACACGCCGGGCGAACGCTTCACACCGAAGAGGCCAAGCAAAGAGCCAGGGAGACGAAGCGGTCCGACGCGTTCCGCGAGAAGATGAGTCAGCGGATGCAGAAAGACGGGACGGTAGACGTGCTACGCGAGCAGGCGAAAGAACAGTGGGAAGACGAGGAGTACGAACAGTTTATGCGGGACGCGTGGCGGGAGTTCTACGAGAACAACCCGGAGTATCGAGAGCGCGTCCGACAGCGTCTGACCCGGGAAGCGCGTGAGTACTGGAGCGACGAGGAGAACCGGGAAGAACAGTCCGAACGCGTCACGCAGTACTACGAGGAGCATCCGGAGGCAATCGAAGAGCGTCGAAAGAAGGCCAAAGAGCAGTGGGACGACGACGAACTCCGCGAGTGGCGGAGCGACAAGACCGAAGAGCAGTGGACTGAAGAGTTCCGCGAGAGCCGGATGGAGGCGTACAACCAGACATACTACGAAAACACGATTCCGTTTATGAAGGAGGTTCTCGAAGCGGAGGGAGACCTGGAGAACTACGACGAACGTCGGCGTGAGAAGGACGATCCGAACGTCCTGACAAAATCGACGACGGTAGAGAAATTCTTCGACGGGGACGACGAACTCGTGTCGGCAGTCGAAGCGCACAACCACGCTGTCGCGTCCGTCAAGCCGATCGAAGAGACCGAAGACGTGTACGACCTCGAAGTTCCTGGAACGCACAATTTCGCGCTCGAATCAGGGGTTTTCGTCCACAACAGCGCGAAACAAGGCCGAGACCGCCGATTTCAGGCGATCCTCCCGCTGAAGGGAAAGATCCTGAACGTGGAGAAACACCGGCTCGACCGGGTACTCGAAAACGACGAGGTGCGGGCACTCATCACCGCGATCGGCGCGGGCGTCGGCGAGGAGTTCGACATCGACGACGTGCGGTACGAGCGGTTGATCCTGCTCTCCGACGCCGACGTCGACGGCGCCCACATCAGGACGCTGCTTTTGACGCTGCTCTACCGTCACATGCGTCCCTTGGTCGAAGCGGGCTACGTCTACGCCGCGAAGCCGCCGCTGTACCGCATCCGGTACCGTGGCGAGACCTACGACGCGATGACCGAGGCCGAACGCGACCGCATCATCGAGGAGAAATGCGACGGCAACCCCACGCGGGTCCAGCGGTTCAAGGGCCTCGGAGAGATGAACCCCGATCAGCTGTGGGAGACCACGATGAACCCCGAAAACCGGATCCTGAAGCGGGTCACCATCGAGGACGCCGCCGCCGCCGACAAGATGTTCTCCGTGCTGATGGGCGACGCCGTCGAACCGCGGAAACAGTTCATCAAAGAGCGAGCCACCGACGCCGAATGGGTTGATATCTGAATGAGCTCCGACGCACCAGAGCGGTTCGATCCCGACGCCGGGATCGCCGCCGATGTCGAGACCGCACGGATCGAACAGGAGATGGAACAGTCCTACATCGACTACGCCATGTCGGTGATCGCGGGGCGGGCGCTGCCCGACGCCCGCGACGGGTTGAAGCCGGTCCACCGCCGGATCCTCTACGCGATGCACGAGTTGGGCGTCACCGCCCGCTCGTCGCACCGGAAGTCCTCGTCGATCGTCGGTGAGACGATGGGCGACTACCACCCCCACGGCGACTCCGCGATCTACGACACGCTCGCGCGAATGGCACAGGACTTCTCGATGCGGGAACCCCTAGTCGACGGCCAGGGGAACTTCGGCTCCGTCGACGGCGACCCGCCAGCGGCGATGCGGTACACCGAAGCCCGGATGTCACCCATCGCGGAGGAACTGCTCTCCGACATCGACATGGACACCGTCGACTTCCAGCCCAACTACGACGACCGGCTGGAGGAGCCGAGCGTGCTCCCTGCAGCGTTCCCGAACCTGCTGGTCAACGGCTCCTCGGGCATCGCGGTCGGGATGTCGACCAACATCCCGCCGCACAATTTAGGCGAGGTGATCGACGCGACGATCCACCTGATCGACAACCCCGACTGTACGGTCGAGGACCTGATGGAGCACGTCAAGGGGCCGGACTTCCCGACGGGTGCGAACATCGTGGGGCGGAACGCGATCCACAAGGCGTACAAGACGGGTCGCGGCCGGATCCGAGTCCGTGCGGAGTTTGAGGTCGAAGGCGGCGACCGGATCGTGATCACGGAACTCCCGTTCCAAGCGAACAAGGCGCGCTTGGTCGAGCGGATCGCCGACAACGTCAACGACGGCACCATCGAGGGGATCCGCGACCTCCGCGACGAGTCCGACCGGGACGGCATCCGAGTCGTCGTGGAACTCAAGCGCGGCGCCAACGCCGAGGTGGTGCAGAACCAACTCCTGGAGCACCACCTCGAATCCACGTTCGGCGTCATCAACCTCGCCCTCGTCGACGGCCAGCCGCAGGTGCTCGACCTCAAGGAGACCTTGGCGGAGTACCTCGAGCATCGGCGCACGGTCGTCCGGCGGCGGTCGCAGTACGAACTCGACGAGAAGCAGGATCGGGCACACATCCTCGAAGGCCGGCTCCGGGCGTTGCAGTCGGCCGACGACGTGGTCGAGGTCATCAGGAACTCCGAGAGCCGCGACGACGCGAAAGCCGCGCTCCGGGGCGAACACGTCGTCGAGGCCGACGGCGAGCCGTTGCCCGCGTTCGACTTCTCGGCCGCGCAGGCCGATCACATCGTCGCGATGCAGTTGGGGTCGCTCACCACGATGGAGGCCGACGAAATAAAACAAGAGTACGAGGAGGTCCAAGCCCGGATCGAGCGGCTGGAGGCGATTCTCAACGACCCCAACGAACTCGACGACGTCGTCAGATCCGAACTGGAGGCGATCAAAGCCGAGTACGACGGCGACCGTCGGACCTCCATCATCGAGGATACCGGGAGCGTCACTCACGAGGACCTGATTGCCGAGGAGGACGTCGTGGTTGTCGTCACCGAGGACGACTACATCAAGCGCATGCCGCTGGACCGTTTCAGCGCCCAACACAGGGGTGGTAAAGGGATCATCGGCACCGAACTGAAGGAAGACGACCGCGTCTCCTCGGTGTATGTCGCCTCCACCCACGACTACCTGCTGTACTTCACCACGCACGGCAAGGTCTACCAGTTGAAGACCTACCAGGTACCCGAGATGTCCCGGACCGCCCGCGGGAAGTCCGCGGTCAACCTCTTGGATTTGGCCGACGGCGAGGAGATCACCGCCGTCGTCAACTGCGCGGATATGGAGGCCGACGAGGAGAAATACCTCACAATGGCGACACGCGAGGGGTACCTCAAGCGCACGAGTGTCGAGAACTTCCAGAACATCCGCTCGACCGGGATCATCGCCACCAAACTGGGTGACGGCGATGCGCTCGTCGACGTCGAGATCACCGACGGCAGCCGCGACCTGATCCTCGCCAGCCGCGAGGGGATGGCGATCCGGTTCGAGGAGTCGGACGTGCGGGCGATGGGGCGGTCGGCCCGCGGGGTTCGCGGGATCAAACTCGAGGGTGACGACGAGGTTGCGGCGCTCGCGGCCGTCGACGCGGGCCGCCACGAATGGGTGCTCACCGTCACCGAGCGCGGCTACGGCAAGCGGACCGACATCGACCAGTACCGCCGGCAGTCACGGAACGGCAAGGGGCTGATCGATATCAAAACCAACGACCGGAACGGCGACGTCTGTGAGTTGGAGACGGTCGCCCCCGACGACCACCTGTTCGTGATGAGCGGGGGCGGTCAGATCCTCCGGACACCGGTCGGGGACCTCTCGGTCGTCGGCCGGAACACGATGGGCGTCACCGTGATGGATGTCGCGCCCGGCGACACGGTCGCCACCGTCGACGTTCACTCCGCGGCCGACGCCGGCGAGGCCGCGACGGCGCCCGGCGACAACGAGGCCGCGACGGCGCCCGGCGACAGCGAGGCCAACGCCAACGCGGGCTGAGTTCGTCGTTGAGGAACTCCGGCCTGGAGTAGCGATCAGAGAATCCGCCGTCCGAGTGCGCTTGACGCCAGTTCCGCCGCCAGCGACGCCGTCTCGTTCCGTTCGTCGAGAATCGGGTTCACCTCGACGAGGTCGAGCGAGCGGAGGCAGTCGCGGCGCGCAACGCGCTCCAGCGCCGCGTGAGCTTCTCGGTAGGTGACGCCGCCGCGGACGGGGGTGCCCACGCCGGGGGCCTCGCGGGGGTCGAGCCAGTCGAGGTCGAGACTGACGTGGACGCCGTCGGTCCCCGCTGTCGCCACATCGAGTGCGTCGTCGACGACGCTCGTGATCCCGCGGTCGTCGATGTCGGCCATCGTGAACGCGGTCACGCCACTTTCGTCGATTGCGCGACGCTCCGGGGGATCGACGTCCCGGAGGCCGACGATCGCGACAGTATCGGCCACGAGACCGGCGGCGTTGGCCCACTCGACGCCCGCAAACGCCCCGACCCCGAGCGCCGCCGCCAGCGGCATCCCGTGGACGTTCCCCGAGGGTGACGTCTCCGGCGTGTTGCAGTCGGCGTGGGCGTCGAACCACACCACCCCGATGTCGGCGTCCCGCGCGGAGCCGGCCACGGAGCCGATCGCTACGGAGTGGTCGCCGCCGAGGACCATCGGGAGTTCGCCGGCCGCGAGCGCGTCGCCTACGCGGTCGGCCAGCCGGGTCGCGACCTCTCGGGTCTCCCGGAGGAACTTCGCCCGGCCCGGGGCGAACGTCTCCGTGTCAGGGTCGCGCACCTCGGCTCTCGGGGCTGGGACGTCGCCGGCGTCACCAATCGCGGCTCCGGCCCGTTCGAGTTGCGCCGCCAGCCCGGCGTACCGGATGGCGGAGGGGCCCATGTCGACGCCGCGTCGGTTGGCCCCGTAGTCCGTCGGAGCCCCGATCACGCGGACGTTCTTGCGATGGTCCATCCGCGATCACTCCCTGTCGGAGACACGCGCCCGGGCGATGTCGGCAGCACGATCGTCGTCGGAGCATCGTCTGGTGTCCATACCAACGGGACAACCGACCGACCACAAAGCAGTGTCGGACCCGACGCTCCCGAACCGCCCCCAACGCGGAGTGGCCACCGGTACGGCAGCACCCGGGAGCGCACGACTGCACCCGTCCACTCACGCAACCGGCGGTGCAGACAACGGGCACTGCCGCTACAACGCACCGTCGAACGCACCCCGAGCCACGGTCGGACAGACGGACCCAAAACCGGCCTCGGTCGGGTGATAACCGGGACACTGCTCGGACCGATGGTTGGTACCCACCGGATTTAATACCGTATATACTGAACTGCTGGGTATGTCATCCATCGAACTGACGTCCAGCCAGAAGACGATCCTGACTGCACTCATCAACCTCCACCGGGAGAACGAGGATGCGGTCAAAGGCGAGGACATCGCCGAGGAAGTCGACCGCAACCCGGGGACCATCCGCAACCAGATGCAGAGTCTGAAAGCCCTCCAACTCGTCGAAGGGGTACCCGGGCCGAAGGGTGGGTACAAACCCACCGCGAAAGCCTACGAGGCACTCGACGTGGACCAGATGGACGAACCGGCGTACGTCCCGCTGTATCACGACGGCGAGGAGGTCGAAAACGCAAACGTCGACGAGGTCGACCTCTCGTCGGTGCATCACCCGGAGCTTTGCCGCGCCGAGATCCACATCCAGGGGTCGGTGCGACAGTTTCACGAGGGCGACAGCGTGACCGTCGGTCCCACCCCGCTCTCGAAGCTCGTGGTCGAGGGGACGGTCGACGGCAAGGACGACACCGGAAACATTCTGATCCTCAGGATTCAGGACATGCGGGCACCGGTCGAAGCGCCGACACACTGAACCCGCCGGCGACGGCTTTTGTTGTCTCGGGGCGACCTGTTCAACAGAGGAGACGAGGCGGGTGCCTCGGGGTCGTACGGAAGTTTTCGATTTCCGCGATGACGAGACGGCTTCGACGTCTCGAACCACTCGACCCCGAGGCGGTTCACATGCTCTCCCACGCGTTGAGCGCGTTGCGTGGGGAGGAGACGTCATTGATCCACCGGGCGGCGATCGCTTTTTTCAGCATCCGTGCGGCGGGGCCGCCGAAGACGCTGATCGGGAGTTCACCGATTCCCGGGAGTTTGACGCCGTGGGCGACCGCGTCATCGCCGACAGAGACGACCGTCCCCTTGTCGTCGTGACGCCACGTCTTCAGCGGGCGACCCTCGACCGCGCGAGCGACGTTTTCGCCGGCGACCTCCGCGGCCTGCCAGGCGGCCTGGGCCGTCGGCGGCGCGACCGCGTCCTCGCCTTGGTCGACGAGGGCGGCGTCGCCAAGCGCGAACACCCGCTCGTCGGACGTCTGGAAGTCGGCTTCGGCGTTGATCCGGTGAGAGCGCTCGTCCTGTGCGACGTCGACGCCGTGGACCTCCTCGTGGCCGGTGATGCCACCGGTCCAGATCAGGACGTCGTACGCGAGTTCCTCGCCGGGGCCGTCATCGCCCCCGCCGAGGTAGACCGCCTCGGCGTCGGCCTGCGAGATGAACTCTCCGGTCAGGATCTCGATGTCGAGCCCGTCCAGCCGCCGGCGGAGCGCGCCCTGGAGTTCGGGGTCGTTCCCCGGGAAGACCTCGTCGAGTCCCTCAACGAGGCTGATATCGATCGGTGCGTTGTGCTCGTCGCGGTACTCGGCGATCTCACCGGCGGTCTGGATGCCCGACAGGCCCGCGCCGCCGACGATCACCTGAGCGGGGTCGTCGCGGGAGGCGGCTTCCGCGGCCGTCTTGACGTCGGCGTGGATGGCCCGCGCGTCGTCGAGGCCCTTCAGCTCGTGGGCGTGCTCCTGCAACCCGTCGATACCGAAGAACGCGGTACTGGAGCCGACGCCGAGCAGGAGGTAGTCGTACGCGATCTCGCCGTCTTCGAGTTCGACGACCTGGTCGTTGACGTGAACGTCTGTCACCCGGCCCTCAACGAACTCCGTTGACGCCGACTTGACCTCGTCGACCGGGATCGCGACCTTGGATTCAACGCTCGGTTCGCGGATACACCGGTGGACCTCGTGGAGAACGAGGTGGTAGTCGTTCTCGGATATCCAGGTGAGGTCGACGTCGGCGCTGAGTTCGTCTTCGAGCCGTTTGACCGCGCCGGCGCCAGCGTACCCCGCACCGACAACGACGACTTGCGTGCTCATAGCACCCCCTACGGAACCGGCAGATAAAGTCACTGCGGAACTGTCCGGGCCGGCGGCGATCGCTCGGTCGTTGCTATTGGTCGTCCAAGCCGAGCGACAGCCCCGGGTGCCAGCGGTCCGCCCCTGCCTCGCGTGTTGCCTCGTCCATTCGCGCGAGCAGGTGGACCGCAAGGCTCGCGGTCTCGGCCGCTCGCGACTCGCCCTCGGTCCGGAACTCCCCGGTGATGCGGTTTGCGTACACCGAGCAGACCACACCCGCCCGCAGCCCGTAGACGCTCGCGAGCGTGAGTAGTGCTGCGGCCTCCATCTCGATGTTCTTCACGTTCGCGTCCCGGAGTTCTTCGATCAGCGACTCCGACCCCGCCGCGCGGAACCCCTCGAAGCCGGCGCGCCCCTGCCCCGTGTAGAAGGAGTCGGCGCTCATCGTGACCCCAACGTGGTAGTCGTGACCGAGGCGCTCGGCGGCCGCAACGAGGGCACTGACGACCGCCTGGTCGGCCACGGCGGGGTAGTCCTCGCGGACGTACTCCGCGGAGGTGCCTTCCTGCCGGACCGCGCCGGCGGTGATCACCAGGTCGCCGACGTCCATCTCGGGCTGGATCGCGCCGCAGGACCCCACCCGCACGAACGTCTCAACGCCCACGCGGGCGAGTTCCTCGACCGCGATGGCCGTGGAGGGGCTCCCGATCCCGGTGGAGGTGACAGAGATCGGGGTGTCCTCGTAGGTGCCCGTCGCGGTCCGGTACTCGCGGTGTTCGGCCCGCTCATCGTACCCATCCCACAGCGCGGTGATCTTGTCCACGCGCTCGGGGTTGCCGGGCAGCAGGACGGCGTCGGCGACGTCGTCGGGGCCGACCGCGACGTGGTACTGCACCTCGTCGCTCGGGTCTTCGCTGTCGCTCATACCCCCGTAGTCGGCACCGTAGGTCAATAGCCTGTCGGGCGTACACGCTGGTGGCGCTGACGACAGGGGGCGCCGACTACGGCTCCCCGCCCCCAGCGTCGCGCGCGTCGGCGGCCGCCGACAGCGTGTCTGTCGAGATGGTGTCCGGGAGCAACTCCCCGAGGGTGTACGTCGTCGTCCCGCCGTCGCCTTCGTCGCAGACGACCGGGAGGTCGGCGTCGGCGAACTCCGCGAGCGTCTGCCGGCACATCCCACACGGTGTCACTCCGTCGCGGGCGCCCGACGAGACCGCGATCCGATCGAACGACTGGTGGCCCTCCGCGACCGCCGCAGCGACGGCGACCTCCTCGGCGTGGAGACTGTTCGAGTAGTTGGCGTTCTCGATGTTGCATCCGGTGTACACCGACCCGTCGGCGGTCCGGAGCGCCGCGCCGACGCTGTACTCGGAGTACGGGACGTACGCGGCCCCGAGCGCCCCGCGGGCACGATCGACCAACTCGTCTGTCATCGCCGTGAGTTGGGTCGGCGACCGCTTGTAGCTTGCCGTTGCTCGCGCGGCCGGGTGGTCTGCTGGCGACGGCCGACGCGACCAACAACGACAAATCCGTCCCCGCCCCTACCTCAGGTGTGCACTCGGAGACCGACAGCGACGGTGATACCGGCACAGCTACCGACGGGGAGACGGCGAAACCGACCGGTACCCCCGGACTCGGCCGGCGGATCCTGCTCGCAGTCGGCGTAACCGTGATCGTGATCTCGGGGGGGCTCGGGTGGTTCGTCGGGAGTAACGGCGAACTCAGCGACGCGGCGGTGCTCGGGACGGGGTTCACGGTCCCCGTGACACCCGGCGCGCTCGCGCTCTACGGGGTCGTGGTATCGACCGGGCTCCTCGGCGGGCTGTTCGGATTGGTCGAACTCGCCTCGCGGGTCGAAGGCGGCTCCCGGGCGGAGTGACCGCCCCCACGACGAACGCGGTGTTTTTGCCGTTCGGGCACGCACGTTCGGGTATGTCGTCCCCTATGTCGGCCGACGAGCACACCGAGTCCGCCGACGACGAGTTCGACCCGAACGCGCCGCTGCAGTCGGATTCGGGGGGGAGAAACCGGAAGCGCGCGGTGATCGCGGTGGCGCCGTTTCTCGCACTCGGACTCGGGAACGTCGTGCTCATCCTCCAGTGGGGGATCGAACCCTTGTGGGCGTTTGCCCTCCTGCCGCCGATCCTGTTCTGCAGCGTCCTCGCATACATCGTGTTCAGCACAGACTTCCTCGACGACCGGACCTGACTTACGACACGATACGGCGGGAGCGGCTGCGTCGACGACTCAGCTCCCGGTGTCGTACTTGTAGGTCGCCTCCGAGGGGTCGATTCCGAAATCCTCGGCTGTCACCTCGACGGTTTCGCCGTTCTCGGGGTCGTCCGCCGGCGCCGCGGTCTTGAATCGCTCGCGAAACTCTTCGGGGACGGTGAACTCGTCAGGAGCAACACCCAGCGCGATGACGTCGTCGCCGCGCTCCTCGCGGACGGCCTCCAGCCGGTCGGTCACCGGTTCCGGCAGGTCGGCGGCGTCCTGCGGGTCGAAGCCGAACGGGGTGAAGTACGCGGGCTGTCGGGTGAACGTGTACACCGTCCCGTGGCCGTTGTCGCCCGCCTCCGCGACCAGTCGCTCGATGATGTGGGCGCCGACACCCTGCTGTCGCCACGGCGGGAGGGTATAGACGAACGCGAGTTCGCAGAACTCCCGTGTGTCGCCGGTGTGGACGCGGATCCGCCCGAACCCAGCCTTGCGGGAGGTCTCCTCGTCAAGGGCGATCACGTAGTCCCGGGACCGAAACGCGGGGTCCTCGAGTTCCGCCTCCGCAACCTGTTCGAGTAACCAGACCTCGTCCCGATTTTTGGCGTCCCGGACGTACATACACGTCGGTAGGTGACCCCGTGGCAAGTGTATTGCGGAGCGACCGGCGGGACGGCTCTGTCCCGCCGGAAACAACAGGTTTGTGTTGATCCCCGCACTAAACGCGAGCGATGGCCCGGCTACTACCCTCCCGCTCCGAACCCGAGGTCGACGCCTCCCCTCGGGTGGTCGGACTCGACGACGACGACGCCGAGGACCTGCTGTCGGCCCTGTCCTCGACGACCGCCCGCGGAATACTCGCCGCCCTCCACGAGGAACCGACGAACCCCGCTGCGCTCGCGGAGTCGGTGGACACCTCGCTGCAGAACGCCCAGTACCACCTCGAACGCCTGGAATCGGCGGGCGTGATCGAGGTGGTTGACACAGTCTACTCCGAGAAGGGTCGCGAGATGGACGTGTACGCTCCCGCCGACCGCCCGCTCGTGGTTGTCGCTGCCGACGGTGATGAGACCGCGGGGGTGTCGGACATACTCGGCCGGCTACTCGGCGGTCTCGGGGTTGTCGGAATCGCGAGCCTGCTCACGCAGTACCTCCTCGGTGGGGCACCCTTCGTCGCCCGCGGGGGCGGCGACGCCGGTGGCGGCGCGGTCGGGACGGCGGACGTCGCGACACAGACGGCGGCCTCGACCGGCCCGCCGCCGGGGCTGTTGGTGTTTCTCGGTGGCTTAGCCGTCCTCCTGGCGTGGCTCGCGGTGTGGACCGTCCGGCAGCGGCGGTAGACCGTGCTCGTCGTCGACGGGTCCGGTCCCCCGTACCTATTCGTACCCGGGAGCAGTAGGTCAGTGTATGAACCACCCCGCGGAAGTCGAAGGGATCGCTGTGGGCGTCGACGCCGACGGCGAAAACGTCCCCGCGGTCGTCCTCGCGGCGCGCTCTGAGTCCCTCCCGATCGTCGTGACCGGCGACCAAGCCCGCGCAATCCAACTCGCGATCTCCGGGGAGCCCTTCGAGCGCCCGCTGACACACGACCTCCTGGTCGACGTGCTCACCGAGTTCGGCGGCGCGATCGACCGGGTCCGTATTGACGATATCGCCGACGGCACCTTCTACGCGAAGGTCGACGCCGAGCGGTACGAGGACGGTGAACCACGCCCGTTCGTCTTCGACGCTCGCCCCAGCGACGCCATCGCCCTGGCCGTTCGCGTGGAGTGTCCGATCGAGGTCTCCGACGCCGTGGTTGATGAGGCGGGCCAGCCACCGGAGCGGTTCGACCTCGACAACGGCCCCGGAGAGGCGGGGCCGACGGGTGACTCCGACGATTTCGACGAGTTCGGCGGTCGGTAGGCCGGTCCTGCGGGGCTGACTCCCCAACTCACCCGAAATCCGGGAGGTCGTCGGGGGCTTCGTACTCGGTCTCCCACTCGATGTAGTCGTCTTTCAGGAGTTCACAGACGAGCTGTCCCAGCTCCGTCAACCCGGCGTTGATCCCCGAAACCGACCCCCACGAGTCGAGGTCGGGGTGGTAGTTCCGCTCCTTCCAGTCCTCGGGGATGCCCGGCGCGTGGTAGCCGACACGCTCGGCGAAGGAGTCCCAGAAGAAGTCGAACTGCTGGATCATATCGAGGTCGGTGATGATGTCGAAGTCCGCCTTGTCGAGGTCGGTACGCTCCGCCCACGCCAGAAACGCCTCCCGCCACGCGCCGTCGTGGAGGAGCCCTTCGATCTCCTGGCGCTTGTAGTCGGTGTCGCCCACAACCTCCGCGTCCTCGTACTCGTTGGGGTCGATCTCCTCCAGTTCGGGGGGTTCGGGGACTGGCACATCCAGGCTCATACCACTCGGTTCGGCGGGCAGCCTGAAAGGGTTGCGCCCGGTGTCGACTCCACAGTCGTTCATATGGATGCAAGGAGGAAGCCCACGGCTTTACAGTGGTTGCTGATTTGGCGTCGTACGTCTGGACAGCCAGGCGGGATCGGCACTTAGATTGACGTGCACCCGGTGCACGAGACGTAGGACTCGTGAGAGAAGCTCACGAATGTGTTACAACCGCTACTTCAGCAACCACTGTTTAGCAGTGGGAGGAATCCGACACAGTATCGTCGCGGTTCCACGGATTTCATATACGTTCGTCGGTAGGTCACCTGTATGGACGAAGTCGACGACCAGTACGCGCCCAGTGAGGTCGAACCCTCGGTCGAGGCGTACTGGGACAACGCAGACGCCTACGAGGCGACGAAGGCGGCCCACGCCGACGACCCGGCCTTCTTTTTCGTCGACGGGCCGCCCTATACCTCCGGGCAGATGCACCTGGGGACGGCGTGGAACAAGACGCTGAAAGACGCCATCATCCGGTACAAGCGCATGACCGGCCACCGGGTGACCGACCGGCCCGGCTACGACATGCACGGCCTCCCGATCGAGGTGAAAGTCGAGGAGGAACTCGGCTTCGAGACCAAACGCGACATCGAGGCGTACGGCATCGAGGCGTTCATCGACGAGTGCAAGCAGTTCGCGGTGCGCAACCGGGAGGCGATGGACGCGGACTTCCGGTCAATCGGCGCCTGGATGGATTTCGAGAACCCCTACGAGACCATCACGCCCGAATACATGGAGGCCGCGTGGTGGACGTTCCAGCGGGTCGACGACCGAGGGCTGGTCGAACAGGGCAAACGCTCGGTTAATTACTGCCCGCGGTGTCAGACCGCCATCGCCGCAAACGAGGTGGAGTACGACGAGATCACGTCGCCGTCGATCTACGTGAAGTTCCCGCTGTCGGGTCGCGAAGGCAGCCTGGTGATCTGGACCACCACGCCGTGGACCATCCCCGCGAACACCTTCGTCGCGGTCGACGGCGAGATGACGTATCAGGCTGTCCGTGCGGAGAAGGATGGCGACAGCGAGGCGGGGAGCGCCTCGGACAGTTCGAGCGGCGGGGAGCCGCGAGAGAGCGAACTCCTCTACATCGCCGAACCCTGCGTCGAGGACGTGCTGAAGCAGGGACGCTACGCGGACTACGAGGTCGTCGACGAGTACGCGGGCGCAGACCTCGTCGGGTGGGCGTACGACCACCCGCTCGCGGATCGGGTGACCGAACACGGCGACTTCGAGGGCGCAGGCGAGGTTTACACCGCCGACTACGTCGAGGCCGACCGGACTGGACTGGTCCACTCCGCGCCCGGCCACGGCCAGGAGGACTTCGCCCGCGGCCAGGAACTCGGGCTCGACGTCTTCGTGCCCGTCGACGGCCGCGGGGAGTTCACCGACGCCGCCGGCGACTACGCGGGGACCTTCGTGCGCGACGCCAACGACGACATCATTGCTGATCTCCGGGCGGCAGACGCGCTGCTCGCGTCGGGGACCCACGAGCACCGCTACGGCCACTGCTGGCGGTGCGACACCGACATCATCTTCCTGGCGACCGACCAGTGGTTCATTACAGTCACCGACATCAAAGACGACCTGTTGGACAACATCGACGACTCGGAGTGGTACCCGCAGTGGGCCCGCGATAATCGGTTCAGGGACTTCGTCGCCGACGCTCCCGACTGGAACATCTCCCGGCAGCGCTACTGGGGGATCCCGCTGCCGATCTGGCAGGCCGACGACGGCGAGTGGATCGTGATCGGAACGCGTGAGGAACTCGCCGAGCGCGCCGACCAGGCGGTCAACCCCGACGGGATCGACCTTCACCGCCCCTCCGTCGACCCGCTGACCATCACCGAAGACGGGAAGACCTACGAGCGGGTCCCGGACGTCTTCGACGTGTGGATTGACTCCTCGGTGGCGTCGTGGGGCACGCTCGATTACCCCTCCGAGACCGACGCCTACGACGACCTCTGGCCCGCGGACTTCATCGTCGAAGCCCACGACCAGACCCGCGGGTGGTTCTGGTCACAGTTGGGGATGTCGACCGCCGCCACGGGGCAGACACCGTACGAACAGGTCATGATGCACGGGTTCGTCAACGACGAGGACGGCCGGAAGATGTCGAAGTCCCTCGGCAACATCGTCACTCCCGAGGAGGCGATCGAGCGCGCCGGCCGCGACCCCCTGCGGGCGTACCTCCTCAGTCACGACCAGCAGGGCGTCGATCTCTCCTTCGAGT
Source organism: Halobellus salinus (assembly GCF_014646875.1). Classification (GTDB taxonomy): domain Archaea; phylum Halobacteriota; class Halobacteria; order Halobacteriales; family Haloferacaceae; genus Haloquadratum; species Haloquadratum salinum. The sequence continues at coordinate 185,168 of NZ_BMOC01000002.1, read as the reverse complement.
GGGATGGGCTCGCGGACATGGAGTCGACGCTCAACATATTCTGGAACGTCTTCCGGTTCCCGCTGCCGTATATGGACCTCGACGGCTACGACCCCGCCGACGCCTCTCTTGACGACGGCGAACGCACTGTGGTCGACGAGTGGGTGCTCTCCCGACTCCAGTCGGTCGAGGCCGAAGCACACGACGCCCTCGAGGAGTTCCGGATCTCCGATGGTCTCAACGCGGTGCTTTCGTTCCTCACCGAGGACGTTTCGCGGTTCTACATCAAGGCGATCCGCGAGCGGATGTGGGAGGAAGCCGACTCCGACGCCAAACGCGCGGCCTACGCCACGCTTTCGACCGTCCTTGACGAGTCGATCAGGCTGCTGGCGCCCTTTACTCCGTATCTCACCGAGCGGATGTACCAGATACTCGACGGGGACGCGACAAGCGTTCACGCGCTGTCGTACCCCGAACCTGACAGCGGCCGCCGCGACGCGGACCTCGAACGCCGGATGGGTGTCCTCAGAGACGTCGAAGAGGCCGCGGCGAACGCCCGCCAGCAGGGCGGCCGGAAGCTCCGGTGGCCGGTTCAGCGGGTCGTGGTCGCAAGCGACGACGGCACCGTCGCCGACGGCGTCGAGTCGCTGGCGGAGTTGCTCGCCGACCGCGTCAACGCCCGATCCATCGAAGTCGTCTCCGAGTTCGACGAACTGATCGAGCGCGCGGTCCCGGAGATGAGCGTGATCGGCCCCGAGTTCGGCGCCGACGCCCAACGCGTTATGGACGCCGTCACGGGGAAGACCCGCGCGGAACTCGACGGCGACGGCGACGGCGGCGTCGACGTCGACGGCGAGATCCACGAGTTGACCGACGAGATGGTGCGCTACGAGGCCGAACCGCCCGCGCACGTCTCCGCGTCGGAGTTTGACGGCGGCACGGTCTACGTCGACACCCAACTCACAGAGGACATTGAGGCCGAGGGGTACGCCCGGGATGTGGTCCGGCGAATACAAGAGATGCGGAAGCGCCTGGATCTCGATGTCGAAAGCGAGATCGACACCGCCGTTGACGTCGCTGACGACCGGGTGGCCGGACTCGTGGACCGCCACCGCGAGTACGTCGCGAGCGAGACCCGAAGCCGCGAGTTCACGGGCGAGAAGCCAGCGGACGGCGAGTGGGAACTCGTCGAGGAGTGGGACGTCGAAGGCGTCGCGGTGACGATCGGCGTCGATCCCGTCATCGAGTGACCGGCGTCGGACCGTCGGGTTTGGAGCACACGAGCGCGCGCTCGGTAATTGGCAGGCAGACTATAGCTGGTGAGACGTTCACGAGAGCTCCGCTCTTGTGAGCCGACCAGAACACGTCGCGTTCTGGTGACGTTGACCGGCGAGAATCACCAGCCGATTGCTGGCGATTGACTGCTGGGAGTTTACACCAAAGCCCCATCACCAGAAATCACGATTTCTGGGTAGCAGTCAGAAGCTTCGCTTCTGACGATACCCTCAACGAGCGAACCCAGTATGGGGTGAGCGAAGTGGGGTAGGTCGGTTCACGGGCCCCGGAAGCCCCTCCGGGTCGGGTGGAGTCGCCGGCGAGCGTCGCGAGTGACTCTTGCCGCTCCAGACGGGGTTGTAGACGCCAAAACGAATATGCGTGTGAGGTGTGCTCCCCGACAGGGCAGTCGGGATCGCAGTTTTCAGGTTCGGAAGGTATTTTTTCCGCCACACGAAAGTTAGGGTATGGAAGTCACATCGACGGAGGGGCGGATCCTCGGTATCTTGGAGGAGGACGCCCAGGCATCGTACGCCGAGATCGCAGACCGGGCCGACGTGTCGAAACCGACGGTACGGAAGTATATCCGGAAGATGGAAGAAGAGGGGCTCATCGTGGGGTACTCCGCCGACGTCGACCCGAAGAAACTCTCGGAAACGTCGATCGCGTTGGTCGGCCTCGACGTCGCCTCCGAGCGGTACGTGGAGGCGACACGCGAGCTCAAAGCCCTCGCCGCGGTCGAGTCGCTGTACACCTCCTCCGGCGACCACATGCTCATGGCCGAGGTCCGCGCGGCCGACGGCGACGCGCTCGGCGACGTGATCTCCGAGACTCTCCTGTCGGTCGAGGGGATCACCGCCGCCCACCCGTCGTTCCTCCAAGAACGGCTGAAGTAGTTCGGTCGGCGGCAGCCGCTCTCCACCCTGCCACTCCACTTCCACCCTGGTTTCCGAAGCGTATAGTGGGTCGCCTGCATATTGTGGCTCGTCCGCCGCGTCGCGGTCCGGCCGTCCGATGACCCCACCGAACCCGCACACCGACCGCCCGCTGTCTCCGCCACGTGTATGAGCGGCAGAACTCTCCCCGGTATCGACGACCCCGATCCCGATCGGATCGTCTTCCACGTGGATATGGACTGCTTCTACGCGTCCTGCGAACGGCTCCGGGAGCCGGCGCTCCGCGGCGAGCCCGTGATCGTCGGCATGGGGTATGAGCCCGGAGAAACCTTCGGCGCAGTGGCCACCGCGAGCTACGAGGCCCGCGATCACGGTGTCGAGAGCGCCCAGCCCATCTCGCAGGCGCTGGAGGCGCTGCCGCGGGCCGACCACGACTCCGCTGTGGACGCGACGGTCGACGCCAACCCGCCCGAGGGCGAGTCGCACGGCCACTACCGCCCGGTCGACCTGGAGTACTACCAGTCGGTCGCCGCGGAGATCGCGGAGATCCTCACCGAGTGTGCCGACGTCGTCCGGAAAGTGAGCATCGACGAGGCGTACCTCGACGTGACCGACCGGACCGCGTGGCGGTATGTCAACGACGGCAGCCGGACGCTCGCGGAGGGGTACGCCCGGCACGTCAAGGGCCGGATCGCCGAGGAGGTCGGGGTGCCCGCGAGCGTGGGGGTCGCGCCGAACATGTCGGCGGCGAAGGTGGCCGCCGATCACGACAAACCCGACGGGCTGGTGGTGGTCGAACCGGGCGCGGTCGCGTCGTTCCTGGCGCCGCTGTCCGTTGAGGTGGTCCACGGCATCGGCCCCGTGACCGCCGACCGGCTGGCTGATATGGGGGTCGATACCGCCGCTGACCTCGCGGCGGCCGACCCCGCAGCGCTTCGCGAGGCGTTCGGCTCTCGGGGGCCGGAACTCCGCGATCGGGCCCGCGGCGTCGACGACCGGGCGGTGACACCCACGGGGCGCCCGAAGAGCCTCTCCCGGGAGTCGGCGTTCGCCGAGCCCGCCGACGACGACGGCAAGCGCGAAACCGTGTCGGCGCTGGCGTCGGACGTCGCCGCGCGCGCCGGCAACCGCGGCGCGATGTACCGGACGATCGGGATCAAGGTCGTGGTTCCGCCGTACGACACCAACACCCGCGAGCGGTCGCTGTCGGGCCCGGTTGACGCACCGGACCTGGTCGAGGAGGTCGCCCTGGAGCTGCTGTCCGAGTTCGAGGGCGAACCCGCACGGAAAGTCGGCGTCCGGGTATCGAACCTCTCGTTTGCGTCGGGTGAGCAGGCACGGCTCGCCGGGTGGGACACTGGGGGCCCCGACGGCGTCGACGCCGAGCACGACGGCGACCGCCCGGCGTCCGGGGGCGCCGACGCGGACCGGTCTGCCGACGCGTCGGGTCCGGGGGCGTCGGGCCAGTCGTCGCTCGACCAGTTCGACACCGACACGTAGCGTCGATCAACGGCGGCCGACGTCGGGTCCCGACGGCAACCGTTTTGGGCCGGGTGCACCATGTCAGAGTATGGGCGACACCATCCTCGTGCCCTTCGAGCTACCGGATCCGGAGCCGATCTCCGACGTGCTGGTCGAGAGTTTGGCACCGCTCGACATCGTCGCGATGGGTCATTTCCAGGTGCCGGAGCAGACGCCGACCGAGATGGCCCGCGACCAGTTCGAGGCGGACGCACAGGCCGCACTTGCTGAAGTGGCGGCGCCGTTCCGGGAACGGAGCCTGTCGGTCAGGACCAGGCTCGTGTTCGGGAAAACCCGGGCAGACGCGATCAACCGTGTCATATTGGAAGAGGAGTGTGCCGCAGAACTCGACCCAGCCCCGACTGAGGGGATCGATCGGATCCTGGTTCCGATCCCGGCCTCGGCGGAGTTCTCCCGGCTGCCGGAGTTCATCGAAGTGTTGTGCGAGTCCTCTACACGGGAGATCACCCTGTTCCACGTCGCGGAGGGCAAGGAGTCGATCCAGGAGGGGGAGACGATCCTCGCGGAGACCCACGAGGGGCTGGCCGACGCCGGGTTGGACACCGATCTGGTCGACACGCGGATCGTGGAGGGGCAAAACCACGACGAAGAGATCCTGCAGGCCGCGGCCGACTACGATGCAGTGGTTATGTACGACGCGGCGTCGCGGATCAGAGACCGGCTGTTCGGGACGCTCCCCGACCGGATCGCAAACCAGACCGGCGACCCGGTGATCGTGGTTCGGCGGGACTACCAGGCGGCGTGAGAGTAGCCGGGCGTCCGCCCCCACCACCACCTCGAAGGCGTTCGTCCCGTCACCGAGCGCCACCACCACCCCGGTGGCGCGCGAGGACACCGACACGTCCTCCGGGCCGACCGAGGCGTACGGGCTTCGGATCCCGGCTTGGACCGGTTCCCCGTCCCCGGTCCGGATGTCGGGCTCCGAGAGCGACCGGGCGGAGCATCACTCGGGGTCGGTCGGCGCCAGCCCGTCGTCGGTTTCCCCGCGGCGACCGTGGAGGATCGTGTCGATCGCGCCGGTGCGGTCCGTTCGGTGGCGGCCGTAGACGGCGTAGATGAGCCCGCTTCCGGCGATGATCCCGGCGGCCCCGAGGATCGGGAGCGTCCCCATCTGGGTGAGCAACCCCAACCCGGCGAGGAAGCCGAAAACCTGGACGTAGGGGTAACCGGGCGCCTCGAACTCGGGCGTGTACGAGGGGATGTCGGCCTCGCGAAACGCCACGAGCGCGGCGTTGATCACCGAGAAGACCAGGATCTGGAACGCGCTCGCCAGTTTCGCAAGTTCGATAACCGGGACAAACGCGATGAGTAGAAGCAGCACTGCGCCGGTGAGAAGCACCGCGTTCCGCGGGGTCCGGAACCGGGCGTCGATCCGGCTGAGCCCCGGCGGCAACAGGTTGTCGCGGCTCATCGCGAGCGGGAACCGGGACGAAGACAGCACCCCGGCGTTGGCCATGCTCGTCAGCGCGACCACTGCGACGACCGAGATGAATAGGACACCGAACCCGCCGAGGAGTGCACCCGCGCCGTCCGCCATCGGGGTGAGCGACGCGGTGCCGCCGGGACCGCCGGTCTTCAGGGTATCCGGGTCGCTCAGCCCCACGACCGCGCTCACGACGGCGACGTAGAGGACGGTCATGATGGCCATCGAGCCCAGGATGGCCCGCGGGAGGTTCCGGCCCGGATCCTTCACCTCCTCGGCGACGCTTGCGACTTTGGTCACGCCCGCGTAGGAAACGAAGACGAACGCCGCGGCGGTGACCACGCCGATGCGCCCGTCCGTCGAGAACGGGGCAAACCGGGCCGTATCCAGCGCGAATCCGGAGTTGACGGTGTATACACCCAGGCTTATCACCACCAGCGTTACGATAATCGCCTGGATCTGGCCGCTGAGTTTCGTTCCCGAGACGTTGAGAACCACGACCAAGGCGCCGAGCGCGAGCGCGACGGGGACAACCGCCCCCTGCGCCAGCGGCGCGAAGAGCAGGAGGTACGCACCGAGGCCGACCAGGGCGAAAGAGCTCTTAAACACCAACGAGAACCACGCGCCGATCCCAGCGATGGTCCCGAACAGCGGCCCCAGCGCGCGATCGATGTAGAGGTAGGTACCACCGGACTCCGGCATTGCCGTCGCCATCTCGGCTTTCGACAGCGCCGCCGGCAGGACGACAAGCGCCGCCAGCACGTACGCGGCGATCACTGCCGGTCCGGCCTTCTTATACCCCAACGCCGGCAACACGAAGATTCCGCTGCCGATCATCGCGCCGATGCTGATCATCATTGTCGGGTAGAGCCCCAGACTCCGATCCAAATCGTCTCCAACCATTCCTGTATCACCGTATCAACGCCGCAGGAATAGGGCCTTCGGACACACCAATACAGTACCCCGGATTCTTCGCGTCCAACGACCGCTCTTCTCCGCGATTCGTCCGGTACCGTTCGGGCTCCGCGTGAGGCCAACCGCTCGACACTGTGTGCGGCGTCGGGCGTGCCGATGGTTTATGTCGAAGGGGGTGCCTGTCACGTGTATGGCAGAGGACACCGAGACGATCGCCGTCGCGAACGTCAGCGACGGCCCGGGCGGCGATGGGGCAGACGACCCCGGGGCACCGGTCGACCTCCCCGTTGTCGACATCCTCACCGGACGGGGGTTCATCACCGGGAAGTCGGGGTCGGGGAAGTCGAACACCGCGTCGGTGATGATCGAGAGCCTCTTAGACAAGAGTTTCCCGGTGCTCATCGTCGACACCGACGGCGAGTACTACGGATTAAAAGAGCAGTTCGAGCTGTTGCACGCCGGCGCCGACGAGGAGTGTGACATCGTCGTCAGCCCCGAACACGCCGAGAAGATCGCGGCGCTCGCTTTAGAGGAGAACGTCCCCATCATCCTGGATGTGTCGGGGTACCTCGACGACGACGAGGCCCAAGAGCTCCTCACCGAGGTCGCAAAGAGCCTCTTTGCGAAGGAAAAAAAGCTCAAAAAGCCCTTCCTGCTGTTGGTCGAGGAGTGTCACGAATACCTCCCCGAGGGCGGCGGGATGACCGAGGCGGGGCAGATGCTCATCAAGATCGGGAAGCGCGGCCGGAAACACGGCCTCGGGATCGTGGGGATCTCCCAGCGCCCCGCTGACGTCAAAAAGGATTTCATCACCCAGTGTGACTGGCTGGTGTGGCACCGACTCACGTGGGACAATGACACCAAGGTTGTCGGCCGGATCCTCGGGTCGTCGTACGCCGACGCAGTCGAGGGGCTCGGTGACGGCGAGGCGTTTCTCGCCACCGACTGGTCGGGGTCGCTCCGCCGGGTGCAGTTCCACAAAAAGCGGACGTTCGACGCGGGCGCGACCCCCGGGCTGGAGGATTTCGAGCGGCCGGAGTTGAAATCGATCGACGGCGATCTGGTGTCCGAACTCGAGACGATCTCCGACTCGCAGGCTCGACGGGAAAGTGAGATCGCGGATCTGCGCCGGGAACTCGACGAGAAGGACGCCGCGATCAGAGAGCTCGAACGCGAACTCGAGGAGGCGCGGGACCTCTCCCGCATGGCCGACCGGTTCGCCCAAGCCATGTTCCGGACGGCCAACGCGCCGTACCGGGGCGTTGGCAACGAAGTCGACGCCGACACAGCGGCCGTCGGGGGCTCCGACGACTCTCAGACCGGCACGTCGACGCTGGACGAGTACGGCGACGCGGACGCGTCCGGAGACGCGGTCAGCGAGGCGGCGACTTCCGACACCGGCACCGCGGATGGACCCGGGGCGACCGAGACCGATGCCGACGCCGAGGCGGCCGTCACCGCCGCGGCCGCCGAGGCGTATCCCGGCCACGACACCGAGGCGGCCGACGCCGAAACGAGCGCGGACGTCGCCCCCGAGCGCGCCCACCGAGCCACCGACAACCTCACCGGACGGGCGGACGTAATCGACCGGCTCCGCGGCGTGGTGGCGTCGCTACCCGACGCGGCACAGCGAATGCTGGCGTTCTATCGAGAAGTCGACGCGTGCGACCCCGTCGACGCCCACGTCGCCGCAGGCGAGGTCGGGGACACACGCCTGGCGTACAGCCAGAACCGACTGCTCCGACGCGCGGGCTTCGTCGAGCACGTGGGTCGCGGGCGGTACGCCTACGCCCTCCCCGGGCTGGTTCGCGAGGAGTTCGCCGACCGGCTTGAGGCCGGCGAACTGCGGGCGGTGGCCGCCGCCGTCGAAGCCGAGTTCGCCCCCGGCGACGGCGACACTGTAGCCGCCGGCGCCAGACGCGAGGCGGACACGCAAGCCGCGGCACCGCCCGGCCGGGAGCCGGCGCCGGGGGCGAACTCGGAACCGACGGGCGCGGAAGCCGGCTCGGAGTAACGGTGGCCGTCTGGCGGTGAGTGTTCACGCCGGTTGAGGCCGGGAGTGTTCACAGCCGCCGGGTGATGTAGTCCTCGAGCGCTTCGACTTTCTCAGGCTGGTAGGTCCAGAATCCGCTCCACTCGTTGGGGCCGTCCTCTAAGGCCAGAAGCGCCACGTGGCCGTCCTCGCCGTCCGGGGGCATGTAGACAACGAACCACGACTCCACGAAGTCCTGCTCGTAGCCCGCGTGGATCGTGACCGTCGACTCCGGCGGCGGCTCCCACCCGGGTGTGCCGTAGACGTGCACGTCGACAGGGGAGTCATCGAGCCGGCGGTACACCTGATTGGTGCCGATCTCGTCTTCGATCCGGTCGAGCGACTGGAACGACGTCCGGAGCGTCCCGGAGTGGTGCTCCCACGCGACCCGTTCGATGTACCGAGAGACGAGTATCAAGAGGAGCTTCTCGGAGTGGGCCTCCGGGTAGCCGCGGAGGAAGAAGGGAAGCTCATCCAGTTCCCGCAGCGCGTCGGGGAGGTCGACCTCCTCGAGTTGTCGAGTGCCGGTGATGAAGAGGTCGGAGTTGACCGTGAGGATGGCGTCCTGGAGTTCCCGGAGCGGCGACCGCGCGATCACGGCCCCGTCTTCGACCACGAGCACCTGGTCGTCGCTTTCGGTCGGGATGTCGACCTCCTCGACCGACACCGGCTGCCCATTGAACATCTTCTCCAGCGTGCGCTGGACCGGCTCCGGTGCCTGCCGGTTGATCACGACCAGCGATCGATCCGGGTTGTCGACGTCGTCAAGGAACCGTCGCAGCGTCATCCGGTGGCTCCGTTGGAGAGGGTGGCGGTCACAGTGGCTCGACCAGTGCCTCCAGCGCCGCGCGCGGGTCGTCGGCTTTCGCGACGCCGGATGCGAGCAGGATGCCCGACGCGCCGAGTTCCCCGGCGGTTTCGACGTCCGCGCCCGAGGAGATCCCTGCGCCACAGTACACCTCGACCGACTCGTCGACGTCGGCCGCGGCGGCGACTGCGTCCTCGACAATCCCCGGATCCGCAGTCGCAACCGACACGTCGCCGCCGATCAACTCCGGGGGCTCGACCGCGACGCTGTCGGGGCCCAGCGCCGCTGCCGCGCCGATCTGTGCGGGGTTGTTGGCACAGACGCAGGTCGCCAACCCCGCGCGCTCGGCGGCACGGACCGCGCCGTCGATGTCCGCGAGTCGGAGCCGGCGCTCGGAGTGGTTGATCAGGGTTCCGGCCGCCCCGGCGTCGGCAACGGGTTCGGCGAGTGTGCTGCCGGTGTGACTTCCGACCCCGTTGGGACCGACGTGCTGCGCCCAGGTCTCGACGCCGGTGTCGGCGACGCGGGCGATGTCGGCAGCCTGCGGCGATACGGCGATCCGGACACCCGACGCCGCCGCCACGTCCCGAGCCGCGGCCGCGACCTCGATCGGGTCGCACGGATACGCCTTGAGATTGACAAGGATAAACACGATCCGGTATGATCGCTACGGGATAAAATAGGTTGCTCATACGGTTCGGTCCGGCGGTGCGGCCACCCCGTTCCGGGATCAGTCCTTTCGCTTGACGACGTCGCCGAGGGTTGTCGTCGTCGACGAGTCGCCTGACCACTCGGTGTCGTCGGCGTCATCGCCCTCGATCAGCGAAATCTCGAGTTCCGTCTCCAGTTTCGTTCTGACGTCGTCGGAAGGGAGCATGTCGCCGCGTTCGAGCTTCCGGATCAGACTCGCTTTCTCGTTGAGTTCCTTCGCGAGGTCTTCCTGGCTCAGGCCACGGGACTCCCGAGCCGTCCGAATGCGCTGGTCGTACTCGGCAACGATCTCGTCCATATCGTCGAACATGTCGCGGCGCCGGCGGCTCGACCCGCCGCCCCCCGCGCCGGAGCCGGCGGAGCCGCCCGACCCGGACCCGCTGCCGCCGGAACTCGACGTCGAATATTTGGTCGAGGCGGAGGAACTCGACTCAGTGCGGACCTCGGTCCCGAACTCCTTGCAATCGTCACAGAGCTGGAGTTCGGCCCCTTCGACCTTGACTGTCGTCAGGGACGACTGCTCACTGCCGCACATCTCGCACTGGGGCATACTCTACGTTTGTCGAGGCGCGGTATAAAGCACACGCCAGGGGACGGTCGGTCACACGGACCGGCGTGTCGTACCGGTGGGTGTCCCGGCGTAGCGGGGGTCGACACCCGGGGGTGTCGACATCCCTTGTGCGGTGGGAGCCGACGGTTTTAGTCGCCCGCGAGCCGGACCGACGGCGGACCATCTTCCTGCGTCGTCACAATCCCGTCGAACAGCTGTTTCAGCGTGTTCATAGTCTGCTCGTCGTGGGCGCTCTCGTCGATGGCGAACACCCCGAGTCCGTTGACGCTCTGGATCCGGCCGGTGAACACGTGGAGGAACCGGAACACGGTCTGGAGGTCCGCGTACATGAGAACCGTCGACAGCGAGTGAAGCATGACGCGGTTGCGCTCGATCCCCTGGCCCCGGGAGAACGTCTGGAGGAACTCAGAGAGTTTGATTCCGATCCCGGTCATATCAACGGGCGAGGAGGTGTATTTGATCCGGTCGTCGTCGCGGACGTCGGCCATACCCTGCTGGCGAGTGACGCAATCGACGACGGCCACCGGGCGGTCCTCGTACGGTGTCCGGGTTTTGAAATCACCGAGCACTCGGTCGGCGCTGTCTTTTGTGGTGACGACGATCGCCCCCTCACCCTTCTCAGTGCCCGATGCGAGGACGTCGAGACACAGCGAGCGTTTCCCCGAGAGGGGCGGGCCGCTCACCAGTACGTTTGTGCCCGGTTGGACCTCTTCGTTGAGGTCCGGACCGAGGTCATACATCTGGGTTCCTCGGTGCCGGACTGCCGGCTGGAGGAGAAAAGTCGGTCGTTCGGTGGGGCGACTCGCCGGAAATCATTAGATGGTTACACAATGTCGGGTACCGATAATATTCTTTTTGATCCCGTCAGCAACGGCTGCGGGACCGGTGTCAGCTAATCGGTAGCGCGGAGCCCCCTTCCTCAACGCCCGAGCGAAGCCAGGGCGTAGGGAGGCGCGGAGCGCGTTACGAAGCTGGACGCAGGCGTTTTCACAGCCCAGTCCGTGCTACCGCGTAACGCTGTGCGGCCACAAGCGCTGTGGAGTACGGGCCGCAGTAGCCCGGCCCCAACTGGTGGGTCCGTCGACCCCGAAGTGCGTTCGGGAGGCGGAGCGCACGAAACGCCCCGTCGCGCCACTTGACGGCGAGGACCGAATCAAAGCCCCTCCCTCAAGCGCGAGATTATCAGACCGAGCGAAGTGGGGTGGAATCGGTTACACGGCCCCCCCAACTGCCCCGACAGCCCGACCGACGATGAACGCGACCGCCGCCAGAAACATTCCGCGTTTGAGCCGGCGCTGTGCGACCCCCGGGTCGGTGAACGACAGCCGGATCGCGTCGAGCATCACCAGATCCGCCGGCAGGACGACCGCAACGTACGCCGGGCCGAACGTTCCCATCGCGTAGGGGATGGCGCTCGCCGCCACGGCGGCCACCAACACCGCAGCGCCGACCCGCAGTGCGGTCCGCTCACCCGCAACGATCGGGAGCGTCCGCAACCCCTCAGCCCGGTCGCCCTCGGTGTCTTCGACATCTTTCACGACCTCCCGGGAGAGCGTCGCGAGCGCCGCGAGCGCGAACAACACGACCGCCGCCGGATCCGCCACGCGTCCGACTGCGGCCGCGCCGAACAGGAACGTCGACCCCGTGAGGTACGCGACAACGACGTTTCCGACACCGGGCAGCCCCTTGAACAGTTTCGTGTACGCGAGCAGCGCCAGCAGGTTGGCCACCGCGATCGCGACGGCCGCGAGCGGGAGCGCCACCGCAGCGACGACCGCCCCCAGGAACAGCAGTCCGCTGAACACCAGCGCGGTTCGTGCGGTGACCGCGCCGCGGGGGATCGGACGCTCGGGGCGGTTCACACGGTCGACGGCGCGGTCGAAGTAGTCGTTGACCGCGTTGCCCGCAGCGGTCGCGAAGCCGGTTGCGGCCACGGCTGCGACGACAGGGGCGACGGCTGCGCCGAACCCGCTGGCGACGAACGACCCGGTGAATGTCAATGCCCCGGCGGCAGCCACGTTCCCGGGGCGCGTGAGCTCGAAGAGTCCCCGGAAGACCGCAGCCGCCCCGCCTTCGCCAGCGTCCATACCTTTCCCGTGTCGCCGGCGGGTGAATAAGGGTTCGCGTACATCGATGTCGGGTGGTGGTATCAGTCAAGTCAGCGAGTTCTCGGTTCCACGCGCGACGTGCGTTGTCCCACCGTCCGTCGCTGACGGTGGTGGTACCCGGAGGACGACGCGGCGGGATCGGGGCGAGCGGTGCGACGCGGCCCCCGCGTCAGGAGTCGTGCGCGCAAACCACCAGCCGCTCGTCCTCGCGGGTCACGCAAACGCGGCCGGTCCCGCTGGGGTCGAACGAGTGGGCGCGCCGCTCTGTGAGAAGCACCCGGGAGAAGGGGTCGCCACACGCCGGACACCGGACGCCGTCGCGGTTCTCATAGAGCGTCACGTCGCCGTTTTCGCGCAGGAGTTTCATCCGGTGACGGACCGCGTGTTGGTCGAATCGGTCGGGCATCCGGCTGGAGTGGGCTCCGAGCGGGCAAAACCGTTGGGTCAGTCGGCCGCTTCGTGTCACCCCAACTCGGAGAGGCGCCCGCGGGCGGTCGAAAGCGCCGCCTCGTCGTCGGTCGTGAGATAGCTCACGAGCGCCCGTGCCGCTCGGACCAACGCCTCCGACTCCGCGGGCGGCACGTCGCCGTAGACCGCGTTCACCCGCCTGATGTGGGTGTCGAGGCTCCTGCGGACCCGCTCGGCAGCGGGGTCGGGATACTCATCGAGCCACGTGCCGACGTCCGTGCAGAACCGGTCGAGCACCTCGGCGTACGCGAGCCCCCGGGCGTCCGCCATCGCGTCCGGAACCGCCGATGGCTCGGGGCGGTCGCCGGCGTCGGCCCCCGACAGCAGGCCGAGGACGTAGAGTTGAATCGCCTCGTCGGGGTCACCGCGGATCCGCTCGAGGACATCGACCGCGTGGAGGAGTTCGGCAGCGGCCAGCAGCGTGTCGTCGACCGCCCGGAGGTCGCCGCCGCGGACGAACCCGCGCTGGCGGACGTAGTCGCGCAGGGTCGTTTTCAGTTCGTCGGCGACGCTCCCCACATCCGCGTCATCACCGAGTGCAACGCGGTGCTCCGAGAGGTCGAGGTCAACCGGCGCGTCGGTGTGGCGCTGCCGCTCGCCCGTTCCGACGCTCCGGAGGCTCCCGCAACCGGGGCACGCCACGCTCCCCGTGTCGAAGTACGACCACTCGCGCCCGCAGTCCCGACACCGCCGGCAGCCACGGATTCGCATACCCGCCGATTCCGCCCGGACCCAAAAAAACGCGTCGTGCGTTCCCCGAGTTCGACATATTTATATTAGGTAATCAACTACCGGAAAACGACGCTTCGTTCTGGAGGGCCGAAGCGTCAGCGGGGACCAACTCAGGGTGGCAGTCGTCCGCGCGTTTTTTGCGCGGACTGCCTCCCGTTTCCGGACGCACCAGACTGTTTTGCGAGCCACGGGTCCGGTACGGCCCGGGAGCGATTGAACCCAAACCCCGACCTGACCGTGTTGGGATATCCGTGGCCACGCCTGTGACTCGATATCTTGCCACCCGACAGTATAATCGAGCCGACACGTCAGAACCGATACGCCGTTCGATTCCGACCGCTGTCGTCGCAACCGAGTCTCGAGAGACCTACAGCAGTCCGATATGTTTATTTTGGATAACACCGAAACGGGACTAGATACAACGGATGTACGACCTCACCGGATTTCAGCGTGACCTGCTGTACGTGATCGCCGGCCTCGATGAGCCACACGGCCTCGCGGTCAAAGACGAACTCGAAGAGTACTACGAAAAGGAGATCCACCACGGTCGGCTATACCCCAACCTCGACACCCTCGTCGACAAAGGGCTGATCGACAAGGGACAGCGGGACCGGCGCACCAACTTCTACACCCTCACCCGCCGCGGCCGGCGCGAGATCGCGGCCCGGAAAGATTGGGAGAGCACCTACGTTGATGTGTCCTTCGAGGGTATCGACGCGTGAGTCGCCTCGGCGGCAGGCCCCGGGGTATGCGGCGTGCATTCTGTGAACCTCCTCTCCTGACTCGCTCACGGCGTCGCCGCTCGCGTCGCTGATCGCGAGGCTTCCGCGCGGACTCCCGTTCTGACCGCCGCCAGCGGCAGCCCGGTCACCCCCGTTCACCTTCACACTCCTGCGATTCACCCGCACGTTGCGGGGCGATTCTGCCCGGCAACCGTTGCGCCGAGCAGCGGTCGTTCAGACCGATACCCTTCGCCGCGTTGTAGCCCGCACAGGGTGAGTATCCACGGTTGAGGCGCTCGAACGCGTGCTGTCCGTCCGAAATCCGGCAGTTGTGTCCGTGAGCGAACCCGCGTCTCGCACACCGCTGGCTTGTGTGTGCAGGACTCACCCACGCAATCGAAATGCCGACGTCAGTGATCCACAGTGGCGAGTCGTGCCATCCTCCCGCCAGGTGACTCCGCGCCCTACTCGGTGCCGTCTGCGGACCGCTCCGACCCCGACCCGAACTGGAACCCGTCGTCGGGACCCGCGTCGCTTCCGGTGTCCTCCGCGGCCGCTTCGGGCGTGTCCGATCCGGGCGCTCCCGGGTTTCCACCGACGATGACGCCCGGGTCAACCGCGTACGGAACCAGCGGTTCCCGCGCGATCAACACCGGGAGGACGTGTCGGGCAAAGTTCACGACCAAGACGAGGATGATCGGTCCGAGGAAGATGCCGTACCACCCGAACAGGAGCGGTCCCAGGGTGTACGCGATCATAACGGCCCCAACGTGGAGGTTTCGCCCCGAGACGTACGGCCGGAGGACCAGATCCGGAATGGTGTCGACGACAACAAACGACATTGCGAAGAACGTCGCGGTGAACCAGAGGGTGTTCGGGTCCGCGAGGTACGACACGATCCCCAGATACGCCGTGACCGGGACGTAGACCAACTTCATACCGACAACCGGAATGAGGCTGGCGACGCCGGCGAACAGGCCGACAAGCCCCGCCGCAGGAACGGCGATCCGGGGTGGCGCGACCAGGTTCAAAAGCGAGTACGCCACGACGCCGATCGTCCCGGTGAGAACGGCGTTGAGGATGTTACCAAAGAAGATGTTGTTAAAATCGCGGTCTACACCCGCGAAGAAGGCCTCCATGACACCGCGGTCGTCGGCGATCCGGCCCCGGAACCACTGTGAGAGGCCCCGGCCGTCCCGGAGGAGGTAGAACGCCAGCGCGATCATAGCGAACAGGTGGACCAGCCCGATCCCGACGAACGCCACCGCGCCGCCCGCGGATCCCAGCGACGAGACCGCGCGGCGAACCTGTTCGAACGTCACCGCGGTTGGGTCGAGCAGCAGGAGTTCCTCGAAGTCGGTCAGCCCCGCGAGCTGGTCGGCGGTGAACGGGTATCGCGAGAGGTCGAACAGCCCCTCGTTGGTCAGCCTGACCAGCTCGCTGACGCCGACGGCGCCGGTGTAGGCGACCAGCACCAGCGCGGGCAGCGCCAGCAAGAACAGCGCGACCGCGGCGGCGAGGCTCGGCGGACGGATCCGGGCCCGGATCCGGCGGTAGATCGGCCGGGTTGCGTAGTAGAGAAACAGCCCGAAAACGAAGGTGCCCACGAAAGAGTAGAGCACGAAGACGAGAGCACCGGCGAGGACGAACCCCAGGATCCACCACGCGAGCCGCGATCGGTCCATCCCCAGCCGAGGCATAGGTGTGATCCACGACGGCGGAACAAAAACCTACTGCGGCACGCGGTGGACGGACTGCGGCGACGCCCGGACGGGTATGGCGTCGGTGTCGGCCGAGACGTGTGGCGTCGTCGGGGCTGCGACGTCTGTGGCGCTGTTACTCCGGCTCCGGCTCCTGCTCCGCGTCACACCCCAGCCCCGTCGAGACGACCCGCGCGCGGACGCTCCCGTCGGGCCGGACCGCGACGTGGGTGGCGGAATCGTCGCAGTCAACGAACCCCCGGCGGACGCCGAGTTCCCGGCCCGGCCCGTCGGGGGCGCGGACCTCAAGCACGTAGTCCGCCGGCCGAAACACCGTCACGCTGAATGTCCCATAGGCTGGAAACGTTGGCGTGGCCGACACAGCGGGTTCCGGACCGCCGACCTCCCGCACACGCACACGGATCGGTCGCCGGTCGGCGTCGTCGTTCCAGACCGCGATCCGGTGGCTGTCGGCGGCTGCGGCGTTGCCGACGGCCCGTCGCGCGAAGGGGTCGCCGGCGTCGAACCCCAGGGCGGCGCCGTCACCAGTCGGCGGCAACCCCTCCGAGGCCCCGGTCGGGGTTCGTGTCCGGCCCGCCGACAGACACCCCCCGGCGAGGGAGGCGACAAGCGCGAGGAGGGCTCGACGTCGCATCGATGCCCGCTACCACGGCCGAGGGTAAACGGGTTCGGATAGCTCCAACGCGCGTTTGAGTCACCGGCGTCACCTCGTCGGTGTCTCCCCGTCGGTGTCTCCCCGTCGGTGTCAGGCCCAGTCGTCGAGGCCCGTCTGGACGGTTGCGGCCTCGATCCGCTCGAACCCGCGTTCGACCTCGTCGGCGGCAACCCCCCACTCCCCGGTGACGTACGCCCGTGCGGCGTCGATATCGGGTGAGATGTCGGTCCTGACGTCGTACTCGTCGGTCACCGGCGGGTCCAAAAAGAGGTCGCGGACCCGGTCGGCGCTCTCGATGTACACCCCGCGGTCGTCGAGTACCGACCAGAGGTCGCCGTGTTCGGTGATGGCCTCGACCGCGGTCTTCGGCCCCACGCCCGTGATCCCCTCGTTGAAATCGGTCCCACACAGGATCGCGACGTCGACCAACTGCTCGCGGGTGAGTCCGTGGCGTTCCAGGGTGGATTCCAACCCCATCAACTCCGGATCGCCGGCGGATGTGAGCTGTCGGAGCGTCTCCGGCGCGCCGAAGAGGAGTGTGTCGTAGTCCTCGCTGCCAACGTAGTCGACGTCGTTGCGGGCAGCCATGTACGACGCCTGGGCTTCGCCCTCCGCGGGCGCTTCCACGATTGGGACGTCGAGACGCTCGAGGAGCCCCCGCGTGGTCTCGTGGATCACGCCAGTCAGCCGCTGGGTTCGTGCCTCGAGTCGGGCGGCCGCGACGCTGTCACCCCGGTCTTCGGCCTCTGCGCGTTTCTCCTCGGCCTGCTCCCGCGCCTCGCGGCGCTCGGCCACCTCGTCGTCTTTCAACTCCGTGACGCCGCCGTCGAAGACGAATACGGGGACGATGTCGTGCTCGAAGAACTTCGGCAACCCCTGGACCACGCCGATCAGGTTCGCCACCTCCTCGTCATCGGCGGTTGTGTACGCCCGCGCGTCGGTGAACTTCACCGTTGTAGTGAGATACCGGTACAGCCAGTTGTGGGCGTCGACCGCGACGACGCTTCCGCCCAACGTATCGAACCCGATGTCTTCAATGGCCGCCAGGCGCCGGAGGTCCGCGTTTCCCATCACCTCCATCTGGGTCGCCCTCCGAATTAAGCGTCCGGATCCGTCGGGTCGCCCCCGTCGGGGCCCGCGACCGGGGCCGGCGGGTCGGCGTCGGTCCGGACTGCCAGAAAGGACGCCTCCGGGTCGCCGAGGTCGCGTTCCCGGAACCTGTCCAGTCCGGCGCGGTACCGCTCGGGATCCAGGTCGGCGTCCCCGAGTGGCCCTGCGGGACGAGCGAGCACGAGTTCCGCGAGCCCGCTCTCGCGGCCGGTCCACGCGAACCCTGCCTTGTACATCGCCTCGTAGGCAAAGGGATTGTTGACCGCGATGGCGACCCGGTCGTACCCCCGCTCGCCGGCCCGGGACGCAACGAACGCAGCGAGCCGCGGCCCCAGTCCCTCGCGTTTCAGGTCCGACCGCACGGTAATATACCGGAACCGGAGCGTCCGGCCGTCGGTCCGGTCGGGGTCGAACGCGACCGCTGCAACCACGTCGGTGTCGTACGCCACCCCGTCGGGGGCGGTCGGTGGGGTGTCAGCCGTCACCTCTGCGTTTCCCTCTCCCTTGGCCGCCGTTCGTCGGACCACGGCTTTCCCGGTCGTCGACATCACGAACTTGCCAGCGTAGGCGAACCGGCGGTGGTCGAGGCGGAGCGTGGGGCCGTCCGGCGGCCACCCCAAGAGGGCGTACTCCATCGTGTCAGTGTAGGTCCGCGGCCGACAAGACTCCGGCGGTCGTCAACCCCTTGATTCAGGGGCTCCTACGCGGGGTATGTCTTCCCCCCGGTTCGGCCCCGGCGACATCGATTTCTTCGACCGGTTCGCCGAGGTGTACGATCTAGTAATGCCGTCGGCACGGATCGAACCGCTCTGCGGGGGGTTCGCGTTCGCCCGCCGGCGGATCGATCGCGTCGTGGATCTCGCCGGCGGGACGGGACGCGCCTCGGACGGCCTCGCCGACGCCGGCTTCGACCCGGTGGTCGTGGATCGCTCCGCTGGGATGCTCCGGAGGGCCCGCGGGGCAGGCCACTCAACTGTTCGCGCCGACGCCGAGACGCTCCCCCTTCGCGACGACACCGTCGACGCCGTGGTGATTGTCGACGCGCTGCATCACTTCCCCGATCCGGAGTCGGGGCTCGCGGAGGCGTCCCGAGTGCTCCGGCCCGGTGGTGTGGTCGTGATCCAGGAGTTCGACCCCGAGACCCACCGCGGCCGGGGGCTCGCGGCCGCCGAAGGCCTCGTGGGGTTCGATTCGACGTTCTGGGGCCCCGCAGCGTTGTGTGACCGGCTCGCCGCCACCGGGTTCGACCCCCGGATCGTCCGCGAGGGATTCGAGTACGTCGTCGTCGGCCGGGTCCCGCGGTCGTAGCGGCCTCCCCGTAGGCCCGCGATCGAATCCGGGAGAGCCATAACCGTGCGTCCGAACGTCCGGGTATGGCATCCTCCGAGGAGTCGTTCCTCACACGACGCATCGACGCCGCGGCGGCGCCACTGGCCGTGATCGACCTGCTGGCGCTGTCGGCGGTTCTCACCTACGGTGTGGTCCGGCACAACGGCGTCGACTACCTCACGACCGCAACGGGTGGGTGGCTCCTGACACTGCTCCCGTTTCTGGTCGGGTGGGCGATCGTGAGTCCACTCATTGGCGCGTACTCGGCTGGTGCGGCCGAGTCGGCGAAAGCCGCCATCCCGCTTGGCGTCCGGGCGTGGATCCCGGCGGCGGCCATCGGGTTCGCGCTTCGCGCGTCGCCGGTGTTCTCCGGTGGGTTCGAGCTCGTCTTCGGCGTGGTCGTGTTCGTCGCCGGCGGCGTCGCGCTCGTGGCGGTGCGGTGGCTCTTCTTCAAACTCCGGGGGTGATGTCGGCCAACCGGCCTACGCTGCCCCGGCGTCACCCGCCCGACCGTTCTGTTGCCGGCGCCTGAGGAGGTAGATCCCAACGCCGGATCCCACCGCAGCGAACCCCGCGAGCGTGGCGAAAAGCGCCGTCGGCGTCGCGTACGTCAGGATCACCCCGGCGATTGTCCCACCGAGCGCACCCACGCCGAACACGCCGAGGTAGGTGAACCCGTACGACAGCCCGCGAGTCCCGGGTGGAGAGTACTCCGCGACCGTCGCCTGGTAGAACGGTTGGACGAAAAACAGCGCGGCTCCGAGCACCGCGCCGACGATCAAAAGCGGCACCAACCCCGCCGCGGCGGCCGGGAGAAAGAGCACGGCGAGGACGGCCAGGAGGCCGAACCCGCCCGCGAGTCCGTACTCGACGGGGACGCGATCGATCAGCTTCCCGCCGACGTACTGCCCGACGACGCCGACGATGAGGAGCCCCGAGTAGAAGTACCGCTCGGGGTTGAGCGACCGGACGGAGTCCGGTGCCACGCCCAAGGCGTCGGTGACGGCGGGCGGGAGAAGCGCCGTCAGCGGAATCGCCGCGAACTCGGGGAACGGTTCGAGCACGTTAGGTAGGAACGTGAGGATCCCCCGGTAGTAGAGCCCCGACGTCATCACAACCACGAACACCAGGGCGAACGCGCCGGCGAACAGCCGGCGCGATTCGACGCCGAACTCGGCGAGCGATCCGACGCCGCCGCCGGACGCCCGTGCGTCCCCGCCGTCATCCGGTCGGCCGCCGCCGGACGCCCGTGCGTCCCCGCCGGCGTCCGGTCGGTCCCCGCCGGCGTCCGGTCGGTCCCCGCCCTGTTCGCCGGCGGTCGCACTCGGCCGACCGTCGTCGCCGCCGTCGCCGGCAGCGGCTGCAGGCCCCTCGTGGCCGTCCACCGCGGCGGTCTCGTCGAACTCCGCCCGGATCGCGTACACACCGGCGAACAGGGCGGGGACCGCCAGCGCGACCGCCACAACCGTCCACTCCACGAACAGGAGAAGCGTCGCGGCCACGAGCGGCCCGAGTCCGGTGCCGACGTTGCCCGCGATCCCGTGGTACGCGAAGCCGGTCCCGCGCTCTTCGACGCCTTTCGACAGCAGCGTGAGTCCTGCAGGGTGGTAGACGCTCGCGGCCGCGCCCCAGAGCAGCAGCGCGACCGCGACCACGAGCAGGTTCGGCGCGAGTCCCAGGAGCACAAAGGAGCCGCCCATCCCGAACAGACACAGCGTGATGAGCCGAGCGGATCCGACCCGGTCGACGAGCACGCCGCCGGGGAGCGCGCCCACCCCGAAGAGGCCGTAGCCGGCAGTTACGACCACACCGAGCGTCGCCGCGGTCACCTCGATCTGTGTGAGTCCGAGCGGAAGCACGTTGAACTCGGCGAGCCAGATTGAGACGAAAATGGGAATCGAGAGCTCATAGGTGTGGACCATCGCGTGGGCGAGCGCGACGAGGGCGACGATCGACCGGTCGTTTCGCTTCACGGTTCGGCGTGGGTCGAGCGGTTAGTTCAACGCTCCGGTGTGCGGCTGGCCGTGATCGCTTCGGACCCCCGTATGTTCTTGTCGGTGGCCGTCGAACGCCCGCGTATGACTGAGACGCTGTTCCTGACGAGTGGGGACGTCAACGGGCTCGCGGCCCCCGGAGAGTTCGTCGACGCGGTCCGCGACGGCTACCGACAGTACGGCGAGGGTGCGCCCGCCGAGCCCCGGACCACGTTGCGGAACGACGACCCGCCGGGGTTTCTCACGACCTACGCGTCGATCCTGCCGGAGACGGGTGCGATGGGCGGGTACACGTACACCGCCGGCTTCGGGGCCGCGGACGCGTGGTTCCTCACGCCGCTTTTCGACGCCGAGTCGGGTGAGCCGCTCGCACTGATCGACGGCGCGAGTATGAACCCGTTCAAGACCGGCGCGACCGGCGCCGTCGGGGCCGACGAACTCGCCCGTGCGGACGCTTCGACCGCGGCGATCGTCGGGAGCGGCCCGCAGGCCCGCGGCCAGCTCCGTGCCCTGGCGACCGTCCGGGACCTCGAGACCGTCTGGATCTACTCGCCGACGAAAGCACACCGCGAGGACTTCGCTGGTGAGATGGGGCGGCGGTTGGACGCGAGCGTCGCCGCCGTCGCCTCCGCCGGGGCCGCGGTCGAGGGGGCTGATATCGTCGTGACCGCGACGAACGCGACCGACCCGGTCTTCGACGGCGGCCTGCTGGAACCGGGGACCCACGTCACCGCAATGGGGCAGTACAACCCCGACAAGCGGGAACTCGATACCGCGACAATCGAGCGGGCCACCTACGTCCCGGATCTCAGAGCGCGGGCGTTCCAGGACGCCGGGTCGTTTCTCCACGCCCTTGAGGAGGGGACGATCGACAACGAGCACGTCCACGCCGATCTGGGTGACCTTGTCGCCGGCAACGCCGAGGGACGGGAGTCGGACGAGGAAATCACGGTGTTCGACAGCGGCGGCACCGGAATCGAGACCGTCGCGGGCGCGTACCTGCTCTACGAGAAGGCACAGGAGGAAAGCCTGGGACAGCCGATCGACATCGCGTCGGGAAGCGAGGCGCTCACTGGGAAGTGACTGCACGGAGCCGACGTCACAGCCGACCCGGTGTGTGGTCACCGCGGGAAACTGGAGAGAGTCGCTTTTATGTCCACTTCGCCCTGACGTACACACGATGACAGACACTGCTGAGCAACTTCGAGCCGAGTTGTTGGACGTTTTCGGCCGCGCCGAGTATCCTGTTGCGGAACCGATGGAACTGGTTCCGGCACTCCCGAACGGCCCCGGGACGACGTTCGAGGCCGGTGCGGTGAGCGTTGGCGTAATGGAACTCGGATCGGAGTACGCCGACTACCAGAACTACCCGTACGAGACCGCCGATGACCTCGTCGGCGATCTGATGACCGGATTCCGTGAGGAAGGGCTCTTCGACTGATCAGCCGGTCGCCGTCACACCGGGAACGGCCGTGAGAGCGGTCGTCACCGGCGATACCGGGGCACTAGTCCGGTCTCGTCCCCGCGAACGTATCGAGGTAGCGACGGACAGACTCAAGACTGTCGACTCCCGCGTGTGGTGTGTGTGCGATCCCGACGTCTTGGTGATCGGTGGTGGTGCGACCGGCGTGGGCGTAGCCCGTGACCTCGCACTCCGCGGTGTTGAGCCCCTGGTTGTCGACCGCGACGGTCTCTGTAGCGGCGCCTCCGGTCGGTCACACGGCCTGTTACACAGCGGCGCCCGGTACGCGGATTCGGACCCCGATGGCGCGGCCGAGTGTCTCGAAGAAGCGCGGATTCTCAGGCGGATCGCCGGGGCGTGCGTCGCTGATACCGGCGGATTGTTCGTCAGACTCGCCGGCGATGACGCCTCGTACTTCGAGGAGAAGCGAACGGCGTGTCAGTCGGTCGGAATCCCGGTCGAGACGCTCACGCCGTCGGAGGCTCGTGAGGTGGTTCCGGAGCTACCGGCGGAGGTCGAGCAGGCGATGCGGGTTCCGGACGGGGTGGTGTACCCCTCGCGGCTGATCGCGGCGAACGCGATCGACGCCGGCGCTCACGGGGCGGAGGTTCGGCCACACGCCCCCGTAGAGTCGATTACGGTACAGGACGGAGCGGTCACCGAAGTCCGGCTCGGCGGCACTGCGGAGACGACTGTGACTCCGGAGTTCGTGGTCAACGCCGCCGGTGCGTGGGCCGGTCGCGTCGCCGACCGTGCGGGGGTATCGGTGGAGATGGCGCCAACACGAGGGGTGATGGTGTCCGTTGAGTACGACGGCCTCGGACCGGTCCTGAACCGGTGTCGGCAACCGGCCGACGGCGACATCGTCATCCCACACGCCTCGGAGGCCGTTCTCGGAACGACGAGTGTCCCCGTGGACAACCCCAACGACTACGACACCCCAGCGTGGGAAATCGACGCCTCGGTCGAGGAGTGTGCGAAACTGTTGCCGCCGGTTGCGGAGGCACCGGTCGTGCGGTCGTGGTGGGGGCTCCGGCCGCTCTACGCGCCGGACGAGGCGACCCGCGGCGGTCGGGGGATCTCTCGAGGGTTTGTTCGTCTTGATCACGCCGCCGACGGCGTGGCGAACATGGTGAGCATCGTCGGCGGGAAACTCACGACGTACCGCCGGATGGCCGAAGCCACTGCTGATCTCGTCTGCGAACGCATTGGGTGTTCTGCACCCTGTGAAACTGCCGATCGCGCACTGCTCGGGGCCGACGACCCGGCCCGACTCGACGAGGCGGTCGGTACGTTCGACGGACAGGGTCCGACCGACGTCGACATCACAACCCCGGTCTGAGTCGGGGTTGTCGGCTCGCTCGGAGGAGGCGTGCCACGCGTGATACACCACGTATCCGCCCGCGACGCCCGTGGTTCCGCCACAACGAGAACCGCTGGCGCGTTGTTGCCGCTGCGCCGCGGTTCGAGACACGGTCGTACGCCACACGTTCGGTCCGAAGGCACCCGGTTTTTCTCACGGCCGCCGGCCAACCGGTGCGCACGGCCGAAGCCGATCTCGCGGCTGGGAGCGGTACGGTGGGCAGGGCTGACCGGCCCCCCGGGGGCTACTCCTCGGTCGCGTCCGAGGTGTCCGACGCCGCAGCGTCGTCGACACGCTCGATCCGAAGCGTCGAGATCCGCGCCCCGTCGACGCTCCGCACCTCGATGTCGAACTCACCCGCACGGACGGTGTCGCCCGCCTCGGGCGCCCGACTCAGCCGCTCCAACACCAGGCCACCGACGGTCTCGAACCCATCAGCGTCGAAGTCGGTTCCGAGTGCCTCGTTGACCACCGACAGCGCAACCGACCCGTCGGCGTCGTAGGTGCCGTCCTCGCGCTCCCGTATCGAGTGCTCCCTGTCATCGGCGTCGAACCCATCGCGGAGGTCACCGACGACGGCTTCGACGACGTCCTCAACGGTCGCGATCCCCTCGAAACTGCCCCACTCGTCGATAACAGCGGCCATCTGCCGGTTTTCGTCGCGGAACTGCAGCAGGAGGTTGTCGATCGCGGTCGTCTCCGGGACGACAACGAGGTCGCGCGCGAGGTCGCCGGCGGTCGTCGAGTCCGCACCGGCGTCCATCGCGCGCAGCACATCCTTCGCGTCGACGAACCCGGCCACGCTGTCCGCGTCGTCGGCCGCAACGACCGGATATCGCGTGTGTCCGGCGTCGAGAACCGTCTCACGGAGTGCCGACAGCGGCATATCCGCCGGAACGCTCACCACGTCGGGCCGGGGCACCATCACCTCGCGGACCACGGTGTCGTCGAGGTCGAACACGCGCTCGATCATGTCGACTTCGGCGGTCCCAACGTGGCCGGCCTCCCCGGAGCGCGCGAGCACACGCCGGATCTCGCGTTCCTGCATCGTCTCGTCGGTCTCCGACGCCGGCGGGACACCCAACATCCGGGTGACCCCGTTTGCGGCGCCGTTGAACACGACGATCCCGGGGTACAGCAGGTAGTACGACGCCTTCATCGGCGGCGCGAGGAACAGCGACACGCGCTCGGCGTCGGCGATCGCGATCGTCTTCGGTGCGAGTTCACCGAAAACGACGTGGAGGAACGTGATGATACTGAACCCGATGGCGAACGCCACGAGGTGGATGACCGACGCCGGAAGCACCGGCTCTAAGACCGGTTCGATGAGCGCCGCCACCGCAGGCTCGCCGATCCATCCCAGCCCCAGCGACGCGATCGTGATGCCGAGTTGCGTCGCCGCGAGGTAGTCGTCGAGGTTCCCCATCACGTCCTGGAGCGCGGCGGACCCGGCGCGACCCTCCTCGGCCAACTGTTCGACCGAGGTCGACCGAACCCGAACGAACGCGAACTCTGAGGCGACAAAGAAGCCGTTCAGGGCGACCAGAAACAGCGCACCGAAGACCCGAGCGAGCGAGAAGGCGACGTTCACCACGGTCGGCTCCCCGTAACGCGGAGGTTCGAGTGTCGAGTGATCATACCCCGGGGTTGCGGGTCCGGATATTAAAAACCGGGAGTCCGATCTGTGCCCGGCGTCAACCCGCCTACTGTATCCGGTACCGCAGCAGCGCCGCGACCCCGCCGAGGTTCCGGAGTTGCCGCCCCGGGTCGAACTCCCCGGAGAACACCGTCACATCGCCGCCCTGCTGTTCGACCGACTCCACCACGTCGTTGACGTCGAGGTCCCAGTCGCCGTCGCCCTGCCGTTCCCGACGGAGTCGGTCATCGACGATCAGGAGCTCCTTGACCGCGCCGAACTCCGCGGCGTCGGCGACCTCGCTGATCCCGTACGCGACCTTCTCGCCGGTCGCGATCCGTTCCATCAGTTCGTCGATGAGCGCCGCCTCCGTGGAGATCCGGGTCTGCGTTTGGACCTCGTCGACCGCGCCACGCTTCAGCACTTCGTGGACCCCGCGGTCACCGACGCCCGCGGTGTCGACGACGGTGAGTTTCTCCGCAACCTCGGGTTGGGTCTCCTCAACGTAGTCGCGGGCATCCTGTTTCGTGAACCCGGGCCCCGCGAGAATGACTGCGTCGACATCCATCCGGCCGAGCGCCTCGGCGAGTTCGGCGAACAGTTCCGAGCGCGGCCGGGCGTACTCGCCTTTCCCGGTCGGCGCGGTAGCGGAGAACCGCTCTTCGGTACCGTACTGGGCGACGGTGTGGATGTGTGCCTCGCCTTCTTCCACCGTGGCGATCGCCACCTCGGCGTTCTCTGCGGCCTCTTCGGCCGCCTCGATCCGGTCGATCTGATCCGGCTTGAACCGCTTTTCGACGGTCACCTCGTCGTGTGCCTCAACGTTCAGGGTGTGGAAGCGACCGAGTTGGTCCTCCCGGGAACACCCGATGATCTCGCCGCCGACCCGCAGCCGGTTGGCGAACCGCGCGAACTCCACGTCGTCGACGCCGATGGTGACGAAGAGGTGCTCGCGCTGCCCGCCTTTGTCCCGGAGGTTCTCGTCGTCGCGCTGGATCCGGCGGGTGGTGTCGCCGGAGACGCGGTCGCCGTCCTCGAGGACGTGTGAGAGGTGCCACAGGTCGTCGACGTTCTCGGGGACAAGGGTGATGCGCTCGCGGCCCTCCCCGCCGCGACCGCGGTCCGAAATTCGCATACTCGTGCATCCGCCACCCGCGGCTAAAACATCCACCGTTTCGTTGCGTCGGGTCTCGCTGGGGCGCGGCCGTCTTCGCTGCGAGCGCCACTAACAAACCCAGCAGACGGCGCCGTTCGCCACCGGTGTCCCGCTCGTGGGACGTCGGTCAGTACGTCACCGCGTCGGCGTCACCACCGTTCGCTTCGAGTCCCGCCGCGAACCCCCGACCGAACAGGTAGTAGGTCACGAGCTGGACGTAGAACAGCCCGAATATCCCGACGACCAAGAGGCTCAGGAGGCCCCCGACGAACCCGAGAACCAGCCCGACCGCAACCGCGAGCACCCACGCGATCAGGTACTCGCGAGACAGCGCCCCTGACAGCACCGTCGACGCGTCGAACGCCGCCGTGAGTGACTGCTCACGCCCGAAGTTCGCGAGCATCGCGGGCACGACGTAGCTGATCACGAGGACCGCACCGAGGAAGACGAGCAGTCCGACGGCTCCGATTTGGCCGGGCATACCGCCCGTAGCGCCGGGATTCGTCGCAGGGGGGCTTCCCGTGAGCCCCGGCCCCGTACCCATCGCGATCCCGACGGCGATCTGTACGGCGAGGATCACAACCGCCACCAGGATGTTCAACACGAACAGTTTCACTCCGTCGACCAGGAGGGCTACCCAGTCGGTGAACGTCGGTGGGGCCGGATCGTCGTTGGTGACGCCGTGTAACACGCGAACATAGTACCCCTGGAGGAAGAACCACGGCAGGATCAACACCGAGAGGATGGTCAGCAGGCCGCCAATGAGGATCGTGCGGATCCAGCTGTCGCCTTCCAGTGGGTACCGGAGTGCGTCGGAGAGCATTGTTGGCACGCACTCGGCGGGCACAAGTAGTTCTACGCAAGACTACGACGCTGTTTTTGAAGGGATTCTGACACAGTAGCGGACAGCGGCGTCCCACAGAGCCCCGATCCGCCCGACTGGCCGCATCACACCGTTTGCAGGTCTGTACTCACTTGATCGCACGCAGTCGTGCGGTCTACTGATACTGTCGGCTATAGTCGCGTGACGTATTTCGACACCCCGGGGTGTCGAAAATCTTCACGTAGTTATAACCGACAGTATGAGCAGTCAGTCGCAAACGCTGCGATAGGTGACGCCGGGGGGCACCTGGCCGTCGGGCTGTTGGGTCACTCCTCGACGATCTGGCTACCGCCGGCCGGCAGGAACTCCTGGATCCGGTCGGGGCTCGCGACCTTTCGGAGGAACGACTGATCCGCGAATCGCTGTTTGAACTCCCGGTAGACCATCTTCGCGGCGTCGTTCTGGGCGTACCGTCCGGGCTGGA
Organism: Halobellus salinus; assembly: GCF_014646875.1. Classification (GTDB taxonomy): domain Archaea; phylum Halobacteriota; class Halobacteria; order Halobacteriales; family Haloferacaceae; genus Haloquadratum; species Haloquadratum salinum. The sequence goes on along the minus strand of NZ_BMOC01000002.1, from coordinate 157,253 downwards.
GCCGGACTGTGGTCGCGACCCGGTCTTCGATGGCCGACGGTGGGCCGCCGACCACGCGCGTTTCGCCCTCACACTGGACCCCGACAGCGACCTCGCTTTCGACATCCCGGAAGTAGGTCCGGTCGCCGCGGACGACGAACGATCCCTTTTCGATGTACTCTCCGGACTCCGGCGTCTTCGACACTTGGTCCGGGTCGACGGCGTACGCCTCCCCGGCGTACCGGCCCTCCTTCCAGGTCGACGAATACGAGACCGCGAACTGCGCGGCCTCCTCCGAGGTCGTCTCGGGGAAGTCGACGGGTTCGGACGGCTCGGAGGGACCCGAGGCTTTCACCACCGTCACCGGGCCGCCGTGGGCTTGGGTGTGGAAGAACCGATCGTGTTTGTCGAGGTACTTCGTGACGATCTCCTCGTTCTGGTCGGCGTTCCGCCCGCCGATCACCAGGAACCCATCGGAGGTGTGGAACCACCGGAACCGCTCGTACCACTCCTCAGAACTCCGGATCGGGATCGACTCCATCGACAGCCAGTCGCGGTCGGCGTCCTCGGTCTCGTCCTCGGGTTCGGGGTCGTCGTCAGCCTCCCACGCGTCGCGGCGCTGCTTGACCGCGTCGAGTTCCTCGCGGGTGTTCTTGATCGCCGCGAGCGCGCCCTCCTTTTTGCCCTCGATCCGCTTCGCCTCGGTGTAGAGCCGGTCTGCGTTCTTTTCGACTCCGGTGTCGACGTCGACTGTGACCTCGGTGTCGTCGAGTTCGATGGTGACGGTCGCCTCGGCGCCGTCGACGTCGATCACGGCCGCCGCTGCGGGGATCCCCCGTTCGGCGCCCGCCGCGAGCGTCTCGCGGATCTCGTCCCACGCCACGTCGCTCGCACGCGCGTCACGGACGGTCGAGAGAACCTCGTCGACTAGGTCGTAGTTAGCGTACAGGAGTTCCGCCCGCCGGCGTTCGGCCTCGGCCTGCTCTTCGAACTCCTCGATCGCGCCTTCCTGCTGGTCGATAATCCGCTTCTGTTTCGCGACCTCCGCCTCGAAATCCGGTCGGGAACTCGCCGCCTCCTCTACGGAGTCGTCGTCTGCGGCCCGCTCCAACCGATGAAAGTACTCGTCGACCGCCCGGTTGAACGTGTCGGCGGCCTCGCTGTCGAGCCCCTCTCGTTCGTGTTCCTCCAGGGGGAAGGGCGTCGTGTCGACGACTGCGCCGTCGTCCTCGTAGACCCGTGGGTCGAACTCGCCGGCGCGGAGCCGCGTCCGGAGGTCGTCGATCGCGTCGTGGAGCGCCCGGTACTCCTCGTCGCCCGCCTCCTCGATCGGTGTGGTCTTCTCGACGCCCGCGCGGGTGCACACCTCCTCCGCGTACAGTCCGCCGAGGTTCAACTGCGTTGCGAGCGTCCGCACCACGTCGGTGTCGGAGTCGTCCATCTGCCGGGCGAACGCCTCAAAGCTCACCGACAGCGGGTTGACTCTGGAGGCGGGGAACTCGTACTGCGCGCCCGGCGCGACCGTTCGGGACTTGAGCCGGACGGTTTCGAGGCTGCGGACGACCTCGCCGGTCTCGTCGAGGACCGCGGCGTTGCCCTGCCCGAACAGTTCCGCGACAACCTGTGTGTTCTCGTCGCCGCGCTCGAAGCTGAACGTGAGGATGCGATCGAACTCGAACTGTTCGACGCCAGCGAAGTCGGCGCCCGACAGCCGGTTTCGCAGCATCTTTGCGAAGTTCGGAGGTCGTCCGGGGGCGTCGGGGACGCGGTCGGGGTCGGCGGCGTGGGCGCGTTTCGTGTCGCCGACCTCGACGAGGAGTTCCACCCGACCGCGGTCGAAATCCCGCATCTTGAAGCGGAGCAGATCGTCGCCGTAGAGGTAGACTTTGTCGACTTTCGCGCCCTCGTACCGGTTTAGTTCGGTGACGAGGGCCGCGAGGTCGACGCTCGTGAGCTCCCGCTTCGGATCCATACGTGGTTTTCTCGGGGGAGAATGAAAAGCCGCACGTTCCGAGGGCCGCCGACCCGGTCACGCGGGCCCCGGCGGTCGAGTCACGTCGCTTTTATCCGACGACCGGCTACGACCCGGTAATGCCGAAAGTGAGTATCGGGCTCCGCGGGTGGCGGTTCGACGAGTCGGCGGTGTTCACCGACGACGGCGAGTTCCGTCCGTTGGACGAACTCGACGACGACACCCGGCGGCGGCTCGTCCGGTTGACCTATCTCCAGGGCAAGCCGTGTGACGCCTGCTACCTGATCCACGGTGAGGCCGACAAGAAACGGTGCAACCAAGCCGAGACCGTCTATGGCGAACCGATGGAGGAGGTGCTTCTGTGCTCGGCGCACGAGCCGGAGTTCCTCTACTGGTTCCGGGAGGCCGACGGCGCCGACCTCACTGGAAGCGAGACCTTCCGCGACCGGTTCCACGAGTGGTTTGCCGCGGGCGGGCGCGCGCCGGAAGAGTACGCCGGGGTCGACCACGTCGACACCGATCCCACGGGGCTGCCGGACCCCCCGGATCCCGCCGAACTCAACCGCCGTCTCAACGAGAACTACGAGGGCGAGCGCAAGCGGATCGACCTCCGGACGGGCGAGGTCACGACCGTCGACGAAGACGACGGGGATGGGGTCGACCTCGAGTTGGGCCGGGAGTACCCCACGGGGTGATGTCCGGCGACGACGCGGGGGCCGATTCGAGCCCTGAAGCGGGACGCACGCACGATCCGATCGTTGTCGTCGTCGACCCGAAGACCCCGGGTAACGTCGGGACCATCGCCCGCGCGATGAAGAACTTCGGGCTCTCAGAGCTGAAACTGGTGAACCCGCCGGAACTCCACGAGGACGGCGAGGCGTACGGGTTCGCCGGCCACGCTCGTGAGGACGTGCTCCCCGAGGCTGAGGAGGTGACTTTCGACGAAGTCGTCGACACCCACCACACGATCGGCACCACCGCGATCACCAACGACGACAGCCGCCGTCACGTCCGGTTCCCGTTCAAGACCCCGGTCGAGGTCCGGGAGAGTCTAAAGCGGGTCGACACGCGGACGGCGCTGGTGTTCGGTCGGGAGGGCACCGGACTCGACAACGACGAACTCGCACGGCTTGATGAGGTGTGTTCGATCCCCGCGAGCGCCGAGTACCCCGTTCTGAACCTGGGGCAGGCGGCGACGATACTGCTCTATGAACTCCAGACGCTGACGGTCGCGGAGACACAGCTTCCAGATGTCGAGCGTGAACGCGCCGACGAGGCCGCAATCGACCGGTTCTACGACTTCTTCGGGACGTTCCACCGGTCGGTCGAGAGCCGCGAGCACAAACGCGAGAAGACCCGGGTGATGATGCGTCGGCTGCTGGGCCGCGCGCACCCGACCGAGCGGGAGATAACGACGCTCACCGGCATTTTTCGCCGGGCAAACGACCTGTTGGGCGACCGCTCGTTCGGCGACCACACGGGAGAATCGGGCGACGGCGGAGCCAACCAGTCCGACAGCGGAGCCAACCAGTCCGACAGCGGAGCCAACCAGTCCGACGGCCGAAACGGCGGGTCACCGACGTAGCGGCCCGGACCCGGCGGCCACGAGCTTGACATCCGCCCGCGCCTGGAGACGCGGGTATTCTCGTTGAGTGTTGTGAATCGGCCCTGCTACGCCCGCTTTTGGATCTCCTCGCGCAACACGTCGCTGACGATCTCGCCGTCGGCTTTCCCGCGGAGCGCGCCCATCGCCTCACCCATCAGCGCGGAGAACGCCCCCATCCCCTGGCTTTCGACCTGGTCGGCGTTTCGGTCGACGACATCGCTGACGGCGTCGCGGACATCCGATTCGGAGACACCCGAGAGGCCGGCCTCCTCGACCGCGGCCGCCGGCGTGAGGTCCGGGTCGGACGCGATCGTGGAGAGCACCTCCTCAACCCCCTCCTTCGCCAACTCGTCGTCGTCGACCAGCCGCATCACGCCGAGCAGGTGGTTGTCGGCCAGTTCCCCGACCGCGACGCCGTCCCGACGGAGTTCGGTCAGCGTCGATTCCAGGAGGCCAGCGGCGAACGTCGCGTCGATGCCCGCGCCGACCGCACGCTCGAACAGCCGCATCCGGCGGCCGTACGCGACCTGCTCGGCGAGGCCAGCCTCGAGGTCGAACTCCGAGTGGTAGCGGTCGACCTTTTCGGTCAGGAGTTCGGGCGTCTCGACGTCGGAGGGGTCGAGTTCGACCGGCGGGACGTCCGTTTCGGGATACATCCGCGCCGCGCCGGGCAGCGGCCGGAGGTATCTGGTGGTGCCGTCGTCGTTCGCACCGCGGGTCTCCTCCGGCACGCCCTCGATGGCGGTCTCGGCGCGGTCTGCGGCCGCCTCGATCGCGAGTTCCGCAGTTTCAGTCTCGGCGGCGACAATCGCGACCGCGTCCTCCTCGCCAGCGTCGACCGCCTCACGCAGCGCCGCGACCTCAGCGTCGGTTACGCCGTACGCCGGGAGTTCGTCGGTGTGGAAGATCCCGCCCGCGCCGTTGCGTTTGGCGTGATCGGAGAGTTCGGTCCCCAGCCGGCGGTCGGGCTGGATCTCCCGGCCGACCAGGCCGTCGAACCCGTAGAGCGGCACCGCGGTCACCGAACCGCCATCGGCGAGCGCGCCGCCGATCACGCCCGAGTCGGTGTCCGCGAACACCTCGGATACGTCCTGTGTGTCACCGACTCCGGCATCCCGGGCGGCCAACGCCTCGCGGATCGAAAGGAGCCCGACCTGTCGGCCCACCTCCCGGCGGACGATGTCGTCGATGTCGTCAAGCGCCTGGACGCCCTTGATCTCGACGCGGGCGCCCTCCGCGATCGAGACGTTCACGTCCTGGCGGATGGTCCCGAGTCCGCGCTTGACCGATCCGGTGGATCTGAGGAGCATGCCGATTGTTTCGGCGGCCTCCCGCGCCTGTTCGGGGGAGTCGATGTCGGGGCGAGTGCCGATCTCGACCAGCGGAACGCCGAGTCGGTCCAGCGAGTACGTGACGCCGTCGTCGCGCTCCTCGACGCGCTGGGCCGACTCCTCCTCCAACAGCAGGTCCTCGACGCCGACCGGTCCCGCGCTGGTCTCGATGGCACCGTCCTGAGCGACAAGCGCGGTCCGTTGGAACCCCGAGGTGTTGGAGCCGTCGATCACGAGTTTCCGCATCACGTGTGCCTGATCAACCGGCTCCATATCCAGGAGGTCGGCGATCTGGAGCGCGACCTCGCGGGCGTCGGTGTCGAGTCGGTGGGGTGGCTCCTCGTCCTCCTCGACGAGGCAGGTGGTGTCGTAAGCGAGGTACTCGAACTCCCGGTCGACCCGGCTCTCCTCAACGGCGGCGTCGTCGAGTTCGCCGAGTTCGCTCCGGGTGGGGTGGAGAGAGCGCGTGAACGACCGCGTCGAGTCATCGGGGTCGCGCTCGGTTGTTGGACACCGGCAGAACAGCTTCGTAGCGGTGTCGAGCTGTTGGTGGATCTCCAGCCCCGCGACGAGACCGAGGTCGTCGTAGTCGTAGTCGGTCATTACTGGTGAGTCGGTACCCCCGGCGTGAATAGCCTTCGGGGTCACGTCCCGGGGCTTCCCGTTTCAACGACGCGACTTGCAGGACCCGCCGAAGACTGTCCTCAGTCGGTTTCCACAGCGGTCGCAGTCTCCACGGGCGTGACTTCGGCCCGTCCCAGACCTACCTCCTAACTCCGTCGCAGCCCGTCGCCGATGCCTCGGCCCTCACCGCACTCGGGGCAGACGTAGTGCCACCCGTCGGTCGTCGCCGTCCCCTCCGGGAACCGAGCCTCACAGCGTCGACATTCGAGGAGGTCGCGGCCGCGCTCGCGGGACTGCTGAATTCCGTGCATACCTCAGAATACCCCCGAAACCAGTATCAACGTACCGGTTTCCGGTCGGTCTGTCTCGCCTACTCCTCGCCGAGGATCCCCCGGTGGGTCATCGACTCGGGATCCAGGACCTCGTCGGCCTCATCGGGGCTGAGGTACCCCGTCTCGACGACGACGTCCCGGACCGTTCTCCCCTCTTTCAGCGCCGTCTTCGCGACTTTGCTGGCCTTGTCGTACCCGATCGTGGGGTTCAGCGCGGTGGCGAGCGCCATGGAGCGCTCGACCTGTGTCTCACAGACGTCCTCGTTGGCCTCGAGTTTCGCGACGAACCGCTCGCCGAACGTTTCGGCCGCGTTCGAGAGCAACGTAGTCGATTGGAGCACGTTGTGGGCAATGACGGGCTTGTAGAGGTTGAGATCGATCTGGCCTTCCGCGGCGCCCGCCGCGACCGCGGCGTCGTTGCCAACCACCTGCTTGTGGACCTGGTTCACCGCCTCCGCGACCACCGGGTTGATCTTCCCGGGCATGATCGAGCTCCCGGGCTGGTTTTCGGGCTGTTCGACCTCGCCGAGGCCGTTCCGCGGTCCCGACGCCAGGAGCCGGAGGTCGTTCGCGACCTTGTTGAGCGACCCCGCGACTGTCCGGAGCGCGCCGTGGGCCTCGCTCATCGCGTCGTGTGCGGCCTGCGCCTCGAAGTGGCTGTCTGCGGGCCGGAACTCGATACCGGTCTCATCGGAGATGTACGCCGCGGCGCGCTCGGGGAACTCGGGATGCGTGTTGAGGCCGGTGCCAACCGCGGTCCCGCCGAGGGCGAGTTCCGATAGGTGCTCGCCGGCGGTGTCGGCGCGGGTGATCCCTTTCTCGACTTGGGTCCGGTAGCCCGCGAACTCCTGTCCCAACCGGACCGGCGTGGCGTCCTGGAGGTGGGTGCGGCCGGTCTTGACCACACCGTCGAACTCCGCTTCCTTGGCCGCGAGCTCCTCGCCCAGCGTCTCCAAAGCAGGAACGAGGTCCTTTCGGAGGGCTTCCAGCGCGGAGACGTGCATCGCGGTGGGGATCACGTCGTTCGAGGACTGGCCGTAGTTGACGTGGTCGTTAGGGTGGACGGCGCGGTCGCCGACGGACTCCCCCAGCAACTCCGCCGCGCGGTTGGCGATTACCTCGTTTGCGTTCATGTTCGAGGAGGTACCGGAGCCGGTCTGGAAGACGTCGACCGGGAACTGATCGTTGTGGTCGCCGGCAATCACCTCGTCGGCGGCGTCGATAATAGCCGCCGCGGTCTCGTCGCCGAGGAGACCGAGGTCGCGGTTGGCGGCCGCCGCGGCCTTCTTAACAACCCCCAGCGCTCGGACGAACCGGCGGCCGAAGGCGATCCCCGAGATGTGGAAGTTCTCGACCGCCCGCTGGGTCTGGGCACCCCAGTAGGCGTCGCTCGGTACCTCGACCTCGCCGAGGCTGTCGCGCTCGGTCCGGAACTCGTCGTCGGACATACCACATCCGACGGCACGGCGGCGCGTAAAACCCGTCGGTTCGATGCGCAACTCGACCGTGTGGACCGACGGCGCGGTCCGCCCGCTCGGGTCCTACGCCTCCCGCTCGCCGGGGGTGTAGGTCTTCATCTCCAGCGCGTGGATGTCGTCGGTCATCGCGTCGCCGAGGGCGTCGTACACCATCTGGTGCTGTTCGACGAGCGACTTCCCCTCGAAGGCGGGTGAGACGACAACGGCGGCGAAGTGGGCGTCCTCGTGGTTCTCGTCGGGCACTCGCGGCAGCGTGACGCTCGCGTCCGCGTCGTGGATTCCGGCCTCGATCCGGCGTTCAACCTCGTCGGTGTCCATACGGGGTGTCGGCGACGTGGGGAAATAAAATCCGCTACTCGGATCCAGCGGGTCGGATCTCAAATTCGGGTGGTCCCGAATCCGTATCAGTCCATCTGGTAGCGTCGTTCGTCGTCGCGTTGCGGGTACTGGTCTTGGCCCGTCATCTCGTCGTAGGTCATTCCCGAGAGATACTCGTCGTAGGTGACGTCGTGTTCCTGCCGGAGGTGGAAATCGAGCGTCCCGCGGTCGACAGTGGTCTGAAACAACAGGTGGACCGCCCGCCGGAGGAGTTCGTCGGTCTCGCCGGTCCCGAACGCCGCCGACAGCATGGCCAACTCGTGGCGGGTCTCCCGATCCAAAGACACCGACTGCTCGTCGTCGATGTCGGCGTACGTCGACTCGACCTGTTCGGTCAGTTCGTCCAAACTCACACTACCTCATCGGCCGGCGGCGTCAAACCGGTTTCGCCTCGCAGCGGGACCCCGGCCGCGACGCCCCGACCAGAACCCCCAAACCCTGGGGGGGACAACCGTCGGGCGATGACCGACGGCGACGCCCCGGCGTTCAAGGAGGCCGCGGCCGTGCGCGACGCCCTCACCTCGTGGTACGAGGCCGATCACCGCGCGTTCCCGTGGCGAGAGACCACCGACCCCTACGAGATCCTGGTCTCGGAGGTTATGAGCCAGCAGACCCAACTCGACCGCGTGGTCGACGCCTGGCGGAGCTTCCTCGACCGGTGGCCCACGGTCGAGGCGCTCGCCGCCGCCGACCGCGCCGCGGTGGTGTCGTTCTGGACCGACTTCTCGCTGGGGTACAACAACCGCGCGAAATACCTCCACAACGCCGCGGGCCGGATCGTCGACGGGGAGGTGGACGGCGTCGACGCCGGGGAGTGGCCCCGAGACCCCGAGGGACTCTCGGAGCTGAAAGGTGTGGGTCCGTACACCGCCAACGCGGTGGCGTCGTTCGCGTTCGACAACGGCGACGCCGTAGTCGACACCAACGTGAAGCGGGTGCTGTACCGCGCCTTCGACGTCGACGACGACGACGCGGCGTTTGAGGCCGCCGCGAGCGAGCTCATGCCGGAGGGGGAGTCCCGCGTCTGGAACAACGCGATCATGGAACTCGGCGGCGTCGCCTGCGGGAAGACCCCCCGGTGTGACGAGGCGGGGTGCCCGTGGCGCGAGTGGTGTCACGCCTACCGGACGGGCGACTTCACCGCGCCGGACGTCCCCGAACAGCCCGACTTCGAGGGGAGCAGACGGCAGATGCGGGGACGGGTGATCTCCGCACTGACGGAGTACGACGAACTCGCTTTGGACGACCTCGGCCCGCGGGTCCGCGTCGACTATGCGCCCGACGGGAGCTACGGACGGGCGTGGCTCCGCGACCTCGTCTCGGACTTGGCCGACGACGGGCTCGTCGATGCCGTGGACCGGAACGATGAGGAGACTGTTGTTCGGCTTCGGAAGTAGGCCACCCGGACGCCCCTGAACGGACGCGAGTCGTCCTCGATATCGAGGTGCGCCCGGCCCCCTTGGGGTGAAGCTACGCGACAAGCACGTCGGCGAGTTTCTGGATCGGGTGGGGGGGTTTGCCGTGCTGGTTCTCGTATTCGAGCAACTGTGACCGACACGAGGTGCCGGGCGCGACGACCTCCTCGCCGGGGGAGTCGTCGGCGGCCTCGAACAGGAGGGCCCCGATAGCGCTGCTCATAGAGTAGTGTTCGGCCTCGTACCCGAAGGACCCGGCCATCCCGCAGCATGTCGTGTCGAGGTCGTCGACCTCGTACCCCGCCCGTGCGAGCACCCCGACGGCGTGGTGGTCCTTCTTGACCGCGGTCTGGTGGCAGTGACCGTGGTACGCGAGCGTCTCGTCGGGCGCGTCGAACTCGATCTCGTCGTCGAGGTCGAACACGTCGATATACTCCATCACGCCGTAGCTGTTTCCGGCGACGCGCTCGACGTCCTCGCCGGAGAGGAGATCCAGGGCGTCGTTCTGGTACATCACCGCGTCGGAGGGCTCGACGCTGACGATGTCCCAGCCCTCGCGGACGCGCGGGGCGAGCGCCTCGACGTTCCCGCGGACGGTTCGGGCGGCCTGATCGAGCATACTCTTCGAGTGTGCGGGTCGGCCGCTGTCCCCGATGTGTTGTGGGATCTCGGCGTGGACGCCCGCCGCTTCGAGCACGCTGACGGCCGCCCTGCCGATTTCGGGTTGGGTGTAGTTGGTGTACGGATCGGCCAACACCAGGGCCTTGTGGTCGGCGTCCGACGCCGAAACCGCGGGCGTCCGCGATCGCTCCCACTTCTTCAGCGTCCCGCGTTTGAACGTCGGGAGGTCGCGCTCCCGAGCGATACCGAGGACCTTCTCCAGGAGGAGATCCGTCCCCGGCACGCCGAGCGCGAGGTTCGACAGCGGCGCGAAGGTACTGCCCAGCGAGTACAGCGTCTCCACGTTCGCGAACAGCCGATCGCGGAACGGAATGCCCTCCCGTTGGTGATGCTCATGTTTGACCTCGGCCTTCAGTTTGGCCAGATCCACGCCGCTCGGACAGTCGCGCTTGCACCCCTTACACCCGATACAGAGGTCGAGCACTTCGGTGATGAACTCCTCATCGGTCGGATCATCGGGGAGTTGGCCGCCCATCGCCCGCCGGAGCATGTTCGCTCGGCCCCGGGTCGTGGTGATCTCCTCCTGCTCGGTGGCCCGGTAGGTCGGGCACATAACACCGCCGGTGGTGTCTTGATGGCCCGCACAGCCGCCACACCCGTGACAGAGTTCGACCATCCCCTGGAAGCCGTTCTCGTTGTCCCAGTTCATTGTGGGCTCGAACCCCGAGTCGAAGGCGTAATCCGGGTCGTACCGGAGGTTCTCGTCGGGCGCGAACTCCCCGCAGATGTTGCCCGGGTTCAGGAGGTGGTCCGGATCGAACGTGGATTTGAGCCGCCTGAACGCCTCCCAGAGCTCGTCGCCGTAGAGTTTGCGGTTCCACTGCGTCCGCGCGCGGCCGTCGCCGTGCTCGCCGGAGATCGACCCGCCGTACTCGATAACGAGGTCGGTCAACGACTCCGAGATCTCCATCATCGTTTCGATCCCCGCTTCGCTCTTCAGATTCAGGAGGGGCCGGATGTGCAACACGCCCGGTCCGGCGTGGGCGTAGTAGGAAGCGAACGTGTCGTGTTCGTCGAACAGCCCCTGGATGTCTGCGACATACTCCGGCAGGTTCTCGCTCGGGACCGCTGCGTCCTCGACAAAGGGCCAGTGCTTGTCGTCGCCGGTGCGGGACAGGAGAATCGGGAGCCCCGCCTTGCGCATCTTCCAGAACCGCGATTGGCGGTCGTCGTCGTACGCCTCCAGAGCGTCGACGGCGTAGGGGTCATCGTCGGTCGTCGTGGCCCCCGCCGAGGCGTCGAGGCCGGTCTCAGGCTCGTACCCCGGCAGCCGGTCGGCGAGTAGCTCCGCCACCTTGCGTTGGCCCTCCGCGAGGGTCTCTGCGTAGAACTCGACCAGCAGAGCCGAGTTCGCGCCCTCTGGGAGTGTGCCCACCAGATCGGAGAATTCCGCAGTGTCCCGCGCCAGGTCCAACAGCACGTCGTCCATCACCTCCACCGCTGAGGGGTCGTGTTCGAGGATCGGTGCGACGTCGCGCATCGCATCGAGTACGTCGTCGTAGGTGAGCAGGACGACCGCAGTCTCCTCCGGGACCGGCTCCAAGGAGACTTCCGCCTCGGTGACGATCGCCAGCGTCCCCTCGCTGCCGGCCACGAGCCGGCCGACGTTGACCTCGCCGCGCTCCTCGATGTCTTCGCGGAGCTTATCCAGGTTGTACCCCGAGACGTTCCGGGTGAGGTCGGGATACCGCTTTTCGATCTCGCTGCCCTTCTCCCGCAGGATCCGCGACACCTCCGCGTAGATCTGCGCTTCAAGCGGGTCGTCGGGGCCGACGGCCGCCGCGCGGTCGTGGAGCGCTTCGGCGTCCATCCACCCGAAGGTGGTCACCGTCCCGTCGGCGAGGACGACCTCGACCGCCTCGATGTAGCCGTCGGCCTTCTCGTATTTCAACGAGTGTGCCCCGGTGGTGTTGTTGCCGATACACCCGCCGAGGACGCTTTTGTCCCCCCATGCCGGATCCGGCGCGTATTTCAGGCGGTAGGGTTTGAGGTTGTTGTTGAGCCGCGCCAGCGTGATCCCGGGTTGGGCCCGCACCGTTGCCCCCTCGGGGTCGACGTCGAGAACGGCGTCCATCCGCTTTTTGAAGTCGAGGACCACCGCCTCGTTGACCGCCTGGCCCGCGAGGCTCGTCCCGCCGCCGCGGGGCAGGACCGGGATCCCGTGGTCCGCGCAGTACTCCATCACCGCCGCCACGTCGGCGGTCGAATCCGGCGCGACCACGCCGATCGGCAGTTGCTGGTAGGCGCTCGCGTCGGTTGCATAGAGGTTACGGGTGTACGTATCGAAGCGTACCTCCCCCTCGACGAGCGCGTCGAGGTCGGCCATCAGCCCCGGTCGCTCGACGTCGTCTGATCTGTGGTCGTAGTTGCTTCGACTGTCGGCCGCCGGTTCGGACGTTCCAGTTCGTGCTGTGTCGCTCATGTGGTCTCTCCGTCGGGTGCGAGGAGTTCGATCACGTGCGAGGGCTCCTCGCCGAGCAGATCACCGATCTGGTCGGTACAGGAGGTGCCACTGGCGATCACGTGGTCGCAGTCCGCATCCCGCAGTTGTTCTTCGAGGGTCGATCCGACGTCCATCGCGAGTTCGTAGTACTGTTCTTTATACCCGAACGACCCCGCCATCCCGCAACACTCCACGTCGCTCGTCGTCACGTCGTAGCCACACGCATCCAGGACCGCGACGCTGTACTCGTCGAGTCCCATCGTCCGCTGCTGGCAGTGGGCGTGGTACGCGACGGTCTCGCCGTCCCCGTCCGCGAGGGTCAGTCCGTCCGTGTCCGCACCGTTTGTGAGCAGTCCGTAGACGTACTCGAGAATCTCGTAGCTGTGTTCTGCGAGCGACTCGAACGACTCCTCGGGCAACAGCCGTTCGTAGTCCCCGCGGAACATCGCGAGGTCGCTCGGCTCGATGACAACGACGTCGTAGCCGTCCGCCACGTACGGGCCGAGCGCCTCCGCGACGCGCTCGGCCTTGCTCCGGGCGGTGTCGATCATCCCCTGTGAGAGCGGCGCGCGCCCCGAACCGGGGACCGGTGGGACGAGTACCTCCACACCCAGGGCTTCGAGGGCCCTGACAGCGGCCTTCCCGCGGTTGACCAGAATGTAGTTCGTGTACAGGTCGGGATAGAGGACGACCCGCCGGTCGGGATCGATCGGCGGCACCCGGTCGCGACCCTCGAACCACTCCCGGAACGTCGTCCGCTGGAACGCGGGGAGGTCGCGGTCGTGGGCGACGCCGGCAGCTCTTTGGAGCACCCGCGAGACCGGCCCGGCGTTCGCCACCCAGTTCGACACCGGTGCGACGGTGCTGCCAACCTTCGCGAGCAACTCGAAGTTGCCGAACAGCCGCTTTTGAATCCCCGGCCCGGACGTCTCGGTATCGGGGGTCAGCCCGTCGACGAGGAACTCGAGTTCCGGGTCGGTCCCGGTGTTGAGCCGGTCGCGGACGACCGTGTTGATCCACGGGATGTCGATCCCGACCGGACAGGCCTCGACACACCGCGAGCAGCCGGTACAGAGGTCGTTGAACTCCGCGGCGGCGTCCATTCCGTGCACGCCGGCCTCCCACCCGGTCGCGATCCCTCCGGAGTAGGTCTCGCCGCCGAAGGCGTGGCCGCCGACGGACTGGAAGTTCGCACACGTGTTCGAACACGCCGAACACCGGATGCAGTAGAGCGTCTCCCGGAGCTCTTCGTCCTCGCGCATCGCCATCCGCCCGTTGTCGATCAACACGAGGTGGAACTCCCGGTCGTCGTCGCCGTCCGCGACCGGCGTGTCGGGATCGTCGAAGTCGACGGTGGGCGAGTTCACCGGCGGCGTCAGAAGCGAGATGTAGCTGGTGATGTCCTGTCCCGTCCCCGACCGGCCGATGAGTTCGACGAACGGCTGGAGGTCCTCGACGCTCGGCACGACCTTCTCGACGCCCGCCACGGCGATCTGGGTCTCCGGGACCGCCACCGTCTTGCGGGCGTTTCCCTCGCTTGTCACGAGTGCCATCGTGCCCGAGTCGGCGGTGATGAAGTTTGCGCCCGTCATCCCCACATCGGCGCCCCGGATCAACTCGCCGAGTTGCTCGCGGGCGAACGCGGTCAGCTCTTCGGCGGTTTCCAGGTCTTCCTCGGGATCGAACTGCTCGTTGAACAGGTCGGCGATCCCCTCCCGGGACTTGTGGATCGCGGGGGCGACGATGTGGCTGGGCGCCTCGTCGGCGACTTGGAGCACCCACTCGCCCAGGTCGGTCTCGACGACCTCGACGCCCTCGCGTTCGAGGTGCTCGTTGATTTCGATCTCCTCGCTCGTCATCGATTTGCTCTTTACCAAGCGGTCGGCCTCGTTGTCAGTACACACCTCGGCGATGTACTCGTTGGCGTCGGCGGCGTCCTCGGCGAGGTAGACGGTGCCGCCGTTCTCCTCAACGGTCTCGGTGAGTTCGTCGACGAGGTGGGGCAGGCGCTCGATGGCGTCTTCCTTGATCGACCGCGCCTCATCTTTGAGCGCGTCGTAGTCTTCGAGTTCTCCGACGGACTCGTATCGGCCGTCGTTGAACCCCCGAGTGTTGGCCCCGACGGCGTCGCCTTCCGTCTCCATGATGTGGCGGATGTGGGCCGCTTTCGAGTCGCGTTCCGAGCTCATCGGACGACGATCACCTCGACGCGTTTCGGGCCGTGTGCACCCTGGACGAGCGACCCCATATCGGCGGTGGCCGAGGGGCCGGTCGCGACGACCGCGGAGTCCCGTGTCTCGCGGAGTTGCTCGCCGAACCACTCGAACGCCGCCTCCATGTCGGGGACGATATCCTCCTCACGGAGCACGGCGACGTGCAGGTCCCCGAACAGGCTCACGGGTTCGCTGCCCGCGTCGTCCATCCTGAGTACGATACTTCCGTAGTCGGCGACTGCCAGCGACGCGGCGGTCACGCCGGTGGCCGCATCCTCAATGTCGGCGGGGGTCGGGTCCGTCTCGACGCCGTCGGGCAGTTCCACGCCGTCCCACGGGAGCGGCGTGCCGACCGCCGGTGGGTCGATCGCGGACGCGATCGCGTCGGCGACCGCTCCCGGCGACGCCTCGGTCAGTTCGACGCCGTAACTACGTACCTGCGCGGCAAACTGGTTGTGTGAGTTTGCGTGTTGGTTGGACATTTGGGGCGTTCATCCCGCTTGAAGTGTGCTAGTGTGGGCCTCGGGCATATGGTTTCCTCCGTGCTCGCGTCCGGAGTCCGACCCGCGGCCACGACTCCCGGCCGACGGTCGTTCACGCGGCCGTGACGTCGAAAGCGGGGGTCGGCGCCACTCGGCCACAGCCCTCGCTCCGTCGCCGGCGGGCCCGGCAGCGACGAGCGAGCCCCCCGGACAGTTCGTTGTGTGCCGCGCGGAGGCCGACCGATGACGGCACCGATCTACGGGCGACGAGCGAGCCCCCCGGACAGTTCGTTGTGTGCCGGCACTCTCCACAGTCCGTACCGAAGAGATCCACGGTGAAGAGTGTGGGTGGCGGGCTAGAACGCGGCGGGGGCGATGACGTACGCGAACAGCAACGTCAACAGCCCGGTAACCACCCCGTAGTAGAGAACCGGGATCAGTTCGATCCGTATCACACGCCCCTCCTCGCCGATCAGTCCGACGACAGTGAGAGCGGCGACGACGTTGTGGATCGCGATGAGGTTCCCGATGGCACCGCCGACGGCCTGTGCGCCGACAACGATCTGCGTCGGGGCGCCGACCGACTGTGCGGCCTCATACTGGAACAGGCCGAACAGAATGTCGCTGACGGTGTTCGACCCGGCGATGAACGCGCCGAACGCCCCGATAAATCCCGAAAAAAACGGGAACGCCCCGCCGGTGACATCGACAGTCAACTGCGACAGCACCTGGAGCATCCCGGCGTTCGCGCTCGCGGATTCGAGCACGATGCTCGCGTTGCTGCGCTGCATGACCATAACCGTCGCGACGGCGAACCACAGCGCGACGACCGCGGGGGCGATATTCCGGATCGCCTCCGACCACGAGTCTTTGATCTTTTGACCGTTCATACCGTGGAGCGCGTACGTCACGACGGCGATCGCGATGAACAGTGTTCCGGGCAGGTACAACAGCTCGATACTCTCACTGAACGGCGTGCCGAGGATGTTAGTCCACGACAGCTGCACCGCGAGGAGTGCTTCGGTCACCGGGTCAACGATGCGGGTCACGACCAACGCGATCGCGACGAGGATGTACGGGAGCCACGCGACCCCCAACGACATGTCCTGTGCGTGCATATCCGCGAACGACGTGGTACCACCGTCGGCCGCGACGGTCTTGTCACCGCTCTCGCCGGAGACACCCGCGCCGGGCTCGATACTCCCCACCCAGTGGTCGGGCCAGGTGTCGCGGGGCCCGAAGTCCCACTCGTCGTCGGAATCGGGGGCGAAGTAGCCGGCCCGAACCGTGGCCGCCACGACGAACAACCCGATCAGAGCGCCCAGCAGCGCCGGGAAGGTCGGGCCCAGGAAATACGCCGTCGCGAGGTACGGGATTACGAACGCCGCCCACGCGTACAGACACAGCGGGATCATCTCGATCGCCGGTTTGATCGATTGCTCTTCGCCGAAAAACCGCGTCATCAGCGCGATCCCGATGAAGGGGATCGCGATCCCGGCGATGGCGTGGATGGCCCCCGCCCAGACGCCGACCTGGGCGACGTACGCACCGACGGTCTCGAACCCGGTCCCCGACGCGGTGATCTCGGCCGCGGCGTCGGTCCCCTGCGCGAAGACGACGTCCCGCAACCCGATGATCAGCGGCGTCCCGACGGCGCCGAACGTGATCGCCAGGATGTTCCCGGTCAGCGCGACCACGACGGCGGCCATCGGCGGCCACCCCAACCCGACCAAGAGCGGGCCGACGATCGCAGCGGGCGTCCCGAACCCGGCCGCGCCCTCGATGAACGATCCCATCAGAAATACGAGCAGGATCGACTGCACCCGCCGGTCGCCGCTCAACGACGAAAACCCGGCGTTGATCACCTCGAACGCCCCGGACTGTTTCAGCGTGTACAAAAGCAGGATCGCGCCGAAGACGATGATGAGGATCCGGGTGGCGGTCATGGCCCCTCTGATCGACGCCGCTGCGATCAGCGTCGGCGACATCTCCCACCCCACGAACGCGGCGCCCACTGCGGCCAGCCACGCGATCGGCATGGTTCTTGTCGCCGGCTGGATGAACACCACCATCAGTAGCGCGATCACCAGGAGCGGCGCCAGCGACAGCGCGACGAGTCCTGCGTCAACCATCCAGCCCAACTCCTCGGTCGACGCACGTACCCGTCTGACCGCCATACATCACAGATATTGGTGTGCTATCCGGTGGCATAGCCAGGTCTTCCATTGTTAATTACTTATATATTGTGTCCTCACTCCACCGGGGAGGCCGCTCAGGAACAACATTCGTTGATATCCTCCCGCGCCTGAGGGAGCGGGTATTCTCCTCGAGTTTTATACACGCGTTCGAGAGCACCACGCCCCGGTTTCCCGACACCGCTCCTTCGGGGAGCGCACGGACCCGACGCCGCCAGACCACTCGCCTGACGGGTTCGACACCCGGCCGTGCCGACCTCTCGGACCCCTCGACAGACCGTGTCAGTACTTCGCGTCGGCGCCGGTGACGTCGTAGATCTGCTCCATGAGCCGGTCGCGCTCGGACTGCCAGACTCCGACCGCCTCGGGGCGGCCGGGGTACCGGCTGTAGTGGTCCATGAGTTCGTCTGCGAGGTTTTTGGTCCGGTAGAACTCCAGGATCCGACTCCAGTACCCGAACGAGTCGCGGACGGTCTTCGCGAGCAACGCCGGTCCGAAGGAAGTCGAACCGGAGTACAGCGCCTCAGCCAGCTTCTCCCCCGGCAGCGACGCCAGAAGTCCCATCAGGTCGTCGACATCGACCGCGGTCGAGAGCACGTTGTAGACGTCAAGTCCGGCGTACCGCGCGCCGAAGTGGTTCATGACGCGATCGTTGTACCGCCACAGCGCCGACTCGCTCACGTCACCCTCGGAGACGGCGTACACCGCCTGCTCGCCCGCGTAGGTGCCGGCGTACGCAGCGCCCGCGATCCCGCCGCCGGTGGTGGGGTTGACGTGGCCCGCGGCGTCGCCCGCGGCGATGAACCCCGGAGCGACCGCCGAGTCGTACGGTCGGCGGGTCGGCAGCGCCGCGCCGAGTTTGTCGGTCACGGTCGCGCCCTCGAACTCGGGGCGGGTTTGGAGGTCGCGTTTGAGGTCGTCGACCAGCCGCATCGGCTCCTCGTTCATCTGGAACCCAAGCCCGGCGTTGATCGTGGTCTCGGTCCGCGGGAAATACCACAGGTAGCCCGCCGCCCGCTCGGTCGGTTTGAACACCAGGGCGTCGTCCCACTCGACGGGGTCGGGCACCTCCATGATCTCCCGATACGCCGAACAGAACTGCGAGTACGACACGTTGGTGTCGAAGTGGGTACCCGAAAAATCGGTCTTATCCTGCAGGATCGACAGCGCGCCCGCGCCGTCGACGACGATGTCGGCCGAGTACTCGACGACGTCGCCCCGCCGCTTGCCGCGGATTCCGGTAACGGTCCCGTCGTCGGCTTGGGTCACGTCCTGGACGACCGTATCGTAGTGGAACTCCGCGCCCGACTCCTCGGCGCCCTCGATCAGGAGCCGGCCGTACTCGAGTCGGTCGATGACCGCGAGTTCTCCGGGGACGGGGATGTCAAGGACGGTATCCTCCTGCGGAATCTCGAAGCGGCCGTGGTCGACGCCGGTGTTGGTGAACGCGCCCTCGATCCGTGACTTCGGGATTACCTCGGGGAACGCGTCCGCACCCTTCAGCGCGTCGCCACACGCGATGTGACCGGCTTCCTCCGCGGTCTTCCGTTCGACGACGGCAACGTTGAGGCCCTCGCCCGCCGCGGTGGCCGCGGCGTAACACCCGGCGGTCCCCGCGCCGACAACGACGACGTCGTATTCGTGAGAGGTACTCATTGGTCGGACTCTCGGCCCCGTGGGCAAAACTCTTTATCAAACCCGACACACCCGATGGAGCCGATTCGCTCCTTCGTGAGACTGTCGAGCAGTTCAAACACTGCGCCAACACCGTAAGCGAGTGGTGCTGGTACGGCGACGATGGCTACCACGTCACCTCGAAAGCCAAAGCCGAACGCGCACTCTACGACCGTCTTCGCGACGAGACCGGGCTCACTGCGAACCTCGTCCAGAAAGCCATTCGGCGGGGTGTCGAGGCCATCAAAGGTGAGGCAACCTCCAGTGCCGCGGTGGGGAGTGGTATCTCCACGCATCGATGCGGAAAGTCGAGGAAGACGCCGAATCCGATACCGAGCACAGAACAGTCCTCGGTGTCGATCTGGGTGTCAACAGTATCGCTGTTGCCTCGACGGGCACGTTCTGGAGTGCGGACGAGTTCAACCACTGGAATCGAGAGTACGAGCAACGGCGTGGTTCGCTCGGCCAGCGCGGACCGCGAGCAGCCCACGAGAACATCCAGCGTGTTGGTCGGAAGGCGGGTGGACGCTTCAGCATCCACCTGCACACGATTGCGAACGGTCTCATCCAGGAGGCCATCGAGAACGGCTGTTCGCACATCGTGTTCGAGGACCTAACCCGCATCAGGGAGAACATTCCCGAGGCAACGTGGCAACACCGCTGGGCGTTCAGACGTCTGTTCCAGTACATCGAGTGAAAACAGACGAATACGGCCTGGAGGTGCTTCAGGTGGACCCGCCCAACACATCGAAGCGATATTCGACGTGCGGGTTTACCCACGACGAGAACCGCGACCAGGAGTCGTTCGAGTGCCAGAAGTGTGGGTACGAAAACCACACCGACTACAATGCCTCGAAGAACACCGGCTTGCAGTATCTCCGTTGTCCCCAGAAATCGAAGATTTCCGGTGTGCAGACGAGACGCGAAGCGTCTCGTTAACGTCGGCAACACGCAGACGATGGAGGCGCACCCGTGGACGTGCACCCGCGGACGTGCGCTTGAATCGCGGGACGCTGAACGTGAGTGGGGAGTACAACCCTCCTGCCTCTGTTGAGGCATAGAACGGGAATCCACGCGAAAGCGCTAGTGCAGGCCATACGCCTGCACGCCGTCAGAGCTCGTCTGACGGAACCCTCAACGAGCGAGCGGGTCAGTAGCCCCCGAGCGAAGTAGGGAGAGGTTGTTCACCCCACCAGAAGCGGGAGCAGGAACCCGAGGACGATGGCGCCGAATATCAACACTGCGCCGTGTGACGCACTCCCACGACTAAACAGTAGTTGCTGAAGTAGCGGTTGTAACACATTCGTGAGCTTCTCTCACGAGTCCTACGTCTCGTGCACCGGGTGCACGCCAATCTAAGTCCCGATCCCGCCTGGCTGTCCAGACGTACGACGCCAAATCAGCAACCACTGTAAAATCGTGGGCTTCCCACCCGGTGTTGACCGGGCAGGTCAGCCCTGAAGGGTGGGAATCTACGCTTTGCGACCGACGGCGCTGGCTCCGCCACGAAGCCGGTACTCGCACTCCGCGTGGGGCTTCGAGGTATCTTGTTTTGTGTCGGTCGGCGTGGCCGGCTTACGTTTTGCTTTTGGCTATGAACCGTGGCAAACACCGAGTCAACTGCCAGTTCTCCACGCACAACCTGTGTTGTAGTACTGTTTGGAAATAATTTGTCGGTTATCGTATTGTTTGGAAAGAATTCGTCGGTTATCGTATTGTTTGGAAAGAATTCGTCGGTTATCGTATTGTTTGGAAAGAATTCGTCGGATTCATCTCACGACTAAACTCGTGGGTTTTCTCCTCGCTTTTGTATAAACCTCGGGCAGTGAGCTACTCCGCCCGGAACACGGCAACGTCGTCGACCGCGAGGCCGTCCGCGGTTGCGGCCGACTCCCCGGAGACCAAGTCGGTGGGGTCGACCGCGCGGTCGACCGTCACCGTCGCCGGTCCGCCCCCGAAGTGCAACACGCAGACGACGGTCCCGGAGTCGCCTTCCCTCGCGAACGCGACCGCGCTGTCGGTGTCGGTTTTGTGGTCGATCCTGGTGAGCGCGGCGTCGCCGCGGAGTTCGGGGACCGAGTCGTGGAGTTCCGACAGCCGGTTGTAGTGGTCGTGGAACTCCTCGCGGGCGTCGTCCCACGCCAGCGCGTCCCGGCGGCCGCGCTGGCCGAGCTCCTGACCGCCGTAGATCATCGGCACACCGGGAAGAGTAAAGAGCGCCCCCGCTGCGGCAAAGGCGGCGTCGTCGCCGCATTCGACGACGTACCGCGTCTCATCGTGGTTCTCGAGATAGAGCAGGAAGCCGGCGTGCGGCGGGAACCCGACCTCCGCGCGTCCGTCAACCGCGTCCAGGATCGCCTCCGCGGGGACGTGCCCGCGGCCGATCTGCCGAAGCGTGAAGTACAGCGTCGTATCGAAGTGGACGTCGAACATCCCGTTGTGGAAGTCCGGGACATACGGGATCGTCTCGTCGACCAGCAGGAACTCGTGGTCGCGGGCTTTCACCCGGTCGCGGAGCTCCTGCCAGAACGTGTCGGGGACCGCCCACGCCATGTCGCACCGGAAGCCGTCGGCGACCTCGAACCACTCGTCAACGGCGTCGAGTAGGTGTCGCCGGACCGCGAGGTTGTCGAAGTTCCAGTTCGCGATATACTCCCACTCGAAGTACGTCTCCGGTTCGCCACTGTCCTGCCAGTCGTACCAGTCGTAGTACGCCGAGTCGGGGTTCCCGTAGGCGTCCTGAAAAAACGGGTGATCGCGCGCGGAGTGGTTCATCACGAGGTCGAAAAGCACCGCCATCCCGCGGTCGTGGGCGGCGTCGACGAACGCCTCGTAGTCCTCGCGGCTCCCGAGGTCCTCGGCGATGCTGAAGAAGTCCGTGATGTTGTAGCCGTGCGGCGCGTGGTCGTTCTCGAGCACCGGTGTCAGCCACAGGCAGTCGACGCCGAGGTCATCGAGGTAGTCGAGCCGCTCTTCGATGGCCGTGAAGACGGACTCCTCGTCGGACGCGTCGCCGGCGAACCCGCGAACGTACACCTCGTAGACGGTGGTGTCATCCGTCCACGCCGGCGGGTCGTTAGGGCGTCGGACCGCAAAGGCGTCGGTGGGGGGCGCGTCGGCGGCCGGAGCGTCGACGCTAGCCCCGCCCTCTGTATCGCTGCGGCTCCCGTCTGGGAGCGCAACGCGCGTGAATTCGATCGTGTCGGGAACGCTGTAGGTGTCGGCCACCGCAACGCCGTGGATCCGGACCCGATCGCCCGCCGCGGCGACTGGGAGCCGGAACTCCCGCCCCCGGACGGTGGCATCGTCGCGGTTGAGGTCGTCGCGGTCGTCGAGCAGGAACGCCACGTCGCCGTCGCCGGTGGGGTAGCTCGGGTCGGCGCGGACGACGAGGTCGTCGCCCTCAACGGCACCACGTAGACGAATCCGGGGACGGTTCCCCGGAGCCGCCTCAGCCCGCCGGCCGGAGCCCGACGCGCGTGCGTCGCCGCTGCGTTGCGGCCCACTCTCCCCGCTCCGGCCGGCGCCACCCCCGCTGTCCCCGCTTCTCGGCTCGGCGTGATTCGGCGAGCGGGTGTCGGCAAACGCTCGAACCGTGAGGCTGTGGGTTCTGTCGGGGGTTTCGAGTCGGAGTTCGTACGTGCCCGGAGCATCGGGCTCGAACTCGATCACAGCCGTCCGGTCCGGGAGTTCGAGCGCGCTGCCGACAGGGGTGTTACGGAGCCACCACTCGTAGGCCGCGTCGGGGTCGGGATCCCGCGGGGCAAGTTGAACCGACTCGCCGACCGCGAGAAATCGCGGGGGGCCTGGGTGTTGCATACTGGCACTCACAACACCTCGGGCCTTTGTTTTTGCCCCGGCCGAGACCGCCTATGCAATCTCCCGGTGACCGCTCCGGGACCCCGCACGAGCCGACACCTCAGTTCGGGTGAGCCTGACAGATTCCCTACGCGCACGGCAGTTACATAAAACCGACTCTGGATCCGATATGACGTCCGCACGAGTTCCGAGGGTTCGCGGAGCAGATCAGCACGGGACAAAATAGTGAATTAACCACAATACTAATGTTCGCTCGGAACGTGAGTGGGCCCGTGGTTGACACCCAGAAGAGCCGTACATTCGGCGCCGTGGTGGTACTCGTACAGGGAGCGGTGACCGCACTCCTCCCACGGGTGAGTGTCCGGTTCATCAAGAACGCGATCGGTAAGAACTTCCATAACGCCTCCGAGCTCGAAGCCAAGCCGGCGTACGTCAGGCAGTTGCGCGCGGTCGGCGTGGGTATGGTCGCTGCGGCCGGAACCGACCTCCTTCTCCAGAGCGCAGCGGAAGACGAGGATGACGGCGACGATGTTGGCGCCGCCGACGCTGCCGACGCTGCAGACGCTGCCGAGGACTGACAGCTGTCGGGCGGGGCGAAAGGTGCATCCGGGCCCGTTTATCCCCCCGCCGGGGTGCCGTTGCCTCCGCTGGGGTGGGTTCGAGTGACGATTTCGCGTTCGGCCGGGTTGAAGCGGCGCTCGTCGTCCGCGCCCCTGCCAGCTGTGTGAACCCGTAACAAGATTTATGACACCGGATGTTGTTGTCGAAGATACATGCCCCCTGTCAGCATGCCTCCTTCGGAGGACGCCCGGGCGATTTTCCGTCGGCTGGGCTACAGCGTCTCGGGCGACGGACCGGAGTTCGTCGCCGAGCGGAAGTGGCGCACCGTGCGCGTCACAGCCGTCTCGAACGGTGAAGACCTACACAGCCGCCGCGCGCTCGCCGACGGCGGCGAACCGTCCACGGGCTATCGCTTCCGGTGTTTCGTCGCGCCGAAGTCGGCGACAGGGGATGTACGGAACCGACTGCGGAGCGTCGACCCCACCTACGAGTGGGCAGTGATCGGCGTCAACGACGACGGCGAGTACGACGTGTACCTCCCGAGCGCGGCTTAATCGTCCGCGCGGGCGTTCCCGAACTGTTCGGCGGGGAGCCGCAGCTCTGCGAGTCCCGGGAGGTGCTCGATGTTGAACACGATTTTCAGGTCGTCGGTGACAGGTTCGCCGATGCAGGAGAGTCTAACTCCCCTGTCGGTTAACTCGTCGCCTAACACCGTGCTCACCGGCATCTCGAGGTCGCCTTCCACGACCGCAACGGCGCAGTTCGCACACGCGCCGCCCCGGCACGCGTAAGGCCACGAGAACCCGTACCGCTCTGCGGCCTCAAGCAGCGTTTCGCGGGGTTCGACCACCAACAGCCCGTGGCTGTCGACGCCGAGGTCGGCCGCCTCGGCCTTCTGAAAGAGGTCGTCGTCGGCCAGATCCCAGCCGCGGGACTCCACCACCGCGTAATCGAGGTACTCAACTGTCGGCCCGAGTTCGGACTCGGACCCCTCCTCGGCGGCGGCGGCGGGGCCGTCCCGGTTGTCGCCGGCCGCGGTGGGGTCTTCGGTCGACCCGGTCCGGTCGTTCTCCGCGGTGGGGTCGGAGCGGTCGGCCTCGAACGTCGCGGGGTCCCGACCGGCGGTGATGTGGTCGTAGGCCCGCCGGACGCGTTTGAACTCAGCGACCGACCCCCCGTGGTCGGGGTGGGCCTCTTTCACCAGTTCGCGGTACGACTGAACGACAGCGTCCTCGTCGGCGTCGGCGTTGAGTCCCAGTACGTCGTACGGCGATCCCACGTCATAAGATAGGGGAATGAATCGGTTAAATCCGACGGCCGCGGCCTCCCGGTGCCGGGGCCGACCCGGCCTGGGCAGTGGGGTGTGTCGTCACCCGGTCCGGGCGAGCGACGTGCCGTCGGTCACGCGGAGGTGCTGTCGGGGCGGTCGCACACCGCGGCGACGCTGTCACGGTCGTACGTTCAGCAGTCCTCCCGCACTGCGTTCGCGGTCCGATACGCGATGAGGGCCACCCCCCGGAGTGAGCTCCGGATCGGCACACCACGAACCACGACCGTCATCGCTCCCGCGTGTCTGCAGTACGGACAGCCGACAGAATCACAGCAGAACGGCCGCGGCAGCGTACGCGAGTGCGAACGACAGCCCGAACGATCCCGTCCACGCGCCCACAGTCACCAGGAGTTTCCGACCGTCGACGGCCGCTCGCCCGCCGACCGCGGCGCCGCTCCCGATGATGGCGCTGACGACGATCTCGTTGAACGAGACCGGGACCCCAAGCAGCACAGCCAGTTGTGCGATCAGGAACGACGGGACGAGCGCCGAGATCGAGCGCCGTGGCCCGAGCGACGAGTAGTCCTGCGCCAGCGACTTGATCATCCGAGGCGCGCCGGTCCACGACCCCGCAAGCATTCCGAGGCCGCCACCGGCGAGCACGGCAAACGTCGACTTGACCCCCACGTCGTCGAGCAGCGGCAGCAACGGCCCGACGGCGAGTCCGACCTGACTCCCGCCCGCTGAAAACGCCACCAGCGAGCCGAGTGCGAGTAACACGTGCCGCAACCCGGCGTGTTGGTCGCGGTCGACGTCCCACCACACGACGGCCGCAACGGCGATCGCTGCACTCCCGGTGATCGCGGCCGCGGACGCGACGCCGTCGACGCCGAGTGCGCGCTGTACCACGGCCCTGAGGGTGCCCGGCGCGCGCCCCGGACCGAGGAAGCCGAACTCGACGTTCGCGAGGACGGCGCCGACGACGCCAGCGAGCAGCGGGATACAACACCGCTCGGGGGCGTCGGAGCGTGGAAGCACGCTCGCGATCCCGAACGCGAGTCCCCCGCCGACGACCGGCGTCAACACCCACACGGCGGCGATCTGTTGGTATTTCGACCACACCGGCGTCCCGCCGAGTGCGAGTCCGACGCCGATGACCGCACCCGTCACGGTGAACGCGGTTGCGATCGGGTACCCCGTCCAGATGCCGACCGCCATCAGCCCAGCACCCAGCGCCAGCACCAGGATCACACCGGCCACCGGGAGGCTTATCCCGCCGACGAGCCCGCTGCCGACGGTTTCGGAGACGTTTCCACCCTGGGTGACGGCGCCGACGAACCCGAAGAGCCCCACAAGGAAGGCGGCGCGCATCGTCGGGAGCGCGTTGGCGCCGACAGCGGGGGCGAACGGCGTCGCACCGCTCGACCCGGCGCCGATGACCCACGCCATGAACAGGCTTGCAAGCGCCGCGCCGACGAAGAGGGCGATGAGACCGGGGTCCATACGGGGAGTTAGTCCGCTCGTGCCGCGGTGGTGTCACGCGCCGGGGTCCGGCTCCGCCAGTAGCCCTGGGCGTAGGCTCCGACGAACATCCCGGCGAGTGCCCAGAGAATGGCGACGTTGCCGACGCCGAGGCTGGCGTACGCCGCGCCCGGGCAGATCCCGGACAGTCCCCACCCGACGCCGAAGACGGCGCCGCCGACGAGGACGTTGCGGTCGAACGGTTTCAGTCGCCGCTCGTAGGGGGTACCCGTGAGCGGCGCGGCGTCCCGGATCCGGGGCAGGAGCGCGAACGCGACGCCCGAGACGATCGCAGCGCCGAACATCACGAACGGCAGCCCCAGATCGGTGAACGTCAGGAAGTGCAACACGACCTCCGGGCGAGCCATGTGGCTGAACCCCAGTCCGAACCCGAAGATCACCCCGCCGACGAGGACCAGCGGCTTGAACAGTGGGTGTCTGTCGTCGGTCACGGGCTCACTCCCAGGGCGGCGACGACCTGTGCGGTGCCGATTGCGACCGCCAGAAACGTCGCTACCCCGACCAGCGACGTCTTCGACGCCGACCCGACGCCGCAGACGCCGTGGCCGGAGGTACACCCCTTGCCGATGCGGGTTCCGATCCCGACCAAGATACCGCCGCCGAACAGCCGCCAGGGCTGGACGTCAGTCGTCCAGAGCGTCACGCCCGCAACCTCGTAGAGTCGGCCGGTGGTTCCGGGTTCGTAGAGCGAACTCGTGACGAGACCAGACTGGAACGTCGCCGCGAACGCCAGGCCGCCCAGAACGATGCCGACGGTGAACACAAGCCGCCAGTCTCGGGAGGCGACGTACTGCTGGAACCGCGACTGGTCAGAGGCGTACGACAGCGTCGACTCCAGGAACGTGCTCGCACCGGCCGGAATGCCCGTCCCAACGTAGATCACGACGGTCCCGAGGCCGACGAGCAGCCCACCGACGGCGTAGCGACTGATCCCGTTGGGGAACAGATCGGCGACCGCCTGGAGCAGTACTGGGTCAGCAACCATCGGCGTCGTCAGTCACCCGCAAGGGAGCCCTGGCTGGCGGCGCAGTTGTTCGGCCCGAGTTCCAGCGTGAACGCCTCCTCGTCGTCGACGGCGTTCTGCCCGAGGTTGGTCGCGATGATGTCCTCGTAGTTGGCCGGCCGCGGGGGCATGTCCGAGAGGATCAGCTCCACGAACTCGCTTTCGTTCATCGCGAGCGCGCCCATCTCCGCGACGAGGTCGCCGACGGGCGCGGTGTAGGTTCCGTCGGCGGCGGGTTCGGCGGCGTCGCTGAAATGCGCGCCGCCGATCAGCGTGTTGTCCGGTAGCGTCAGGACGCGCTCCTGCAGGGTATCATAGAGCATCCGCGCGGCGTCGGGCGCGCCCTCGTCGCCCTCCTCGAGGTCGGGGCGGGCGACGCTCTCGACGAACAGCCCGTCACCGGTCGCGAGCAGACTGTCATCGATGAGATACGAAGTCATTCCCGTGGTGTGGCCGGGAGTGTGAACCACGTCGATGGTGGCGTCGCCAACCTGGACGGAGTCGCCGTCCGCGGCGACCGTCAGGTCGTCCGCGTACGTGATCCCACGGTCGGCGGCCGCCTCGGGGATGACGCCCTCAACGCCCGCCTCGTCGAGGTCGCGAATCCCCGAGATGTGATCCGCGTGGATGTGCGTGTCGAGCGCGTACCGCAAGTCGACACCCAGTTCCGCGGCGTCGTCGAGGTAGCGGTCGGTGAACGCCCGGAGCGGGTCGATGACTGCGGCCTCGCCGTCGTTGTAGACGAGATAACCGAGACAGCCCGAAGAGGGGCGCTGGTACTGCAGCAGCGTCCCAGCGCCGTCGTAGCCGGTCACTTCGACGGTCTCGTAGATGCCCGCCCACCCGTTCATTCCGTCTTCGAGGTGGTTGATGTCGTAGCCGCGCTCCGCGAGCGTGCCCGCGACATACTCGCTGGAGCCGCCCTTCGCACACAGGACAGTCACCTCGCGGTCGTCGGGGATCCGTTCGAGCACGTCCTCGCCGATGTCGTCGTCGAGGAACTCGAAGTACGGCACGTTGATCGACGTGACGCTTGCGCCGTCGATGCGCCACTCCTCGTACTCCGATTGCATCCGCACGTCGAGGAGGGTGACGTCCTCGCCGGCGTCGATACGGTTCTTCAGCGTTTCGGGGTCGACGGATTCCACGTCGACGTCCGGAGTCGGGAAGTCGTCGGCATTCATGTTGTGCACTCGTCTCTACTGGGTGGATGTACAAAAGGGTTCCCATAGTAGTTCAATTATTCCACAATACTGATTGGGGTTGCTTGTCTCTCTACAGGTCGAAGAATCAGATTTTATCGGTCTATACGCCCTGAAAAGCGATATACGCGACGGGTAGTAGTTTGCGTCATTCACAAGAATCGACAAGGTTTTAATCGGCGAGTGAGTATTGTGGAGTAGCTCCAATACAGACAAACGGAGCAGATACCCAATGAGTGCTGAATTCGACATCACGGAGACGCTCGACGTCAAAGGTGCATCGTGTCCAATGCCGGTTGTGAAGACGAAGTCCGCCATCGACGACCTCGCCGAGGGTGCGGTTCTCGAAGTGGTGGCGACCGACCCGGGGAGTGTGAGCGACATCGACGGGTGGGCGGCCGGCACCAAGGGCGTCGAGCTCGTCGACCAGGAGGAAGGCGACGACGTGTACAGACACTACGTCCGGAAGACGGAGTAACGATGAGTACGGACACACCCGGCGCGTCGGCCGATGGCGCGCCCTCGCGCGCAGAGTTGGCCGCACGCGTCGGTGAACTCGAAGACGCCCTCGCCGAGGCCACCACCGAAGGCGACGCCCGGAAGATGAGCATCGTCGCAACCAAGGGAACGCTCGATATGGCGTACCCGCCGCTCATCCTCGCCAGCACCGCCGCCGCGTTCGGGTACGATGTCACCGTCTTTCACACGTTCTGGGGACTGGACATCCTCCACGAGGAACGCTCGAAGAACCTCAAGCTGAGTTCCGTGGGCAACCCCAACATGCCGGTCCCGAACGCCGTCGCCGCGCTGCCCGGAATGGACCGTGTGACGACGAAGATGATGGAGCGGAGAATCGAGGGCAACGACACGGCCACCATTGAGGAACTCGTCGAGACGAGCCTCGACATGGGTGTGGAGTTTCAGGCCTGCCAGATGACCATCGACCTCATAGGCTACGACGAGAACAACTTCTACGACGGTGTCACCACGGGCGTTGGCGCGGCGACCGCGCTCCAGGACATGGCCGACGCGGACATCCAGCTCCTGGTCTGATCACGCCCGTCGTGTCCCGCCGGGCGCCGTCCCCGTCGACAGTGCCCGGCGGCACGAGACGGAAGTACTCAGTAGCAGAAGCGGTCGTCGCGGACGCGTGTGACGACCAGGACTCGGTCAGGTCCACGCCGGTTCCAGCGCGTCCAGCAGGTGGTCGACCTCGGTGCGGGAGTTGGCCGCGTGGACTGAGACGTGGATGGCGTCCGGCGTCGGCAACGCGCGGACGACGGTCCCTTCCCGGGCCGGTCGACAGACCATCGCTCCGGGATCGTTGACGTTGACTGTCACGGGTCCGGACTCGGGATCGACCGGGCTCGGGAGTCGTTCCTCGGGGATGCCGCCGGCCACTCGACCGGCCAGGTCCCGGATCCGGTCGGCGATACGGTCGATCCCGACCTCGTCGACGGTCCCGACGGCCTCCGCGAGGGCGACGTGTGGGTCGGGGTGAGCGAGTCATTGACATCCTCCCCGCGCTAAAACACGGGGCTTTCTCCTCGATTCTCCGTAACCCGGCGGTCGACGTAGAGACCCCCCCGCCTCACAGCCCCACCAGCCACTTGTGGCCGGCCGCCGCGGAGTCGTCCCGCCGGCTGTCCGCCGACGACCGGGCCGGATCTCGGAGTGGTCCGGGCACCGAACCCGGTCGGTGTGTCCGGATCCGATCCGGCGTCGCTGCCGCCGGGCGAACCACCACCGTCCGTGTCCGCGGTCTGTGCCGTCATCGCGAGACCGTACGCGCTCGAGAGGCAGTACTACTGTGGATTGTTGGAAATTCTGTGCAACGGTATCCGGCGGAACTCACTGCGAGGGGTCAGCGGGACGCTCCCGACCGCGCCCGCAACCGTCATACTCTTTCTGTCTGGGCGATATACAACGGGTATGCGCGTCAGAGACTGGCAGGACATCCTCGCGGACGTGACCGAGTCCGACGCCGATCCCGACGGGTGGCGGGCCATCGCGGGCGACCGCCGAGATGGGGTGGGTGAGGACCTCTTTTTCGGCCACCCCGACGAGGGCGTGTACGCGTTGAAAACGTACACCAAGAACCCCTCGGAGCTTCGGGGCGTCGGCAGCCGTATCGCGCGTCGGATCGACGACGACCTCGAGTCGCTGTTTCCCCGGCGCGACCGCGACGACGCCGGCCGGTTCGGCGTCCAGTCGCCTCCGGAGGACGAGGATCACGCCGAAATGATGGCCACGCGGCTGGAAGAGGCGGTGAAGGTCCATAGCGAGGCGCCGACCGACCCCGACGACTTCTTTACCGACGTTATGGACGCCCTCGACAGCCCGGCGTTCGGCCCGATGGAGTACGAGTTCGACGGCCGGCCCGACCGGCTCGACGCCCTCGAAGAGGAGTTCTCCGACGCCGACGAGTTGCTCTCGAAGGACCTCGACCAACTGGTCGAGAAGGACGGCGTCGGCCGCGGGTTCCAGTGACGCCGGACGTGACCGCCGCCGGCGGCTGGACGCCGGCGACGAACCGGCGCGGGTTCGGGGGGCCCCCGTGGTCGGACCCAGTCTGACGGACGCGGAACGCGACCTCGCCAGCCGACGGCTCAAACTCGGGTTCGTCGGCCTGGTCGCGGTTTCGGGGGCGCTCACCGCGGTCTGGGCCGGTGGTTCGCTCGCGGTCGTCGTTGCGGGACTGGCCGGCGGAGCCGCGCTGGGCGCCACGCTCCTGTGGTTCGTCCTCCGGTGGTGGGCGGAGTTCCTTCCCTCCTCCGAGCGGGCCCGCGGCCGCCGGTGAGGCTGGCGCCGTCGCGGTGGGGTTGAAACCGGTGCGGTGAGGCTGGCGCCGTCGCGGTGGGGTTGAAACCGGTGCGGTGAGGCTGGCGCCGTCGCGGTGGGGTTGAAACCGGTGCGGTGAGGCTGGCGCCGTCGCGGTGGGGTTGAAACCGGTGCGGTGAGGCGGACGTCCGTGACGACCCCGACGACCGATAGCGTCTTATCGCGCGGTGGGTAGATACGTGACGTGCAACTGCGTGGCCGTCTCGTCGACGTCGGCGACGAGCGCGAGGTCGACACGGAGTACGGATCGCGGTCGCTGGCGGAGGTGACAGTCCGCGTCGACGACGCCGAAGGCGGCGGCGCGGTCGGAGACGCCACTGCCAGGCTCACTCTCTGGGGGAAGTGGACCCACACGGTTGAGCACGCCGATCCCGGGATGGAACTCCTGGCGACCGACCTCGAGACCTCCGAGTACCGCGGCGAAACGGGCTACGCGACGACCGGCGACTCCCGGGTGGTGCTCGAACCCGGCTTCTTGATCGACGTGACCGACATCCGGTCGTGGGTGCAGTGCCCGCGGATGTACTACCTCAACAAGCTCTCGGGGATCCCACTCAACTACCCCGTGGTGAAAGGAACGATCGTCCACGAGGTGTTCGGCGACCTCCTCCGGGACCGGGATCTGGAGGATGCGATCGACGAGCGGGTCGAGGGGGCGGGGCTGGAACTCGGGTTGCTGGGCCGGGAAGCCGACGAAGTGCGCGATGAGGTCCGCCGGAACGCCGCCGCAATCGAGGGGTGGCTCGCGCAGGGTACCCTCACCGAGGAGGACGCGTGGCGCTCCGAGTACACACTGATCTCGCCGACGTTCGGGATCAAGGGTCGGGCCGACGCGCTCAGACGGGGGATGCCGGTAGAGCTCAAAACTGGCAAGAACACCAACCGGGAGCCACGTTTTCAAGACAAGATCCAGGCGGCCGCGTACGCCCTGGTGCTCGCCGAACGCGGCGTGCCCGCCGACACAGGCACCCTGTTGTACACAAAAAACACCGCCGTAGAGCGCACCGAGGAGACCGGCGACCTCTCACCCGCCAAGGAGTTCTCGATCGGCGACGGCCTGCTCGACTTCGTGGTCCGGACGAGAAACGAAATCGCCGCGATGGAGTGGGAAACGGATGTCCCGACGGGGTACGAGGCCGACGCCCGGTGTGAGTACTGCTTCGAGCAGGACACGTGTATGGTGGTGTCGGGCCGGCTCGACCAGGAGTCGAAGGCGGGACAGATCGGAGCGACCGTGCCCGAGGAAGAACGCGAGTATTTCGAGCGGTTTTACAACGCGATCGAGGCCGAACGCCGCCAGATCCACGCTGAGTACCGGAAGTTGTGGGAGCAGTCCCCACGGGAGAGAGCCGACGACGACCGCGCGCTGATCGGCTTAGAACCGCTCGACCGCACCCAACGCGGCGACGGCCGGTGGGAGATGCGAGCGCGAAAGCCCGACGAGTCGGTCTCGAAGCTCCGGGAGGGCGATGTGGCGTTAGCGAGCGACGGTGACCCGGTCGCCGGCCACGCCGAACTCTGCCGAATCGTGGCGTTGGGCGCGGAGGTGCGAATCACCGCCGACGAACCGCTGGATCTCGCCCGCCTCGACGTCTACCCCTCCGAGATCGGGGTCGACCGGATGTTGACCGCGCTCCACGACTTCGTGCTGAAAGCCGACCCCGACCGGAAAGACGTGCTGTTCGGCCGCCGGGACCCGGAGTTCTCGAACCGATCGCTCGGCCCCGACGGCGACCGCGAGACCTTCGTCGCCAACAACGCCGCCCAGGACCGGGCCGTGCGACTCGCGGTCGACGCCGACGACGTCGCGCTGATCCACGGCCCGCCGGGGACCGGCAAGACCCACACCATCGCCCGGATCGTCGCGGAACTGGTTGGTCGCGGCGACGACGTGTTGCTGTCGGCGTTCACCAACCGCGCAGTCGACAACGCTCTGGATGCGGTGCGCGAGCGAGGTATCACGGGGCTCGCCCGGGTTGGCACCGAACACGGGGTCCGCGAGGACATGCTCGATGTCCGGTTGGAGCAGGGCGGCGACCCCAACGAACGGGCCGCAGCGCTCCGGGACGCGTCGGTCGTCGCCGCAACCACCGCCACCTGCGGGTCACGGGTGATGCGCGAGCAGTCCTTCGACGTGGCGCTGATCGACGAGGCCTCACAGTTGACCGAACCGGGGACGCTGGCGGCGGTCTCACGCGCCGATCGGTTCGTGCTGGTCGGCGATCACGAGCAGCTTCCCCCCGTCGTCAGAGCCGAAAACGACCTCCAGACCTCCCTGTTCGAGCGACTGATTGAGACCTACCCGGAGGCGTCGGTGCTGCTCGACCGCCAGTACCGGATGGCACAGCGGATCCAGGCGTTCTCCTCCCGGGAGTTCTACGACGGGGCCCTTCGGCCGGCCGACGGATCGGTCGCGGCGCAGCGGCTCTCGGATCTCGGCGTTGACGAGTCGGCGCTTCCGGAGTCGCTCCGCGACCGGGTCGCGTTCGTCGATCCCGACGGCGACCGCATCGGCAACACCAACCCCGCTGAGGCCGACCGCGTGGCAGACGTTGTGGATTCATACCTCGGTGCGGGCGTCGACCGCGACGACATCGGCGTGATCGCGCCGTTCCGCGCGCAGGTCGCCGAAATCGACCGCCGGACCGAGGTGGCGGTCGACACCGTCGATCGGTTCCAGGGGTCCGCCAAGGAGGTGATCGTGGTCTCGTTGGTCGCGACCGGGTCGCTCGACGGCCCGCTCTTCGAGGACCACCGGCGGGTGAACGTCGCGCTCACGCGGGCGCGGAAGGCGCTCGCGCTGGTGGGCGACGCCGACGCGCTCGCGACGGATCCGTTCTACGCCGGGCTGCTGGCGTGGGCGCGACAGTGACCCCGTAGCGGTCAGGAGCCCTCAATCGTAACGTCCTCGGCCTCGCCGCCGTCATCGATCGATTCCAGTACGCGCTCGTGGAACTCCTGGAGCACCGCGCTTCCGTCTTCGGCGAGGACGACATCGCTCGCGAGTAGCGTCGCCAGCCCGAACGCCCGCGGCGTTGGCGAGTCGAGTTCCGTGGTCACGATCTCGACGTCGCCGCGGCCGAGCGCCGCGAGCGCGTCTTCTATCGCTTCGACATTGAGTTTGTCCTCGGTGATTTCCCTGTAGGTCTCTTCGATCACCGCGAACTCGTCGAGATCCTCCGCGAACGACAGCAACATCTCCGCGGACACCTGCTGTTCAGCCGCGGACTTCTCGTAGCCTTTGTACCGCTTCAGGATCATCAGCGCGCGGGTGGCGTTGATCCGGAAGTACCGCTGGAGGAGGTCAGTCCCCCGGAGCGCGTCGCGGAGATCGGATCGAACCGTCTCGGGGTCGAGGTCGCGGAGCACCGCCCCGACGTCGACTTTCCTGTTCAGCGGCATCGACAGCGAAAAGCCGTTGTCGGCGACCGCGACCTGGACGTTGGCGTTCGAGCGGCGGGCACACCGGGCGGCGACCAACCTGGAGAGCCCGTCGTTGAACCGCCGGCCGTACGTGGAGTGGACATAGAACTGCCGGCGGTACTGCTCGCGGTCGAGCACCTCCTCGACCACGAACCGGTCGTCTGTGGCGACGCTCTCCGTCCCCGCGTACCGGCGCTGCTCGTCGAACAGCCGGGTGATCGCGCGCACCGAGTTCTCGTCCACCGGGAACCCCCGGAGCCACTCCCGGACCGCCGGCGGCCCGCCCTCGGCTAGCCGGTCGAGGAGGTTGCCCTGAAACGCCGCGATCTCCCGTCCGAGGTCGTACGACAGCGGCAACCGCTCGGAGAACCAGGAGGGGACAGTCGGCTGGGCGGTGGTCCGATCGACGTACACCTTCGACCCGCGGCGGTACTGGTACGCGAAGCGGTCGCCGCCGAGCACGAACACGTCGCCTTTCTCCAAGGTGTCGAGGTAGTCCTCGTCGAGTTGCCCGACCCACTCGTCGGTCTGCCTGGTCCGGACATCGCAGGTGAACGAGTCGGGGATAGTCCCGATGTTGGTCATATAAATAACACGGGCCATCCGCCCGCGCTTGCCCATCAGCGGCGCGCCCACGTCGAACTCCGGGTGGTGGTGCTCGCCGTTGGGTGGGTCGTTCTTGTCACGCCACACCTTCGCGTAGACGTTTTTGTCCTCCAAGCCGTCGTAGTCGGCGGTGAGGTACGTCAGTAAGCGCTCCCACTCGGCGTCGGTGTAGTCCCGGTAGGGGGAGGCCCGACGGAGCGTCCGAAGGATCTCGCTCTCGCGCCGCACAGCGTTGATCGCCATCCCGTAGACGTGCTGGGCGGCGACGTCCTGGGCGTTCTCCGGAACGAACACCCGGTCGACGAACCCGGATTCGGCCTTGTCGAGCATCACCGCACACTCAACGAGTTCGTCGCGGTCCAGGGCGATCACCCGGCCCTCCACCACCTGGCCGAGGCGATGGCCCGCCCGCCCCACGCGCTGGAGCAGCGAAGCGACCGACTTCGGGGAGCCGACCTGGACCACCAGATCCAGGTGCGGCATGTCGATCCCGAGTTCCAGGCTGGTGGAGGTGGTGACCACGTCGAGCGACCCGTCCTTCAACCGCGCTTCGACCGCGGTCCGGCGCTCCTTTGAGAGGCTGCCGTGGTGACACCCCGAGTTCCCGTCGCCGTAGGCGTCGAACCGCTTTCGGAGGTTCTCCAGGACCCGCTCGGCGCCCGACCGGGTGTTGGTGAACACAAGGGTGTTGTCGTGGGTGGAGATCAGCTCGTGAAGCCGGTCGTAGAACCCCGATTGGACCGCCGATCGTGGGGTGTTGATCAGGTCGTCGGTGGGACATTCGAGTTGGAGGTCGAACTCGCGGACGAACCGCGTGTCGACGATCTCGTACGCCCGACTCGACCCGGTGTCGTCGCGGCCGACCAGGAACTCCGCCATCGCCTCCAGGGGTTCGACCGTTGCAGAGCACCCGATTCGCGTCGGCGACGTGTCGGCGAGAGTCTCCAGCCGTTCCACGGAGACCGACAGGTGGGTCCCGCGCTTGTTCGCTGCGAGGCTGTGGATCTCGTCGACGATCACGTACTCCACTGACCGGAGTTTCTCCCGGAACTTCGGGGCGTTCAGTAGGATCGCGAGCGTCTCCGGGGTGGTGTTGAGGATGTGCGGGGTCTCCTCGAGCATCCGCTGTCGCTCGGCTTTGTCGGTGTCGCCGTGGCGGATCGCGTGGCGGACTTCCACGTCGTCGTCGGTGTTGTCAAGCCGGTCGCGGATCCCCGAAAGCGGAACTGTCAGGTTCCGGTGGATGTCGTTTGCGAGCGACTTTAGCGGCGAGACGTAGAGGCAGTACACCGAATTGTCGAGGCCGTCATCGGACTCCCGCGCCCGGCCGAACAGGTCGTTCAGGATCGCACAGAAGGACGCGAGCGTCTTCCCCGACCCGGTCGGTGCACACACCAACGCGTTGGTGCCGTCGTCGACCAGCGGGATCGCTTCCCGCTGCGGCGGGGTGAAGAACCCACCGTTCTGGCCGACGTACCGTCCGAACTCGTCGACCCACCACTCCCGGACCGCGGGGTCGAGCCGATCGAGCACGTCGCTGTCGGCGATGTCAACCGTGTCGGGGTCGAACGGGAACGCTCCCGGTCCGTCGGGGTCGCCGCCGGCGGTGTCCCCGACCCGAGCAACGTCGTTTTCGGCCCGGTCGGCGGCACGCCGGAGCAGGTCGCGCCCGGTTTCGGCCATCACCCGTAGGTCGGGTGCGACGGGTAAGTGGGTTCTGCCCGATCCGGTGCCAGTGCCGATCGGAACCCCCAGTCGCTCCCGAACGCATATCCGGCGGGCCGCCGTGGCTCAGACGATGCGTCTCACGTTCCTCGGAACCGGCAGCGCGATGCCGGTCCCCAACCGGGCACAGACGGGGCTCCTGCTCGAAGCGGACGGCCGAACACTGCTAGTGGACTGCGGCAGCGGCGTCCTCCACCGCCTTGCTGGCACCGACGTGGGGTATGAAGGGGTGTCGTCGGTGCTTTTGACCCACCGCCACCTGGATCACGTCTCCGACCTCCTGGCGCTTCTGAAGGCGCGGTGGCTGGCGGGCGAGGAGTATCTCGAAGTTGTCGGCCCCACGGGGACGAAATCCCTCCTCGACGGCCTGCTCGGCGTTCACGACTACCTCGACGGGCGCGTTGACCTGAGTGTCAGGGAGGTCGGCCCGACGGAGTTCTCGGTTGCAGGGTTCGACGTCGCCGCCACCGGGATGGACCACTCGGTGGAGTGTCTGGCGTACCGCGTTTCCGGCGCCGACGGCGACGTGGTCTACTCCGGCGACGGCGAGGCGTCGGCGTCGCTCGCGTCGTTCGCCGACGGCGCCGCAGTGCTCGCCCACGACTGCTCGTTTCCCGACGACGTCGACGTCGCCACCCACCCGACACCCGCACAGCTGGGCGAGGCGCTCGCGGGTCATAGCTTCGGTCGCGTCTACCTCACGCACCTCTACCCGCACACAGAGGGTCGCCACGACGAGATGCTGGACTCGGTCGGGCGGGCGTACGACGGCGAGGTGCGGTTCGCCAGCGACGGGCTTCGAGTGGAAGTGTGATCCACCCCGCGTGCCGCGGCAACTGTTTACTTCCCCCGCGTCGAAGGCTCCGGTATGAACGACGTCATCTCCGGGGTCGAGGGCGAACTCAGATCCAACGCGGTCGACGTGGAGTCGATCGAGTGGGGCGACGACACGGTCGAGTTGGTCTACCTCACGGCGTTTCCCGGCTTCTCCGTGAACCACCAGGAGATGGGACGGGCACTCCGGACGTTCATTGACGCCGCCGAGCACGACGAGTGGGAGCCCACGCGGGTGGAGGCCACGGTGCTTCGCCACCAGGAGGACACCCTCGGGACCTGGTACGCGGACGCCGAGTGGTTCCGACAGTATCTAAACTACGACATCAGCGGGGAGGAGTTCTCCGAGCGCGTGATCGGAACCCTCTCGGAGGACGAGCAGTGACGGATTCCGGCACCCGGGCCGAACGAGACGGCGTGTCCCGCGACCGTCCCTCGCGGTACGAGTTCTCGAGTGTCCGGCTGACCTTCCGGAGCGGCGGCGAGCGGTGTGCCGGTCGGCTCTACCGGCCGGACCACCCGTCGGACCCGCCGCTGGCGGTTCTGGGTGGTGGCCCGATCGGGGCGGGTGGCCAACCGCTGTCGCCCTACGCCGAACGGCTGGCGGCAGCGGGGTACGCCGCCTTTGCGTTCGATTTCCGTCACACGGGCGACAGCGACGGCGCCCCCCGGAACCTGGTGTCGCCGGCGCGGCAGCGTGCCGACTGGGAGGCGGCGCTCTCTGGGCTCTACAGCCGTGGTGACGTCGTGACTGACCGTACCGTCCTGTGGGGTGTCGGCCTCGCGGCCGACGGCGCGCTCGCGGTCGCGGCCGACGACCCACGGATTGCCGGGGTTGTCGCGGCGACGCCCGTTCTCTCGGGGCGGGCGTTCCTCCGGGAGCGTGGGCTGGGCTTCCTCGCCGGCGGTCTCCTCGCGGGCGTCCGCGACCGACTCGCGTCGGCGGTCGGCCGGTCTCATACCGTTCCGGTTGTGGCCGACGGGGTCGACGGCGGGCGACTCGCGCTGGTGTCGACACCGGGTGCGTCGCGGGCGTACCGCGACCTCGGTGGCGACGAGTGGGCCAACCGAACGCCGGCGCGGTCCCTGCTCGGACTGTGGCGCCACACCGGGACCGACGACCGGCGCCGGCCCACCTGCCCGGTGCTCCTCGTCGGCGGCACGCGCGACGACGTGGCAGGTGTCGAAGCGGCCGAGGCGGCCGCAGAGTCGCTGCCGGACGCGACGTTGGTCCGGCTTCCGGCGGACCACTTCGACATCTACGACGGCGAGGGATTCGACCGGTGCGTCCGCCATGGACTCGCGTTTCTCGACGCCACGACGACGCGGTGACTCGGCCGACGGTCGTGCCGACCGTCCGGGCTGCCCTCCGCCCGTTCCCAGTCGCTACACCGCCTCCTCCGACAGCGGCACGGCCACGACCGGCCGGTCCGACCGACGGAGGATCCGCTGGGCGGTGCTTCCGAACACCATGTTGGCTGCGGGTCGCCGCTGGCGGATCCCGATCACCAGTTCGTCGGCGTCGACCGACTCGGCTTCTCCGAGCACGTCCTCGTGGGGTTCGTTCCCGCGGACGAGCTGTCTGGTCTCAACCGTGGTGAACCCGCCGAGCCGGGAGAAGATCACGTTCAGCGCCTCCTCGCCGTCCCGAACGTCCCGGCTGTCGGTCTCGTCCTCCCCTGGCAGTGAGTTGATGGCGTGGAGTTCGTCGGCGGCGTCAACCCGGTCGATCAGGTAGTCACAGAGCCGGGCGCTCGTATCCACGTGGTCTGTGGCGACAACGTACGTGGTCATATCCGGACATCCGCCGGCGCGGACAAAAACCCACCCGTACGACCGGGCCGGTCGCGGTGGTGACGAACACGAGCGTGTGGCTACCGCCTGGTGTGTCCCGATCTCGTTCGGCGCTCGGAATCTCGCGATCTGGGAACCAACACAGGGGTATACTACTCGGGGTGGTGGATGTACAGACACATTATGTCGTCACAAGAAATCCGTCTCACGAGCACGGTCGGCGGGTTCACCGCCGACGGAAAGTTACACACACTGAGCGTCTGGTTCATCCTGGCGCTCAGGCTGATGATGGGTATCGCGTTCCTGTGGAGCGGAGCCGACAAGCTCCTCTCGGGGGGATTCAACGCCGCGGGATATCTCCAGAACGCCCCCCCAGCCAACGGCAGCCCGGCCGCAGACCTGTTCGTTGCAATGGGGGGAACCGAGTGGTTCGTGGCGTTCGTGAACGTCGCCGTCCCCTGGGGCGAGGTCCTGATCGGACTCGGGCTCATCGTGGGGCTGCTGGCCCGACTCGCCGCGTTCTGGGGCGCGTTCCTCATGCTGTTGTTCTACCTCGGCAACTGGAACGTCGCCCACGGCTACATCAACGGCGACTTCGCGTACATGCTGGTGTTCCTGTCGGTGGCGGCGTTCGGTGCCGGCCGGATCCTGGGGCTCGACGCGGCCGTTGAGCAGTACGAGGCCGGCGGCCAGCCCCTGATCGAGCGCTACCCCTGGATGCGGTACCTCCTGGGGTAGGCGGTCGGTGGCTGTTCGTACCCGTCGCGTCGACCGCTCACACGATCACGAGCCACGCGAGCAGGACGCCCAGCCCGCCGATCGACGTGGACGCGACCGCGTGGAGCCGGAGCCGATCGAGCAGGGCGTGGGCGTCACCGGAGACCGAGAGCAGGTCGTGGACCTCGCTCCCGATCTCACACCGGGGGAGAAAGTCCATCGCGACGTGGAGGAAGACGCCGGCGGCGAACCCGAACACGACCCCGCGGACCGGTCCCGCGGCGGGCAACGAGATCAGCGACGACGCGATCCCGGCGACCCCGACGCCGGTGGCGGGGACCAGGAGGACCGACGGGTTCCGACCGGCGTCGGCGAGCCGGCGCGCGGCGGCGTACCCCGCCGGGCCCTTGTGAGAGACGATCGCCAGCCCCAGCAACACGCCAAGCTCGGGCATGTTCCCGTAGATGATCCCGATGATCGCGCCGGCGGAGACGGCGTGGGCGGTCAGTTCGGCCACGGTGCGGTCCATCGGGAGGTCCATGTGCGCCAGCCGGTGGCCGATCGTGTGTGACGCGAAGCCGGCCAGCAGCCCGAACGCGATCCCGAACCCGCCCCACCGGGGATGCTGTCCAATGGCCTGCGGGACTAAAAAGACGGCCGCGCTCGTCACCATCGCACCCGCAGCCAGCCCGTACCCCCACACCAACCCCCCGGCGCTCCGCTCCCCGGTCCGGGCGCCGAGCGGCACCGCGGCGGCCATCGCGAGAAAGGCGATCCACGAGATCCCCACCAGCTTCTCCGCGCCGGTCGTCCCGGTAACGACAGCAAAGACCGACAACGCCGCGAGCAGGAGCGTGGCGAGAACGCCGATCCGTGAGATCCCCGTGATGGTATGAACATACACGTCTCGATTAATAACGCTCACGTTATGATCGTCGCGACTGGTTTTATTAAACCCATCGGGTTGCGGCCCGGGAGCGACGAGGCCGGCAGCCGACTCAGCGGGATCGGGTCGCGCGCTTCCAGGTGCGGAGGTCGACGCGTTCGCCGTCGATCTCCTCGGCGTCGGCCTCGGCCGCCGCCCAGACGAACATCGGCGCGATGTCCTCGGGGTCACGGCCCCCGGGGCCGCTGAGGTCGCTCGCGACCATCCCGGGATCCACGATGGTGGCCGCCTGCGCCACGTCGACCGAGAACTGCCTCACCAACCCCTCGACGGCAGCCTTCGAGACGGCGTACGCGCCCATCCCCTCCGTCGGCTCGTTCGCGATCGACCCCGACGGCACCAGGAGTCGGCCCGACTCGGGCATCGCAGCGTGTGCCTCCTTTGCGACCGCGAAGACGCCTCGGAGGTTGGTCGCGAGCGTGTCGTCGAAGCGGTCGTATGGCTCGCTTCCGATCGGCATCTCTCCGGGGGCGCCGTGGTTGACGCCCGCGTTGGCAACCACCACGTCGATCGCGTCGCTGTCGCCCGCCCCGATCGCGGTGTCGACCAGGTCCGCCACCGCCTGTTCGGACTGCACATCGGCGACAACGCCCTCGACGTGGCC
Source organism: Halobellus salinus (assembly GCF_014646875.1). Lineage (GTDB taxonomy): Archaea > Halobacteriota > Halobacteria > Halobacteriales > Haloferacaceae > Haloquadratum > Haloquadratum salinum. The sequence continues at coordinate 115,563 of NZ_BMOC01000002.1, read as the reverse complement.
GTCAGTGTCAACGTTGGTGGTGGCTTCGGTGACGGCCGTCTCGAGCGCCGCCTCGTCGCGGGCACACCCCACGACCGTGGCCCCCTCGGCGGCGAACGCGGCGAGCAGTGCGCGCCCGATCCCGCGGCTCGTTCCCGTCACGAGAACCGTTGCGTCGGTGAGTTCCATACCCTCCGTTAGAGCCGGGGAGTGGTAAAGATTCTCGCCGATGCCAGCTCCACGCTGTGGCCCGGTCAGTCGTTTTATACCCGTCAGGTCCTAACCGACCAGTATGAACTCCCTCGCGGATCTCGAATCGCTTGACGGGGCCGATGTCGTCGTGATCGGCGGCGGTTTCGGCGGTCTGTCGACGGCCTGCTACCTGGCCGACGCGGGCGCCGACGTGACCCTCCTCGAGAAGAACGAACAGCTCGGCGGCCGGGCGAGCCGCCTCGAAGTCGACGGGTTCCGGTTCGACATGGGCCCGTCGTGGTATCTGATGCCCGACGTCTTCGAGCGGTTCTTCGGCCACTTCGGCCACGAGCCCTCGGAGTACTACGACCTCACCCGGCTCGACCCCCACTACCGGATCTTCTTCAAGGACGGCGACCGCGTGGATATGGTTCCGGATCTGGAGACAAACAGGGAGGTCTTCGAGTCCTACGAACCGGGTGCGGGCGAGCGGTTCGACGAGTACCTGGCGAAGTCGAAGGAGAACTACGAGGTCGGGATGGAGCATTTCGTCTACGAGGACCGCGCCTCGATCTCGGATTACCTCGACTGGAACGTGGCGAAGAACGCGCGGGGGCTCTCGTTGATCGGGTCGATGCAGGATCACGTCGAGAAGTACTTCCAACACCCCAAACTCCAGCAGATCATGCAGTACACGCTGGTTTTCCTCGGCGGCGCGCCGAACAACACGCCCGCGCTCTACAACCTGATGAGCCACGTCGATTTCAATATGGGTGTCTACTACCCGGAAAACGGCGTGGGCGGCGTCGTCGACGGCGTGGTGGAACTCGGCGAGGAACTCGGCGTCGACTTCCACACCGACGCCCCGGCCGCAGAAATCAAGGGCCGCGAGGGCGCGTTCGTCACCCGAACCGAGGACGGGCGGGAGTTCTACTCCGACTATGTCGTCAGCGACGCCGACTATCGCCACACCGAAATGGAGCTTCTGGACCAGAAGAAACGACAGTACGACGCCGACTACTGGGACTCCAGAACGTACGCGCCCTCGGCGTTCCTGCTGTATCTGGGTGTGGAAGGTGATGTCGACCCCTTGGCGCACCACAGCCTCGTGCTCCCCACCGAGTGGGGCCCCCACTTCGAGAAGATCTTCGAAGATCCCGCGTGGCCCGATGATCCCGCGTACTACCTGTGTGTCCCCTCCCAGACCGACGACGACGTCGCCCCCGACGGCCACTCCAACCTCTTCGCGTTGGTGCCGATCGCCGCCGGGTTGGAGGACACCCCGGAGCTCCGCCAGGAGTACCGGGACATGATCTTAGACGACGTCGCGGCGAACACCGGCGTCGACCTCCGCGACCGGATCGTGGTCGAAGAGCAGTTCTGCGTGAACGACTTCGCCGACCGGTACAACAGCACCCAGGGCACTGCGCTGGGGTTGGCCCACACCCTCCGCCAGACCGCGCTGTTTCGGCCGTCGCACCGCTCGTCGGCGGTCGACGGCCTCTACTTCACCGGATCGTTCACCACGCCGGGGATCGGCGTACCGATGTGCCTGATCAGCGGCCAACTGACCGCCGAATCAATGGCCGAAGCCGTCGCGTAAGGGATGCTCGGGCGACTCCGGTATCTGCTGACGCTGTCGCGGCCGCGCTTCTGGCTCTACCTCGCCGGTCCCATCGCGGTCGCGGTCCCGTTCGGCGTCTCCTCGACCGACGGCCTGTTCACTCCGGTCACGCTCCCGCTTTTCGCGTACTTCCTGCTCCCGGCCAACGTCTTTCTCTACGGCATCAACGACGTCTTCGACGCCGATGTCGACGTCGAAAACCCCAAGAAAGGGGGTCGGGAGGCGCGGTGGAAGGAGGACCCGACCGTGAGCGCCGTGGTGGTCGGGTTCGGGCTCTTGGGGATCGCGACGTTCGCGCTCACGCCCCGCGTCTCGTGGCCGTACCTCGCGGGCTTTTTTTTCCTGGCCGCCCAGTATTCGGCGCCGCCGCTGCGGTTCAAGACGACCCCCTTCGCGGACTCGGTCTCGAACGGATTGTATATTCTCCCCGGGGCCGCGGCGTACGCCGCAGTCTCCGGCGTCCACCCGCCCATAGGGGCACTCGCCGGGGCGTGGCTCTGGACGATGGGGATGCACACGTTCTCTGCGATTCCCGACATCGAACCCGACCGCGCGGCGGGGATCCGCACGACCGCGACGGTCCTGGGCGAGCGTTGGACCTTCGCATACTGTCTCGTGTGTTGGCTCGCGGCCGCGGCCGTTTTCACCCTGGTTGACCTCCGCCTCGGCCTGTTGCTCGTCGCGTACCCGGTGGTCGTCTTGGCGGTGTTCCGTTCCGACATCGACGTCGAGCGGGCGTACTGGTGGTATCCCGCGTTCAACACCGCCGTGGGGACACTTCTGACACTCGGAGGGCTCTGGAGGCTGCTCTATGCGTGAGGCGGGTGCAGCGGCGCTTACGGCCCGACTGCCCCGCACCCGCGCGGAGTGGGAGGCGCGACTGGAACGACTCGTCCGGGAGAACCGGTTCACCATCTCGGTGTTCTTCCCGCTGAACGGGATCGTTCTCCTGCTTGCGAGCGCCGAAGGGGTGCTCCCTGCGCCGCTTTCGTTCAACGGCCTGTTGATCCTCATCGGGACTGCGGTGATGCGCTCGCCGCTCGTGGTCGGGGTGCTCCGTGCTACCGACCGCCGCGCCGCCACCGGTGTCGGACTCCTCGTGGCCTACTCGTACACGGTTGAGTACGTCGGCGTCCACACCGGGGTCCCGTACGGGGAGTTCTTCTACGGCGTTGACCTCGGGCCGGTCGTCGCGGGCGTCCCGCTGGGACTGCCGATCTTCTTCGTGCCGCTCGTGATGAACGGGTATCTGCTGTGTCTCCTCCTGCTCGGCGACCGCGCCCGCGCCGCGGCGATCCGGCTGCTCGCAGTGATCGCGACGGTTGTGACAATGGACGTCGTCCTCGACCCCGGCGCGGTCGCGCTCGGGTTCTGGGTCTACCCGAACGGAGGGGCGTTCTACAGCGTGCCGCTGTCGAACTACGCGGGGTGGGTGCTGTCGGCCACCGTTGCGGTGGTCGCGCTGGACTGGGGGTACGACCACACCGCGCTGGTCGACCGACTCGACGAGTGTGAGTTCCTGCTGGACGACCTGGTCTCGTTCGTGATCCTGTGGGGCGGGATCAACGCGTGGTTCGGTAACTGGGTCGCCGTCGGGGTTGCGGTGGTGTTCGGGGCCGGACTGGTCAGGGCTGATCGGTTCGACGCACCGACAGCAGGGGCGCCGTGGCGGCGTGGGTCCGACACCCCGGACCCGAAAGGGTAGGCCACGACCGGCCGCTACTCGCTCCGCGTGAAGCTCCGGAGCCACCCCGACACGCGGCCGCCGACCCGGCCGGCGCCGAGCCACGAGGTCCGGCCGCGCGAGGGCCCGGAGTGGCCCGCATCCTTGGTGGTGTCACCGTCCTCGGGGTACGGCACGACACTCACCCGTCGGAACACCGCAACGGGATCGCTCTCGAACGCCCAGTAGAGCCGGGTCTTCGCCAGCAGGTACAGTTTCCGCGACGTCGACAGCGACGGCGTCACCGAGAGCACGTCACAGTCGAGTTTCCGGATCTCGCGGTGGTGGTCGGCGTACAGCACCGCCGCGAGCAGCACCGCGAACTGGCAGTCCTCGGGGAGGTGCTGGATCCCCACAACGCCCTCACGGTAGAGCGCCTCCGCCCGACGGAGCTCCTCGTCCATCGCCGCGCGGAACCGCTCGTCGTACTCGAAGTCGAGCACCTGTTGTTCGGTCACACCGTGTGTCCGGAGCGTCTCCAGGGGGAGGTAGATCCGGTCGCGTTCGACGACGTCTTCACGGACATCGCGGAGGAAGTTCGAGAGCTGGAACGCCTCCCCCAGCGCGGTCGCGTGCGGGATCGCCTCCTCAGCGCGCGGCGTCTCCATAATCTGGGTCATCATCCGCCCGACCGCGGCGGCGGACCCGTCCATGTACGTCTCCAACTCCTCGTAGGTCTCGTAGCGGTCGGTGTCGACGTCCGACAGCATCGCGTCGATGAAAACGTCGACGTCGGCGTCGGGGATGTCGTGGGCCTCGCGGAGTTCTGAAAAGGCGTCCAAGACGGGGTCGTCGGTCTCCACCTCCCCGAGCGCCTGTCGGCGGAGGTCTTCGAGTCGTTGCCGCTGCTCCGGTGGGGGGGCGGTGTCGGCGGCGTCAACGACCTCGTCGGCCACACGGAAGAACGCGTACAGCACATAGGTGGCGTGCCGGACGCGCTCGGGGAGGACCCGCGTCGCGAGGTGGAAGGTCTTCCCCGTGCGGCGTTGGATCGCCTTGCTCTGCCGGATCTGGTCCTGTTCGACCATCGTTAGCGGTTACACGTCAGGGCAGCTACTTGCCGTCGCGTCCGACCTCGCATCTGTCAATTACGCTTCGGACTGAACTCATATAACCCTTCGTGCCGACCGGCGGCTGACCGCACCACGGCGGCCGCAAGATTTGGCATGTTTCTAACTAGATCCCCGACTCACCAGAACGTGTCACTGCAGTCGTATACGACACCGTGGTCGGGGCAGACGTATTTGCAGTGACGGTGGGCCATCGGCCGGTCACAGATCGGGCAGGGTCGTCCCCGTGAAACGGCCGTCTCCGACTCGGTCGGTTCGCTCACGGGAGTACGGGACGCGGCAACCGACAAGAAGGTTCCCGTTTCGGAGAGGGTCCGAACGGGACACCCGTGCTACCGGGACGCGACCCGCTTCAGCACTCCGACCAGCCGCAGGACTCGCAGGTCTTGCAGCCCTCGGAATAGTACAGCGACATACTCCCGCACTCGGGGCACTCGGGGCTCTCGCCCGCCTCAAGCAGATCGGCGGCGGCGTCGGAGCCGGCTGCCCGAGTGCTGGCATCGGGGCCGCTCGCGTCAACACCGCCCACGTCGGCGTCGCTCACGTCGACCGATGCGCCGCCGTCGGTCTCGCGGCCGAGCTGTGGCACCGAGTCTTCCTCGGTCGCCTCGGAGACCTCCGTGAGGTTCTGCTGTTGGGGATATCCCTTCTCGATCTCGCCGTCGAGATAGCGGCGCATCGCGGTCCCGATTGCGTCGGGAATGGAGTTTATCTGCTCGCCTTTGTCCCAGGCGACCTTCGGGCTCCGGATGCCTTGGAGTTCGCTCGCGATTTCGCTCGGATCGACGCCAGACCGCAGCGCAGTCGAGATGGTCTTCGCCAGCGCCTCCGTGAAGGAGGCGGTGAACCCGCCGGAGTTGCCGATATTCGCGAACAGCTCGAAGGGACGGCCGTCGCCGTCCTCATTAACGTTGACGTAGAGCTTTCCGTAGCCCGTGTCGATCCGCTGGGTGACGCCGTAGAGGACGTCCGGCCGCGGGCGCTTCTTCCCGAGATCGGTCTCGCCGTCCGCCGCGGACAGCAGGCGTTCGACCTCCTCGTCGAGAGCCGCCTGAACCGCCTCGTTGTCGAGGAAGCCCTCGATCCCGCCGAAGACCTCCTCGATCTGTTCGACTAGAGTCTCGGCGGCCTCGCTCTCGTCGGCGAAGTCGGTGTTTTGTGCGCGCGTAGTGAGCACCTGCTTCGAGCGGGTGCCGTCGCGGTAGACGGTCACGCCCTTCCCACCGTTCTCGTAGATGTACCGGTAGACCTCGTCCATGTCTTCCTTGGTCGCGGAGTTGGGGAAGTTACAGGTCTTCGAGATGGCTGAATCGACGCCCTCCTGGGTGGCACACTGCACCGCGGCGTGCTGTTTGCCCGAGAGGTCGCCGGTGACAACGAACAGCTCCGAGATGGACGCAGGCACGGTCGACAGCGACGAGACGCCGTCGAACTCGTTTTCGGCCATCTGGTCTTGGGCCTCCTTTTTCACCGCCGCAACGTCGATGTCGTTGGCCTCCAGCACGCGGAGGAAGTAGTCGTCGAACTCCACAAGCATCTCGTCGCCCTGAACGTCGCCGGAGACGTTCTTGTAGAAGGCGACGTTGTAGATCGGCTCGATTCCCCCCGTCGTGTTGCCGATCATGGAAGTCGTTCCGGTCGGCGCCACCGTGGTGGTGTTGTGGTTCCGGATCGGGAATCCATCCGCCCACTCGTCGGCGTCGAGCCCGGTGTGGTGCTCGAACCACTCGCGGTACGCCGTCGGGTCGGCGTACTTCGACTCCTCGAAGTCGGCGAAGGTGCCGCGCTCCTCGGCTAGACGGTGGCTGGTCCACTTCGACTCGTGGTTGATGTGGGTCATGAGCTGGCGGGCGACTTCGTTGCCCGCCTCGGTCCCGTACTGGATCCCGAGCTGGATGTACAGCTGCGCCAGCCCCATAACGCCGAGGCCGATCTTCCGCATCCGCCGGACGGTCTCTTCGATTTTCGGCACCGGGAAGTCTGACATCGTGACCACGTTCTCGAGGAACTGGGTCCCGCGGTCGATCCGGTAGTCGAACTCCTCGAAGTCGATGGCCTCCGCCAGGAACGCGTCGACCGCCTCCTCGAAGGAGTCGTAGTCGTCGCCGTGGGCGTCGTACCAGACCCGCCAGTCGGGGGCGTCGACATCGACGAGCGTCGAGAGGTTGATGTGGCCGAGGTTGCACGCCTCGTACTCCTCGAGCGGCTGCTCGCCGCAGTTGTGAACCACGAGACCGTTTGCGACGAACGAGTTGGTGTCGGGCTCCGTCAGGTCGTAGACGGCCTCGTGGCCGTCGTACGCGACGGACTCAACGGTCGCCTCGAAGCGCTCGGCGTACGGGCCGCGATCGTAGTCTGCGAGCCGGGATTCGAGCGCCTCGGACTTGGAGTCGAGTAGGAAACCGACCTCCTCGGCGAACCGAACGAGGTTGTCCTTCGTGATTACGAGGTCGTGGTCCGCCTGTGTCTCGTAAGTCGCCGTGCCGCCGTTCCCGTCCGGGAGCTCCGCATCGCCGGCCTCGTGGCGGTCCTCGTAGATCGTGCTGAAGATCCCGAAGTTGAGGAGCAGGCGTTGTACGTCGGCGAGCAGGTCGGTACTTGTACTGGTGAGACGTACGGACGCACCCTTTTCGACCGTGCCCTGAACGCTGCCGTCGGCGCTGAAGAGCGCCCGCAGGAATCCCCGAGCCATCTCCTCGCTGCCACGCTCGACGGCTTCGGGAACCTGTAGTTTCTCGTCGACCAAGCCGGTGGCCTCGGCGTACTCGTACAGCCGGGCCGAGCGAATTCGCTGTTCGACCGCTCCCGCACCGCGGTAGTCGTCGCCGCGGGCGGTCTCGCTCACGCCGACCTCGTAATCGGCGTTGCCGAGCGGTTCCCTGACGACCTCGTTCACGTCGTTGGCGAACGCGTCGGAGACTGTCGCGTCCTCGTCGTAGAAGTTGAGCACCGCGCGCTCCTCGCCGGCCTTGACGTGTCCGTCGCCGACGAGCCAACCGAGTACTCGTCCCTCGGCAGCGGATCCGTGTTGGCCGAACTCGCCCTTCCGGTTCTGGACGTGAACAGTATCGCCAGCTTCCAGTTCCCCGGCCTCGACCCACCCGTCGTCGGTCATGACGCGGTGGTCCTCGGTCAGCCGGAGTTCGTATCCTTCGGCTGTCGTCAGCTCGTAGACGTCCTTCTCACCGGTCTTGTAGACGCTGCTCGCCTCCTTGACTCGGTCCTCGGCGAGCCGGCCGTCGACGACGACATCGCGAGCAGCACCCTGTTCGTAGAGTTCTTCTGCCGGAACGAGCCCGTTTTCAGTGCTGATTCGCGTGTCACCCGTGACACAGGGATTCGTCGCCAGGATCTGATGCTCCGGATGCTCCTCCACGTCGAAGGAGTGCTGCTTGTTGACGCGTTCGAGGTAGATCACGCCGGGTTCGCCGTTCTCGTGGGCGCCGTCGACGATCTGGTCCCAGAGCGTCTCCGCCGGGACCGACAGCTCCTCGCCGACCTCAACGTGCTCGCCGAGATCGAACATGTCGTAGAGCTCCTTCGTCTCCGCGGTCGCGACGTGCGGTTCGCCCGTCCGGGGGTTGGTGAAGGTGAACTCCTCGCCTTCGAACACCGCGTCCATGAAGTCGTCTGTGATCCCCACGGAGATATTGAAGTTCGAGAGGTGGCCCTCGACCGCGTTCCGGAGGTGTTTGGGGACGCGCCCCTCGTCGTCGATCAGTTCGCGGGCCTCGTCTAAGGCATCGGCGAAGGAGTTGTGGGTGAAGTCGTCGGGGTCGTTCAGCCGGAGGGTGTGGGCAAGCGAAACGTCCTTGTTCTTCGCGTGGAGGAACTGGATGACGTCCGGGTGGGACACGCGCATCACGCCCATCTGGGCGCCGCGGCGCGCGCCGCCCTGCGCGATCGTCTCGCACAGCTGGTCGTAGGTCCGCATGAACGTGATCGGGCCCGACGCGATCCCGCCGGTGGAGCCGACCGCGTCGCCGTAGGGGCGGAGCCGCCAGAACGCATACCCCATCCCACCGCCGCTGTTGTGGGAGACGACGCCGTTGGCGACGTACTCGTGGTTCCCAGCGACGGTGACGTCGTAAACGGTTTCGGGTTCGGTGTCCTCGACGGCGACGACCTCCTGTTCCCAGGTGTGCCCGTTGACGACGGTGCCGCACTGGGTCGGCCCTGGCGGCGTCTCCGAGAGCGACGCCGAAAGCTCCGTCGAGCGCGTGTCGACGTAGCCGACAGCCGACGCGAAGCGCTCGAGACCGACCGAGTCGGTCGGCGCCACGCTGAAATACTCGCGGTCGTCGTTCTCCCACTCCCACTTCGTCGCGGGGATGCCGACGCCGAGGAGCAACTGCAGCGTGCCCTCGACGAGTTCCTCCGACGCGTTGTAGAGCCGGGGGTAGCGTCCCTTCGTGAGCGTCCCGTCGGTTGAAAACAGTCCACGGAGGAACGCGCAGACCCGTTCGTGGTCTGTCTGCCGGATGTGGTCGGGAACGCTCGCGGACGCCGAGGACGGCTTGGCGTCGCCGAAGTTCCGGAGCCAGAAGCGTTTGACCTCGTGGCTGTGGATTACCGCCTCGTAGCAGCCGTCGGACCAGGTGTAGTCGATCCCGGTGTCGAAGAGCTCCCGCGAGAGCGTGTCGATGTGGTTGAGCACGTCGTCACGATTGACGTGGAAGCGGATCCCGTCCTGGTGGACCGATCCGTCGCCGATCCAGATCCCGAGCAACTCCGCGAGATCGGCGGTCAGTTCCTCGGGCTGGGTTACCGTCTTGACCGGCTGCCCGTTCGCTTCCAATCCCCGGGCGGTCCGGTGTTGCTGGATCGTCGCGGGGCTGACGTCGAGCGCTGTCGCCATCTCGCCGTCCGAGTGCCCCTCGTCGTACAGCGTGTCGAAGGCGTCCTCGTCGAAGCTCGCGCCGGCAGGTCGGCCGCCGGTCCCGTTCGCCGGGAGGTCGAGTTCGTTCGCGCGGCGGCGCTGGACGGTCGAAGGCGAGCAGTCGAGCGCCGCGGCGATCTCGTAGTCGCTGTGTCCGTCGGCGTGGAGCTCCGCGATCGCCTCGTTCGAGACGGTCCGGGCGTTCTCCCACTGGCCGCCGGCTGCGACGGGTTCCAACGGAGGTGTTTCGTCCTCGTCCGTGAGCCAGCCGAGCCTGAGCGAGACCGTCTCTCCGGGTTCGACATCGCCGATTTCGCGCCATTCGCCGTCGACGAGGAGCCGGTGGTTCGGCGTCCCACGGACCGAGACGCCACCCTCAGTGACGAGGCGGTTCGTCGGCGCGTCGTCGTAGGCGTGAACCTCGTCGACGGTTCGGGTGCGGTGGCCGTCGTCGTCGCGCTGCACGATCCGATCACCGGGCTCGACGTCGGCTATCGAGACGATACCCTTCCCCTCGACAGTGACTGTCGCATCCTCGGTCAGACACTGGAAGACCTGTGCGGCCTCCTTTGCGGTCTGGTGGATGTCGTCGATGTCGTCGTCGGGGGAGTCGACGAAACACGCCGACAGCTGCTGGAGCTCGTCGCCGGCGTTCATGAGCGTCGGCGAGTTGGGCATGAACGACAGCGAGTCCATGAGCGACTCGAACTCCTCGCGTTTGGCCTCGACTCGTTCACGGACCTCGTCGGGGAGTTCGGGGACGATGGTGTCGTACGCGAACTTGTTGACGTTGTAGACCGACAGTGCCGTCTCCGCATCGTCGGCGGCGGTGGCCCCCTTGCCGAAGACCTCCTCGGCGAGTTCGTCGCGCCGGGGGTGGTCCGGCTTCAGTTGGTCGGGCGTGACCGTGATCTCGACGCCTCGGGTGTCGGCCTCAAAGACCGCCTCCGCCAGGGCGACGTTCTTCGCGATGCGCGGGAACAGTTCTTCCGGAGACTCGCGCGGATTACCGTCGGGGTCTTTCCGGAGGTACCGCGCAGGGAGGATGTTGTGATAGGCGTTGGCGGTCAGCCGGTCCTCGAGCGTCTCGCCTTCGGTCCGCTTGACCGGAAGCTCGAGTTCGTCGGCGCCTGCGGGTCGGTTACTCATCTACTGTGCCTCCGGGCCGGCGGGTCGGCGCCGGGCCGCGTCGGTTCGGGTGGTTGGTTCGACTACGATCATGTGTAACGGTGAGTCCGAGTGACGCAGGTCGGTTAAGCGCTTCGGGATCCCGGTACCGTACAGTGAACTATCACTTTTGGGACCGCGGTCTCTTCCCGACCCTGCCACGCGTCAGACGTGACAGCACCCCGTTGGATCCAGTGGGATATCAAGATACCCAGACCGGAGTGAAAGTGGATTTTGAGTCAACACACACCGCCGGTGTGGTGCGATAATCCAGACGAACCGGTGGGGTCTCAGCCGGGAGCGTGGCCCCGGCACACGAGGGAGCGATCCGGTTGGGTTCGCACGCGACCCGCGACTGAACCGCTCCCGCGCTCGGGGGATGTGCCTGTTCCGTTATGTATTGAGAACCGAGTCGGTCGTGTCGGCCTCGCCCGCGGTCGCGAGCCGGTACTATTTGGTTAGGAGTGAAATAGATGAAGATGGTAGAGTGACGACCTCGGAAGCCCCTTCCATTCCCGCCCGTCGGGGGTTTTCTGGTCAGAAGTCGAGTAACTAAACACGACCCGCGAGCCCTCCCACAGACTTATTCGGGTGCCGGCGAGACGAGCGGGTATGACTCCCGGACTCGTATCGGCAGTCCCGGCCCTGCCGCTCCAGCTCGGCGGGCTGCTGGGCCAACCGCTCGGACAGGCGCTCGCCGTCGTCGTCGCGATCGCGGTCGTGATCCTCGTCGGCCGGATCGCGCTGAAGATCGCGTGGCGGCTCGTCACGATCGCCGCGGTCGTGATCGGCGCGCTGCTCGTGTTTTCTTTCTTCGGCATCAACGTCCTCTGACGGGGCAGCCCCGTTGTCGGCGCCGTGCGGCCGGAAACCGACCGGACATGACCGGCCGCCTACGCCCGGGTCGGCGTCCCCTCCGACCGCGACCGCACACACCGGGCAACGAAGTTCCGGATGATGTCGTGGCCGACCCCCGTGAGCACCGACTCGGGGTGGAACTGCACCGCCTCAATGGGGTGCTCGCGGTGGCGGATCCCCATCACGAGTTCGTCGGCGGCGTGATCGGTCGTCGCCGTCACTGCGAACGCCTCGGGGACCGCCGTCGCGATCAGCGAGTGGTACCGCCCGGCCTGGAACCCCTGGTCGAGGCCGGCGAACACCCCGTGGCCGTCGTGATCCACCGGGAACGCCTTTCCGTGGATGGGCTCCGGGGCGTGGCCGACGGACCCGCCGTACGCGTAGACCGCGGCTTCGAGCCCCAGACAGACCCCCAGCGTCGGAATCGACTGCGACAGCGACGTCAACATGTCGTTGGTTACGCCCACGTCCCGGTCGTTCTTCGGGTGGCCCGGGCCGGGGCTGATCACAATGGCGTCGGGGTCCAGCGCGCGGAGGTCCTCGAGTGAGGCGGTGTTTTTCCGCACGAGCACGTCAACGCGCTCGCCGTCTACCCGCTGTTCGGAGGCGTACTCCACGAGGTTGTATGTGAACGAGTCGAAGTTGTCGACCACGAGCAAGCGGAGCGTCACCGGACCACCTCCTCGGTGTCGGGATCGTCATCCGGTTCGGTGTCGGGGTCACCAGACGGCCGCTCGATCCGGTCGATCGCGGCCAACACCCCGTGCATTTTCTGTTCGGTCTCCTCATACTCGGCAGTGGGGTCGCTGTCGGCGACGATCCCCGCGCCCGCTTGGACCGAGATGGTGTCCGTGTCGCCGCTCCGGTCGACCGTCGCGGTCCGGATCACGATCGCGACGTCGGCGTCGCCGGACCACGAGTAGTAGCCCACACCGCCGCCGTAGACACCCCGGGGAACCGGTTCGAGGTCGTCGACGATCTCCATCGCCCGCACTTTCGGCGCGCCGGTCAGTGTCCCCGCGGGAAACGTCGCGCGGGTGGCGTCGAAGGCGTCGGCGGCGCTCCGCTCGCGGCCTGTTCCCACTCCATCGTCCGCCGAAGCGAGCGTCCCGGTCACGGTCGACTCGATGTGCTGAACGTGGCTGTATTTCAGGACGTTCATGAACTCCTCAACGCGCACGCTCCCGGGTTCGGAGACCCGACGCACGTCGTTGCGCGCGAGGTCGACGAGCATGGTGTGCTCGGCGCGTTCCTTGCCGTCGGCCAACAGCTCGCCCGCGAGCCGTCGGTCCTCCACGGGGCTGCTCCCACGGGCGGAGGTACCCGCGATGGGGTTCGAGACAACCCGGTCGCCGGTGACCGACACCAGCGTCTCGGGGCTGGCGCCCACGACGTGTCGGCCGTCGTGCCGCAGGAGGTACATGTACGGCGAGGGGTTGACCGCACGTAACGCCTCGTAGAGCCCGACAGGGTCGACTTCCCCGCGGAGCTCCCGCACGCGTGAAATAACGCCCTGGTAGATGTCGCCGTCGAGGACGTGGCGCTTGGTCTCTCGCACCGCCGCCTCGTAGTCTGCCGTCGTACCGGCGGACTCCCCTGAGCGAACGAACCCGTCCGGGTCCGGGGCGTCGGCCGCGTCAAGCACGTCGGCGACCCGCCGGGCCTCCGCTCGGAGGTCGTCGTAGACGGCCCCGGGGTCGTCGTCGGGGGCCACGACCGGTGTCAGCACTAGCGACACCGACCCGTCGGCGTGATCGACCGAGAGGGTCTTGGTCGTGAGCACGAACTCCGCGTCCGGGGTGTCCGTGTCGGGGCGGTCGACGCCGACGTCCGAGAGCCACAGGTCGTAGACCGCCTCGTACGCCAGAAAGCCCACGAGTCCGCCGCGGAGCTGCTGGCGGTCGTCGTCAGGGAACCCAACCCGCGGGAGGTCGGGGAACGCCGCGCGGAGCCGGTCAAGCACGTCGGGGTCGGCCGCGCCATCCGCGCTGGTCGCGCTGGTCGCGCCATCCGCGCCATCCGCGCTGTCGCTCCCGACACCGCCGCCGGCCGCCGGCGTCTCGACGTATGCCGCGGCCCGTCCGTCCAGCCGCTCGACTTCGGTGCCCGCGGGGCCGACCCTGACGACCGCGTCGGGGTCGTACCCCACGAACGAGAAGCGGGCGTGGCGGTCGGCGGTGGCGTGGTCAGGCGCGAACGCGCCCGCGGGGTCGCTCGACGGCGTCTTCTCGGCGCTCTCCAGCAGGAACCCGTAGTCGCTCCGCCCCGCCAGGGCAGCGTACGCGGCCAGCGGTGTCACCTCCGGCATCGCGGCGGTCACGTGGGCCACCACCGGGCCCTCGGCCGCCGCGTCCCCGACTTCGTCGACGAACGCCGGCCGGGACTGCGAGAGGTCGGTCACGACGGCACCTCCTCGGGAGCTCCTTCGAGCGTCTCGGACCCATCGACGCCGTCAGCGGCGGCGACCGCGTTCGCGACGAACCTCCTGACTGCGTCGCGATCCTTCCGTCCGCCCGTCCGCTCAACGCCGCTCGCCACGTCGACGGCGAAGGGCCGAACCGTCCGGACGGCCTCGGCGACGTTCTCCGGTGCCAGCCCGCCCGCAAGGATGACCGGCGTCTCTACGGTCGCCACAACCTCCGCGGTCGCGTCCCAGTCGTGGGTTTCGCCGGTTCCGCCCGCGCCGGCACCGTCGACCGAATCCACGAGGACGGCGTCGACCGCCGGCGCAACGGCACGCACGCGCTCCGGCGCCTCGGCGTCGACGACGCCGACAACCTTCGCGGGGATCGACTCGCGGAGCGACCGAAACTCTCCGGGGGCGAACCCGCCGTGAACCTGGAGCACGTCCGGCCGCACGGCCTCGGCCGTCTCGACCGCTTCCGCGACGGTCTCAGGCATCGTCACCAGCGTCGTCGTGAGGAACGGCGGCGCCGCGTCGACGAGCGTCGCCGCTCTCTCGAGCGAGACATCCCGTGGCGTGTCGACTGACACGTCGGTGATGATCCCGACTGCGTCCGCGCCGGCGCGTGCGACCACCCGCAGGTCATCGCCGTTCGTCACGCCACAGATCTTCACCCGGACCATCCGGTCAGCCCTCCACCGGGGCGTCGACGGCGCCACACAGCGCCGCGAGCGTCTCCCCGGCGTCGCCCCCGTCGATTGCCTGTGCGGCCGCCTCAACGCCATCGGCGATGGAGTCGGCGAGGCCGGCGACGTAGATTGCCGCGCCCGCGTTCGCGAGGACGATGTCGCGCTTCGGGCCGGTCACCGCACCGGTCACAACCGCCCGGAGGTCGGCGGCGTTCTCCTCGGGCGTACCGCCCGCGACCGCCTCAACGGGCGCGGACTCGACCCCGATCTCCTCGGGCGCGATGGTGTACTCGGCGATGGTACCGCCGTCAACCTCCGCGACGACGGTCTCATCGTGGAGCGCGATCTCGTCCATCCCCGCGCCGTGGACGACCAGGGCCCGGTCGACCGACATGTGTGAGAGCGCCCGAGCGAGCACCGGCACCAACCCGGGGTCGTACACACCAACCACCTGCGCCTGCGCGTCCGCAGGGTTCGTCAGCGGGCCGAGAACGTTGAAGATCGTGCGCATCCCGAGCTCTTTCCGGGGGCCGATGACCGCCTTCATAGCGGGGTGGAACACGGGTGCGAGCATGAAGCCGATCCCGTCGCGCTCGATCGCGTCCTGTACTGCGGGCGGTTCGGCGTCGACGTCCGCGCCGGCGACCGTGAGAACGTCCGCACTCCCCGAGGAGGACGAGACCGAGTAGTTCCCGTGTTTTGCGACCGCGGCGCCGGCGCCCGCAGCGACGATCGCACTCGTCGTCGAGACGTTGATGGTGTCGTGGTCGTCGCCGCCGGTCCCGCAGGTGTCGACCAGCGGCGCCCGGTCGGGGGTGATGGTGCGGGCGGCGTCCCGCATCCCCTGGGCGAACCCCGCGATCTCGGTCTCGGTCTCGCC
Organism: Halobellus salinus; assembly: GCF_014646875.1. GTDB lineage: Archaea > Halobacteriota > Halobacteria > Halobacteriales > Haloferacaceae > Haloquadratum > Haloquadratum salinum. The sequence goes on along the minus strand of NZ_BMOC01000002.1, from coordinate 100,098 downwards.
TTTCGCCCGGAGGGCGGCCAGCAAGGCGCCGATCTGGGCCTCGGTCGCCGCCTCGAAGACGAGCCGGACGGCGTCCCGGGACTCGTCCTGTGTCAGATCCTCGCCGTCGGCCGCGCGTTCGATGTATTCCTGGAGTGTCATCGTGGTCACCGATGTACGGTTTCGTGTTGTAGTGAACAAATCCGTTCATCAGTATAAGCCTGTCGGAGCAGCACTACCGGAAACACCGCCGTCAGCCTCGTCACGGTGGATCCACACGCCGACGCGGCGATGGACGCGAGCAAAACCGGCGGACAGCGCGCCGCGGTGGCCGAAACGAAACCTTAAATTATGTCCCCACGGAACGCAGAACTGCGAAGACGAAAGCGGCGATGCGTTCGGACTGGCGGGTTGGTAGTCTAGTCCGGTTATGACACCTCCTTGACATGGAGGAGGCCGGCGGTTCAAATCCGCCCCAACCCACTTTCTGATTCCTCGCGACGACGAGCGACAGCGAGGAGTTCGTGGAATCGGAAGCGGTCACGAAGGGTTCGAAACGGGAAGTGTAGCGAGGGTTGCGGGCGGAACGACCGTGGTTCACAGTCCGCCACAATCGGGGTTCGTGACCGTTCGCAACGCTCCCAGAGGGAGCCAGGGCTTACGGCGGTGACGACCGGACGGTTACGGGCGACGAAAACGCGGCGGGCTACCCCTCAACGGGCGGCGCCGAGGCGTCGGAACGGTCGTATTTGGTCTCGAACTCCTGGATGAGTTGACCCATCTTCGCGTACCAGTCGTTGAGCATCCGCTGCATGTCGTCCGCGATCTGCGACGGGTCCGTCGGCGAGTAGACGTGATAGTAGCCGCCCTGGTCGTAGTTGATCTGATTTTTCTCGATGAAGCCGGTCTGCAGCAGCCGCTGGACCGCACGGTAGGCGGTCGAGCGCTCGCGGTCGACTGCGTCGGCGATCTCGTCGACGGTCAAGGGGTTCTCGGCTCCGACGAGCGCTCGGAAACACTCCTTGTCGAGCTCTTTGAGCCCGTGGAAACACGCTAGCAGCCCCTCGCACTCCATGTCCCGGCGGAGTTGCTCGGACATCGAATCTGGCATTGGTATCGTCGAGACGTAGACGCCGAGAGAGTAAAAGATTTTTGCACGGTTCGCACAATTTCGTGCCGAAACGGCAACCGTGGAACAGTCCCGGAAGAGGAGCCGGGAACCCCGGGCGAACGGGAATCGAAGACCCCCCATCGCGCACGAGTGGGAGCCCGGCCCTGCCGCCGGGTCACAGACCGGTCAGTCCGCAGCCGCGGTCCCCTGCCGGCGCGTCTCGCGTAGCGACGAGACGGTGGTGTAGACGATCGCGAGCGCGACGACGACCGCCGCACCGATGACGAGCACCAACCCGAGCAGTTCGAGCGGCGGGCTGCCGAGGTAGGAGCCGACCTCGCCGATCCCGACTGCGATCGCGCCGATCAGGAGCATCCCGCCGAAGTAGACCTTGATCCCGTCAGCGTCAACCACGGCGGTCGCCGCGGAACCGATGCGCGCACCCAGGGCGCTCCCGAACAACAGCGGCGCGACGATGCCGAGGTCGACACCACCGCCTTGGCCGTAGAGATAGCTGCCGAGGCCGCCCGAGAACACGATCTCGAAGAGGTCGGTGCCGACCGCGACCGGCACCGGAACACCGATAGCGTAGATCATCGCAGGCATCCGGATGAAGCCGCCACCGACGCCCAAAAAGCCCGAGAGGAGGCCGGTCGCGAACGCGACCGCAGTGATGACCCACGCGGAGACGCGGACGTCACCACGGAGCGTCACCATCGGCGGGATCCGAACCGTCTCTTGGATCGTCTTCGCGATCTCGGGGACCTCGTACTCGCTGAGATCCTTGTCAGCCGCCTCGTGGTCAACGCCACCGCCGCCGTCGCTCTTGAGAGCGTCGCGGGTGACCATCGCGCCGACACCGCCGAGCAGGACGACGTACGCGATACTGATGATCCCGCCGGCGAGCCCCAGCGACTCGAGGTAGTAGACGATGGTCCGCCCGGCCTCGATGCCGATGGTCGTCCCGGTGATCATGATCACACCGAGTTTGTAGTCGACCTGCCCGAGGTCGTGGTGTTTCAGCGTCGCGATGACGGCCGTCCCGAAGACGAACGCCATCCCGCTCCCGACCGCGACGGGTGCCGGGTATTCGAGCATGAGCAGCGCTGGGGTGACGAGAAACGACCCGCCCATACCGAAGAACCCGAACAGAACGCCGACGACGAGGCCGAAGCCGACGAACAGCGCCAGCATCTCGGGGCTCGTTCCCAGGACCCCGCCGCCCCCGAGAACGCTACTGAGCATCCGACTCACCCCCGAGTAGGAGTGTCGTGAGGTACGGCCCGAGGAGCCGTTCGAGTCCGCCGTAGCCTACGTACAGCACGATCGCTTCCAACAGGATCGCCCCGATGAGCGCGGCTGTCTCCGGATCCCACGTGGGGACCGCTAGCCCTGCCATCGGCTCTCACTCAGAGTTTGGAACGCGGTTATTCGGTGTTGGCACATTTCTGCTCACTCCACCCTACCCGGTTGAGTGATTTAACGGTTTTGGGAATGGAGTACAATACTATATCCGGGTAAGTTCGGTGGGAGTACTCATAAGTTACGCGTCGGATATCGATCCGCTAGCCCGGTTGGGCGGTCGGTGTCGGTTCGGTGGCCGGACTCGCACGGAGTGAACAGAACTCTGTTGTGGAAGCCGGATGAAGAGCCCGGTATGAGGGCCCTGTGTGCAACCGATCTGTCGGCCGCCAGTGAGGCCGCAATAGAGAACGAGACGTGTCTCGACTGTCTGGGTCGCATCGGCATCGGTACGATCCACCTCGTGACGGTTGTCCCGGCGAACGTTCACTCCGGAATGCCCGGCATCAACCTCGACAGGCGCCGCCAGCAGGGGCTGGATCGGTACCGTGACGTGATCGCGGCCGCCGGGTTCGAAGTCGAGACCCACGTCGTCCGTGGCACGCCCTATCGCCGTATCAACGGCATCGCCGAAACGGTCCGAGCGGACCTCACTGTCGTCAGTTCACGCGGGCAAAGTCCGCTCGAAAACCGCATCATCGGTTCCACTGCACGCAACCTCGCGCGAACGACGGTCGTGCCACTGTTGGTCAGCCGTGTCGAGCGGGAGGCCGACGACCCGGACGTGCTCCGCGAACACCTGTTCCAGCGGATCCTCTTTGCAACGGACTTCTCGGAACACGCCGACCGGGCGTTCGATGCCTTCTCGTACCTCCACCCCGCGACCGAGGAGGCGACGCTTGTTCACGTCCGGTCGTCGAAAGACGCCGGCGCCGACTCCGGCCCCGACCCACGTGAGCGCCTGGCCGAGCACGCCGGCACACTCGAAGGGTGGGGTATCGAGACGCGGATCGAGGTCCGGGAGGGCGACCCCGCGGACGAGATCCTCGACGTCGAAGCCGACGTGACGCCGTCGACGGTGGTGGTTGGGTCGAAGGGGCGAAGCCGCATCCGACGCCTGCTGTTGGGCAGCGTTTCCGAGGAAGTCGTCGCCAGAGCGGCTGGAAACGTCTTCCTCGTCCCGCCGCCCCGGGCGGTCTGATCGGGTTCGTGTCGTCGGTTGCTAGCCGTCGCCGACCGGTGGTGGTTAGCTAAACGCGGCCGGGTCCCTCAGCAAACATATTTGTCCCCATGGGTGTAGCGTTCGGTATGGTGAGGACCGTTGAGAGAGGACGGTCAGGCGACTCTGGTGGGGAAATACGAGTCCTACACGTGGACGACGACCCCGAATTCACCGACCTCACAGCGTCGTTCCTCCGGAAGTCGGAACCGACGTTCGCGATCAGCACGTCGACGGATCCGGGCGAGGCGCTCGAACAGTTCCGCGAGTCAGCGTTCGACTGTGTGGTCAGCGATCATAACATGCCCGGTGCGACGGGGCTGGAATTCCTCGAACAGATCCGCGAGATCGATCCGGACGTGCCGTTTATCCTCTTCACCGGGGGGGGCTCGGAGACCATCGCCAGCCGTGCGGTCTCCGCGGGGGTGACCGACTACCTCCAGAAGTCGGCCGGAACCGACCAGTACGCAGTGCTCGCAAACCGGATCCGGAACGCGGTCGAAACCTACCGGTCCCGGCGCGCGCTGTCGGAGAGCCAAGAGCGGCTCTCGCGGTTCATCGACCAGTCGCCACTGGGGACCATCGAGTACGATGAGACGTTCACCATCGTCCGGGTCAACGACGCCGCGTGCGAGGTTCTGGGGTACGAACCCGGGGAACTGGTCGGCGGGTCGTGGGCCCCGTTCGTGCCCGAGGACGAGGAGCTGGAGGTTGCGGCGGTTGAGCGGGGACTCCGAGAGAACCAAGCCGGGTTTCACAACGTCAACGACATCGTGACCAAGGACGGCGAGCGCCGCCGGACGGCCTGGTACAACCGTGTCGTGACCGACGACGACGGCGAGGTCATCACCATCTTCGCGCAGTTCGAGGACGTGACCGACGCGCACGAACGGCAGCAGAAACTCAAAGAGCAGGACGTCCTCGAATCGACCCTCTTCGAGACGCTTCCGGTTGGCGTGCTCGCCGAGGACGCCGACCGGAGGGTGATCCGGATCAACGACCGGCTGCTCGACCTGTTCGGGCTTGAGTGGGACCCTGATGACGTTGTCGGCGCCGACTGCGAGGCGTTCGCGGCCGAGTTGGCCGACCGGTTCGCCGACGCGGACCGGTTCGTCGACCGGATCGAGCGAGTGACCGACGAGCGGGAGCCGGTGTGGAACGAGGAGTTGGTTCTCGGTTCGGGCGACGCCCTCGAGCGGAGCTACCGGCCGATCGAACTCCCCAACGGCCCAGGGCACCTTTGGGTCTACTACGACGTCTCGGACCGCCGGATGCGGGAGCGGCGCCTGGAGGCGCTGAACGAGACCGCCGGGGAGCTGATGGCGGCCGAGACCCGCGAAGAGGTTGCGGAGATCGGCGTTGAGGCCGCCGACTCCGTGCTTGGGCTCGACCTGAACGCGATCCACCTGTTCGAGCCGGGGACAGGGCTCGTCCCGGTCGCCGGAACCGAGGCGGGCCGGGAGCTGATCGGCCCGCTCCCCACGTTCAGCGAGGGCGACAGCATCGCGTGGCGGGTTTACGAGACCGGCGAACCGGCCTCGCTCGACGACGTGCGGACGGACCCGGATCGGTACAACCACGACACCCCGGTTCGGGGCGAACTCTGCCTCCCGTTGGGCGACTACGGGGTGTTGATCGCGGGGTCGCCGACCACCGGGGCGTTCGACCGGTCGGACGAGGTGCTCGGCGAGGTCCTCGCGACCGCGCTCGTGGCCGCGCTCGAACAGGTCGATCGGACCGACCGGCTTCGGGAGCGCGAACGCCGGTTAACCCGGCAGAACGCGCGGCTCGAGGAGTTCGCGAGCGTGGTCAGTCACGACCTCCGAAACCCGCTCAACGTCGCCGACGGTCGGCTCGAACTCGCGAGGGCGGAGTCCGACAGCGAGCACCTCACGGCGGTCTCGCGGGCGCACGACCGGATGGCAGAGCTGATCGACGAGCTACTCACTCTCACTCGCGAGTGCGACACGCAGATCGATCTGACACCGGTTGGGCTGGAGTCGATCGCCCGTACGTGTTGGGGGAACGTCGACACCGGGTCCGCACGGATCGACATCCGGACCGATCGGACGGTTCGAGCTGACGGGACGCGGCTCAAGCGCCTGCTTGAGAACTTGCTGCGGAACGCTGTGGAACACGGCTCGGCGAACCCGCGCTCCGATGGTCGCGGGGGTGCTGTGGAACACGGATCAACGGGCAGGCGAACGGACGCGGACGGTAACGGGGTCGAGATCGCGGTCGGCGCGCTCAACGGGGGCTTCTACGTTGAGGACAACGGGCCGGGAATTCCACCCGAGAACCGGGGGTCGGTCTTCGAGTACGGCTACTCGACCGACCCGAACGGGACGGGGCTCGGGCTCGCGATCGTCAAACAGTGTGCGGAGGTCCACGGCTGGGACGTCGGCGTCACGACGGGGGACAGCGGCGCCCGCTTCGAGATCACCGGCGTCGACGTCGTCGGTTCCTTGGGGACCGACTCCGGCGACGGGTAGCCACGCCGCACGGCGCCCGGACGCCGACCGGTCACTGCCTCACCTGATCTTCCGGACGTCGCTCACGTCGAACCCGCCCTCGTGGATCTCGGTCTCGAACCGCACGATGTTCTCGCGTTCGATCTGCGACAACACCCCGCTGAACTCTTGGACCACCATCGTGCGGGCGCGTTTCGAGCCGCCGGACTCCCACTCGAACTGGAGGGTTCCGTCCGCGGCGTCCATCAGGTGCCCGAGTTGGGTGTCCTCAAGGATTTCTCGGCTCGCGTACGTCAGGATCAGGCCGTTCCACCGGTGGGCGGCCTTCCCGAGTCCCCTGACGAGCATCGCGACGTCGTTCCACTCCATCTCGTCGGAGGCCGCCGCCACGAGGTCGGTGATTGAATCGATGATCACCAGGTTGTCGGACGCGTGTTCGTTGAGGTAGCTCCCGAGGGCGGTCAACACGTCGCTCCGGTTTCCGCTGCCGCTGAGGTCCTGGAGTGTGGTCGTCTCACCCCGATACCACTCCCGTGGGACCGGACTCAACTGGAAGTATTCAGGGGAGAAGTCCCGAACCGTGATATGCTCGGTTGCAGCGTCAACGAGATCCTCGTCGAGGACGTACGACAGCTCCTCGCGGATCGTGGTTCTGTCGTCGGTAAACGAGAGGTAATGGACCTCAGGCGGGAGAACGGCGTCCTCGTGGAGGTCCCCGTAATGCAGCCCGAACAGGTCCGTGTCGGCGCGCGCGACGGCGTTCATCGTCGCACTGGTGTACATGAACTCCCGGGCGCCGGCGCCGGCGTCGCCGACGAGAAGTACCACTGTCCCCCGCGGTGCGCCGCCCTTGATCACCTTGTCGAAGCGGGAGACACCGAACGGGATCCGGGGCATATCCCACGGTCTCGCGTCGCGCTGTTAACGGTTTCGGGGGTCACATCGGTACTGGGTTGTCAGGGGCGCACTCGGTTGGGTCGGTGGTCGGCGGGACCCCGACGCGATCACCCCGGTCTCGCTCCCGCCCTGACAGCCTCCCACGACTGAACCCGCGGGGCTTCCGCCTCGAACCACCGGAGCCAGCACCGCAACGACGTCCCGTGCGGCTACTGCTCCTCGTCGGGACGCCGGGCGCCTGCCGGGTCGTGCTCCTCTGCGGCCCCGCCGCCGCTCGTGACGCTCCGATCCCGGCCACCAACCGTTGTGTTGAGCGTGCCGCTGGTGTCGTCGAACACCAGGTGTCGATGCGGGTAGGCGAACCTGATGTCCGCCTCGTCCGTGCGGAAGGCGTCCCAGACCCGATCCCGGATCCGGGACTCGATGGTCGGGATCCTGTAGGGTTTCGTGACCCAGTACCGGAGCCTGAGCAGCACCCCGTCGTCGGCGAACGACGACCGCAACACTGTGGGACGGGCGGGGTACCGCGCGCTGCCGATCCGGATGTCGGGGCCGCCGCCGATCACCGCCTCGTCGTTCCTCGCGGCCTGCCGGAGCAGCGTCTTCGCACGTTCCGTGTCTGAGCCATACGTGACGAGAACGTTCAGCCTCAGCCGCACCCGCTCGTCCTCCGCGGAGTAGTTTGTCACCAACTGCTCCCGCATGACGGAGTTGGGGATCACGAGCGAGGTGTTGTCGAGCGTGATCACTTTGGTGTACCGGATGGTGATCTCGTCGACGAACCCGCGCCGGCCGTCTTCGAGTTCGACCATGTCGCCGATCTCGTAGGGCTGGTCCGCGAGAATGAACAGCCCGTTGATTGTACTGCCGACGATGGGGGCGAGCACGATCCCCAGGACCGCCGAAAAGACTGTGACCGACAGCACGATGCTCCCCGGATCGAACCCCAAAATCCCCGCTGCGACAGCCAGAGTGACCGCGACGATACCCAGCCGGAGCAGCCGGAGCATCATCTGTGCTACGCTCTGCCTCCGGAACCGCCTGGCGATCGGACGGCCCGCCAACCGGACCGCGTACCGCGAAAGCACGACCCCGACGGCGACCACGACCGCCGCCGCGACCCACCGCCACCCCGAAAACGTCAGCCACCCCAGCGCGACGGTGACCAACCCGTTTCCGCCGCGGACGGCGCCGGCTGCCACCGCGGACGGTGCGGTCAGCCACATACCACCGACCACGGCAACGGTATATAAAAAAGGTCGTCCGGGACTGCACGCGGCCTACGCCCGGATGTCATCCGACCTGCTCGGCGAGTCGACAGCGGCGTGAACTGAACGGACACGCCGGCGGTCGTAGGAATCGTCCGTTTCGCATCGCAAAGAGTGGGACCGCTGAGAGTCGAACTCAGGTCCTACCGACCCCATCGGCAGAGGATACCACTACCCCACGGTCCCGCGTGCAACTGTGCTGACGCCCGTTCCACCGTTAAGTGCTTCGTTTTTCCCGTCCCATCGCACCGACTCGCGAGGTCGACCCCGCGCTCAAACCAGAACGCGCTCCAGCGACGCCACAGTCCCCGACCCCGCGCTCAAACCAGAACGCGCTCCAGCGACGCCACAGTCCCCGACTCCGCGGCCGGATCCCCGACCAGCCGGCCGAGACAGACCGCGGTTCCGTCTGGCGTGACACAGACCACAAGCGGCGCCTCAGTATTGGGCCCTTCCGCCGCCGCGGACTCCGCCGCCGGGTCGGCGTCGACGACTCCCGGAGCGTACACCGGTGCCCCGTCAGCGATCTGGTCGGCGGCCGACGCTGCGACGGTGAGTTGCGGGAGGTGAGTCAGTGCGCGTTCGGCCGGGGCGACGACGTCCCGCAGCGGTGCCTCGTCGCCGTCGGCCGCGAACGCCAACGCGTCCGTCAGGTCCGCCGTCGAGACCAGGTCGGTGTCGTCGAACGGGTCGGTTGCGGTCCGCCGGAGGTGACCCATGTGCGCTCCGGTGCCCGCCGCGAGCCCGAGGTCGTGACACAGCTTCCGGACGTAGGTCCCGCTCTCACACCGGATGTGGAGGAGTGCCTGCCTGTCACGGACCTCAAGCACCTCCAACGCGTGGATCGTCCGGCTCCGGAGGCGCCGGGCGACCGCGCTCTTCCGGGGCGGCTTCTGGTAGATCTCGCCCTCGAACTCCGAGACCACGCTGTCGAGATCGGCGGGCGCGGGGGCGTGGAGTTCCAAGACAGCAATGTACTCCTTCGTGCCTTCGAGGAATACCTGTGCGACCCGGGTGGCGTCACCCAGAAGGGTCGGGAGACACCCCGTGACTTTCGGGTCGAGGGTCCCGGCGTGTGCCGCCCGGTCGACGCCGGCGGCGTCGCGGGCCCACGCCGACACCTGGTGTGCGGAGGGGCCGGCGGGCTTGTCGAGGTTCACCACCCCGAAGGACAGCAACTCGTCGATGGACCGCTCTCCGGGGGCGCTTCGGCGGGTCGTCACGTTCGGGGCTCCCTCCTCATGCTCAGAAGTCGTAGGAGACGCCGTCGACCGGGTACGTCCCCTCGTCCCCGACCGGATCGTACGCCTCGACCGCGGCGGTCAGGATGTCCGAAACATCGCTCTCGGCCCACCTGGCGGTGTTCAGCGCGATGTCGTAGATCGACAGGTCCGCGATGTCGATCCCGTAGTACTCCCGGTAGCGGAGCGCCTCGCTCTCCTCGCGCTCGCGGGTCTCCGCCAGCGCCGTCTCCGCGGACTTGTCCTCGCGGTCGGCGATCCGGGCCGCGCGCACCTCGATCGGGGCATCGAGCCACAGCCGGAAGTCCGCCGCGTCGCCCGCGAGCCACCCCGCCAGCCGCGACTCCAGGAGAACGTCGTCGCGTTCGAGCGCGACCGTCCGGAGCCGGCGGTCGAGGTCGCGGTCGATCTGGTCGTCGTCCTCGGCGAGCCGATTGAACTCCACGGCCGAGAGCCCCCGCTCGTCGGCGAGTTCGCGGAAGATGTTCCCGCCACTGACGTGTTCCAGGTCGAACGCGTTCGCCAGCGCCGCGACGGTCGTACTCTTTCCGGCCCCCGGGGGACCGGAGACGGTCACCAACATACTCCACCTGGGTGTAGGCGTGTAAAAGAGGTTGTCTTTGCGGGGCGTCAGCCGCCACCACACTGGGACGGGCGGGCTGCGAGCGTCGCCGGCTCGAAGCCCGGCTCAGGACGACGTGGGCGAGATGTCGATGTTCAGACTCTTCCGGATGATCTGGGTGAACCCCATCGAACAGACGAAGTACCAGATGATCCACGCCTGGATCGGCCCCAGAACCGACTCCGTCCACTCGACGCGACCGATGAGCGGGAGCACCAGCGAATCCAGCGCGATCTGTGCGGACGCGTTCGCCCCGACGCCGATCGACCAGTACATCCACAGGAACACCGGGATGGTGAAGAACATGATCCACACCATCGGGCGGAACTGCTCTTTGAACATCCCGAGTTGGTCGCCCATCGCGTCCATCTGCTCCTCTTGGATCTCGTCTAGGGCCTCGTCGTCGCCGGACTCCTTGGCCTCCTTCCGCCGCTCCTGGATCTCCTGCATCCGCTCTTGGTACTGGGACATCTTGTCCATGTCCATGAGGTTCGCCTGCAGCAGCGTCGAGTACAGCCCGGTCGCGAGCGCCAAGATCATGACGACCGCGTAGAACGGCAGCACCTCCTGAAGCGGGCTGAGCGGGACGTCCATCACCGTCCCGATGACGTCCCGGAGCGGCTTCCACGAGTAGCCGACGAACAACCCGAGCGTCACGACCGCCGCGCCCTTGTCGTAGGTCGACCACGACGACCCCTCGTCGTCACTCGCGGCGTCGTCATCGCTCCCGGAGTCGCTCGCACCCGGGGTCGCAGCGGGTCCGAGCCCGGCCTGTGTCGCCTCGATGTCGGCCAGCCGGAACCCCTCCTCGCCCTCGACGAGGATTCCCTTCTGGATGAGGCGACCCCACTGCCCCGAGGAGAGGTCGCCCTTCACGTCGAGCCACTTGATATCGCCGTTGTCGGCCCGGTCGAGGACCGTTTCGACCGCGTCTCGCATCTCCTCGTCGCCGTCGACCAGGGAGCGGACTTTCGATTCGATTTGCGGCATCTACTACGTCGTAGCCGGCCAGCCGTAATGAACCTTTTACTCTCTGTGCCCAGCGTGCGGCGCTCGGCACGGCTGCAGGAGACCGTCGGCTACGATTCGACGGCGTCCACGATCGCGTCGAACACGGCGTCGGGCGACGCCTCGCCGTTGACATCGGTCAGCACGCCCGCCTCGCGGTAGTGCTCAATCACGGGAGCGGTGTTCTCCTCGTAGACACTCAGCCGCTCGCGTGCGGTCTCCTCGGTGTCGTCCTCCCGCTGGACCAGCTCCCCGCCGCACTCGTCGCAGACGCCCGGTTCCTCTGGCGGCTCGAACTCGACGTGAAAGTTCTCGCCGCACGCCTCACACACCCGGCGCCCGGTCAGCCGAGTGATGAGCTCGTCGTCGTCGACCGCGAGGTAGACCACGGCGTCAAGATCGGTGATCTCCGAGAGGAACTCCGCTTGGTCGAGGTTCCGGGGGTAGCCATCGAGCACGTAGCCGCCGGCGGTCGTGAGCGCCTCCTTGACGATGGCGTTGACAACCGTGTCGGGGACGAGCGCCCCGGCGTCCATGTACTCGCCAGGGGTGTCGTACTCGGTGTCCATGTCGCTGATGTCCATCCCCTTGTTGGCGCGGAGCGCGTCGCCGGTCGTCACGTGTTCGACGCCGAACTCCTCGGCGAGCCGCTTCGATTGGGTTCCTTTGCCGGCGCCCGGTGGGCCCAAGAGCAGAATGTGTTTGCTCATACCGTCGGATCCCGCCCCGTCCGTATAACGTTGAAGAAAACCGTCCGGCGGGTGGCCGGATTCGAGATGGTAGGTCGACGCGCGGTCCCGTACCCTGCCGAACCTTTTCACGGACGCGGATGGAGTACTCCGTATGACACGGTTCGACGCCGACGACCCCCGGGACCGCCGGAAGCTGTTCGCCGACGCGATCGCCGCCCACCGAACGCGCGCAAGCCCGTTCGTCACCCTCGAAGCCGACACCGACTCCGGCCAAGACGCGCTTGAACCCGCCACCGACTCCGGCGAGGATGGGGATAGAGACGACGACACCGCCCGCCCGTGGGTCCAGTTCGGCGACAACACGTTCAACCTCGACGTGACCGACGCCGAACTCGACGACCTGAAGGGGTTGGTCGGGGAGTTCCCGGAGTTCCGGATCCAGCAGTTGGAGTCACCCGAGGAGGCGGAAGGTACCAACGCCCGCGTCACCGCCCGTTCGGACCCGAACCGGCTGGCGACGTTCGCGGATCGGGTATTCCTCGACGTCTACGACCGGGCGAACGACTACCGGGCGTGGGTCGCGGAGGTCTGAGACACTCGATGGTCACCCGGGATGCGAGCTACTGCCCGACGTGCGGGTCCGGCCTCACCACGGTGCGACTCGAGGGCCGGACCCGGAGTTACTGTGACGCGTGCGACGAGCCCGTCTACCGGAACCCCAAGCCCGCGGCCGGCGTCCTCGTTGTCGACGGCGACTCGGTGCTTCTGATCCGTCGGACGAACCCACCGGCCGGGGTGTGGAGCCTCCCGGCGGGGTTCCTCGAAGCGGACGAGCCGCCGCAGGCCGCGGCCGTCCGCGAGTTGGCCGAAGAGACGGGCCTGACGGCCCCTGTGGCGGCGCCGGCGCTGTTCGATACGGCGTTCGTCTACCCCGACGACGCCCCGACCGTACTCGTCGTGATCTACGCCGTTGACCGCCGCGAGACGACGGGTGACCCGGTCGCGGGGTCGGACGCCGACGCCGCTCGGTTTGTCACCGACGAGCAACTGGTCGACTGCGACGGGATCGAACCGGGGTACGAAGCGACGTTCCGGCGCGCGATCCGGGAGTTCGGCGACCGGTCCTGACGCTACGCTTCGCCGTCGGCGAACTGGTCGGCACCCTCGTAGGACCAGTGGCCGTGCTCACGCATCGCCCGGCCGACGGCCCGGTGGAACGCCACGAAATCCTCGAACTCGTCGGTGTCGACGTGTTCGAAGATGTCGGCAACCGAGACGACCCGGTCGTCGTCGAGGCGAACCGGGTGGTCTCCGTACTGCTCGACGTACTCCTCGCGGGCGAGCGGGAAATCCGCCGCTTCGTCGACCTTCTTCGCGAGCACCGCGTGGCCGTACTTGCGGCGGCCCTCGGAGCCGCGTTCGCCGTCGGGGTTGTGTGGCCAATCCATATGTCCGTGTTGGACGGCCGTGACAAAGCCGTTACGCATCGAGCGGCACTACGACGTCCTCTCGCCGGTGTCTACCCCGAAAACGCGGTGGGACTGGGATTCGAACCCAGGAGGCCAAAGGCCACCTGCTCTCAAGGCAGGCGCAATAGTCCGCTCTGCCATCCCACCGCGAGGTTTCAGACTGTCCCCGTTACGTCACGCGATTTTGACGGCTTCACAGGTGAACTGTATGAATCTGACACGTTCCATCGTGCCTCGATTGAACCGTTCCGAAACCGTCGAAATCGCCGTCATACAGGGACTATGAGTACGGAGAAACCCGACAAAGTTGAAGGTATCGTTCTTATTCCCGAGCCGTCACGGGATTTCCTTACAGAGCGGAAACTGGTCGCATACGGTAGCCACCGCCGGGAGTTTCTAAAGTGGCTCGCACGGCAGGGGAAGAATCCGGATGCGCTCGAAGGATACGCGCACGACACCGCAAAGAACTACTCCAGCATTATCGACAAGTTTCATAGATACGTCTGGGAGGAGTACGGATACACCCTCGACATCAGCCACGACGCCGGTGAAGACTACCTTCGGTCGTTAGTTATGGCCGACGACGAGTACTCTCAGTCGCACCTCCACAACGTCAAACTGGCGTTGATGACATACTTCCGTTTCGCGGGCGACAAGTGGGAGCCGGACATTACTATCCCTTCATCCTCCGGAGTCTCCCAACCCCGTAATTTCCTTTCGGACGAGGAGCGAACAGCACTCCGTGAAGGGGCGTTAGAGTACGGAGCCGTACCTGCCTACTCGGCTTTAGATCCCGACGAACGAACGGAGTGGAAACACCTGTTGGCGCGACGATACGGAAAGCCCGTTTCCGAGGTCTCGAAAAAAGACTGGGATCGGGCAAACGGCTTCAAGTACCCCAGTCTGGTTCACACCGCCCTCGACGCAGGTCTGCGACCTATCGAGGTGTCTCGTGCTCGGACTTACTGGGTTGACGTGGATAACGCGACACTTCGGATTCCCGAGGACGACTCCTCGAAGAACGAAGACAATTGGACGGTCAGCCTTCGACGGGAAACGGCGGAATATCTGGCTCGGTGGCTCGAAGAACGCGAACTATACGAGAAGTACGACGACACCGACAGACTGTGGCTGACGCGTCACTCGAACCCGTATAGCGGTTCGTCGTTACGGTATGTCCTCGACGCTGTCTGTGACCTCGCGGAGATTAACAGAGACATATCGTGGTATGCGATCCGACACTCCACGGGGACATATATGGCCCGCGAGGAAGGCCTCGCCGCCGCACAGAGCCAACTACGACACCACAGTATCGAGACGACGGCCAAGTACGACCAAGCACCGGTTGAAGACCGTCGAGATGCCCTCGATAGGATGGGGTGAGCCCGTGGTCAAAAACCTCCGAGTCACCGTAGACGGAAACACACAGGCCGTAGATAGCGTTGAGGAAGCCGCTAACCTATCCGACGAAGCCAGTCCCGAGGACGACGTGGTCGCTATTCACGTCCGTTACACGGGCAGAGAGTGGGTTGCGACGGTCGTGGAGCCCGACCTCGACTACGAGGCCCGCGACGACAGGAAGTGGGGTGCTATTCGGGAACTTGTCGACCTCGTAGACGAACGCGCTAGGCGGTTTGGGTTCTGACCCAAACTTATATTTTAGTAAGCGCTGGTTTATTTACATATGTCTAACAGTAGTGCTGAAGAGGAGGAGGACGGTGGAATAAACATCACCTTAGGAAAACTGATCGCCTATCCGGTGGGAGGTTTACTGATTCTGTCGGGGCTTGGTTCATTAATTACTAACGTCGTTTCTGGGGTGCTCATTCTCTTAGCGGGGATAATCGCACTACCTATCGTAAGAACACGACTGAAGCGGTCGCAGGGGGTTTCGATAAATCGTTGGGCAACGGTCGCTATAGTGGTGATTTTAATCGGGGCTGGAGGAGTTATGCTTAGCCCGGATACTGGACAAAACACCGGACAGAACGGGGACGGAGGAGAGGCTGAATTAATCGACCAGTCTGCTGATGGTCTCGTCCCAACGATAGATTCGTTTGAGGCGGGTTGGCAGGGTGGCGTCGAAGAAGAGAATACAGCCACTTATTTTAATTCTGAGACTGACTCCACGTTGAGATATAATGTTACAGTATACAGTTCCGTTTCGGAGGCGGAATCTGCTATGGAGGATGCTCGCCCGGAGAACACCGGAATAGATAGCGTCTCAATCGGCGGTGGTGGCTTTATGACTGTGCAGGGTGACAGTTACAGGATATGGGTTAGAACCGCGAACGGCGTCTGTTTTACTGGATATGGAGCTGGTGTGGGGGTATTCTCTCCTGAGTCGAACGCTAAGGACTTTGCACAACGGTGCGAGGACGAGATGACTGATTAACAGTTGTTGTTTTCGTCGTGAAATTCTGTAGAACGGTGAAGGAGCCGATTACTTCGGCTCATCCGACCTACCCTTACGCTCCTTTGGCTCTCAACCCAGTCTTGCCGCTCTCTGACGGGGTCGACAGGCTCGCTATTTCTGTATCTCGAGTATGCGTTCTATGGCCTCCATTCGCTTTTGACTGAGGAGCCTGCTCCGGAGGATGCTATGACCGACGACCTCGGAGTACGTACGAACGACCTTATGCACGACTCGCCGATTTAGAAGCCGACGTAGCGAACATCAACGCCGACCGCACGGAACAGGGTATGCGGGTCACGTTCGACCTGCTCGATCCCGACGACCTCCACCTCGTCCGTGACGTTGCCGAGGAGCACGGCTTCGAACAGTACGGCGACACCGGAGAACGGTTCGAGTACCAGTCCTGACTACCACTCGTCGGCAGGCCCCGCCGTAGTCGGGATTTCAAACGTCCCTTCCTTCTCTTCAGGGAAACTCAGGATGAGCCGTTCGAGTCTGTCGTTGCTCCCTGTCGGGTGTACCAGTTCTTCAATTCGGTATTGTTCGAGACCATCGGGGAGGTTCTCGCCATAGGACAGAATGAAGTCGCCCTCCAACTGGCTCACTTTCGTCACCAGCCTGTCGTGGTCGATTTCGTCGTGATAGTACTCCTCTTTATTCACGTATGGGGGATCGAAGTAAAACAGCGTATCTTCCGAGTCATACTTCGAGAGCACCTTTTCGTAATCCAAGTTCTCAACCTCAACTTCACTATCCAAGCGAGGAGCAATAGGGGAATCGAACCGCTTCTGGAAGTACTCTGGGTCATCCCGCTTGAACCGTTTCTGGAACTCTCCTAACCGTTCGACCTTCTCGTAGAACTCCTTTGACTCAGGCCGGTTTGCACCCGGTCGGTCAAACCCAGACAACCGATGCTCTTTTCCGAGCATTTGTGCGAAGCGGTTGAAAAAGAAGACGGCCGCTCGTTTCACGTCGTCTTTCGGACGCCAACTCTCATCATACCACTTCCGAGTCCAGTCTTCGAACTGTTCGCGTGTGTATCGAACACCCTCCAGAAATCGGCTAATTTCCTCTCCGTGGTCTCGCAACGTCCCGAAGAAGTCGCTATAGTCTTCGTTCAGGTCGTTGTAGACTTCCTCCCCGCTTGGCGGCTTATTGTAGATACCGGTCGCTGTCCCACCGAAAACCTCCACAAAGCGGGAGTGCTCCGGGAGTCGCGTGTGTCGATCTGGCTTATCGAGACGCCCATACTCCGGAACCTCCCAGAGAAACCAGCCCACTATGTCTTTCTTCGACCCGATATAAGGGAAAATCGACTCCCCCGCCATCCACTCCTCGTAGTCGCGTTTCGTTGTGCCGGGAACGGCTTTCGAGAGGTCGTCTTTGAGCGTCGTGTATGCGCTGTTGAAGGACTCGTCGTTCAATCCGTCGTTCAATTCGTCGTTCGAGCACAGCCCTTCCCACAGTTCTACTGCCGCCTGCTGTGCCTCATCGGTTAGTTTGTCTCCCTTGTACTCTCCCTCTTTCGCCGCCCACCATACCCGGAGGCCGTGCTCAATCGTCTTCCCACTGAGGTCGAATTTTTTCTCCAGTCGGTTGCGGTAGCCGCTCGGAAAATTTTCCAGATCTGTCTCGACGGAGTCCTCCCACACTCGGATCCAGTCGACGGCATCAATAACGTGCTCCCCCTCCGTCTTCCAACGGGTCTGGTTGTATTCGAGAATCGCCTCCATTTCTTCCCGCTTGCTGTCGCCGGTATCAACGACCTCGACCTCAACTGTATCTGCTCCTGCTTCTGATAGTGCGTCGATCCGGCGGTGGCCATCGATAATCGTCCAGTCTGCGTCTGTGTATGCACTATCATCCGTGACCTTCGGAGTGTCCCGTGGCTCGCCGTCGAGGTCCAGTTCTCGGTCGTCGTCCGCCGGATACCTGTCCACGACCTTCGGGTGGTCTTCGAGGTCGTCTGGATCCAGTTCTTCCGTCCCGTCCTCACTCATACCCCACGGTACACTCGGATGCTTGAAATCCGTTCCCCCGACTCCTTCGACTTTAAGCGTGCTGGCTCGGTGTGGTAACGGTTGTGAAGGACTGCAGAGCACATATAGAGTAGTAGTATGCGTAGTGCAGGGCTTGTGACTCACTCACACACGCTACGGTCTACTCACCTTTCCACTCGTACAGCGTGGGGTGAGGGCCGGGTCGGTCTGTCAGTTCTACCCACCCGATTTCTTCGAGGTCGCTCATCGCTCTTTGAACCGTCGTGCTATGAACGTCAAACTCGTTCTCAAAGTCGGTCGTCTCTGCTGTCCCTTTATCGAGTAAGTATCGAACGAACTGACGCCTGTCCTTCGATCTAAACGGGGAATCCTGCGCTACACGGAGTCTTTCGTCTGGCTCGAACCACTCTGGAACCGCCTCGGTATTCACGACCACTACAGCCCCATCATCGTCTGGGTGTTTTTTCCGTCCTCTGAGGATGGCCTGTGTGATCTGGTCGTGAACGAAATATCGGTGTAGAACGTCGCCTATCTGTTGAGGCTCGTAGACGAGATCCGTTCCTTTGGTTCCTTTTTTCCGTTCAACTCCTTCGCCCATCAGCGCCGCCCACCTTTTGATAACTCCGTCGCCCGGATGGGTTGAACCACAGACGTGTAGGGCGTTTGTTCCTGCGGCGTCGTTGTTCGATACTAACATCCCAAAAGTCATAAACTCGTAATCGCCGGAAAGAGCGGGCTTGAGGTCGTTCTCGAACATCTCTGGTTCTGTTTGCTTCAACCGCATACCAGCCTTTTTTGGGATTATGAGAACTGGCCTACCGTGGTTTACTCGTGTCCACAGGGAAACTGTCGGGTCAACTTCCGTTGCGACGTGGTTCCCACTACTGTATGGCTTTGTTCCGTCGCCAGTTGCGACGAGTTTGATGTCCTGAACCTCGGTGACGTAATCAAGCATCTTCTCGCCCGTGTGGTACTCCTCCACTTCGAACTCGTGCTGGAAAATCGAGTCCCACAACGGCTTCCGAGCCGTTCCATCCAGCCCGATAATCTGGTCAGCGGCGGATAGATCGGGACGAGAGAGAATGTGTACCTCTTCGTCTTTGGGTGAAGAAGCCTGCTTTCGGACGACAACGACACCTTCGGGGCCACTACACCCTTTACGGAAACTGTTGACGTAAAGAGACTGGGGCGGGTTGGCTTCCCAGTAGTGCCACCCGTTTCCGAGATCTTCAGCCAGTAGAAGGGCAAACACGACGACTGGGGCCATCTTGTGGTATCGGTCGGACTCGTCTAACTCAGCGAGGGTTTTGTCGTCTACGTCCAGTCCGTCTTGTTCCATATCGAAAGCGATACGACTTCTACGTTCACCGTTCAGGTTGGAGATGAAGTCACCGTAGTTGTCCCACGGCAGGGAGTCGGTGGCGTCGAAGTAGCCGTCCAGCGCCTCGCTGATACTCAGCCCGTCGTCGTTGTGCGTACCGAATGAGGTCAGGAAGGCAGAACTGGGGAACTCATCGATAAACACCAGACGGTCTTCGATTTTTTGCGTGTCCCGTGCGTTAACGTAGTGGCAGATAATCACGTCGTACTGGTCTGGATTCTCGATCCGGTTCGCCATATACGGACAGTCAGGTTGACAGGGAGCGTTGAATCGTTCGTGCAACAGCCACGGGCTGACCCCGAGACGATACAGCAAACGCCACTCCTCAGCCGTTGCGTCACCGTGGTCGCCTCTGAACGTCGGACAGTCCTCGTGTGGAGTAGATGAGGTAGCGATTTCGTCCTCGGCAAACCCGGCGTCGAGTGCTTTCTCTTTGGCGTCGTCGTACATATCGTGCCGAGCCGCGAGAACCGTTATCTGTCGGTCGTGGTTGTAGGCAACTTGGAACTGGGCCGTCGTCTTACCCGTACCCGGCGCGGCTTTCAGCACGACAGGACTCTCACGACTGAGCAACCTTTCGAGCCGGTTGTGGGTCTCGTGCCACATCAACCGGACAGAAGAAGGTATTTTACGCTCGGTCTCTACGTCAGGCATAGACGACACCTCCTTCGGGTGCTCGTCGTCGTCTTCGAGTCCACCTGTCGTTCGCCGGCTGGGATCCGGCGGACACTACCTTTGAACATCGTTCGTGAGTGCTTGCTCTTGAGCAGAGGCTGGACTGTAATCAACGCTCTCCCCTCGTAGCGGCAGTAGCATAGTTCTATAGCACAATAACAGTCGTTTCGAGAACTTGTACGACTGGCTACGGTCGGTGCGTAACTACTTAATCGATACCCTCTAAAACGTTGGTGTATGTATGAGTGAGGCAGGTATCCACTTTGAGTTCTACCGACACCTCGCTAACGAAGTCGATGACGAACCACGTCGTAATGGAACCACCTTCGGGAAGATCCAGCCTGAATACGGTGAGAATATTGATGGCTTTGCCGACCTCGTTCTGTTTGAGGCGGACGGTAGTCCAGCGGTCGTAATCGAAGCAAAGGCACCGAATGGTAGCAACCGCTCGCGGAAGGAGATCGACCCCTATTCTCCGAAGGTCATCCGGCAGGCGTTCCGCTATGCTGGTGACATCGGTGCTCCCTACTTCGCCACCTTCAACGGCGACCGACTCGTCGTATTCGACGCATACGAAGAGGGTGTGCCACTCCTTCAGAGGTCTACGAAGTCCTACGACATCACCAGTCTAGAGAAGTTCGCTGGGTCGTTTCTGGACGAAATCGCCCGCATACGAGGGGGAGAGGCCAAGTGGGATGCTAATGACGATGCCTTTGTCGAACGAATCAAGTCCCTACACGAACGGATAACGCCGGATCTATACCAATCGTTGGCAGACAACTTGGAAGAAGACGATGAGTTCCGTGCTGACTTCGAAGCGTGGACTGCCTCTCAGGGGATCGAATACGAGGATGCAGACGAAAGTGACCGAGAAGACGTTCTGGAAGAGTTCGCGGAGCAGGCCGCTTACCTCCTTACTAATAAGATATTATTCTACAAAATCTTGGAGTCCTCTCCAACCTATACAGATGAGGTACAGCCGCTTGCTGTCTCGCCGTTCCGGGTACAGGCCGACTTAGAGGAGTACTTCAACCACATCGTAGAAGAGATCGACTTCGAGGCGGTTTTCGAGCACGACGACATCTACTCTGAAATCCCGCTAAACCTCGTGTCTGAGCAGATCCGGGACTTCATCATCGAGTTGGACGAACAAGATCTGACACAGTTCAACTCGGACGTTGTTGGCCGCATCTATGAGGGCGTTATCCCAGCAGAGCGTCGAAAGGAGATGGGCGAGTACTATACACCGCCTGCAATCTGTGATTTGATAGCCCAACTTACAATCGATGAGGCCCACGATACTGTTCTCGACCCAGCGTGCGGTTCTGGCGGCTTTCTCATTTCTGCATACAACCGCAAGAAAGAGTTGTTCCCTGAACAGGAAGGCAACCACGACGTGATACTTGACCAGTTGATGGGTGTGGACATCAACCGCTTCCCGGCGCACCTATCGGCAATCAATCTTGCACTCCAAGACCTTACAGAACACACAGAGAACGTCAACGTCGAGGTAAGCGACTTCTTTGATGTTGCACCCGACACGAGACGGTTTGGGCGAGTAGTTGCAGACGCGAGTGGTTCAGAATGGGAGAGCGGAGACGCAAACGGTGCTGTAGGTGGGTTCGACGCTGTAGTAGGTAATCCCCCCTATATCCGGTATCAAAGTATCGGAGATAAAGAAAAAGTCCGTTCCCACCTATCTGCTGTCGACGCTGAGTATCTATCTGGTTTTGCGGATATCTACTGCTATTTCATTACGCACTCAGCACAGTTTCTCGAAGAGGGAGGGAAACTTGGGTTTATTGCTAGTGACCGCTGGCTCAGTAGTAGATACGGAGAGGACATCCAGAAGTTCCTACTCGACAACTACAAGATCGAGGCTGTAATTCAGTTTGCGTCGCAAGCATTTAATGACGCACTTGTCGGTTCGAATGTGATTATAGTAGAGAAATGTGACGACATCAAAGAGCGGGAAGAAAACTACGTGAAGTTCCTCAAAGTACAGGACAATATCAGCGTTGACGATATTGCGGATGAAATAGAGTCTGAGATTGAGTCGGAGAAAATAGTCGCAACCGATGAGTACAGAATGTTGGTAACCTCTCAACCCGCTCTACGTGAGAATAATAAGTGGGGTATGTACTACAAAGCCCCACCAGTTTACTTCGAGTTACTACGTGGGAAGAATATATGTGAGATCCAAGAAGTCGCAAATGCTCATACCGGAAAGAAGGTTGGCGGAAATCCGTATTTCTATCATCGAACAGAGGAATGGGAGGAACTTGGACTAGACCAATACACAACGCCAGCAATCAAAGCAAGTGGGCAGATCAGTAAGATTAGGTTCGATGAACAATCTGCTCGTGAATGGTCAGTACTCGATACTCGTGAAGTAGTGAGAGAGGCACTCAACGATGGACACGAGTTCGGGGATACAGAAGAAGAACACGTGAAGGAATGGTTGGCAAAGAATGGTCACGAAGCCTTACTCGAATATATTGAGGAAGGAGAAGAGCAGGGACGGCACAACCACGACAGATGCGAGCGACGGGATGTGTGGTTCAACATCAGCGAAATCGATGAATATCGACAGCAGTTGGCACTACCGATATTTATGTGGACGGCACACAGGTCTGTATGGAATGAGGCAAGAGCCTTTTTTGACTACCAGTTTCACGTCGTTGAGGCGGACGAAGATATTAGCGAGAGATTGCTCTGTGGGATCCTGAACTCACGTTTAGTGTGGTTAGCACGAGAGTTAGAGGGACGGCAGGCTAGCGGACAGGGGATGAACCGCTCCGAACTCGCTTTGTATGAAACAGAGCAACTGTCGATAGTTGACCCCCGCGCTGTTAGCGACGAAGAGGAAAGGCGGATTGTATCTGCGTTTGAAAATCTGATGGAAGTCGAAGACAAATCCGATGACCCCGACAACGGCGAAGAAGTAGAAAAGGCACGAGACGAACTAGATAGAGCAGTCTTGTCTGTTATCGACGCTGAGGGTCGAGTGGACGATCTAAAACAAGCGGCAGAACACCTCTTGGAGATGCGAGCGAGCGAGGGTGGTGTCGATACGGAAGTTCTTATTGAAAGGGAACAAGAGCGCGAAGTAATCGAACTTGAAGGGGTTGGAGAGGCGCGGGAAAGCCCCCGGCTAAGTGATTACTGAATTCGCTATTTCAATATCGGCATATCGACACCCACGGGGGGAAATCACGAAATCTGCTCTGGTTGTCTTGACCGCCCCCTTCGAAGATCTGGAAGTCGGAAATCAAGCGAAAACCCCCACCCCGGAGAATATGACGGGAGTGGCTCGCTGGCTCTACTGATACCCTCGTTGACCCGCTTTACTACCGCCGGCAACCCGCGCTACTACTGTGCTCGAGAGACGGTGTGAAAGTACCAAGCCTTTCTTATGCTATTTATACCGTCTTGTTGGCCTCGATACAGCGTGAGTTCATACACCGGTCGGTGGTGTCACGTCGACCTGTAGAAGTATTTGTGGGCGTCACAACCTCTCCATCTCACTTGCAACTGTGCCCGTTTCCGGCGTTTTTCGACCGAGTTGCTGAATCCGTTGAGGATACTACTCCGGTGTGACCTCCATATCTTCTCAAACGTCTGAGACGACCCTCAAAGTATACTATCGGTTGTTTCGGCTGTTCTGAACTCCCCAAGCGTCGTATATCGGTGGCTTTGGGGGTATTTAGTCTCGTATGGGATCGGATCTTCGAGTTGATAGAGGCTGTCGGCTTCGAACCTGACTACCATCTTGTTATCAGCAAGTTCGGCTCTATCGACGTACTCGGTTGGTTCACGAATGAGGTTAGCATCCTCTGGCACAACGGTATCCCGGACTTTAGCAAAGTAACGCACTTCACGAGCGTTCTGCGTGACGTACATCGCCACATAGTCGAAATCTCGTCCGATACGAACGAATCCCCAAGCGTTGTTCTCGAACAGGAATGGAAGGCCGGACTCACGGGTCGGGAACACGGCTACTTGTGCTTCCTCGTCACCTTCTATGTCGGTACGACGTATCGTCCCGGCGACGTTGTTCTCGACGGGTTCAATCTCGACTTCTTCCGTATCGGGGTCATCGTCAGATACGTTGTCACCTGATGTGTCGTCCTCGCCGTCAGTCGATTCTCCTATGAACTCACGTCGTTCACGGAGGGCGTGTCGAAGGCCGTGGACGAAGTCGAGGCTCTGTTCTTCGAAATCAAGTGGTGTCTCACCCAGTTCGTCCTGTAACACGTCGGAAATTCGTCCGGCAATCGATTCTTCTTGGTCACTCAGTCGGTGGATAGCCCGGTTCGTTTGTGTGAGTTGCCGTGCTATATCGTCGGCTCTCCCCGACTGAATAGCATCTTTCGTCAGTATCTCCGGAATATCGGGGTTGTGAGCCATTTCGTCCAAGTCGAAAGTAGCAATCGAGGTTTCCCCGTCTTGTTTGTCGTCCCCGGTGACGCTGAGAATCTCGAACTCTTTTCCGTTCGTTAGGACGCCCCAGTCGACGGACAACTCCTGTCGCATATAGCTCTGAAGTTGTCGAACGTTTTTCTCGGTGAGATCCGACCGTGCGGGCTTTGCCTCGATAAACACTACTGGTGTATCACCGACCATCAGAGCGTAATCGACCTTCGAAGACTGCGTCCCCATCTGGACGGTGTATTCAAGTTGAACTTCGGTCGAGTAGAAGTTCCATCCGAGAAGGTCCACAAACGGCTGAATAAGTTTGACCTTCGTGTTCTCCTCGTCCATCTGCGGTGAGGCCTCCAACAGCGTCTGAGACTGCTCAACGTAGTTCCTGACCGCCTCACCATCCATTATGTCAGACCGTGAGTGTCGGCCTCTACTTCAATCCACCTATAAAGAGGAGTTCAGAACGGTTTGAGGCGTTCTGCCTATCGGTTTTGTCGGGTTCTGGTGTGGGGTTCGAGTCGGGAGGAGGCGGATCCAGACGACTCCATACAGGACGTAGCGCGTCGTGCCGTCTTACTTGCCCTGTTCGTCGTTTTCGTCCTCTTCGGTGGCCTGCTCGATCCCCTCCGCGAGGGCTTCACCGAAGTCTTCCTCCATCCACCGCGCTATCTCAGCGGCACTCGCGTCCTCGTCGGGACGGTCAACCATACACAACTGTTGGAACGGCGTACTGATACCTCCTGTGCCGGACGAAGCGATGGTATCAGTCTATGGAAAATTTTCCAAGAACTGTTCCCTCATATCCCCGAAACCAGCAGACGGCGTAGCGACCGTTCTGTTCGTAAGGATCGTGCTTCGTAAGGAAAGCGACCCGGCAGAGAAAGGAATCGCTCTATGCGGCTCTCTCGGACGAGAAAACGAAGTCTACGCATACGGGCTGACCGTAGGAGCACAGGCCCGCTTCAGCGGCATATACAGGGGCGTCACGAAAGGCGACCCATCATTTGCACGTAGCAAGAAGCCCCCCCGAAGGGTCAAGATAGGAACGATTAGTCCTAACACAACAGACCTATAGTTTTATAACACTCAGTCAACTGAGCATCTGGTAGAAGCCGTCTACCGGGTGAACTGACGGGGTAATGCGGAGGCCAAAGGCCACCTGCTCTCAAGACCGGCGCAATAGGCCGCTCTGCCATCCCACCGCAAGCGCCTGTTTTCACCCCGCGGTTACAAGCCTTTGGTCTGCATCGCACCCGACGCCGTCGACGCCTCGCGGATCCGCTCGATCCGGAGGGCGAACACGCCGCCAAAGGCGATGATCGCCACGCTCAGGCCGACGACCGTCTCGAGGCCGTCGCCGGACGTTTCGACTGTGACGATCCCCGAGCGCTTCCGTCCCCAGCAACACCCCGATTGCGAGAGAGAACACGACACTCGGGAGGAGACTTGACGCCACGTGTCGTCAGCCCGTTGCGACCTCCGAGATGTGACATCCTCCCGCGGCTAACGGCGCGGGCCTCCCACCCGGTGTTGGCCGGGCAGGTCAATCCCGACGATTGGGAGTCTCAGGTTTGCTGGACAGTCAACCAGTGGCTTTGCCACGAAGCCGTTACTCCTACCCGCTAAACGGCTTCGAGTTGCCTGATTGTTTACCGACTACCGGCGCGGTCGGCTTTCTTTGTATTTCGGCCAACGACCGTGGCAAACACCGACTCAGCCGCCAGTTGTCCACGCACAAAGGCACTTACAGCATTTGTGCGTGTACTGTTGTCGGATTCATCTGGTGGCTGGAACCACCAGTATTCTCGATGAGTCTTCATCGCCCCACGAGTACGATCGGGTGACACCGGCGGAACAGCCCGACTCCAACGTCGGGAAGCGGTGCCACTCGCTTCCGACCCCGGTCAGTCCCGAACGAGCGTCGGCGTTCCGTCCTCGTCGTCGTTGGCGACTGTCAGTCCGTGCTCGACAACGAACGTCGCGGTGTGTTCGGGAACCACCCGCCCGGCCTGCCACCGAGCGCGGACCGACGACACCAACGTCGCGAGGTCTGCCCCGGTCCGGATCGTCGGGAACATAGCCAGGAACTCCGTGTCGTGACCGGCGTCGTTGGCACCGTCGACGAGCGTCTCGAGCGTGGGCTCGACGAACGCCCCCTCGAAGTCGATCGGGGCGGTGAACCCGGCGTAGTAGACCCGACCGTCAGTCGACGGTCCGAGGACGACCTCGTTGGTCCGGAGGTTCATCGCCGCCGAGTCGATTGTCGATCGCCTGAGCAGCGGGGTGTCGCCGCGGACGACAGCCGCGGACTGCACCCCCTCCGTTTCGAGAAGGTGCGTCACCGTGTTGCCGGCGCGCGCCGAGCGCGTCGAGCCGACCTGAACCTCGAACCGCGCGGCCTCGGGGTCGTCGAGCGCGTCGTCCGCAAGCGAGCGAACCGCCGCCTCCGCGGACTCGTCAGGACGGACGTGGCGGTCCGGGAGCAGGTCGTCGGGACGGTAGTTGACGAGCAGATCTCCTCCCGACGCTTCGACCGCGCGCAACGTGTCTTTGAGCATCGCCGCCGCCAGCGACGCCGCCTCCGCCTCCGACAGTGGACTGGTGGTAGCGAGCCGAGGCAGTAGGAGTCCGGGACGCGGTGGGTCGGCGAGGACGGCGACGACTGTCATAATCCGCAATCGACGACCGGCGGTCTTGAAGCCGGCGCTTCGGGGTGTCGGGTGCGGATCGCACCACCCGACCGTCCGCACCCTACCGTTCGCGGCGACCCTTCGTCTGGCGGTAGTCCCGCGAGAACACGTTGTCCAGCAGGTGGTCGACGAACGCGTCCGTCTGGGCGTCGGTCTGGGCTTCGAGGGCGACCATCGGAACCAACTCGAAGCCGCGTCCGCGGACGGTGGTCGCGTGTGCCGCTTCGACATCGATGTCCCCGGGGCGGTTGGTGGTGTAGTCGGTCGCCAGCGCATCCAGCGTGCGCTGGCCGATCGGGACGATGATTTCGGGGTTGATCATCCGGAGCTCCGCGTTCAGATACGGCTCGCACGTCCGGACCTCCGCGTCGGTCGGCCGGCGGTCGGAGTGGCGACACCTGGTGAGGTACGTCACGAACGCGTTTTGGAGGTCGGGCTCCGCGGCGTCGGGATCCGATCGTGCGAAGCCCAACTCGCCGAGGATCCGCTGGAGCCGGCGCCCCGCGTCGTCGCCGGTGAACGGCACGCCCGTCCGGTCCGCGCCGGAGTGGGGTCGTTCGGCCACGAAACAGAACTCCGCGCCCACGTCACCGTAGCCGTGGACGACGTTCGTGCGAACGTCACACAGCGCCTCGCAGTTCCGGCACTCCGCGTCCATCCCGAACGGGTTCGCGAGGGTGTCCTGGCCGGCGTCCATACCGGAGAATTCGGGGCCGCGGGCAAAAGGTGTCGGGTTCAGCGAGGCCGCACTACTGGTTAGGGGGAACGGCCACCCGAACCCGCCCGGCTGGAGACCGCCGGGTGGCTGTCCGCGTTCCGAGCGGACGAGGCCCTGTGGGCTGTTCCGGAGAGCGAACAGCCGGCACACTTCGTCCCCGCGCCGACGTGCCGGGCAACCGCAACCCGACGCGGGGCGACCCTCAGATCACGAGGGGTGTGGTCCCGTGATCCGGGATAAACGTCCGGCCGGGGATCGGTCGCAGGCAGCGATCGACGGCTACTGGCACGCCAGCCGGCGTCACCGACGCGTCGCGGCGTCGCGCCGCCGCACCGCACCGACCATGTCCGCGGTGTTTTCGGCCATCACGCGGAACGCGTCGCCGGTGTCGCCGTCGTCGAGCACCACCGGTCGGCCGCCGTCGCCGCCGGTCCGGACCGACGGGTCCAGCGGCAGCGACCCCAAAAACGGGAGGTCGTTGTTCGCGGCGAACGCCTCGCCGCCGCCGGTCCCGAAGATGTCGTGTGTCGACTCGCAGTCCGGACACCGGAACGACGACATGTTCTCGACGATCCCGAGGACAGTGGTGTCGTGTTTACCGAACATCTCCAGCCCCTTTCTGGCGTCGTCAATGGCGACCTTCTGGGGGGTCGTGACAATCACCGCGCCCGTGAGCGGCAGGGTCTGCAGCACCGTCAGTTGGGTGTCGCCGGTGCCCGGTGGGAGGTCGAGCACGAGGTAGTCGAGGTCGCCCCACTGGACGTCCTCCACCAGTTGCGTGAGGAGCTGGTGGACCATCGGGCCGCGCCAGATCACGGGGTCGTCCTCGCCGACCAGAAACGCCATCGACATGAGCTTGACACCGTACTTTTCGGGCGGGACGATGGTCTGGTCGCCGGTCGTCTTCGGCGCCTCGTCGGCCGCGACCATCCGCGGGACGTTGGGGCCGTAGACGTCCGCATCGAACAGTCCGACGCGGGCGCCGAGCTTCGACAGCCCCGCGGCGAGGTTGACCGCAACTGTCGACTTCCCCACGCCGCCCTTCCCGCTGGCGACGGCGATCACGTTCTCAACGCCGGGCAACACGTCCTCCTCGGGGTCGACCGTCGGCGCGATCTGCGCCGAGAGTTCGACGTCGGAGCCCGTGTCGGCCAGTGCGTCCCGCACTTGCGACCCGATCTCGGTTTCGGCGGGCGAGTACGGTGCGCCCAGCGCCAACGAGATCCGGATCACCCCGGCGTCGTCGTCAACGTCGATCGCGTTGACCAGCCCAAGCGAGACGATGTCCGATTCGGAACCGCTCTGGGCCTCGCGATCGTCGCCGAGATCCGGGTCGGCGACCGACCGGAGGCGTTCGCGGACGGCGTCTTCGTTCATACCTCCGAGTGGACGCGAGCGGGCGATAAGGGTTTTGAACGGGACCACGACCCCCCGCGACGTGCTTGAACGGTACCGGTATCTTTGCCCCGACATTCCCGAATTGTGTAACTTTGTTCGGTTACGAACTCCCGCCTAGCGACACCGAATTTATATCCGTCGGGGAGAATCATCGCGTAATGCTCGAAGACGATTTCGGCCGAGAAGTGTCCGGCGTTCGGGTCTCGTTGACCGACCGGTGTAACTTCAACTGCGTCTACTGCCACAACGAGGGACTCGGCGACACCCGCGGCCCGATGGATCCGCAGGACGACGAGATGACCGCCGACGAGGTGGTCCGCTTTCTGGAGGTCGTCGCCGAGTACGGGGTGGAGAAGGTGAAGTTCACCGGCGGGGAGCCCATGCTCAGAGGTGATCTGGAGGAGATCATCCGGCGTGTCCCCGACGGAATGGAGGCGTCGATGACGACGAACGGGACGTTCCTGCCCGGGCGTGCGGAGGATCTGAAGGAGGCCGGCCTCGAACGGGTGAACGTCTCCCAGGACGCGATCGACCCCGACGCGTTCGCGGAGATCACCAAGTCCGGCGCCTACGAGAAGGTCATCGATGGCGTCCAAGCCGCCTTGGACGCCGGACTCGCCCCGGTGAAACTGAACATGGTCGTCTTCGAACACACTGCGGGCTACGTTGAGGGGATGGTCGACCACGTTGCCGAAAACCCCGGACTCCAACTCCAACTCATCGAGTACATGCCCGAACTCACCGGCCGGCCGGAGTGGAACATCGACATCGGGCGGGTCCACGACTGGCTCGAGGGAAAGGCCGACCACGTCGAGACCCGCGAGATGCACAACCGCCGCCGGTACTACGTCGGGGGTGACCCAGGGGCCGACGACGGGTCCGACGCCGGCATGGTCGAGATCGTCGACCCCGTCGAGAACCCCAACTTCTGTGCGAACTGCCACCGGGTCCGGGTTACCCACGAGGGGTACCTGAAGGGGTGTCTCAACCGCAACGACGACCTGCGGTCGATGGGCGACATGACCCGCGATGAGATCCGCGAGACGTTCGAGGAGACCGTCGCGAACCGGGTGCCGTACTACGGCGAGTATATGATCAAAGAGGAGGGCGAGTGGGTCGTCAACGACAAGTACATCGACGCGCCGGTCGCAACGTCAGACTGAACGCGGCTGCGACGCAGGTCACACGCACCTCCGCTCGCTGCTCCGCCGCGTCACGTTCCGGTCGCTCCTGGAACGCGGCCACTAAGTTTAAACCCCCCTCCGATCGGCGGCAGTTCTTACTATGTGAATAGTCCACATACCGTGGTGTATGGCAACGGAGCAGAAAGACAGCGTCTACACGCTCGACAGTGATCCATCGCCCAGACGTATCACCGACATCGACCTCAACGAGTTCGAATCGGGGGCGGTCGCGAAGTTCGCGGCCGCGTTCGCGATCGGAGCGTTCTTCTTCCTCCTGCCGATCCCCTGGCAGGGGGAGGTCACGGTGCCGTTCGACATCGTGGTCTCGCAGGTCACGGAGACGTTCCCCGACGCGGTTGGGGTCTACTCCCTCGCGATCATCGTCGCGGGCGGCGTCCTGACGACGCTCGCCGAACTCGACGACCGGGACATAGTCTCGTTCGGCTACGACCTGTCGTACTTCGAGAGTTCGGGCCTGTTCTGGGCGCTCCGGATCGCCGGCGCGGTGTTGGCGCCGATTATGTTCTTCAAACTCGGGCCGGGGCTGTTGCACACGCCCAGCACCGGCGGATTTATGTGGGGTACCTTGATCTACAGCGTCGGCGTCATCATCCCGATCGGCGCGATCTTCATCACCATCTTCGTCGAACTCGGCGGACTGGAGTTCGTCGGCACGCTCGCGCGGCCGGTGATGAAACCGCTGTTCAAACTCCCCGGGCGGGCGGCGCTCGACAGCCTCGCGTCGTGGGTCGGCTCCTACAGCGTGGGGTTCTACGTCACACGGAACGTCTTCGAGATCGGCGGCTACAACAAACGGGAGGTGTTCACCATCGCAACGTGTTTCTCCACGGTGAGCATCGGGTTCGTCGGCGTCGTCGCTGCCACCGTGGAGATGCTCGACCTGTTCCCGGTCATCTTCGGCGCGTACTTCGTCTGTGTCGTGATCACGGCGGCCATCCTGGTCCGGCTCCCGCCGATCAGCACGATGCCCGACGAGTACATCGCCAAGCCCGACCCGGAGATCCCGTTCCGCGGGTCACCCGGCGAGTACTTCCGGTTCGCGGTCAGCGAGGCTGTCGAGAAGGCCGCCGAGGGCGAGACGTTCCTCGGCGCGGCCAAGCGCGGGTTCGTCGACGGCCTCAAACTGACCAGCCTGATCCTGGGCACCATCCTGGCGGTCGGGCTGGCGGCGACGCTGCTGTCGGCGAACACACCCACCTTCGACATCCTGGGCGCACCGTTGGTCCCGGTCGTCAGCGCGCTCGGCATCCCGAACCCGGAGGTCGTGGCGCCCGCGACCATCGTCGGCATCACCGAGATGTACGTCCCCGTGCTGCTGGTCGTGGAGGCGGAGCCGATGGCCCGGTTCTTCATTGCGGTGCTCGCGGTGTCGCAGCTCATCTTCTTCTCGGCTGTCGGGCCGATGGCGATGGATATG
Organism: Halobellus salinus; assembly: GCF_014646875.1. Lineage (GTDB taxonomy): Archaea > Halobacteriota > Halobacteria > Halobacteriales > Haloferacaceae > Haloquadratum > Haloquadratum salinum. Next base: position 68,494 of record NZ_BMOC01000002.1, on the reverse strand, counting down.
TTCTCCGACGTCCCGATCCGGTTCCGCGACCTGGTCGCGCTGTTCGTGATGCGGACGGTCATCCTGGTGCCGCTGATCGCGGGGATCACCCACCTCGTGGTCGGGATGGGACTGCTGTAGTCCGGGCAGTCGATCACCGACGGTCCGGAGGCCGGCCCGCCGCCCGCCGACCGATTCGTGTGTATTATTTAAACAGTCCTCCGAGTGGAGGGTAAGTGGGTAATGCGTCTCGGTCGCATATCCACCCGTATGGCTGGCACACAGGAGTTCGACGACGAGACCGACCACATCGGCGAACCCAGCGACCAGTGGTACGACTACCAGGGCGCGCCGACCGGGACCGACATCGAGTGCGAGGGGTGGCGCCAGGAGGCCGCGCTCCGGATGCTGAACAACAACCTCGACCCCGAGGTCGGCGAGGATCCCGAGGACCTCGTCGTCTACGGCGGGACGGGGCGGGCCGCGCGGTCGTGGGACGCCTACGACGCGATTATGTCGGAGCTCCGCGATCTGGGCGACGACGAGACGCTTTTGATCCAGAGCGGCAAGCCCGTCGGCCGGTTCACCACCCGCGAGCGGGCGCCGCGGGTCCTGATCGCCAACTCCAACCTCGTCGGCAACTGGGACACCTGGGAGCACTTCCACGAACTCGAAGCCGAGGGGAAGATCATGTACGGCCAGATGACCGCGGGGTCGTGGGCGTACATCGGGACCCAGGGCATCATCCAGGGGACCTACGAGACGCTCGCGGAACTCGCCCGCCAGGAGTACGACGGCGACCTCGAAGGGCGGATCGTCGTCACCGGCGGACTCGGCGGGATGGGCGGCGCCCAGCCCCTTGCGGTCACCATGAACCACGGTGTCTGCATCGCGGCCGAGGTCGACGAGGCGCGGATCGACCGCCGGATCGAGACGGGCTACTGCCAGGAGAAGGTCGCGGATCTGGGGGAGGCGATCGAGCGGGCCGAAGCCGCGGCCGAGCGCGGGGAACGGTACTCCGTCGGCGTCCCGGTGAACACCGCGGACATGCTGGAAGCGATGCTCGACCGCGACTTCGTCCCCGACGTCATCACCGACCAGACGAGTTCCCACGACGAACTCGAGGGGTACTACCCCAGCGGGTACACAGTCGCGGAGGCCGACGCGCTCCGGGAGTCGGCCCCCGAAACGTACAGGGAAGTGAGCATCGACACGATGGAGCGCCACGTCGACGCGATCCTCGAACACCAGCAGCGGGGCGCGACCGCGTTCGAATACGGTAACAACCTCCGCGGCCAGGTCAAGGAACACTGTGACCGCGACGACGCGTTCGACTTCCCCGGGTTCGTCCCCGCGTACGTCCGGCCGCTGTTCTGCCGCGGCAAGGGGCCGTTCCGGTGGGCGGCGCTCTCCGGCAACCCCGATGACATCCACCGGACCGACGAGGCGATCCGGGAACTGTTCCCTGAGAAGGACGCGTTGCTGCGGTGGATCGACCTGGCACAGGAGCAGATCCAGTTCCAGGGGCTCCCCTCGCGGGTATGTTGGCTGGGCTACGAGACCGACGACGACGGGCTGACGGAGCGTGCACGGTTTGCGCTCCGGATCAACCGACTCGTTGCGGAGGGCGAGATCGACGCGCCGGTGGTCGTGACGCGGGACCATCTCGACGCGGGCAGCGTCGCCAGCCCGAACCGCGAGACCGAGGCCATGAAGGACGGCACCGACGCGGTCGCAGACTGGCCGATCCTGAACGCGCTTCTGAACTGTGCGGCCGGCGCCGACATCGTCTCCGTCCACGACGGCGGCGGCGTCGGGATCGGAAACTCCCTGCACACGAACAACCACGTCGTGCTCGACGGCACCGACCGCGCCGCCGAGACCGCAAAGCGGGTGTACACCACCGACCCCGGGATGGGGGTGGTTCGTCACGCCGACGCCGGCTACGACGACGCCATCGACGAGGCCGAGCAGTCCGACGTGGCGGTCCCGATGCGGGACCGGTCCTGACAGGCGTGCGCCGGTCCCGTGCCGTGGGCTCGGCGGCCCTACGCCCGGACCGGCTGCCCGGCTTCGTTGTCCTCCGTCTCCGTGAGGAACGCGTCGATCGCATCCCCGCCCTGGAACCCGTCGGCCAGCCGACCCACGACCGCGCCGTCCTCGAAGAGCACGAGCGTCGGGACGCTGGTGATGGCGAACCGTTCGATCAGTGGCGGATCCGTCCGCGGGTTGATGGTCGCGACCGCGAGGTCCTCGTGTGCGCGGGCAACGTTGCCGACGACCGGCTCAACCGCAGCACACAGCGAACATCCGTCAGTGTAGAAATCCACGAGTACCCGGTCGTGGGCGTCGAGGAAGCGGTCGAGGTCGGCTTCGGAGTCGAGGCCGACAGGACGTTGCGGCGACTCCGTCGGGAAATCTGTGCTCATACGATAGTGTTGGGGACCCCGACCCATATACTGCCGGCGGTCGGTTCGGCCGCGCGCACCACCGGAGTTCGGTCCCGCTGTCGGCGACGGTCACACCGGAGTTGCGTGTGAGACGAACGCACAGGCCCTGCGAACACGCCGCACGCCCGCTCACACTATCGTGACGCTTAAGTAGCGTACACGGTTTGTTCCGACTGCAATACGTTGCAGGGAGATCGACTCCCGAGTCCGCAAGGGCGACAGTGCGAGACCGCGCGTTGCGGTAGCCAAGCCTGGCCCAAGGCGCAGGGTTGCTAACTCTGTGGCGTTCACGCCTCCGGGGTTCGAATCCCCGCCGCAACGTCACCGGACATCCAAAAGCTATGAGTGCAGAAGAACCACAGGACGCCGCCGACGAGGAGGACGATGACCTCCGGTATTTCGTCAGGATCGGAACCACCGATCTCGACGGGACAAAAAGCGTCGAGCGGAGTCTCAGAGAGATGAAAGGAATCGGCAAGCGCACGGCGCGCATCGTTACCGACGCCGCCGCCGTTGACCGGCAGGCGACGTTCGGCTTGCTCGACGACGACGAGATCGACGCGGTCGTCGACGCCGTCGAGAACCTCGAAGACCACATCCCCGAGTGGATGGCCAACCGGCGGAACGACTTCTTCTCCGGCGAGACCAGCCACAAGACGGGATCGGACTTGGAGGAGAAGCGGCGCCACGACATCAACCGCATGAAGATGATTGACTCCTACAAGGGCGTGCGTCACAAGCGCGGCCAGAAGGTCCGCGGTCAGCGAACGAAATCCACCGGCCGGACCGAAGGGACAATCGGCGTCAACGTCGAGGCGATCAAAGAGGAGGCGGCCGAGGAGGCCGCCGCCGAGGACGAGGACGAATAACCGATGGCGACCGGAAACAACACAAAGCGGTACGAGACGCCAAACCACCCCTACCAGGGCGAGCGGATCGCCCAGGAGGGGGACATGCTCGGCCGCTACGGACTGAAGAACAAAGAGGAGCTGTGGCGCGCACAGTCGGAGCTCCGGAACTACCGGCGGGAGGCCCGCCGGCTTATTGGCGAGGCCCAAGGTGACCTAGAGGTCGCGGAGGCGGCTGGCGAGGAGTTCCTCGCCCGGCTCCGCCGCTACGGGATCCTCTCGGAGGGCAACGACATCAGTCGCGTCCTCGGGCTCGACGTGACCGACATCCTGGAGCGCCGGCTCCAGACCGTCGTCTACCGGACCGGGCTGGCGAGCACGCCCGAACAGGCGCGCCAGTTCGTGGTCCACGGCCACGTCACCGTCGACGGCGCCCGCGTCACGCGGCCATCGAAGATGGTCGAGGTCGCAGAGGCGGACGCGATCGAGTTCGACGGGACCAGCCCGCTTTCGGACGATCTTCACCCCGAGCGCGCGGAGGGACAAGAGTAATGAGCGAATCGGAGACTTCCAGGGACAAGTGGGGCATCGCCCACGTGCACGCATCGTTCAACAACACCCTCATCACGGTCACCGACCTGACGGGCGCCGAGACCATCGTGAAGTCCTCGGGCGGCGCCGTGGTGAAGCAGAACCGCGACGAGGCGTCGCCGTACGCCGCGATGCAGATGGCGGAGTCGGTCGCAGAAGAGATCAAAGCCGCGGGCATCAAAGGATTGCACGTCCGCGTTCGCGGCCCCGGCGGCAACGACATCAAAAGCCCCGGTCCGGGCGCGCAAGCGACGATCCGTGCGCTGGCCCGCGCCGGACTCGAGATCGGCCGCATCGAGGACGTCACACCGATCCCGCACGACGGGACGCGCGCACCGAAGAACCGCCGACTGTGAGGAGTTCCACATGACGAACGACTTCGAGGTCGAGTTCATCGAACCCGGCGAACGGTCGGCAAGGTTCCTGGTTCGGGGCGTATCGCCCGCCGTCGCCAACGGTATCCGCCGGGCGATGGTCGCGGACGTGCCGACGTTCAGCATCGACACCGTCCGGTTCGTCGAGAACTCCTCGGTGATGTTCGACGAGATGATCGGGCTCCGGCTTGGGTTGGTCCCGCTTTCCACCCCGATCGGCGACTTCGAGGAGGGTGACGTCGTCACCCTCGCGTTGGATGTCGAGGGGCCGGCGACCGCCTACTCCGGAGACCTCGAGTCCGCGGATGCGATGGTTCAACCCGCCGACGAGAACATCCCGATCATCGAGCTCAAAGACGGCCAGCACCTCGAGTTCGAAGCCGACGCAGTGCTCGATTCAGGGAAGTCCCACGCCAAACACCAAGGCGGCGTGTCGGTCGGTTACCGCCACCTCCAGCGGGTTGAGGTCGCCGGTGACGCCGGGGAGTTCGAAGAACAGGAGCCGAACATCCTCCGCGGCGTGATCGAGGAGGCGGCGGCCGAACACGCCGACGCCGACGCCGACGCAACGGACGGCGACCTCGTCGCCACGGACGCGTTCGACAACGACCTCACGAACCGGTATCCGGGCAAGGAGGTCGAGGTCCACGACGTGCCGGACGCGTTCGTCTTCCACGTCGAGACCGACGGCTCGTTCAGCGTCGAGGAACTGGTGCTCCGCGCCGCCGAAACGCTGGGCGACCGCGCAGCCGAACTCGAATCGAAAGTCGCGATATAGCACAATGACTGTCCCTTCACTCCCACCCCGACGCCCGCGCTCCGCCCCGCCGCGACCGGCAGCAAGCTGTGCCGCCGCTCCCGCGTTCGGGGCGTCGATCCGCGGGCGTTGCCAGACCGAAAGGAGTTTGAAGGGCCACGCAATAGCACGGAGTGCGAGCAGGGATAGCCAAGTCAGGTCAACGGCGCAGCGTTCAGGGCGCTGTCCCATAGGGGTCCGCAGGTTCAAATCCTGCTCCCTGCACTTCTGTGCTCGATTGTACGGGAGAGCGACGGGCGTCACGCCCGCACTCCGGACGTTTACAGGATGTACATTATGAGTAAGACGAATCCGAGACTCAACAGTCTCATCGCCGAGCTGAAGTCGGTGTCGCGCGAGTCAGGCGCAAACGTCTGGCAGGACGTCGCGGACCGGCTCGAGAAGCCACGGCGCACCCACGCGGAGGTCAACCTCGGGCGTATCGAACGGTACGCCCGCGAGGAGGAGACCGTCGTCGTGCCCGGCAAGGTGCTGGGCAGCGGTGTGCTGCAGAAGGATGTCACAGTCGCGGCGGTCGACTTCTCGTCGTCCGCTCGAACCAAGATCGAACAAGTGGGGGAGACGGTGGCGTTAGAGGAGCTCGTCGCCGAGAACCCCGGCGGCAGCAACGTGAGAGTGATCCGATGAGCCTCGCCGAGTTCGACGCCGACGTTGTCGTCGACGCGCGAAACTGTATTGTTGGCCGCGTCGCCAGCGAGGTCGCACAGCGCGCCCTCGACGGCGAGCGGGTCGCGATCATCAACGCCGAGGACGCGGTCGTCACCGGCCGCGAGGGGAGCGTGATGGACAAATATCGGACCCGCACGGAGCAAGGCTCCGACCGCGGGCCGCACTACCCGACCCGGCCGGACGGAATCTTCAAGCGCGCGGTGCGCGGGATGGTCCCGTACAAGACCGGTCGGGGTCGTGAGGCCTTCGAAAACGTCCGCGTCTACGTCGGCAACCCCTTTGACGAGGACGGCGAGGCCCTCGAGGGAACCACGCTGGATCGGCTCTCGAACATCAAGTTCCTCTCGCTCGGAGAGGTATCCGAGAACCTGGGTGCGAACGTCACATGGTAACCAACACATCGGGGAAGAAGAAGACGGCCATCGCCCGCGCCACCGTGCGCGACGGCGAGGGTCGCGTCCGTATCGACTCCCAGCCGGTCGAGCTGTTCGAGCCGGAGACAGCCCGCCTCAAGATGCTGGAACCGTTCCGCATTGCCGGCGAGGACCTCCGCTCGCAGGTCGACATCGACGTCAGCGTCGCCGGCGGCGGGTTCGCCGGCCAGGCCGACGCCGTGCGAACCGCGATCGCCCGCGGGCTGGTGCAGTATCTCAACGACGCCGAGCTTCGCGACGCGTATATGGACTTCGACCGGTCGCTGCTCGTCAACGACGTGCGGCAGTCCGAACCGAAAAAATGGGGCGGCCCCGGCGCGCGGGCCCGTTACCAGAAGTCCTACCGCTGAGGTGATCCACCAATGATGATTCCCGTCCGGTGTTTCACGTGCGGTAACGTGATCGGCGAACACTGGGACGAGTTCAAGCGGCGGGCCCGCGAGGGCGACGAGGACCCCGGAAAGGTCCTCGACGAGTTGGGCGTCGAGCGGCACTGCTGCCGTCGCATGATGGTCTCGCACAAAGACCTCGTCGACGTGGTTGCCCCCTACCAATGAGCGGACGCACACAGTACAACCGGTACGAGAAGGCCCGGATCCTGGGCGCGCGAGCGCTGCAGGTGTCCTACGGTGCGCCGGTGCTCATCGAGACCGACCAGACCGAACCGATCCTGGTCGCCGCCGAGGAGTACGACGCCGGTGTCCTGCCCTTTACGGTCAAACGCGAGGGCAACTGAGATGACGCAGGTTACGAGCGTCGCGCTCCGTCGTGTGCTCGACTCCCGGGGCAACGCCACCGTCGAGGCGGACGTGCTGACCGACTCGGGCGGGTTCGGCCGCGCCGCGGCGCCCAGCGGAGCGAGCACGGGCGAACACGAGGCCATCGAACTCCCGCCGGGGGCGGCCATCGCCGCCGCTCGGGAGCACGCGCTCCCACGTCTGGTCGGCGAGGTCTACGCCGGCAACCAACGGGAGGTCGACGCCGCGCTCCACGCCGCCGACGGCACCGGGAACTTCTCCGAGATCGGGGCCAACAGCGCGGTCGCGATCTCGATGGCGGCCGCGAAGGCGGGCGCCGACGCGCTGGGGGCGCCGCTGTACCAGCATCTGGGTGGCACCTTCCGCGGTGACTCGTTTCCGGTCCCGCTCGGAAACGTCGTCGGCGGCGGCGAGCACGCCAAGGAGGCTACCCACATCCAGGAGTTCCTGGCCGCGCCGGTTGGCGCGCCCAGCGTCTCCGAAGCGGTCTTCGCCAACGCCGCGGTCCACGCGCGGATCTCCGAGCTCCTCGACGACCGCGGGGTCCCTGCGGGGAAAGGCGACGAGGGCGCGTGGGCGCCGCCGATCTCGGACGGCGAAGCCTTCGAGGTCGTCGGGGAGGCGGTCGACGACGTCGAATCCGAACTCGGGTTCGAGATCGGGTTCGGGCTGGACATGGCCGCTGCGGAGCTGTACGACGCGGACGAGGGCGTCTACGTCTACGGCGACCAGACTCGCTCGACCGCCGAACAGGTCGACTACGTGGCAGACATGGTCGACGAGTACGACCTAGTGTACGTCGAGGACCCCCTCGATGAGAACGATTACGAGGGGTTTTCGGCTCTGACCGCCCGTGTCGGCGGCGGGGCTTCAGCCCCGAATGCGAGCGGGGGAGGCCCGCGAGCCGACCGCACCCTGATCTGCGGCGACGACCTCTTTGTGACGAACGTCGAGCGCCTGCAGGACGGGATCGACACAGAGGCCGGCAACGCCATCCTGATCAAGCCAAACCAGATCGGAACCCTCTCGGACGCGTTCGACGCCATCGAACTCGCGACCGAGAACCGCTACGAGACGGTGATCTCCCACCGCTCGGGCGAGACCGAAGACACCACCATCGCACACCTCGCCGTCGCCACCGACGCCGGATTCATCAAAACCGGCACAGTGGGCGGCGAGCGAACCGCCAAACTCAACGAACTCATCCGCATCGCGGACGACGCAGTATGACAGACAACGACAACGACGCGGTCGAGGTCGTCGACGACGACTCGGACCCGGACGCAACCGGGGACGACGCCGGCACGACGGCTGAGGCCAGTTCCGACCAGACCGAACCGGTCGCCGACGCCGCCGAGGGGGCCACAGAGGCCGCCGAGGTCGCCGAGGCAGAAGAACCAGCCGAAGATCAGGGCCCGACGTTCGACGAGGACGTGATGCCCGACGAGGAGGCCGACCTCCTCATCCCTGTCGAGGACTACCTCGCGGCGGGCGTCCACATCGGGACCCAGCAGAAAACACAGGACATGGAACGGTTCATCCACCGGGTTCGCGACGACGGCCTGTACGTCTTAGACGTCAGCCAGACCGACTCCCGGATCCGGACCGCCGCCGACTTCCTGGCGAACTACGACCCTGAGCGCATCCTGGTGACGAGTTCGCGGCAGTACGGCCGCTTCCCGGCGACGAAGTTCGCCGACGCAGTCGGCGCCCGCGCCCGCACCGGGCGGTTTATCCCCGGCACGCTGACCAACCCCGACTACGACGGCTACATCGAGCCCGACGTAGTGGTCGTCACCGATCCGATCGGCGACGCCCAAGCGGTGAAAGAGGCAATCACGGTCGGCATCCCCGTTATCGCGATGTGCGACTCCAACAACCAGACCGGCAACGTCGACCTGGTCGTCCCCACCAACAACAAGGGGCGGCGCGCGTTGTCGGTGGTCTACTGGCTTCTGGCGAACGAGACGCTCGACCGCCGCGGGAGCGACACCGTCTACGCCCTCGACGACTTCGAGGACGAGATCTGAGCGGCGTTCGGATTCGGCGAGTCTTTTGTGGGTTCTGCTTCCCGGAGCGACGGCCACGGGATCTTACCGGGGAGTCCAAGAGTTATTCCCCACCCCACCGTACGAGTCGGTGTGTCCGAACTGCTCCAGCAACACACCGTCGCAGAGCTTGCAGCCGCGCTCGACCGCGACGACGACCTCCTCGTCGTCGACACCCGGCCGCCCGACAGCTACGACGCGTGGCACGTCCCGGGTGCGGTGAACGTGCCGTACCACCCGACCGATGGCCTCAGCGACGGGTCGAGGTGGGATGACGTCGAGGACCTCGTCGGCGACACCCCGGTCGCCGTCATCTGCGGGAAGGGGGTGGCCTCGACGTCGTTCGGGATCGAACTGGCGAGTCGGGGCCACGACGACGTCCGAGTCATCAAAGGCGGCATGGAGGACTGGAGTAAACTCTACGACGTCGTCGAGGTCGCGACCGACGGTGACCTGTTTCTCGCACAGCTCCAGCGCCGCGCCAAGGGGTGTCTGGGCTACGTCGTCGGCGACCGCGCGGCGGGCGAGGCCCTCGTCGTCGACGCCACGCGCCAGCACCACGAGTTCGAACTCGTCGCCGCCGACGCCGGGACCGTGATCACGGGTGTCGTCGACACGCACGTGCACGCTGATCACCTCTCGGGCGGCCGCGACCTGGCCGACCGGCTTTCGGTTCCGTACTACCTGAGCGCGGACGCCGAGGAGCGCGGCGTCGCGGTCGACTACGAGCCGATCAGCGACGGCGACACCCTCGCTGTCGGCGGGATCGAGGCCGAGACCGTCGCCGCACCGGGCCACACCACGGAACTCCTAAACCTCCTGGTCGACGACCAGTATCTCCTCAGCGCCGACGCGCTGTTCGTGGACTCGGTCGGCCGGACGGAGTTGGAGTTCGGCGAGGGCGACGCGGCACACGGTGCAGGCCTTCTCTACGACACACTCCACGACCGGTACGCGTCGCTGTCGGACGACATCGTGACTCTCCCCGGCCACGTCTCGGTCGATTCCGAAGGGCGGTTCAGCGTCGCGGCGCCCGGCGACCTCGTGGCTGCGAGGCTGGATGACCTCCGTGAGGACCTGCCGATGTTCTCGCTCGACCGCGAGGCGTTCCTCGAACGCGTCACCGCAACGTCAACGGAAAAACCGGCGAACTACCACCGCATCATCGACGCGAACCGCGGGGATATCGCCCTCGACGAGGGCGAGGCCACCGGTCTGGAACTCGGACCGAACAACTGCGCGGTGTAGCGACAGTCGCTGTCCGGTACGGGATGGACGCCGGCGCAACAGGGTTTTGCCCGCGCACCCCATCCCGCTGGTATGAACCTCCAGCGGAGTGTTCGAGCGATCGCGACCGCGTCCGGCAACGGGTCCGGCGGGGTGGACTGGGAGGCGGTGGCGACAGCCGCCAAATCCGCGATCGGCGCTGGCGCCCTCGAGTTGACCGACGCCGAGCGGGCGGGGTACGCCGCCGACGTCGCCGACGCCCGCGACCGACTGCGCTCGGTGGGCGGCCTCAACTTCGACATCCCCCCGACGGTAGAAGTCCAGAACCGCCACCACTGGATCGACGCCAACGTGGCGACGTTCCGACGGGTAATGGCCCCCGTCGAGTCCGAGGTGAACGTGGCGTTCCCGACGGCGACGAGCGTGTTCAACACCGGGTCGATGGCGGCTGTTCTCTCCTTCCTGGCGTCGAACGTGCTCGGACAGTACGACCCGCTGCTCCTCGCGGACGGTGACGACCACGAACTCTACTTCGTCCACCCCAACATCGTCGAGGCCGCCGCCGACCTCGACGTCGACTACCCCCGGTTCCGGCGGTGGATCGCGTTCCACGAGGTCACCCACGCCGCGGAGTTCGGCGCGGCGCCGTGGCTGTCGACTCGGCTGGAGGCCCGACTTGAGGGCGCGCTCGGGACGCTGTCGCAGGGTGGGTTCGACCGGGAGGCGTTCCGCGACCTCAACACCACGATGACAGCCGTCGAGGGGTACGCGGAGATGCTGATGGACCGCGCGTTCGACGCGGAGTACGCCGATCTCCGGCGGAAGCTGGACGCCCGGCGCCGCGGCGGCGGTCCGGTGATGAGGGTCGCGCGTCGGCTCCTCGGGTTGGGTATGAAACGCCGGCAGTACGAGCGCGGCGCGGCGTTCTTCCGCGCGGTTGCAGACCAGCGCAGCGTTGCGGCCGCGGCCGCAGTGTGGGACGACCCCGCAAACCTCCCGACCGACGCCGAGTTCGACGACCCAACGCAGTGGGTGGCGCGGGTAGATCCGTAACAAACGGGGCGGAGCCGCTTCGGACGAACGAGCGCGGGACGGCATCCGAACGCACGCCTCGGAGCCGAGCGCCGGCGACGAGCGGGCGGAGACGCCCACGCGGCCGCCACACCCGAGAGCCCGGGAGCGGGCTCCCGGCCGGCAGTCGGCCGAGCGGACCGTTCCGAAATAGCGGTCTCAATACCCGAACTGGTCGGCGGCGTGGCCGTGGGGGTAGCGGCGTCGCCAGAGTATTCACGAACGCGGTCGCACTGCCGGGTATGCTCACTGACGTCCACCGGCTCGGGTTGGAAGTCAAAGACCTCGACGCGGCGCGGGCGTTCTACGAGGATCGGCTGGGGTTCGTCGCCGACGCGGAGCCGGAGTCAGGGTCGCGCGTGGCGTACAGAGTCGGCGCCCCGGGGCGCGGTGGGTCGTCGGCTGCCGGCGCCGGGCCGACCCGCTTCGTGCTCCGGCGGCCGACAGATACGCCGCGTGGGGGCGTCCACACCCACTACGCGTTCGCGACGACAACGCACGCGTACAAGCGGTGGTGGCAGCGGCTCGCCGACCTCGATCCCGTCGAGGTCTCCTTCGGCGCGACTGACTCCCTGTACGTCTACGACCCCGCGGGTCACTGCGTCGAGATCGGCGGGTTCGACCACGGGCGGGCGGACGCCGACGACCCCGGAGCCCGTACGGGTGACCCCGACCCGGACGCAGCCCCCGCGCTGTCGGGGCTGTTCGAGGTCGTTTTGGAGGTCACGGACCTGCCGGCCGCGGAAGCCCGCTACCGTCGGTTGGGGTTCGAGGTGGTGGACCGGGGGGCAAAGCGACGGCGCGTCCGGCTGTCGGGACCGGTCGATCTCGAACTCTGGGAACCACAACTCGGGATCGCGGACGCCCGCGGCGGACTCCACGTTGATCTCGCCTTCATAACCGACGACCCCGCGACCGCGGTTGAGGCCGGCGCGCCGTGGCCCGGGGATGTCGAGTCGGTGTCCGGCGGGCGACGGGTCGTCGACGGCGACGGCCACGTGCTGACGTTCCTCCGGGCCGGTGACGACGGCGGCCGAGTCGGGGACGGGGGCTGAATCGGGGAGGGCGGCCGAGCCGCCGACGGCTCAGAGTCGGGTGGTGTCGACCTCGATATCCGGGGGGGTCACCACCAGGAACTGCCGGAAGTGAGTGAGGTTGCCGCCCAGGTCCCGGATCGGGCGAGCGAACCCCGTCGCGAGTTCGTTGAGGTCGCCCTCCACCGCGAGCACGAGCACGTTGCCGGCGTGGACGGTCCCGATCCACTCGTCGGCCGGTGTGGTTCCGTCGAGGGTTCCGAGCACGATGTCGGTCTCGTCGTTGTCGAGGTACTCTTCGGCCTCCGAGAGGTTCAGGTTGAAGTCGCTCATACCGGCGCAGAGGGAAAGCGGGACGAAAAGCGTTCGGACGGCGAGCCGCCGGTCCCGACGAGCACGTGTTCGCCGGCGAAACTGCGGGAAACGCGCGCCGTGCGTACGGAACCGGGTCGATTCGGCGACGGGCGCCCACACGCAACACGAAAGCCTTTAATACGGTTCCGCGGCTCGATACAGGTACAATGTCTCACGACAAGGAGGCTCAGTCGGACACCCCGGCTGGTCGAGTTCTTCCAGGGCACACTAGCCCACATTACTGAATCCGAGATCGACAACGTACGGATTTTCGACACCACGCTCCGCGACGGCGAACAGTCGCCACGTACATCGTTCAGCTACGACGAGAAGCGTAGCATCGCGGCCACACTGGACGAGATGGGAACCCACGTCATCGAGGCGGGGTTCCCGGTCAACTCCGAGGCCGAGTTCGAGTCCGTGAGCGACATCGCAGCCGCGACCGACACCACCGTCTGCGGGCTGGCACGTGTCGTCGACAAGGACGTCGAGGCCGCCCTCGACTCCGGCGTCGAACTAGTCCACGTCTTCGTGTCCACCAGCGACGTCCAGTTGGCGGACTCGATGCACGCCTCCAAGCAGGAGGCCGTCGACCGCGCGGTCGAGTGCGTCGAGCGCGTGAAGGAGGCGGGCGTCGAGGTGATGTTCTCGCCCATGGACGCCACCCGGACCGACGTGGACTTCCTGGCGGAGATCCTGAGCGCCGTCGACGAGGCGGGTGTCGACTGGGTCAACATCCCCGACACCACCGGCGTGGGGACGCCGACCCGGTTCGCGAACCTCGTCAAAGAGATCCGGACGTTCACCGACGCCGAGATCGACGTCCACGCCCACGACGACTTCGGGCTCGCGGCGGCCAACGCCATGGCCGGCTTCGAGGCCGGCGCGTCGCAGGCGCAGGTGTCGGTCAACGGTATCGGCGAGCGCGCCGGCAACGCCGCCTTCGAGGAGGTCGTCACGGCGGCGGAGTCGCTGTACGACGTCGACACCGGGATCGACACCACCCGGATCACCGAGCTCTCGCGGATCGTCGAGGAGGCCAGCGACATTCCGGTCCCCGGCAACAAGCCGGTTGTCGGTCGGAACGCCTTCTCCCACGAGAGCGGGATCCACGCCGCGGGCGTCATCGAGAACTCCGACACGTTCGAGCCGGGTGTGATGACCCCCGACATGGTTGGTGCGCAACGCGAGTTCGTCCTCGGGAAACACACCGGGACCCACTCGGTCCGGAAGCGACTGGTCGAATCCGGCTTCGCACCCACCGACGCGGAGGTACGCGAGGTCACCCGTCTGGTGAAAGACTACGGCGCCGAGAAGGAGCGGGTCACCGTCGACGCGCTGACCGGGTTCGCCCGCGACGTCGGCGTCGATCGCGCCGACGACGACGGGGAGGGCAACGCCTGATGGCGCGCGCGCCGGGTGCTCGGTCCACCGGGCCACGGGCGCGCCGCAGACCCCGTCCCGGCGACGGACCACGAAACGTTCATTACGGACGAGCGAGACCCATCAGGTATGACGCGACACCGGCGAACCGACGCGACGGGCGCCCCCGCTGGGTCCCGAACCGCGTCGCTGCCGCGGTCGCGCCCCGAGTACCGGAGCACCCCGATTCGTGTCGTAGTAGGGGCCGTATAGCCCCCCACTACACCCATTTCTCGCCGTCCCGACCGTCGATCGACGTCCGACCGACCACGACACCGCCACCCAGTATGACCCACTACGCCAGATCCGCACGACCGACACCGACGCACCGCCCCCAGACCGCGACGAACCGGACAGCCCGAACCGGAGGTGACCGGCGATGAGCAAACAGGCGACGCCCGACGAGGACGCAGACCCGGAGCCCGGAACCGACGCGGAGCAGGCCACCGAAGCCGCCGCGGAGCAGGCCACCGGAGCCGACGCGGAGGCGGACTACACTCCAGCGACCACTGGCGCCGAGTCCGTGGTCCACGCGCTGGAGAACGCCGGCATCGAGGCCGCCTTCGGCGTCCAGGGCGGCGCGATCATGCCCGTCTACGACGCGCTGTACCACTCCGATATCCGGCACATCGTTATGGCGCACGAGCAGGGCGCCGCACACGCCGCCGACGCGTTCGGCGTGGTTCGGAACGAGCCGGGAGTCTGTTTAGCCACGTCGGGCCCCGGCGCAACCAACCTGGTGACCGGGATTGCCGACGCGAACATGGACTCCGACGGGATGTTGGCGTTGACCGGCCAGGTCCCGTCGGACATGGTTGGCTCCGACGCGTTCCAGGAAACCGACACCACCGGCGTGACCGCGCCGCTCACGAAGCACAACTACTTCGCCGACGATCCCGACAGCGTGGGTGACACCGTCGGAGAGGCGCTGGCGCTGGCCGACGAGGGACGGCCCGGGCCCACGCTTGTCGACCTCCCGAAAGACACCACCCTCGCAGATACCGACAGGGAACCGGGACCGGCCGAACCGCCCGAGACCACCCGACCGCAGTACATCGCCGACGAGGCGAACGTCGCGGTCGCCGCCGACGCGATCGAGTCGGCCGACCGCCCGCTGCTGTTGTTCGGCGGCGGCGTGATCAAGGCTGACGCCACCGAGGAGGCGCGGGCATTCGCGCGCGATCACGAGATCCCGGTCGTCACCACGATGCCCGGGATCGGGTCGTTCCCGGAAGACGACGACCTGTGTCTGTCGTGGGCAGGGATGCACGGCACAGGATACGCAAACATGGCGATCACCCACACCGACCTGCTGATCGCGGTCGGCACCCGGTTCGACGACCGACTGACCGGCGGCATCGACACCTTCGCACCGGAAGCGGAGGTGATCCACATCGACATCGATCCCGCGGAGATCTCGAAGAACGTTCACGCGGACTACCCGTTGATCGGCGACGCGGGGACCGTGCTCGGCCAGGTCGACGACGCTGTCGACGAGGCGCCAGACGTCGACGAGTGGCGCGAGCAGTGTCAGACCTGGAAAGCCGAGTATCCGATGGACTACGCCACTCCCGACGACGAGCCGCTGAAGCCGCAGTTCGTCGTGGAGGTGCTCGACGAGGCCACCGCCGACGACACCATCGTCACAACCGGCGTCGGCCAGCACCAGATGTGGGCGTCGCAGTACTGGACGTACACGGAGCCACGCACCTGGGTGTCGAGCCACGGTCTCGGCACGATGGGCTACGGACTCCCCGCCGCAATCGGCGCCCGGATCGCCGCCGCCGCCGACCAAGAGGTCGTCTGCATCGACGGCGACGGGTCGTTTCTCATGACTATCCAGTCGCTGTCGGTCGCGGTGCGTGAGGAGCTGGACATCACCGTTGCGGTGCTCAACAACGAGTACATCGGGATGGTCCGGCAGTGGCAGGACGCCTTCTTCGAGGGCCGGCGCATGGCCGCGGAGTACAACTGGTGTCCGGAGTTCGATATGCTCGCGGAGGCGTTCGGCGCCCGCGGGTGGCGGGTTGACGACTACGACGAGGTCACAGACACCGTCGAGGAGGCGCTCGCCTACGACGGCCCGTCGGTGATCGATTTCCACATCGATCCCGCTGAAAACGTCTACCCAATGGTTGCCTCGGGCGGCGCGAACGGCAAGTTCGCCCTCACGGAGGACCAGCTATGAGTTCGGGCGACGACACCGAAGCCGGACGGGGAGGACGCGAGGGGCCACCCAAACACGGACTCGCCGGACCGGAGCCCAACGAGCGGCCTCACCCCCAGGGGCGGCGGAACGCACAGGGGATCCGGATCGACCCCGAGGTCGAGGCCCAGCACGAGCCGCGGCGCGCGGTGTTCTCCGCGCTGGTGGAGGACGAACCCGGCGTGCTCTCGCGGATCGCGGGCCTGATCTCCCGGCGACAGTTCAACATCGAGAGCCTCACCGTCGGCCCAACCACCGTGGACGGGCACTCACGGATCACGATGGTCGTCGAGGAGACCGAACCCGACATCGACCAGATCAAAAAGCAACTCGGAAAACTCAAACCTGTCATCACCGTCGGTGAACTCGACGCCGACGCGGTGCGGACCGAACTTGTCCTCCTGAAAGTCGAGGGCGGGGAGCCGGACAAGGTGCACGCGATCACCGAGATGTACGACGGTCAGACCCTTGATGCGGGCGCCGAGACGATCACCGTGCAACTCACGGGAGACGAACAGGAGATCGACGACGCGATCGACGCGTTCCGGCAGTTCGGCATCATCGAGATCGCGCGGACGGGCTACACGGCGCTGGCCCGCGGCAACCAGCCGACCGCGCCCGGCGAAAAGCCGGGAACCGCCGACGAACCGACACGGCCGACCAACATGCGGTAACCCACGAATGACAGACTTAGACACGACGGTATACTACGACGACGACGCCGACCGCTCCCAGATCGACGACAAGACCGTAGCCGTTCTCGGCTACGGCAGCCAGGGCCACGCCCACGCACAGAACCTCTCTGACAGCGGAGTTGACGTGGTCGTCGGACTGCGGAAGGGCTCCTCGTCCCGTTCGGCTGTGAAAGCCGACGGGCTCAGGGTCGCAACGCCCGCGGCCGCGGCCGCCGAAGCCGACATCGTGTCGGTGCTGGTCCCGGATTCGGTCCAGCCCACGGTGTTCGAGACCATCCGGGACGGGCTAGAGCCCGGCGATACCCTCCAGTTCGCCCACGGGTTCAACATCCACTACAACCAGATCCGGCCGCCCGAGGACGTTGACGTGACGATGGTGGCGCCGAAGTCGCCCGGACACCTGGTGCGGCGGAACTACGAGGCCGGTCAGGGCACCCCCGGGCTGGTTGCGATCTACCAAGACGAGACGGGCGAGGCGTTCGACGAGGCGATGTCGTACGCCCACGCGATCGGCTGCACGCGGGCAGGTGTCATCGAGACCACGTTCCGCGAGGAGACCGAAACCGACCTCTTCGGCGAGCAGGCGGTGCTGTGCGGCGGGGTGACCGCGCTGGTGAAGACGGGCTTCGAGACGCTCGTTGACGCCGGCTACTCCCCCGAGATGGCGTACTTCGAGTGTCTGAACGAGCTGAAGCTGATCGTGGACCTCATGTACGAGGGCGGACACGCCGAGATGTGGCAGTCCGTCTCCGACACCGCCGAGTACGGCGGCCTCTCCCGCGGTGACCGCCTCATCGACGAGCACGTCCGCGAGGAGATGGAGGAAGTGTTAGAAGAGGTCCAGGACGGCACGTTCGCCCGCGAGTGGATCACGGAGAACCAGGCCGGCCGGCCCTCGTACACGCAGCTGAAACACGCCGAGGAGACCCACCAGATCGAGCAGGTGGGTGAGCCGCTGCGCGACCTGTTCGCGTGGGGGGACGACAAAGAGGAGGCCGCCGAAGCGGCCGCGGACGACTGACGGGGATGATGACAGTGACACTGCAAACCGGTGATCGACATGAGTGAGGGAACGCTGTACGACAAAGTATGGGAGGAGCACACGGTCTCTGAGCTTCCGACGGGACAGACGCAGCTGTTCGTCGGCCTCCACCTCATCCACGAGGTGACGAGCCCGCAGGCGTTCGGGATGTTGCAGGAGCGCGACCTGGAGGTCGCGTACCCCGAACTCACCCACGCGACCGTAGATCACATCGTCCCGACGGCCGACCAGTCGCGGCCCTACCGCGACGGCGCCGCCGAGGAGATGATGGCAGAGTTAGAGGAGAACGTCCGCGACGCGGGCATCGAGTTCTCGGATCCGACGACCGGCGACCAAGGGATCGTGCACGTCATCGGGCCCGAGCAGGGGCTGACCCAGCCCGGGAAGACGATCGTCTGCGGCGACTCTCACACCTCGACACACGGCGCGTTCGGCGCGCTGGCGTTCGGGATCGGCACGAGCCAGATCCGCGACGTGCTCGCGACCCAGACGGTCGCGATGGAGAAGAAGGACGTCCGGAAAATCGAGGTGACGGGCGAACTCGGCCCCGGCGTCGAGGCCAAAGACATTATCCTCGAGGTGATCCGTCGTCTCGGCACCGAGGGTGGCGTCGGCTACGTCTACGAGTACGCCGGCGAGGCAATCGAGACCCTCGACATGGAGGGGCGGATGAGCATCTGCAACATGTCCATCGAGGGCGGCGCCCGCGCGGGGTATGTCAACCCCGACGAGACCACCTACGAGTGGCTGAAAGAAACCGACGAGTTCCGGGAGCGCCCGGAGCGCTTCGAGGAACTCAAGCCGTACTGGGAGTCGATCCGCTCCGACGACGACGCGGAGTACGACGACGTCGTCACCATCGACGGCTCCGAACTGGAGCCCGTCGTCACGTGGGGAACCACGCCCGGCCAGGGGATCGGTATCGACGACCCGATCCCCGAGCCGGCGTCGCTTGCGGCCGACAAACAGGACACCGCACGGCGCGCCCAGGAGCACATGCGCGTCACGCCCGGCGACACGATGGAGGGGTACGAGGTTGACGTCGCGTTCCTTGGGTCGTGTACGAACGCTCGCCTCCCCGACCTCCGGCGTGCAGCGGCGGTTGTCGAGGGTCGCGAGGTCCACGACGACGTTCGCGCGATGGTCGTCCCCGGGAGCCAGCGCGTAAAGGCCGCCGCCGAAGCCGAGGGCCTCGACGAGATCTTCGAGGAAGCCGGCTTCGAGTGGCGCAACGCGGGGTGTTCGATGTGTCTCGGCATGAACGAGGACCAACTTGAGGGCGACGAGGCGTGTGCGTCGTCGTCGAACCGCAACTTCGTCGGCCGGCAGGGGTCAAAGGACGGGCGGACCGTCCTCATGAACCCTCGGATGGTCGCCGCCGCGGCGGTCGAAGGCGAAGTGACAGACGTGCGCGACCTGAAGGAGGTGACGGTCGCATGAACTGTCCGCGACGGCGAATGCGAGTACGCCGGAGCGCCGCTCCGGAGGTGATGGTATGACCGATGAGATCCCCGAGATTGGCTCGGTGACCGGCACGGGCGTGCCGGTCCGCGGCAACGACATCGACACCGACCAGGTCATCCCCGCGCGGTTCATGAAAGTCGTCACCTTCGACGGCCTCGGCGAGTTCGCCTTCTTCGACCTCCGGTTCGACGAGGACGACGAACAGAAGGATCACCCGTTCAACGAGTCGGCGTTCCAGAGCGCGTCGGTGCTCGCGGTCAACGCCAACTTCGGCTGTGGCTCCTCGCGGGAGCACGCCCCACAGGCGCTGATGCGCTGGGGGATCGACGCCATCGTGGGCGAGTCGTTCGCGGAGATCTTCGCGGGCAACTGCCTCGCGCTGGGGATCCCGACGGTCACCGCCGACCACGACGCCATCGCCGACCTCCAGGCGTGGATCGACGACAACCCCGACGGTGAGATCCACGTCGATGTCGAGACCGAGACCGTCACCTACGGCGGGAACACGATCGAGGCGACGGTCGACGACGCCCAGCGGCGGGCGCTCACCGAGGGTGTCTGGGACACCACGGCGCTCATGAAGTCCAACGCCGACGCCGTCGCCGACAGGGCCACATCGCTTTCCTACACCGATGTCTGATGATGATTACGGTCGTCTCTCACCGCCGAGCGCCGTCAGTGGGGGTGGCGCTCGGTGGTGAACAGTGAGAGTAATAGTTATGAGGAGGTTGCCGTCATCGAGGGCGACGGGATCGGTCGCGAGGTCGTGCCCGCCGCGGTCGAGGTGCTCGACGCCGTCGGCGACTTCGAGTTCCGGACTGCGAGGGCCGGTGACGCGGTGCGGGCGGAGACAGGCGAGGCGCTCCCACAGGAGACCTACGACACGGTCGCCGACGCCGACGCGACGCTGTTCGGCGCGGCGGGCGAGACCGCCGCGGACGTAATCTTGCCGCTCCGGACCGCGGTGGGGTCGTTCGTGAACGTCCGCCCCGCGCGGGCGTACCCCGGCGTGGATGCGGTCCAACCCGAGACGGACGTGGTCTTTCTGCGTGAGAACACCGAAGGCGTCTACGCGGGCCACGAGGACCGCCTCTCCGAGGATCTCTCGACGCTCACCCGCGTGGTGACCACCTCCGCGTCCGAACGGCTGGCGGCGTTCGCCTGCGAGTTCGTCGCAGACCGGGGCGGGGACGCCTTCCAGGTGGTCCACAAGTCGAACGTTATGCGCGAAACCGACGGTCGGTTCCGGGACGCCGTCGTCTCCGTCGCTGACGACCACGGCCTCGACACCGAAGAGGTGCTGATGGACGCGTTTGCGACGCGGATCTGTCTGGATCCCACCCAGTTCGACGTGGTGGTCTGTCCCAACCTCGCGGGCGACGTGCTATCGGATCTGGCGGCCGGACTGGTGGGCGGGCTGGGGCTGCTGCCCTCGGCAAACATCGGCCCGGACAACGCGCTGTTCGAGCCGGTCCACGGCACCGCCCCGGACATCGCGGGCGAGGGTGTCGCGAACCCCTCGGCGGCGATCCTCTCGGCGGCGATGTTGCTGGAGCACCTCGGCTACGACGGGGAAGCCGCGGCCGTCCGCGGCGCGGTGGAGTCGGTGCTGGAGTCGGGCCCCCGGACGCCCGACCTCGGCGGCGACGCCGGTACCGACGCGGTCACCGGCGCCGTCATCGACCGGCTCGACTGAGCTGACCGCGACCGTCCGGAACCCCCGAGGAACACTTAGGAGGCTCCGGGTCCCTCGTTCCGGTAGTGATGTACGGACACGTCGAGCGCACACTCCACTCGACCCGCTGGAGTGCCCGGGCGGAGGTCCGGGAGGAGACGCGCTGATGCCCGAACGGATCGCGACAGTTGTGCCCGAGGACGGCCTCCACGCCCGGCCCGGCGCGACGTTCGTGGAGACGGCAGCCGACAGCGACGCCGACGTGCAGGTCGGCCACACCGGGGGCGACCTGGTGAACGCGGCGAGCATGCTCGCAGTGACGGGACTCGGTGTCGAGCACGGGGACGAGGTCCGCCTCGTCGCCGAGGGCGAGGACGCCGACGCCACGCTCGACGAACTCGAGCGGATACTGACGACCCCGGAAGACGACCGCTGAGCGATGGTGCGGCGGCTCTCCGGCGTCGGCGCGATCCGGGCCGCGGGCACCGGGACGGCGGTGTGGTACGGGTCGGAGCCGGACCTCGGCGACCCGCCGGCCATCGGTACGGTCGACCCCGACCCCGACCCCGACCCCGACACCGACACCGACACCGACACCGAGACCGAGACCGAGACCGAGACCGAACGGTTCGAGTCGGCGCGCGACGCGGCGCGGAAGGCGATCCGCGCCGAGCGCGAGCGAGCCACCGAGCGCCTGGACGACGCCGCGGCTGCGGTCTTCGACGCCCACGTCCAGTTTCTCGACGACCCACAACTCGCCGAGACCGTCGCTGCGCGGATCGAGTCGGGGCTACCCGCCGAACACGCCGTCGACCGGGCGTTCGCGGCGTTCGTCGACCGCTTCGAGGGGACGGGCGGCCGGACGGCCGAGCGGGCCGACGACCTCCGCGACGTGCGCGACCGGCTCCTTCGGGAGTTGGTCGGCGGGGACCGCGACGACCTCGCCGACCTCCCGGCTGGCAGCGTCGTGCTCGCAGAGCGCCTCACACCGAGCGACACCGCCCGTCTGGATCCCGACCGCGTTGCGGGGTTTGCGACCGTCACGGGTGGCCCGACCGCCCACGCCGCGATCTTCGCGCGGTCGCTGGGGCTGCCCGCGGTCGTCGGCGTCGGCGAGGGCCTCCACGACGTCGCGGCGGGAGCCGAGGTGGTCGTCGACGGTACCGAGGGGGAGGTCGTCATCGGTCCCGACGCCGCGACCCGGGAGGCGGCCGGGGGAGACGAGCGCGTCGAGATCCGGACGGCGCCCGTCACGACCGCCGAAGGGACACCGATCGAGGTGGCGGCGAACGTCGGCCAGCAGGCCGATCTCGCCGCCGCAGCCGACCACGGCGCCGACGGGATCGGGTTGTTCCGCACGGAGTTCCTATTTTTCGATCGTGCGTCCCCGCCCGACGAGGACGAGCAGTACGAGGCCTACCGGGAGGCGCTGGCGACGTTCCCCGACGGGCGGGTCGTGGTGCGGACCCTCGACGTCGGCGGCGACAAGCCCGTCGGGTACCTCGACCCGGCGGACGACGAGAACCCGTTCTTGGGCGAGCGCGGGATCCGGCGGTCGCTGGGGCCCGATGCCGACGTCTTCGAGACACAACTCCGTGCGCTCCTGCGTGCGGCCGCGACCGACGCCGGCGGGCGGCTCTCGGTGATGGTACCGCTGGTCACGACTGTCGATGAGGTCGTCGCAGCGCGCGAGGCGATAGAGTCGGTGGCGGCGGCCCTTGACGCCGCGGGCGAGGCGTACGCGACCCCGGAGTTCGGCGTAATGATCGAGACCCCGGCCGCGGCGTTGCTGGCGGAGCCACTGGTCGGCCACGTCGACTTCGTCAGCGTCGGCACCAACGACCTCGCGCAGTACGTGATGGCCGCCGCGCGGGGGAACCGCCGGGTGGCAGACCTCGCCGACCCGCGCCAGCCCGCGGTGCTCCGGGCGATCCGCCGGGGTGTCGCGGCGACCGAGGGCACCGACGTGTGGGTCGGAGTCTGCGGTGAGATGGCCAGCGATCCCGCGGTGACGCCGCTGCTCGTCGGGCTCGGGGTTGACGAGTTGAGCGTGGCCCCCGCGTCGGCACCCCGGGTGAAGCGGGCCGTGAGCGAGGTCCGAGACGACGCTGCGCGCGACCTCGCCGAGCGTGCGCTCGCCGCCGGAACGCGCGAAGAGGTTGCGGCGGTGTTGGACGGGACAGTGTCGTGACGGGGCGGTGAGACCCTACACCTCCCGGGGATCGGTCCCCTCGAAGATCACGCGCTCGAGGTCGTCCAAGAGCGGCTCGGGATCCTGCCGCTGGAAGATATTCCGCCCGACCGCGAGGCCGTTCCCACCGGCGGAGATCGTGGTGTAGACGTCTTCGAGGAAGGCCTCGTCGCTCCGCTTCGACCCGCCGCTCATGACCGTTTTCAGGCCGCCGACGGCGTCCTCGAGCTGCTGCCACCCGTCTCTGGTTCCGGGGTATTTGCATTTGACCACGTCGGCGCCGAGTTCGAGCCCCAGCCGGGCCCCGTACGCGACGACAGCCGGGTCCGACTGGCCGCTGTAGGCGTCGTTGGCCTGAATCCCCTGTCCGCGCGGGTAGCTCCACATCACCACGGGGACGCCGTACGCTCTGGCTGCCTCTTGGATCTCGCGGAACTCCGTCCACATCCGATCCTCGTGGCGCGACCCCGCGTACATCGTGTACCCGATCGCGTCGGCGTCGAGTTCCTCGACGGCGTACCCCACCGAACACTGGGTGGGCGAGTAGTAGTCCTCGCGCACCGGGAGGTTGGAGTTGCCGTTCACCTTCACCAGAAGCGGCGCCCCGTCGTCGATCCCGTGGTCGGCCTCCCAGGTCCGGTAGTACTCGGCGATCCCCTTCTGCAACGCGATGGCGGTGACCGCGTCGTGTCGCGCCACCTCAAAGACGTGCGTGGGGTCGGCGCTCTTCGGCATCGGCTCGAAGTCGACGGGACCGTGTTCGGTCCCGTGGTCGTACGCGAGGATGAGAGAGTTCCCGTCTCGGGTGATGGGGGAGTCGTCGATGGGGTGCATACGACGTGGTAGCGACCCGAGAGGGTTTCAATTTTTTGTCCTCGGTGCACGGGTGAAAAATATTGCTTGAGAACCGTGTTGTAATCGATGGCACCGGGAACGACGCCAGGGCACAGCGGAGGGGGCCCGTAGGGGGCGTCAGGGTGGTTCGGGCAGGAACGGCTCGGGGTCGTCGTGGACGAACGCCACGGCGTCGTCGTCCAACCGGCGACAGAACAGCCGGATCTCACCGGCGTCGCGGATCGCCTCGATCGTCTCGTTCGAGGACGCCCGGTCGTAGTACGCGGGGACGAACGCGACCGTCTCGGTTTCGGGGTCCAGTTCGGCGACCAACACGTAGACGATGCCGCCGCGTTCGGCGCGGAACACCTCGACGCTCTCGAACGGAGAGTCGTCGGCGAGGGCTTCGAGCGCCTCGAACTCCGGCCCGGGGAGGAGCACATCGAGCCCAGTTCGGCGATCGGAGTCGACGAGTACCGAATCCCCCGGGTGAAGCTCCAGGGTCTCCCACCCGCTGTCGCGGTACGAGGCCGCGGTCGACTCCATGTCATCGATGACGTCGGTCCACCCCGCCTGCGCCTGCACGTTGGTCGGCGTCCCGGAGGGTGAGCGGTCGCTCATACCCACACTCGTGGTTTCGTCCCGGAAAAACGTTCCCAAGGGTGCAAACTACCCCGCCCTACTCGCTCGCCGTTCGGTTCGCTTGTTGAGGGCGGGGCGTTCCCCGTGCGGTTTCCATCCGCCCCCGTGCGTGGACGTGGCGCGATTCACAGCGGCAGGACGAGCACGCGGAGGGGGTTCCTGCGCGGTGTTTCGTCCCGTGGCCGAAGTCCGAAGCCGTCCCACCCGAGTGTAATTTCCGGTGTTCTTCGGCCATTCGTCTGGCTTCGTTGTCCCCGGATTCAGGGCCGGTCTACGGCGGCCCCTCCACGGCGGCCCCTCCACGCGGTCCGTTTTGATCCCCGTAGAGGGCAGTGTTCAGATAAGCGATGCGTGATCAAGAAACCGACCCCGGGCGGGACTGAAAGGGGCTGCGGTCCTCGTCGTTCGCGGCGTCACCGGCGGCGAGCCGCCGGTTTCCAGCGAGACCTCCGGTCTCGCCCGGCTCACTCCTGCGGTCCTTGCGTCGCCGGGAGAGCGGAGCTCTCCCGAGCTCACGCCGGCTCGCCGGCGTGAACGTCCGGGTTCGCCGAGACCGCGGGGGCTTTCAAAATCGTCTCCGAGACTCTCTCCGCACTTGCGGTCTTATCTAACCAGTACCGTCACCAGGGTGCGAACCCGGGATCGACCCGCCGGTCGGTCCGGTCGATGGCGTCGATCGCCGCCACGTCCTCGGCGTCAAGGGAGAGATCGCGCGACGCCAGGTTGTCGCGGATGTGGGACCCGCCCGTCGCCTTCGGGATCGCAGTGACCCCCTTCTCCCGGAGCCACGCCAGCGACACCTGCGCCTCGCTCACGCCGTGTTTCGCGGCGATCTCGGTCACCTCCGGGACGTCGAACACCGCCCCACGCGCCAGCGGCGAGTACGCGACGACTTCGACCCCGCGGTCGACGCAGTGGGCCCGCAGTTCCTCCTGCGGTAACAGGGGGTGGAGTTCGACCTGGTTGGCGAAGATCGGCGCGTCAGTGCGGTCGATGGCGTCGTCGACCTGCTCGGGCTCGAAGTTGCTGATCCCGATCCGGTCGACCCTCTCGTTGTCAACGAGTTCGTCGAACGCGCGGAACGTGTCTTCGGGGGCGTACTCACCGGCCGGCCAGTGGACGTACAGGAGGTCGACGGCGTTGACGCCGAGCTTCCGGAGGCTCTCCGCGGTGGAAGCGAGCACGTCGTCGTAGGCAAGCCGGTCGATCCAGACCTTCGTGGCGAGGAAGACGTCGTCGCGGGGCACGTCCGCGCGTTCGATCCCGCGCCCGACGTGTTCCTCGTTGCCGTACGCCTGTGCCGTGTCGATGTGGCGGTAGCCCGCCTCGAGCGCCGTTGCGACCGCGTTCGTGCAGGCCTCCGGATCGTCGTTCTTCCACGTACCTAACCCGAGCATCGGCATCGCGGCTGCGCGCGGGCCGCCCGCCTCGGCTGTCGATTGTCGAGACATCTCGGGCCGACATAGTCGTGTCGCGCCGAAAGCCGTTGCGGCAGCGGTCCGTCGGTCACTCAGCGAGCCGCTGCTTCGCGAACCGCGCGAGCAACGGCAGGTCGTCGAGGTGCGTGAGCCGCGCGAGACTTCGGATGCTCCCGTTGTTGGCGTCGCTGAGTGTGTCGACGTCCATCGCATTCAGGTCGTCCATCAGGCGGTCGTAGCGCTCGTTCGGCGCGAGGTACAGCAACTGGGTCATCGTCAGCCGGGTGCGCATGTCCGGTGCGACGCGGGCGTGCCAGAGGTCGTCGTAGATCGACATCGCGCCGGCGGAGGTGTCGGTCTCCGATCCCATCAGACACCGGTCCGCCGTGATGGCGGCGACGCGTGCGGACTCCATACACTTGTGGATGCCCTCTCCCCACAGCGGGTCGATGGTCGGCACGGTGTCGCCGATGGCTAAGAAACTGTCCGTGCTGAGGTCGTCAGGCATCTGGATGTGTGCGCTCCCGCGGTGCTGCTGTTTGTCACCGAGACGCTGGGCGTCGGCGAAGCGCGGGTCGACCTCCAGCCAGTGGTTGAGGTGGCCGTCGATGCTCTTTGAGGTGTCGCCGTACTGCTGGTAGCTCTCGCTTTGGATGTAACACACCCCGACCTTCGCGGTGTCGCCGCCCGTGTGGAAGACCCACGAGTAGCCGCCGGGGGCGTACTCGTGGTCGAGCCGTAACATCATGGCGTCGGTGAGGTCCGCGAAGTCGGGGTGGTCAACGTCGACGCCCTCCATCTCCCACTCGATGCCGACCGCCTGGTTCTTTCGTTCGAGGGTACACACGTCGAGTTTCTTCGCGAGCGGCGCCGCCGGCCCCGTGGCGTCGACGACGATGTCGGCGAACACCTCCTCGTCGCCGGCGTACTGCACCCCGACGACACCGCCGTCCTCGGTGATCGGGTTGTTCACGCGCGCGTCGAAACGGTACTCCGCGCCGTGCTCGCGCCCCTCGGCGACCAGCCACCGCTTGAAGTCCGCGAACTCAAGCACCGCGCCGGGTTGATCTTGGACGAAATACTCGTTGGGGGACTCAAGCACCACCTCGTCGGTGTAGTTCATCACGACGTCGTCGGGGATCCCGAACGCGCCCGTCATCGACGCGAACGTCCCTGCCGTGGACTTGTTCGACTGCCGTGGGAACCCGTCTTCGGGTTCGGCCTCCAACACGAGCACGTCGTACTCCCGCTGTGCGAGGTCGCGCGCGCACTGTGCTCCGGCCGGGCCTGCGCCGGCGATGACGACGTCGTAGTGCTCAGACATGGCGTATTCCCGTGGCGTGCGTCGGCTGCGCGTCCCGGCTCCCCGGTGTGACGGTCACACGGAAGCCGCGCTCCAGATGTCGACTGGCCGGCCCGACTCCTCGGCCGGCCGCCGCGGCGTCAGCGATCATTCTCACTCGGAAAATCGGGGCGCAGATAAAAAAGCGCGCGGGAACGTTCCTGACGCCTGTGAGAGGGCGGAATTCCAGCTACTGTTTCTCCCCGCAAAAGGGGCAGTATGTGACGGGGACACCGACCTGTCCCAGATCCTCCGCACAGCCGTCGCAGAAACCGTTCGAACGCCTCGAGGGATCGGTGCGTTCCCCGTCGGTGGCCCGGTCCGAAGAGATGGTCGGTGTCCTGTCGGGTGTGTCTGCGTTCACCGCGTACAGGTTTTCGTCACCCCCGAAATACACCGTCCCACCGGCGACTGTCGGGGACGAATGTACTACCCTCTCGGTCTCAAACACCCACTCCTTGTCGCCGGTGTCGGTGCCGACCGCATACAGACCGTTGTCGTAACTCCCGACGTACACGGTCCCATCGGCCACTGTCGGCGACGAGAGTTCGGACGCGGCGGTTCTGAAGCCCCACCTGCCCGTACCGGTGTCCGCGTCCACCGCGTACAGCCGATTACTGAAGCTTCCGACGTACACTGTCCCGTCTACCACTGCTGGCGACGAGCTCACAGTGTCACCGGTATTGAACACCCACTCTTCTTCGCCGGTCTCAGCGTCGATCGCATACAGATTGTCGTCGCTACTCCCGACGTACACCGTCCCGTCTCTCACCGTTGGTGACGAACTCACAGAGTCGCCAGTGGGGAACTCCCACTCCGGTTCGCCGGTACCGGCATCCAGCGCGTACAGGGTCTCGTCACCACTCCCGGCGTACACGGTTCCGTCGGCCACCGTCGGTGACGAGCGCACGGAGGCGCCGGTCTCGAACGTCCACTGTTCGGTCCCAGTGAGCGTGTTCACCGCGTACAGGTTGTTGTCGTAACTTCCGATATACACTGTCCCCTGCGACACCGTCGGGACCGCTTTCACGAGACTGTCAGTCTCGAATACCCACACGTCTTCGCCCGTGTCAGCTTCCAGCGCGTACAGGTGATCACTTCCTACGTACACCGTGTCGTCAGCCACTGTCGGTGACGAGTAGAGGCCCATCTCGAAGTTGCGAACCCACTCCTGTTCGCCCGTCTGAGAATCCACCGCGTGCAGATTGCCGCTCTGACCGCTCCCGACGTAGACCGTGCCGTCCGCTGCTGCGGGTGAGTTCACCCGACCAGACATCTCGACGCTCCACCGTTCCGCTCCCGGTGCCCGACTCCCGTTGGAATCACTCATTACAGATCAAGTATCTATCCCGATTCCACCCGACACAGTTCAATTTTGGGTTGCATTTCGTGTTCAGTTGTGCTCCGGTCTGCCCTACCGGGAGTTCGCCGGGCGGTTGCAGAACGCCACGTAATCGAAAGGCCAGCATCGGCGCGCCGTGCGCGCCGTTCGCCGTGAGCCGAAGGCGAGCGGGTGGTTTTGCTGGAGCTTTTTGTGAGGTGGGACCCCGCGTTGCGGGAACCCACCGACCGAAGATGGTCCGCTAGTAGAACTCCCGAACCAGATCCATCGCGCCCTCGGGTGCGCCGTCATCAACCCGGGACATGTCCGTGTCGAGCCCGTGTTTCTCGCCGTAGGGGACCGACTTCTCGCTCTGCCAGACGACGCCTTGATACTCCTTGCTGGCGTCTAGGATCTTGTTTTTCGCGGCGTCGTAGTCGGTCCGGTCGTGGCCCTCTTCCGCGAGATCAACCAGGCTGTCGCGGAAGTAGTCGTAGGTGTCGACGTCGTTGAACGTGACGCACGGGCTGAAGACGTTCACGAACCCGAAGCCGTCGTGTTCGATCGCCTCCTGGACGATCTCGGCGTGGCGCTGAGCGTCCGTCGAGAAGGATTGCGCGATGAACGTCGCGCCCGACGCCAACGCCAGCGCCAGCGGGTTCACCGGCGGCTGCTGGGGGCCCTCAGGCGTCGTCGCCGTCTCGAAGTCGTCACGCGAGGTCGGGGAGGCCTGCCCCTTCGTGAGGCCGTAGATCCGGTTGTCCATCACGATGTAGCTCATGTCCACGTTCCGGCGGACCGCGTGGACGAAGTGGCCCGCACCGATGGAGTAGCCGTCGCCGTCGCCGCCCGCGACCATCACCTCGAGGTCCGGGTTGGCGAGTTTGACACCCGTGCCGACCGGCAGTGCACGGCCGTGGACGCCGTGGAGGGCGTAGGAGTGCATGTAGGTCCCGATCTTGCCGGAACACCCGATGCCGGCCACGATGAACGTGTTGTCCGGATCGTTGCCGGTGTTTGCGAGCGCTTTCATCATGCCGTTCATGGTCCCGAAGTCGCCGCATCCGGGACACCACGTCGGCTGCTTGTCCGATTTGAAGTCGGTGAAACGTACGTCTGAGCTCATTGGATTACCTCCTGTTCTTGGACTGCCGCCTCGATCTCCGCAGCGAGTTCGTCGGCGTCGAACCGTACGCCGTCATATTTGTTGATTCGCTCCACCCGTGTGAGGGTGTCGTGTTCGACAATGTCTGCGAACTGTCCGGTGGCGTTACACTCCACGACGACCACCGTCTCGGCGGCCTCAACCGCCTCGGTGAGGTCCGGCCGCGGGAAGACGTACGGGACCGAGATGAACCGGAGATCGATCCCCTCGTCGTCGAGTATCTCGATCGCCTCGGTCATCGGGCCCTCGTTGGACCCCCACGAGATCACGAGGCTGTCCGAGTCGGGGTCCCCGAACTCCCGAGGACCCCAATCTTCCGCCTCACGGGCGGTCTCGACTTTCCGGTTGCGCTTGTCGACCTGCTCGACGCGCATCCCGGTGTCCTCTGTCCGCCGGCCGAGTTCGTCGTGTTCGAGCCCCGTTGACATGTGTGCGCCGTCGATGGTCCCGGGGAACGCCCGCGGCGACACGCCGTCGTCGGTGAGTGCGTGCGGCTGGAACTGCCCCTTCTCGTTCTGCCACTCCTCGATCGTCTCCTCGTCGACGACCTTCCCCCGGTCGATCTCGACGTTGTCCATGTCGAACGCCTCGGGGGAGAACGTCTGCTCGGTCACCGCGAGCGAGAGGTCCGCGGTGAGATACACCGGTGTCTGGTACTTCTCGGCGAGGTTGAACGCCTCGATAGTTTTCCAGAAACACTCCGAGATGGTGGTGGGCGCGAGCACGAACCGCGGGATCTCGCCGTGGCCGCCGTACAGCAGCCCGTTCAGGTCGCCCTGCTCCTGTTTGGTCGGCATCCCCGTGGAGGGCCCCGACCGCATCACGTCGACGATCACCAACGGCGTCTCGCTCGTGGCCACCAGTCCGAACGTCTCGGTCATCAGGTCGATCCCGGGCCCGGAGGTCGCGGTCATAGACCGCGCGCCGGCCCGCGCCGCGCCGAGCGCGATGTTGATCGCCGAGAGTTCGTCCTCGGCCTGAACCACGTGGCCGCCGAACCGTTCGATCCGCCCCACGAGATACTCCATGACGTCGGTAGCGGGGGTGATCGGGTACCCTGCGTAGAACTTACACCCCGCCGCGATCGCGCCCATGCCGATCGCCTCGTCGCCGTTGAGCAGGACGTAGTCGGCGTCGGTGGTCTCCAACTCGTACCCGGTGTCGACGTCGGACGCCTCTGCCACGTAGTCCTGCCCGCTTCTGGCGGCCTCCTTGTTGTTATCGACAAGCGCCTGGCCCTTGGAGGCGAACCGCTTTTCGAGGGCGCTGTCGAGGTTCTCGATCGGGAACCCCGTGACCTCACACGCCGCGCCGAGCGCGACGACGTTGCGCATGATCGCGCCGCCGGCCTCCTCGGCCAGCCGCTTGAGCGGAACATCAAGCCCGGTCATCCCCTCAGGGATCTCGACGTTCGCCATCGTGGTGCGCTCGCCGTCGTAGACGATCACCGAGTTCTCGTGGAGTTCGTCGAGGTTCTCTTCGATCGTCCGCGGGGTGAGCGCGATGAGCACGTCGAGGCGGTCCACGACGCTTTGGACAGGGTCGACTGATGTCCGGATCTTGTACGCGGTGTACCCGCCGCGGATCCGGGACGCGAAGTCCTTGGACGTGAACACGTGCCGCCCCGCCCGGGACAGGGCCTGGGCGAATATCTTCCCCGTCGAGTCGATGCCATCGCCGGCCTCCCCGCCGATGGCCCAATTGAAGTCCGCGGGCATATGGCCTACTCGTTTCTGTGGACCGACCAAAAGCCTTCGGAACGAGACGCGACTCGACGCCCCCCGTGTCGGAACGGTAATGTACAAACGTGAATATATAGCCTCGAAAATCCGGGAGGATTTACAACACACTGATAAAATATGTAGTAAAATTCTGTTATTCCACAGAAGCCGTGCCTCGGGAGACCCACCAGATACCGGTAGTCGGCGCCGGCTGCGACGTCTCGCGTCAGAAGCTCCGGCGTAGTCGGTGTCCGCGTCGCCGTCCTCGGTGGACTGCTCCCGCTCGCTGCGCTTCACAGCAAGGAACGACCCGTGCAGCGACTCGCTGTCGGCGACCCGGCCGCGGGGAACCCCGCTGTTGTTCACGAGGACGAGCCTGATCAGTTCGATGTCGGCGGAACCGACGTGGTGGACGACGTCGGTCACCCCGACCGGTTCGGCGTCGAGAATCCCCCACTCGTGGCCCGGCAGGGTCGTGTCCCCACGGTCGAGGACGCTGGCGGCGCTCTCCCACCACGCGACCTGACCCATCGCCCCGCCGAGCCGCCGCGGCACTCCGACCTACCGGGCCCACGTCGAGAACTTCGAGCGGGTCGCCCCGGGAACCGCCTACGCCACGACCGGGACCGGCGAGGCGCTGGCCGCCGGGGAGCAGGTCGACAGCAGCGGACACGCAGGCGCTATCGGATCGATCGGTCCGCCGACCGCCCCGGTCGGTCGCGCTGTCAAAGGCAAGGCCCTTCTCACCGCACCCGTAATTGGAGGTATGGATGCGACAGTCGCCGTCACCGCCGTCCGGGACGCCGGGCCGCAGACGATCGCGATCGAGTTCGAGGCGCCGGCGGGGCTCGACGCCGAGCCCGGACAGTTCCTGAAGCTCACAGGCGTCGTCAACGGCGAGGAGTACGCGCGGTTTTACACCCTCTCCTCGCCCGGCGTCGACGACACCTTCGAGATCACCGTCGGGATCGACCCCGAAGAAGCCGGCCCGTTCAGCGAGTTCCTCCTGGAGCTCGGGGCCGGCGACACCATCGATATCGCCGGACCGTTCGGGCGGAGTTTCTACGAGGGTGAGCCCCGCGCGGTCGTGCTCGCTGGCGGCCCGGGTGTCGGTCCCGCAGTCGGAATCGGCGAGGCCGCGGTGGCCGACGGGAACGAGGTCGCAATCGTCTACCGGACGGACGCGCCGGCCCACCAGGACCGGCTTGAGGCGCTCCGGGACACGGGCGCGTCCGTCGTCGTCACCGACGGTGACATCGACGAGCACGTCGCAGCGGCCGTCGGGACCGATGCTGCCGAACAGGTGTTCGTCTACGGGTTCGAGGGGTTCATCGACGACGCGTCCGCGGCGCTCGACGCCGCGGGGGTCGACCCCGACGACGCGAAAGCCGAGAACTTCGGGTGAGACGCCGCCACCGAAACGAAACGGACCCCCCGACGAACGAGCAGCCCGGAGCCGTTTCGAGCGAACGGAATCGATCCCGCGGCGAGAGCCGAGTTCGTTCGGTTGTCCACTGCGGGACCGCGGTCACGCTGTCGTCTCCCCGACCGCCGGCCACACCCGCCAGACGGCCACGGCCACGCTTCCGAGCCACCACGCGGCCAGTCCCAGCAGGTTCACCGCCGCGTTCCCCGCGGTGACGTCCGCGCCGCCGACCACACCGACCGCGGCCGAGAGCACAAGGCCACGGTAGGCGCTGTTCGGGCTGGCGGCCACCAGGACTGCGAGCCCGTCATCCGGGATCGCGCCGCCGGCGATCCCGGCAACCAGTACCGTGTCGAACCCGAGGACGAGCGCGATCACGAGCGCGACAGCCAGCGCGAGCGCCGTCCGGACGGTTCGGGCCGCGGCCGAGATCGCCACCGTCGCGGCGAGTACCACGAGGGCGAACGCCACGGACAACACGACGAACCGGACGTACCGGACCCCCGAATCGACCGCCTCGTTGATCGCCAGGAACGTCGGGATGTCCGCTGTGAGAACCGGGACCAATAGCCCCACACCCAGCAGCGCGGCGACGACCAAACCGACGAGCGCGAGCGCCCGCCCCAGGTAGACGCCGCCGACGTACGCGACCCGGTCCACGTCAAAGGTTCGAAGCACGTCGAGTTCCCCGGTCTGACGGTCCCCCAGGATCGATCGGTAGCCGAACGCGACGGCCAGAAGCGGTACCAGCACCTCGATGAACGTGAGGAGATCGAGCGTCAGCGGCACGAACCCGCCCCCGGCGCCGGTGCCGGCCCACGCGACGCCGACCACACTCACCACGAACGCGATCGAGATGACCAGCAGCGCGGGCGTCCGGACGACCGTCCGGAGTTCCCGCGTCGCGACCGTCAGGAGGTCCTGCCAGGTGCGGACGACCGCCGCACGGTCTGTCCACCCGGGTCCATCCGTCGGTCCGGCCTCTCGCCCACCGGACGGGGTGTGCTCGGTCGCGTCCGGCGGGTCGCCTCCGGACGGGGTGTGCTCGGTCGCGTCCGGCGGGTCGCCTCCGGGCGCGGGTCCGTCAGGCATTGTCGCGTCCACCCCCCGAGTCGGTGTCCGACCCGGCTTCGGTCGTCGACCGCTCGGCTCCCGACGCGACTGTTGCGTTGTCCGGTTCGGTCCCGACGAGTCGGAGGAACGCCGCCGACAGCGAGTCGGTGTCGGTGTCGTCGAGCAGTGCTGCCGGCGTGTCGACCGCGCGAAATCCGCCGTCGGCGAGCACTGCGACGGTGTCGGCGTGCGTCTCGACGGCCGGGAGTTCGTGAGAGGCGACCATCACTGCTGTCCCGTCACTCGCGAGGTCGCCGACGACGGTGAACAGCCGCTCGACCATCCCCGGATCGAGCCCGCTTCCGGGTTCGTCCAGAAGCAACACCCCAGGGTTACCGAGCACGGCCTGCCCCAGCCCCAGCAGCCGCGTCATTCCGCCCGACAGCGACCCCACGTCCCGGTCGGCGACGCCGGCAAGCCCCACGCGGTCGAGCGTTCGGACGACGTCGTCGCCGCTGACGCCGTCGAGCAACTGCGCGTAGAACTGCAGTGTGTCGCGAGCGGTGAACCCCGACCTGAACGCCGGCCGCTGTGGGAGGTAGCCGAGGCGGCGGGCGCCGCCCGCGGCGGGAGGGAGGGCCACGGTCCCCCGATCGGGCGGACGAACACCCGCAAGGATGCGGAGCAGCGTCGACTTCCCGGAGCCGTTCGGTCCCACGACGGCGACGACCTCACCGCGGTCGGCGGTCACCGAGACCCCCGAGAGGACCACAACGTTGCCGAACGCCTGTTCGATACCGGTCGCCCGAAGCGGTGTCGACTCCCCGGTCACGGTTCGTCACCCGCGCGGGTGGCGTTTTGCCGTCGGTCGGTCGCGTTCCGGACCGTGTCGGGGTCGAACGGTCGGGTTCTTGCCGCGGTGTCGACAACGCCCGACTGCCGGAGTCCGGAGACGGCCTGTTGGACCCGCCGGAGCACCGCGACGGCCGGGGACTCCGCTAACGCGGTCGCGCCACGGACCGTCCCGAGCCGCGAGTCGACCGTTCCCGACGGCCGGTACGCCCGGTCGTAGACGCCGTCGGCATCACTGTCGGCGATCGGCAGCCGTCCCCAGTGGTTGCCCACCCCGCCGTGGGCCCACACTCGGAGCGGGCCGATGGTTGACGCCACCGCCCGGTCGTTGTGAACAACGTCGTTCCGGAGCACCTGGTTCGAGGGCAGGATCTCGTTGGCCCGCACGCCGACATCGTTGCCGACGACGACGTTGTCGACGAAAACGTTCCGGCCGCCGGCCACCTGGAGACCGTACTCATTGTCGACAACGACGTTGTCCGCGTAGTAGGAATCTCCGCCCGCAGGTACGACGCCGTACGTACTCCCGCGGACGGCGTTGTCGACGACGAGGTTCCGGGTCGGGCGCGTCATCACGATGACGCCCGCCTGTGCGTCCTCGACGGTGTTTTCGGCCACCAGCGACTTGGAGGTGTACATCTCGTGGACGCCGTACCTCCCCGGTTCGGCGTGGTTGTCGCGCACCACGCTCCCGTCCGCGCGGTGGGTGTAGATCCCGTCGCGACCGTCGTGGAACGTCGAGTTCTGCACCAGACTCGGTGCGCCGATGAGTACGGCGCCCATGAAGCCCTCACGCGCGGTCGGCGCCCCGCGGACTGTCAGGTTCGTCACCGCCGACCGGGGGCTCTCGCGGACGATCACGCCGCTTGCAGGCGTGTCGATTTCTATGTTCGACACCGACGCGTCGGCCGCGCCGTCGAGGACCACGCCCGCGTCCCCGTACCCGTACGCCAACTGGACGGTCGTGTCCCAGTCGACGGTGTCGTTTCGGCTGTCGCCGCCTCGGCTCCCGACCGGACCGACGCCGGTGATCCGGAGGTCGGCGACCGCCGCGCCGTCGGCCCGTAGGTGCACGACGCTGCCGTTCCCGTCGCCGCGAACGACCGTTCCGTTCCCGGCACCCGCGAGCGTCACGGAGCGGTTCACGACGACCTGGTCGACTGCGTGGGTCCCCGGCGGGACGTACACGGTCGTGTTTGTCGGCGCGGCGGCGATCGCGTCCTCGACCGTCGGTTCGGCCACAACTCCTTCCCCCAGCTGCCGGCCGGGCCCGATCCGCTCCGGGATGTCGGACCGATTCCCGACGACCGCCCCCACCGGCCGCTCCCGACGGTCCGCCGCGGCCGCGGCCACCCGGTCGCCCCACGAGTGGAGCCGCTCGGTGGCTGCCTCGAACCGGTCGAGTCGGCCGGGGAGCGGGTCGGCGACGGTCGCGCGGAGCGTCTCCCAGTCGATCACCTCGCCGCCGTGGGCCGCGGCGAACCGCTCCGCGTCCGCGCGCTCGGAGAACGGAACCGCCACCGGCCCGGAGGGGATCGCGGCGTCGCTCCCGACGACGAACGACGCCGTGTCGGCGGTGGCCCACCCCACGTGCCGACCCCGTTCGGCAACGACGTACCCTTGATCGGTGAGCGTCGGCGTGATATCGGAGAGATCCGAGACGTAGACGGTCAGCGGGTCGCCGAACTGTCGGCTCGCGTCCCCGTCGGCGAGCGCGCTCGCCGCCGTCTCGACGCCGACGTATCCGACGACGTACCGGTACCCGGAGTAAAACACCTGCGCCCGGGGGAGCACGAACCCTTCGCTCTCGGCGCGGCGCTGGTCGACTCCCGTCCCGCCAACGGTCACCGTCTCGGAGAACTCCGCCGGGCGCAGCGACGCCCCGCCCGCGGGCGTCAGCACGAACGAAACGCCGGCGAGCACGACGACTCCCGCCACCGCCGCTGCGAGCCACTGTGTCGTGGCCGGCGTCAGAACCGCCATCAGCGTCCGAGCCCGGCGACGACCTCGGGTGTGACGCCGTCGTGTGTCGTGAGCGACCCGCCCCACTCCGACTGGAACGCCTCCGCGTCACTCCGGCCTGAGAATCCGAGCAGGTCCCGTCCCATCGTCCCTTTGACCGCCGAACCGACGACGTAGGTCACGTCGCTCGCAGCGGCGAACGAGGATGCATCGTAGTGGCGTGAAATCAGCGTGTCGCTGCCGTCCTCGAACGTCTCGTACGACACACTCGAGTGGTCGGTGACGTAGAAGGCGGCGTCCTCCCAGCCTGCGCTGTCCTTCCCGAACTCGTACTGGTAGGCCTCCCACACGCTGTCGAAGCGGGCGGGGTTGTCGTGGCCGCTCGGGTCGCGGTCGGGATAGAAGACCTCGGCCGTTGGTCCGGGGTGCTGGCTGATCACCATGCCACAGACGTCGCACGTCGCTTTCTCGGGGACAGTGACGGGATCCGGGGTCTCGGCCTCCCCGCCGCCGAGACACCCCGCGACGGAGACGGCCGCTGTCCCCGCGCCCGCGACCAAGACTCGGCGTCGAGTGACCGGTGTTGACGCTGCTGTGCGGCCCGACCGGATCGACACACCAAGCATACCTCTACGTCGGACGCCAACGTCAAAAGCGTGCCCGGGAGATTCCGAACGAGTGGGAATCGTCGCCGCGGACCGCCCGGGCGGCGCCGACGGCGTGGCCGGGGGACGGGGCGCGGTTCCGTCGCCGGGATTTATGAACTGGTGTTCGAATAATGAGGATGAATATGGCAGACGACGAGAGCGGTGACGGACAACTCGAAGCGCGACTGGCCGAGCAGGAGGCATTCGAGCCCAGCGACGACTTCGTCGAGCAGGCGAACGTGTCCGATGCGTCCATCTACGACGAGTTCGCGGACAACTGGCCGGCGTGTTGGACTCGCGCCGCCGACCTTCTCGACTGGGACGAAGAGTACACGCAGGTGCTCGACGACTCCGAGGAGCCGTTCTACGAGTGGTTCGCGGACGGCACGCTGAACGCGTCGTACAACTGTGTCGACCGCCACGTGGAAAACGGCGCGAAAAACCGCGTCGCGATCAAGTGGGAAGGCGAGCACGGGGAGACGCGAACGTACACCTACCAGGATCTCTTCCGCGAGGTCAACGAGTTCGCCGCCGCGCTCCGCGACCTCGGCGTCGAAGAGGATGACGTCGTCACGCTGTACATGCCGATGGTGCCGGAGCTGCCGGTCGCGATGCTCGCGTGCGCTCGGATCGGCGCGCCACACTCGGTCGTCTTCGCGGGGTTTTCCGCGGAGGCACTCGCGACGCGGATGAACGCGGCCGAATCCCGGTATCTCGTCACCTGTGACGGCTACTACCGCCGCGGCGACCCGCTCGACCACCAGGCGAAGGCCAACGAGGGGCTGTCGAACGTCGACCACGAGGTAGACGCGACCGTTGTCGTTGACCGCCTCGGGGACAACGGGTTCGGTCACGACCTGCAGCGTAACCAACACGACTGGGATAGCCTGATGTCTGCTCATCAGGGCGACCGGGTCGACCCCGTTGAGCGAGGCGCCGAGGACATGCTCTTCCTGATGTACACCTCCGGCACCACCGGGAAGCCCAAAGGGGTGAAACACACCACCGGCGGCTACCTCGCGTACACCGCGTGGACCTCTCACTCCGTCCTGGATCTGGAACCCGAAGACACCTACTGGTGTTCGGCCGACATCGGGTGGATCACGGGCCACTCCTACATCGTCTACGGCCCGCTGGCGCTCGGGACGACCACGGTGATGTACGAAGGCACGCCGGACTACCCCGACCGCGGTCGGCTGTGGGAACTCGTCGAGAAGTACGCGGTCGACGTGTTCTACACCGCCCCGACCGCCATTCGGGCGTTCATGAAGTGGGGCCCGGAGTATCCCGCGGAGTACGACCTCTCCACGCTCCGGCTGCTGGGGACGGTCGGCGAACCGATCAACCCCCGTGCGTGGAAGTGGTACTACAAACACATCGGCGGCGAGGAGTGTCCGATCGTCGACACCTGGTGGCAGACCGAGACCGGCGGCATGATGGTGTCGACGCTCCCCGGTGTCGGCACGATGAAGCCCGGGTCGGCGGGCCCGCCGCTTCCGGGGATCGGCGCCCACGTCGTCGACACCGGCGGCGACGAGGTCGAGGCGGGACAGGCGGGCTACCTCACGGTCGACCGCCCGTGGCCCGGGATGTTGCGGACGCTCTACCGGAACGACGAGCGGTTCGTCGATGAGTACTGGCAGACACACTCCGATGCCGACGCCGGGGAGTGGGTCTACTTCCCGGAGGACGGCGCGAAGATCGACGACGACGGCTACATCACGATCCTCGGCCGCGTCGACGACGTTGTCAACGTCTCCGGCCACCGGCTGGGGACCATGGAGATCGAGTCCGCGATCGTCGGCGTCGAGGGAGTCGCCGAGGCCGCGGTCGTCGGCGGGGACCACGATATCAAAGGCGAGGCGGTCTACGCGTACGTCATCCTCGAGGACGGCTACGGGGGAGACGACGAAATGCGCGACCGGATCGTCGCGGGCGTCGACGACGCTATCGGCCCGATCGCCAAGCCCGAGTCAGTGACGTTCACGCCCGAACTCCCGAAGACCCGCTCAGGGAAGATCATGCGTCGGCTGCTCGAAGAGATCGCGAACGGCGAGGAACTCGGCGACACGACGACCCTCCGGAACCCCGAGGTCGTCAGCGACATCCAAGAGCAGGCGAGCGGCGACTGAGGCGGATCCTGCGGACGTGAGCGTCCGAACCTACAGATACGCGGCGTCCCACCGCGCCGCCTTCCGGCGGTTGCCGCACTCGTTGCACTCCAGTCGCTCCATCGTGTCCATCGCGATGTCGAACCCCTCGTCGCCGCCGCACATCCACCCGTAGGGGTTCTCCCGGCTCTCGTCGAGATAGACCGCGAAGAACGGCGAGTCTGACCCGCGCGCGGACTCGTCGTACGCAACGTAGACGGTCTGGCCGTCGATCTCCCGTTCCACGAGCCCGCTGGGGTCGGAGTCGGTATCCTCGAGGAACGTCGTGTGGACGCACTCCTCGAACGTCTCGCCGTGAATCTCGACGGGCCGGGTCCCGACCTCGCTGAACCCCTGTTCCTCGTAGAACGACACCCCCTCTTGATTATCGACCAGAACCCGGCCTTCGAGGCGGTCGACACCGGCGGCGACCAGTTCCTGTTTGAGCCGGGTGAGGAGTTGCGAGCCGATCCCGGCGCCGCGGTGGTCGGGTACCACGTGGAGCCAGTCTAGGTACCCGACTGACTCGCGACCCTCCGAAACCTCGCTCTGTGCGAATCCGACCACCGACCCCGCATCGATCGCGACGACGAACACCGCGTCGTCATCGGCTAGAGCGTCGGTTAGCCGCTCGGCGCTGTACCACTCGTCGACGGCCGCCGCGATTGTCTCCTCGTCGATGGCGTGGCCGTACGACGCCCGCATCGATTCGATCGCAACCCGGCGGATCGCATCGACGTCGTCCGTGCTCGCGTCCCGAATATCCATACCCGCAGTTCGTGGGCCCCCCACTTGAGGTTCGGGGCCACATCACCGGCTCGTTCCGCGTGGGCGCACGCTGCCGTCGACGCGCACGACCGTACTATAAGTGCCTTGCCGCCGACCCGTTCGGTATGACGCCACCGCACGAGGAATCCGCCGGGGCCGACGGGGGAGCCGGCGACGACACCGTCTCGTTTTCGGTGACCATCGAGGGTGGAGAGACCGTGATCAGGATGCGCGGCGACCGCGACACCGCAGTGGTGGTCCGTTCGGCGTCCGGCGAGCGGATCTACCTCCCACCCGAAGGGTTCGATCGCGCGGCCTCCGGAAGCGGCGGCGCATCCCCGTCAGCGGGGGCCGACAGCCCCTACGGCGGGCTCCGACCTGATAGCCCCTACCAGTCGGTGCCGACGGACAGCCCCTACCGAGGCGTAGAGAGCGAGAGCCCATATCAATCGATGCCGATGGACAGCCCGTATCAGGGCGCCGAGAGCGACAGCCCCTACCAGGCGGCCGGCGAGACGACACCAAGCGAAGGGCTCACCGCGACCACAGACGGCTACCGGATCAGACACCCCGAGCCCGTGACCGACGTGCGGGTCCTGCGGTAACGCACGGTCGATGAAAGGGCGGTAGGGCCTCGAACGGGGCCACGACGCGCCGACTCCCGTTCTACAGGATCTCGTCGTAGAACGTGAGCGTCTCGTCGACCACGTCCGCCCACGTGATCGGGTCGAACTCGGGTCGGCCGTCGAGTTCGAGCGCGCGTTCGATCCCGGCGGCGATGGACTTCGAGTCCGGTTTCACCTCCACGACCGACGCCTCGGAGAGCACCTCATTGACACCGCTCTCGGTGGCGACCACCCGCGTCCCCGCCGACAGCGCCTCCGTGATCGTGATCCCGAACGGCTCCGCCAGCGACGGCGACACGAACAGGTCCGCGGCGGCGTAGTAGTCGCCGAGTTCGGTCTCGGGGACGTAGCCCACCCACTCGATCCGGTCGTTGACCCCGAGCAGTTCCGCGAACCGCTCGAGTTGGTCGGTCAGGTGGCCGGAGCCGCCGATCACTAAGGTGACGTTCGCGCGGTCGAGGCGTTCCATCGCGTACACCAGGTGGGCGATCCCTTTCTGATCGGTGTGCCGTCCGACGAAAAACAGCATCTCGCCGTCGACGCCGAGTTCGGATTTGAGCTCGCGGCCGGTGGTTGGACACTCCGAGAACCCGTTGTAGATCACGGTGGGGTCGCCGCCGTACTGTTCGCGCACGTTCGCGGCGGTGAGTTCGCTCACCGCGATGAGGTGGTCCGCGCGCTGGGCGAGCCGGCGCTCGGTCTCGACCTCCCGCTGTGGGGGGTCGAGGTTCCGATCGGTCGACAGCGAGTGGAACGTCGAGACCCACTCGACGTCGGCGTTCGACTTTGCCCGCGACCCCGGACCGTAGCCGAACCAATCGTGTGTGTGGACGATGTCAGCGTCAGCGGCGCGTTCCGCGAACGTCTCGCTCAGCCGCCCCACTCGGGTGATGATGTCGCCGTCGCCGGTGGGGACGCCCACGATCCCGGCTCTGTCCTCGGGTGCGTACTCCGCGGGCAGCACGAGTTCGATGTCGACTTCCCGGGTCTGCATCCCGTCGAACAGCTCGCCAACGTGGGTGTCGAGTCCGCCGCTCACGTTCGGCGGGAACCCCCAGCCGAGCATCAGTACGTTCGGCGACATCGTTGATTATCCCACCACGCACCGGCACATAACAGTTGTTGGTAATACGGTTTCCGTATTCAGCCGCACTGCTGTGTTTTTTCGCCCGATTCATCCCGATGATGACTCGGCTACGGATGGGGGCTCGTTGACCGGGCCACAAAACAGCCACGCCGTTACCGAATCGCGCAGCGATTCGTTCACACACCAGAAATCTTCGATTTCTGGGGACGATCCTGAAGCCCAGCAGGTGACGCGTGGAACGTACGCGTCTTGAAACTACCAGGCCGCTACACTCGGCCTGAAACCCCGTGTCGGGGTTCCTCCGCGTTCACGCGGACGAAGAGGTCAAAAGTCCATCCGATACAATCACCACAGTATCCCCGTGTAGGTGGTACCGGACCACACTCACCGCACCGAAACCCGCTTTGCCCCCCGGTGTCACCCGTCTGTGTGCACGTTTTCGTCAACGCCGCAGCGAGCGCGGACGGCAAACTCTCGACCCGCCGTCGCGAGCAGGTTCGGATCAGCGGCCCCGAGGACTTCGCTCGGGTGGATCGGCTCCGTGCCGGCGCCGATGCGGTGCTGGTCGGTGTCGGGACGGTGCTCGCCGACGATCCGCACCTGACTGTCGACGACTCGTCGCTCCGGGCGGCGCGGACCGACCGCGACGACCCGGCGACCCCCGCGCGCGTGGTGCTCGACTCAACCGGCCGGACGCCGACCGACGCGCGGATCCTCGACAACGCAGCCACGACCTACGCGGTCGTCTCGTCGGCCGCGACCCGGTCGCGGCGGCAGGCGCTCGCCGACGCGGGCGCCGAGGTCGTTGTCGCCGGCGACGACCGCGTTGCTCTCGACGACGCGGTCTCGGCACTGGCGACCCGCGGAATCGAGACGCTGATGATCGAAGGCGGTGGAGAGGTCATCTACTCGTTTTTCGCTGCGGGGCTGGTCGACGAACTCTCCGTGTACGTCGGGTCGGTGATCGTTGGTGGCCGGGACGCGCCGACACTCGCCGACGGCGACGGCTTCGTGGGGTCGTTTCCGGACCTGTCGTTGGAGGACGTCCGGGCGGTCGACGACGGCGTCCTCCTCGAGTATACGGTGACCGGGCGATCCGGGGCGAACGGGTAAGGGCCGTTCACGGGAGCGTCGAGGCCCACCACCCGCTCGGTGCGGTCGTGCGGCCCGCAGTCCCACCTACGAAATAAGTAAGAGGCTGCCCGTTCAATGAACAGGTGATGAGTACACCCGAAACGACCGGCGCGCCGATCCACGTTGAGAGCGAAGACCACCT
This sequence comes from Halobellus salinus, assembly GCF_014646875.1. Taxonomy (GTDB): domain Archaea; phylum Halobacteriota; class Halobacteria; order Halobacteriales; family Haloferacaceae; genus Haloquadratum; species Haloquadratum salinum. Next base: position 24,855 of record NZ_BMOC01000002.1, on the reverse strand, counting down.
CGAAGAGCTACTGGGCGAACACGACGTCGTGCTCGTCGACTTCCACGCCGAGTGGTGTGGTCCGTGCAAGATGCTCGAACCGACCGTTGAGGAGGTCGCGGCCGAAACCGAAGCCACGGTTCTGAAAGTCGACATCGACGATCTGCGGGCGGTCGCACAGGACGCCGGCGTTAGGTCGGTTCCCACCCTGGCGTTCTACGAGAACGGCGAGGAAGCCGAACGCGTCGTCGGTGTGCAGGACAAGTCAGATCTGGTCGGTGTCATCGAGCAGTTGTCGGCCTGATCTCGGTCGACCGCCCGGTCACTCGTTTTCCATATCCACACCACGCAGCGCCGCGAACTCCACGTTATGGCCCGTGGAGGACCGGTGCTCCGAAAGGTGTCGTTGGGCCTCCGCTTCCCCGTCGGCGAGCAGCTCCGTCGGGCAGTCGTGGCAGACGATGTGGTAGGCGCCGAGGTCGTCGTTTGCGGTGTCGGCTGTTCCAGGTACCATCGTACCCCACGATTCAGGGCAAGGGTATTTAGTTAATCGCCGGTTGCCGATCGATACCACGGTCAAATACGGGGTTAACGACCGCTTAATCCCGTCCTGCGAGCGCCCGCGGTCGGTCCCCCGGCAGGGAGGGCTTTTTACCTCGGAGCCAGTAGGAGACGGTATGATCTCGCTCGACGAAGCGGTGACGGCCAGGCTCGAATCGCACGGCGAGCGGTTCGAGGTTCTCGTTGATCCCGACGCGGCGCTCTCGATGAAGCGCGGGGAATTCGAGGACGAGCTGGAAGACGTGATCGCGGCTGAAGACGTCTTCTCGGACGCCTCCCGCGGCGACCGCCCTGCGGAGTCCGACCTCGAGACGGTGTTCGAGACGACCGACCCCTTAGAGATCATCCCGGAGGTCGTCCGGGACGGCGAGATCCAGATTACCGCCGAACAACGGCGAGAGATGCAGGAACAGAAGCGGAAGAACCTCATAACCCGGATCGCACGGAACGCGGTCAACCCCCAGATGGACAACGCTCCGCACCCGCCCGAGCGGATCGAGCGCGCCCTCGAGGAGGGGGGGTTCCAGGTCGACCCGATGGAACCCGTAGAGACGCAAGTCGACGACGCTCTGGACGCGCTCCGACCGGTGATCCCCATCCGGTTCGACGAGGTGACCGTCGCCGTGCAGGTCCCCGCCGACTACGCCGGCAGCACTCAGGCACAGGTCCGGCAGTACGGCGACTTAGCGCGTGAGGAGTGGCAACCCGACGGCTCGTGGGTGGGCGTCGTGACGTTCCCCGCAGGGATGCGGAACGACTTCTACGACCTGGTCAACGAACTGACCTCGGGCGAGGCCGAGACCCAGGTCATCAAAGACAAGGACGAACTCAGTACGCGGTAGCGGCGTCGATCCGAACTATCCCTTCTTGAACCCGGCTAGGAACCCGCCGGTGAACCCCGCCGAAATCGACAGCGTCGAGAGAATCGTCGAGACCCACCCCGGCGGCGTACCGCCGGCCGCCACCTGCGCGTTCTGGAGGGCCCCGGAACTCAACCGCTCCCAGTCGACCGTTAGGATGCCGCGGGATTCCAAGAATTTGAACAGCGCCAGTTCCAGTCCGACAAGCACGGCGATGATCTTGGCGACCTTCTTGGCGGCGAAGCCGACGATGCCGCCGATGACTGCGCCGCTCCCGAACTCGAGGCCGAGTTGCGTGGGGTCAAGCGACAGTTGCAGCGGGTCAAGCATACCACTCACTCCCCGGTGACGGTATAAGTGGTTTGTGGAGGAACCGGGTGCCCGGAACGAAAACACCGCACAGCCGGGCGTTGAGCCGAATTATGGTGTGACAATCTGCCGTTGCATAGGGGTGTCCCCGTCGACAGTCGGAATCTGCGTACCCTTGTACGCCTCTGTGGCCGGTGGTCTCAGCATTGGCGTGCCTTCGGCTTAACACAGAACCCGCTATTCAACAGAGCAGAACGTATGACTGTTGAACCCAACAGGCCGCTTCACTCGGCCTGAAACCCCGTGGCGGGACTCCTCCGCGTCACGCGGAGGAGGAGTGCAGTGCGAAATCGCGGATCGACGACTCGTTGTCGGTGACCCACCGAATCAGAAGGAACGCGAAAATGTACTTCGCAAAGATATCGAGCGCGGAGTACCCCCACGACGAGATGCCGACCGGAATGAGCGCGAGACCCTCGGGAGCGATCGCCCAGATGATGGGGTACCCCAGCCACAGCACGATCGTGAGCGCCCGCAGCGTGCTGAAGATCTCGCTTGTTCCGGCGTCCGCAGCGGCGTCCGGCCACTGGGCGACCAGGGCGTACAGCACGGCCAGGAAGAACGCACAACTGACGGCGTAGAACGCCCACCGAAGCCCGTAGGAAGACGTGATCAGCGCGGCCGCAAGCCCCGTGATACACATCCCGATATCGGCGGCGATGACGGTGAAGATGCTACCGAGGTCGACGTCGGCGAGCAGGCCGAGCGCGAGCAGGATCATCGGTGTTGACAGCGCCCACGTGAGATACCGGCCCCACTGGCTGAGTATCACTTCGTTGGCGAGTGCGTGCCCCGCCGGCATCTGGATGAATCCGACTGTGAGTCCGGATAAAAGCCCGAGGTAACTAGAGATCGACACCAGCGGGATCATGAGCGTCGCACCCCAGATGGCCTTCACGCGACCGTTTGTTATGCTCCGACCCATATACACGAACAGCAGGGCCGACAACCCGGCGAGGGCGACGTTGACCCACAGCGACGAAGCGAGCAACGCGTTGTTCGCGATCTCCGTGGCCGCGTCGGCCTGTGTTTGCTGCAGCGGTACGGCGATTCCGTTCAGTGCGTTTACTCCCGGCATACATCAACACGTACGGACTCGCTGTATAAATAAGTACAACCGATTCGGAAAATAAACGGCCACAATCTTTTTCAATTGCCCAACTTTCCGGCGGTGACCCCGGGGATGCGTTTCCACCTCCGACACCTCCAACACGAGTCGCGCGGTGTCCACGCGCGGGTCGTTTTTGTCCGTCGGGCCCGTTCCGACCGTATGGAGACACCTCCGGAAGCCCGCGCCGGCGTTGCGGACGCCGACCGCGCCGGAACACAAGCGGTTGTCACCGGGTCGACGAGCGGAATCGGCCGCGCCGCGGCGGTGGCGCTGGGGCGGTTGGGTGCGGACGTGGTCGTCCACGGGCGCGACCGCGACGCCGGGTCGGCGGTGGTTGCCGAACTCAACGCCGTCGGCGCGGACGCGACGTTTGTACCGGCTGATTTCACGGACCGGTCGGCCGTCCGGGAGTTTGCGACAACCGTCCGCGCCGAGACCGACGGGGTGGACCTGCTGGTCAACAACGCCGGGGGATTCTTCCGCGACGGCCGAATCACCGAACTCGGCGTCGAACGGACGTTCCACGTCAACCACCTGTCGCCGTTTCTGGTGACCGCCGAGTTGGTGGATCACCTGCGAGAGGGTGCCCGCGTGGTCACGACCGCCTCGGCGGCCCACCGCGGCACCGACCTGGATCTCGACCGAACCACGACACTTGACCGATACTCGGGCACCTGGGCGTACAGCCACTCCAAACTCGCGAACGTGCTCTTCACGAACGAACTCGCCCGCCGGCTCGACGCCGCCGGACGGCCGATCACCGCAAACAGCCTCCACCCGGGTGCGATCCCCGGCAGCGGGTTCAGCCGGTTCCTCCCCGGGCCGCTCCCGGCCGTCATCCGGCTGTTCGATTCGATTCCCGGGGTCACATCGGTCGCCGACGGCGCGGCGGCGCTTCTGTTCCTCGGGGTCTCCCCCCGGGTCGCCGGCGTCTCCGGGCGGTATTTCTCGGGCCAAGACCCGGAGACGCCGTCGGCAACGGCCCGCGACAACGGGGCGGCCCGGCGGCTCTGGGAACGGAGCACGGTCCTCCTCGGCATCAACGAGCCGCTTCCGGGCGCGGTGGACGGAACCTAACGTGTAAGGGAAACCCATATTATTTCTCGCGCTCGTACGTGCGCGCACGAGAGATGAACGGAACCGAGCATCGGTACGCACCCGGTCGAATCCGTCTGCTCCACGTTGACGACGACCCGGCGTTTCTGGACGTGACCGAAGCGTTTCTGACCCGGGAACTCCAGTCGGTCGAGATCACGACAGTCGGCCAGCCGGCGGCGGCGATCGAGCGGCTCCGAGAGGAGTCGTTCGATTGTGTTGTCAGCGATTACGAGATGCCCGGAACCGACGGGTTGGAGCTGTTGTCACAGGTCAGAGCGCGGTCCCCGGACCTGCCGTTCCTGCTGTACACGGGAAAGGGCAGCGAGTCGATCGCGAGTCGGGCGATCAACGCGGGCGTCACCGGCTACCTCCAGAAGGGTGGCCCCGAACAACACGAACGGCTGGCAAACCGTGTCGAGCACGCGGTACGGGAGTACCGCGCCGGTCTGGAAACAGAGCGATACTCCGCGGTTCTGCAGGCGCTTGGGTATCCGACCTACGTGGTTGACGCCGAGGGTCGCTTCGCGTACGTCGACGATGCGTTTGCCGACCTCACCGGCTACAACCGGGATGAACTCGTCGGGGCCGAGCCCTCGATCGTCAAGACCGACGCGAGCGTCGAGCACGCCGATGACGCGTTGCGGTCGGTCGTGTCCTCGTCGGGCCCCGACGCCGAGCAGTTCGAGATCGAGATCCGGACCAAGGAGGGCGACGTGATCCCGTGCCGAGACCACCTCGCGCCGTTGCCCTTCGACGACGAGTACCGTGGGTGTGCCGGAATCCTCCGCGACATCACCTCTCAGCACCGCCGGCGCGAGGAGTTAGCGAGAAAGAACGAGCGGTTAGAGGAGTTCGTCTCCGTGGCCTCACACGACCTCCGAACCCCGCTGATGACCGCGCGAACCGCAGCTGAGTTGGCTAGAGAGACCGGTGAGGCGGAGTTCTTTGAGAAAATCGACGACGCTCACGACCGGTTCGAGCGGATGCTCGACGAACTCCTGACGCTCGCCCGCGAGGGTGACGGCGTGGCCGTGACCGAGACGATCGATCTTGAGGCTGCCGTACGGACGGCGTGGGAGACCGTCGGCTCCGACGCGGCGGACCTCTCGGTGACGTCGTCTCCGACGGTTGAGGCCGACACCGGACGGCTGCGGCGGCTGCTCGAGAACCTGTTCCGGAACAGCACAGAGCACGGCTCGACGGGAAGTCGGTCGGCGTCCGAGGACGCGGTGGCTCACGAGGCTCCCGGCGTCGCGATCACGGTCGGGTCGCTCGACGACGGGACTGGGTTCTACGTCGCCGACGACGGCCCGGGCATCCCCCCGGGGACGCGCGACTCCGTCTTCGAGCCCGGCTACACCACCGCCGAAGCGGGGACCGGCTTCGGGCTGGCGATCGTGGGGCGGATCGCGGCGGCCCACGGGTGGGAAGTGACGCTCACGGAGAGCGACGCGGGCGGCGCCCGGTTCGAGTTCACCGGCGTCGAGCAGCCCTCGAAGAGCGCAGATCCGGTCAACTCGGCGACGTGAATCGCGCGGATCGCGCGGCACGGCGACACGGTTTTGCCGACGGCGAGGGTTACCAACGTAATGTCTGGCCTTCACTACCGCTCGTGTCCCGACTGCGGCACGGTCTATGCAGTCCCCGAGGATCACGACGAGTGCGATCAGTGCGGAGCGACGGGGCTCGACCCACTTCCGTCGGATCCGGCGGCTGCCGCGTACTTCACCCGGGGGCTCCACGACCGTTCGGAGTGACACGGGCCGGAGCACGCGCCGCCTCGTGGCTCCGGCCACGGAGGCGTACTGGCGGCCGCAACCACGCGTAGGTCTTCGACACTCCCTCGAGTGTTGAACGCCGTCTCGTGACGAGAGACCACGGTTCGTCCTCCTCCCGCGGCTGAAGGCGCGGCGATCCGACCACTGGATTCGGGTGGTCGTCGCCCGTCGGCTCCACCCCGCACTCGGGGGGACCCGGCCACACGCCGGGGGAACTCTCGGTTGTCTCTCGTAGGGCTGTGGCCCGGCCACTGAGCCCCCATCGAACTCCGTGTCATCGCCGTGTGACCCACTGCCCGCCACCCCTTGTGGTTCGGGGACGGCATCTCACCGAGTCCGTAGCATCCACACTCCCAAGCACCACGGGTATACATACACCGACAACTGGGCCACGTGTCCGCTTGACCCCCACCACAGGGGTACCCGATCGTATCTGTATCAGCGCTCCGGAAGGCGACCGCCGTCGACGGCCACGTTCTCGCCACTGATGTACCCGGCGTGGTCACCGAGAAAGAAAAGCACCGGTGCAGCGACTTCCTCGACGCTCGCTGCCCGCCCACGCGGGAATGACGACACGTCCGACACGGTGTTCTCGACGGCGAACGGCGAGACCGCGTTGACGGTGATGCCGTCGTCCTGCGTGTCCGCCCCGAGCATTCGGGTGAACATCACGACCCCCGTCTTTCCGACGAAGTACGGGAAGTTCACCGGGTGGGCGTGCATCCGATCGCTGTCGGCGAAGCCGATGTTCACGATCCGACCCCACCCCTGTTCGCGCATCCCCTTGAGCGCCCGGCGCGAGCAGAGGACCGTCCCGTAGAACGTGCTCTCGACGGCATCGCGCCACGCCGGCCACTCGATCTCCGACCAATGTCTGGGATCGAAGTTGCCAACGTTGTTGACGAGGATATCGACCGGTCCGAGCGCGGACTCGGCGTTCTCGAACAGCGCGTCGACTGCGTCGGGATCGGTGACGTCGCCTGCGACGGTCGTGGTGTTGACGCCGCACTCGCGTGCCTCCTCGGCGGTCGCTTCGGCGGCGGCCTCGCTCGTCCGGTAGTGGACAACCACGTCAGCGCCGCACGCGGCGAGTGTCAGAAGCAGTTCGCGGCCAACCCGGGTTGCGCTCCCGGTCACGAGCGCGGTCCGGCCATTGAGATCGGGTGTCAACTCCATACCGCCACCTGTGACCCGACGTACTTGAATTCGTCCGGGCGTCCGAAGGCAGTGTTGAGATGAGGGCGGTGCGACTGGAGACACCTCGAAAGCCCCCGGTCGCTCGCCGTCGCCGGCACTTTGCGCCGGCTGCCAGAGGGACCGCAGGTCCCTCCCTGCCTGCGACTCGTTGCGCTCCTCACTACGTTGCGGTGCTTACGTCGTCTCGGCTGACGAGCGACCGGCCCGTTTCAGTCCCGCCCACATCGGCTGGCTAACCGGCCGCCGCCGGCCGGGACTTTCGAGGTGGTCACAGGGTCACCAGCTTATCTGAACACGACCCGTCCGAAGGTCGTGTTTAGGTAAGCGACGACCGACCGGCGAACCGCCGCTGGGTGAGACTGGACACGGGGCCGCGGTCTCAACGACGGTGACGGGAGAGCTCTCGTCAGCCACCCAGAACGCGACACGTTCTGGTGCAGGCGCGCGACGCAAGCAGTGAAGCGTTCGCGGCGGCGCAGCCGCCGTGGACTCGGAAGTGGTCTGCGCCCCCGGCGGCTTCGCCGCCGCAAGCCGTACGAACGGGCGCGAAGCGCCCGTGAGCAGCGACCCCGTGAGCGACAGCAAGCCCATCGAGTCGAGAGCGCGGGGGCTTCCACGCTCGTCTCTCTCCGGTTCTCACTGAGTTCACTCCCCGCTCACAGTACCCATCCGAATGCGCAGCGTTTTGATACCGTCGGCTATAACTACATGAAGATTTTCGACACCCCGGGGTGTCGAAATACGTCACGCGACTATAGCCGACAGTATGAGTCCCCATAGGAGCGTCGGCCGCCGTGTGTCCGGACGAACCTGCGGCCGACCACCACCGGACACCTGGTCGTCAGTAGTCGCCGAGCACGCCCAGCCGCCGAGCGCGGCGCGTCGCGTACTGGAAGACGAGGTAGCCCGCCCCCAAGTAGCCCACGGCGACAACGACCAGTAGCGCCAGGTCGGCGACGGGGAACTCCCAGATCCGGGTGCCGTTCACCATCGCCCGCTGGAGGAGGCCACTGCCGTGGGCCAACGGCAGAACTCGGAGCCACGGAACGTCCAGCGAGGGCGCCGAGACGAGCACCACGAACCCGAACTGTAGCAGGTTCAGCCAGTTTCCGATTCGCTTGTACAGCAGGGTGATCCCACCCGCAGCGAAGCCCAACCCCAGGACCGAGGTGATTGACAGCCCAGAGACGAGCACAATCGTGAGGACGTTGAGTTCGAGCGCCGTCCCGGTGACGGCGAGCATCACGCCCAGAACGACCCCGGAAGTGAGGAACGTCCGAATCACCTTCGCGAGGCCTTTCAGCAGCGCCACCGGCGCGAACCCGAACGGAGTCATGACGTGACGCTCTAGGGTCCCCCACTGCACCTCGCTGCCGATGTCATTCGAGATCGCGGAGTACGCCCCCACCGAGAGGGTCCACAGGAAGTATCCCACGATGATCCCCTCGATGGAGTCGGTCAGCGCCTGCCCCGCGACCATCCGGCCGCCGTAGAACAGCACCCCGAAGAAGAACACCGCGATCACGACGCCGCCGATCGCGTTTGCAGGGTACCGCACGAACAGGACGGCCTCCCGGTAGAGAACCGCCCGCGCCAGTCGGTAGTGGCCCGCGGGGCTGGGTCCGTCGCTCCCGCGTCGGGGCTCGCGGCTCATCTACTGTGGCCCCCGGTGCCGCGGGTCAAATCCACGAACACGTCTTCGAGATCCGGTTCGACCGTGTCTAACCGGTCGATGGTGACGTCGTGCTCGCGGAGTCGGGCCACGAGCGCGTAGAGGTCGTCGGTATCGACGGCAACCCGGAGTCGCGTGCGCCCGGCCTCGGTGTCGACGGCGACGCCGTCGAACTCCCGCCTGAGGTCGGCGACCAGCCCGGGGTCTATGCCGCGGGCGACGACCCGGAGACGGTGCCGGTCGTCGCCCGCGAGCAGCGCCTCGACGGCGTCGTCGGCGACGATCCGGCCGCCGGACATGATCAAAACCCTGTCACAGACCGCCTCAACGACGTCCATGTCGTGACTACTCACGACGACTGTCAGCCCACGCTCCTCCGCGATCCGCCGCAGTTCCGCCCTGAGCGTGCGCGAACTCTCCACGTCGAGGCCGAGCGTCGGTTCGTCGAGAAACACCACGTCGGCGTCGCCCGCGAGCACGCTCGCGATCGACACCTTCTGTTTCATGCCCCGCGAGAGGTTCCGGACCGCCGTGTCGACCTTCGAGTCGAGCCCGAACCGGTCGAGCAGCCGGTCGTGACGCTCCGCGACCGAGTCGGGGTCGACACCGCCGATCGCGGCGAAGTATCTGAGGTTCTCCCGGACGGTCAGCCGCCAGTAGTCGTTGCGCGCGCCCTCGAGCATCGCGTCGACACGTGCGTACGCCGCCCGGGAGTCCTCGCGCACATCGATGCCGTGCAGCCGGACCGACCCCTCGTCGGGCAGCACCATCCCGAGAATCGACTTGATGAGCGTTGTCTTCCCCGCACCGTTCGGGCCGAGCAACCCGACGATCGAGCCGGCTTCGATCTCGACGGAGACGTCGTCGACCGCCGTCACGGCGTCCGGCCCGCTCCCGAACCGTTTCGAGAGCCCCGAGACGGCCACCGCCGGGACGGCGGCGCCGGCGCCACCGGGCCCGGATTCGGAAGCCTCTGCGCTCCGGCGATCCCTGCGGCGGTCGCCGCTGTCAGGAGTGTCGGCAACTCGATCCGCGCCGTCTTCACCGGCGGCCGGGTCGCTCCCTGCTGTCGCGTCGGTCGACCGCCCCTCGCGCGTGGCCATTACCGCCTTCAGGGTGTCCGCAGGGAAAAGCTCCACCCGACGCCGACCCTCGGAGGTTTTATTGGTCGCGTCCGAACGAATGCGTATGAAAGCCTCCGTCCGGACCGTCATCGATCGGCCGCCAGAAGCGGTGTTCGAGTACATGGACGTCCCCGAGAACCAGGGCCGTATCTCCCCGCGGCTCTCCGGCGTCGAAACTGTCGGCGTCCTCGACAACGGTGGCAAGCGCGCGACCTACACCTACCGGCTGTTTGGGCTCTCGTTCGAGGGCGAGGTTCGGGGTGTCGTCCACGACCCGCCGGAGCGCATCGTCTTCGAGCTCTCCGGCGACATCGACGGGCGGATCGAGTGGGAGTTCGAGCCGGTCGACGCCGGGACCCGACTCACCTACACCGCGACCTACGACCTCGGGCTCCCGTGGCTGGTTCGGTGGCTGGTCTCCCCGCTGACGAACCGGTTCAATCGCCGGGAGCTGGAGGCGACCGTCCGGAACCTCGCGGACGGGCTGACGGCTCCCGCGGAGAACTGACTCGGTACCCCGGTTACGCTTCCAGCACCTCGATCAGGTTCGCCTCGGGATCCCTGACGAACAGGATCCGCGTCCCGCTGTCGGTGGTCCGCGGTTGGCTCAGCGTCTCGATGTCGTCGTCGAGGCCCTCGTAGAACGCGTCCAGGTCGTCGACTGCCAGCCCGACGTGGACCGCGCCCGGGTGGTTGAGTTCGGGCGGGTCGCTGCCGGCCGCCTCCGGGTCGTACTCCACCAACTCGATCCGGGCGCCGCCGGCGTCGAGGTGGGCGAACGATCCGGTTGCGCCGTCGACAGCAACGGCGTCGGCGAAGGCGTCGCCGCCGACGGAAAACTCCGCCACCACGTCGAGGTCGAAGGTGTCGGTGTAGAACGCCACCGCGCGGTCGAGATCCGCAACCGTGATGCCGACGTGGTGGGCTGTTGGTTCGGGCATACCGAGGCGACAAGCGGCGGGTTCAAAGTCGCTTCGCTCGCCACCTTTTACTCCTCGGGTGGCTCGCTCCGCTCGCCACCGCTCGTCGCAAAAGCTGGACCAAAACTCTCCCGCGCTCGCTCCCCCCGGTCGCTCGCGCGGTGCTACTCCTCGGGTGTTGCTTCGGCTCCCCGGGGTCACGAGTTCCGGTCGATCCACTCGCAGAACGCGTCGAAGTCCTCCGCACCGGCGTCGTCTGCGATGTCACGCAACGTGCCGATACTGAGCGAATCGTGCGCTGGGACGACCACGGTACGCGGTTTCGTTTCCCCGTGACTGTCCGGTGGCTCCCACCGCAGGATCAGGTGGTCGCCCGCCGTCCGAATGTGCCGAAAGCCCCCGACGTTCACTAAAACCTTGTACACGTCCTCGCCCGAGAAATCCCGCTTCGCCATCCCTACTGTAGTACGTCGGGGAGTTCGTCGCCCCGGGACCGAGCGATGTCGGGATCGACGCCGAGGTCACGAATCTCGTCGTCGGTCGGGGGATGTCCGCCGTCGTTTTCGATAGCGTCGACGACGCTGTCGAGGTTTTCAAGCGCGGCGCCCCGGCTCTCCCCTTGTGCGGTAACCCCGACGCGGAGGTCGCGGGCCGTCCACTGTCCGTCGGGATTTCCCACCAGCCGGATCTCCCGGTCCGGGGCGTCGGCCTCGCCCGAGTCGGCCCGTGCCATACCGTTCGATACCGTCCCCACGCTCAAAACTGCTTCCCTCCACCTTTTACTCCTCGGGTGGCTCGCTCCGCTCGCCACCGCTCGTCGCAAAAGCTGGACCAAAACTCCCCGCGCTCGCTCCCTCCGGTCGCTCGCGCGGTGCTACTCCTCGTCTCCGCCGACCGCCTCCTGGACGATCTCGATCTCACTCCCACCTTTTACTCCTCGGGTGGCTCGCTTTCGCTCGCCACCGCTCGTCGCAAAAGCTGGACCAAAACTCTCCCGCGCTCGCTCCCGCTGGTCGCTCGCGCGGTGCTACTCCTTGTCCCCCAACTGCGTTCTCGACGATCGCGATCTCACTCCCACCTTTTACTCCTCGGGTGGCTCGCTTTCGCTCGCCACCGCTCGTCGCAAAAGCTGGACCAAAACTCTCCCGCGCTCGCTCCCGCTGGTCGCTCGCGCGGTGCTACTCCTTGTCCCCCAACTGCGTTCTCGACGGTCGCGATCTCACTCTCACTTTTTATTCTGCGGGTGGCTCGCTTTCGCTCGCCACCGCTCGTCGCAAAAGCCGGCCCCCGGGCTCGCGCGGTGCTACCTCTCCTCCACTACTTACTGTCCGTCTCACGAGTTCCGGTCGATCCACTCGCAGAACGCGTCGAAGTCCTCCGCACCGGCGTCGTCGGCGATCGCCCGCAACGTGCCGATCCGTAGCTCGTCGTGAAGTGGAACAGTCACCTGCCGCCGGTCGTCGTCGTTTGTCGGGTGCTCGTAGTACAGTTGCGCGTGGTCGCCGGTCGTCCGACGCCACTCGAACCTGCCGATGTTGACGAGGACCGAGACCACTTCGAGTCCAGCGAACGTTCGTCTCCCCATCTACTCGAGTACGTCCGGAGGAGCACGATCACCGGTCGTGTTGGCTTCGGGATCGACCCCCGCCGCCCTGAGTTCCGCCTCGGTGGGCTCCCGTCCCGCTTCGCCCCTTCTGAGAGCGACCGCGTCGTCGAGGTTCTCCAGCGCCGCGGTTCGCGAGGCACCCTGCGTCGTCACGCCCGTCTCGACGTCTTCGGCGATCCAACCACTGCCTTCCCGCCACAGGCGGATCTCCTCGTCGCGATCGTCACCGTCCCGCGTCGAGGCTGCCATCACGTACTGTATGCCGATGGATCGGATTAAAACCCACGTTTTTGCGGTGAGCGGTGTGCGAGCGAAAGCGAGCACACCGCTCACCGCAAAAACGTGGGCGAAAAACTCCCGCGCTCGCTCCCGCTGGTCGCTCGCGCGGTGCTACTCCTCGTCTCCGTCAACCGCCTCCTCGACGATCGCGATCTCACTCCCACCTTTTACTCCTCGGGTGGCTCGCTTTCGCTCGCCACCGCTCGTCGCAAAAGCTGGACCAAAACACCCCCGCGCTCGCTCCCGCTGGTCGCTCGCGCGGTGCTACTCCTCGTCCTCGCCGACCGCCTCCTCGACTATCTCGACTTCCTCGTCGGTCAGCCCGTACAACTCGTACACGATTTCGTCGATCAGCGCGTCGGTGCGCTCGATCTTCGCGTCGAGGTCCGCGGCGCGGTCTCTCGCGTCGACGTACCGCTCCAGCCCGTCGGCGACGTCGTCGGGATCGGGAAGCGTCAACGCTTCGAGGCGGTCGATCAAGGAGTTGGTCTTGGTCGCGGTCTCGCGGAAGTTCGCGAACCCCCCGGCCTCGTCGACGGCGACCGGGACGAACGCCTCGACCAGCGCGGCCTCGGTGCCGGTCAGGTCGGTCAGCCGCATCGCGGGGATCGGGTCGGTCTCGGTGTAGCCCCAGCGGTCGGTGTCGTACTCGTCTTCGTTGTCGGGCTTGTAGCGTGCTGTGGCGTGGATGCGTACGGTGTCCTCAGCTTCGCGTTCAACTTCCACAGACCCGATGCGGAGATTCGGCATTTCCTTGGTGGTTCGATGAAGGTACGAGCTGGAGTCTGCAACTGGTGTGTAGAACCCGATATCAGGCAATGTAGACTTCACTCTATAGTTGCCAAGGTAATCAAGCAGATTTAGATTAATATCGTTCCGATCTTGTTTGAGACTCAGCATTTCATTGCAATTTGAGGAAATTTTATCCTCAGCTTCGGGAGGAATACCTGAGGTAATAGGTAGCGACTCAACATCACTGGGATTCATTTTTGGAAAGACCTCCTTTTGAGCATTCGGAGATTCTGATAAGTGGTAATAACTGAGTACATTAGAGTTTACAATACCCAATAGAGTGAGCCCGTCGAATTTTGATTCACTAACTACTGCTGGAATGATACTGTGCCCATAATAATATTCTTCGTCCGAGTGGGTTGCAATAATTCGATTTAAACCGCCAGTAACTTCACGGAACAGGAGCCGCTCTTTAGTGAACAGATCTTTGTCCCTTGAGAACACCAGCCAATCGCCATAACTTAACCACTCACCAGACCAACTCAATTCATATCTGCTAATGTTTCTCCCGTTCAACCATCTCCCATATGTTTCATTTTCTTTATTATTTGAATGGTATGCTCTATTTTCAACAACCTCATCTGGTTGACCTGCTCGACGATCATATGCTGTAACTCCCTGTCCGATTTTAGAAATTTCTTCGAGTCTAACTGATTGCTCCTCTATTTTTCTAATTAGATTAAGATGATCTGGGTCATATGTATGGTATTTTATAGAATTGGGTTGATTTTGGGTAAAACGCTCTTGATCGGTTTCATATTCGACATCCCATCGTCGTTCTCCAAGGTTGGCAAGTCGGTCTTCTACCGAATTCCCCGGAACTGACCGTACGAGTGTAGATTGGTCTTCTATTGATTTTCTAACAATCAGGATAAGCGTGTCTACAATCGGCTGTCTCCCAGTAGATTTGAATATTTTTCCGCAATCAACGATATGTCGAATCCGCGAATTTTTGAGTAAAAAGGTCCTCAGAGGCTCGTTATTCTCCAGCTTCGTCCAAACCGTTGGGATGATATATCCAAATTCTCCATTCGTACGTAGCAATTTATGCCCCAACTCGACGAAAAAAATATAGCTATCATACTCAATCCCACGGACAGTATATCTATAATCCAAGTACGACTGTAGCGACTTAGAGAACTCAGCCCCATATGGTGGATTTCCGATTACCGCATCAAACCCTGCATCGCCTCTTACCCCGCCATCTTCCCGGTAAAAAGCCTCAGGAAACGCCAGCTTCCAGTGGAAGAAGTCTTTATTCTCAGCCAACGCCTGCGCCGACTCGAACCAATCCGTTTCCACAACATCGGCCCACTCCCCGTCGTCCTCCAGCGCTTTCGCCATCCGCTCGTACGCCCCGCCGGGCACGTCGAGATCGAACCGCTCCGCGGTGTGCACGTTCGCCATCGCCACCAGCCGCTGCCGGAGGTCGTCCTGCTCGATCTCGGCGTACTTCCGCTTCATCGCCTGGACGTCGTCGATCCCCTCGTTTTCGATCGCGAGGAACTCGCTGTAGACCGCCATCAGCCGCTCGATGGTTCCCTCCCGGGTCGCGCCGAACTCCGCCAGCGACGCCTGGGAGTCGTCGTCGGCGCTCGCGTCGGACTCCAACTCCTCGATCGCCTCGATGTCCGACCCGACCAGCGAGTTGCCCTGTTTGAAGTGGTGATCCAGGAACGCCAGCGGGCGGTCGGAGGCGAGCGTCTCCAGCCACATCGACAACTTCGCGAGTTCGACGGCCATCCCGTTCAGGTCGACGCCGTAGATGCACTCCTTGGCGATGTCGCGCCGCAGCGACTCCTCGTCGAACGCCTGCCCCATCTCCACCTCCGCCGCGCGGTACTCGGTCAGCACCTCGCTCGACAGATACCCCGTGGCCTTCGTGAGGAAGTGCCCGCTGCCCATCGCGGGGTCGAGAATTCGCAGGTCGGTGATCCGCCGGATGAACGGGCCGATGAACTCCTGTGTCCCCGGCTCGAACCCCTGCTCTCGGAGGTCCGCGCGGATCTCCTCGACCAGCGGCCCCACCGTCTCCTCGACGATGTACGTCACCACGTAGTCGGGCGTGTAGTACGCCCCTGTGGCCTTCCGCTCGCCCTCGTCGTTGACGACGTACAGCCCGCCCTCGGGCACGGTCTCGACCGCGTCGGCGACCGAGACCTCGGTGGCCGGTTTCCAGACCTGCCCGCCGTCCTCGGACACCGCGGCGTACTGCTCGGGCGCGATGCGGAACTGATGCTCTAGCAGGCCCTCGTAGACGCTCCCGAGGTGGCGCGTGTCGAGGTCGGCGTAGTCCGCGAGCACGTACCGGCCCTCGGCGTTCCGCGTGGTCGACAGCCGGTAGACCACCTCCGCGAGGTACCGGTTGCTCACCTCGTGGTCCGTGAGGAAGTCGTGGGCGTCGTGGTCGAACAGGCCGCCGTTGTACGGCGGGATCCCCAGGTCCGCCTCGCCCTCGTCGATGAGCCGGAACAGGTCTTCGAGTCGGCTCCACATCGTCGTGGAGTAGTCGCTGAACTCCTCGGTGAACCCCTCGTCCACCTCGCCGATGGCGTCGTGGACCTCCAGCCGGAGCTCGTCGAGGCTGAAGTTCTCCTCGTACTCGTCCTGCGCCGACTGCCCCTCGGGGTGGATGAGCCCGCGCGCCTCCGCGTAGAGCACGAACATCAGCCGGTAGAGGAACACGAGCGACTGCTCTTTCAGTTCGTCCAGCCGCTCCTCGTCGTCCGGGTCGATGTCTAGGGTGTCGTTGGTCTCGACGAAGCCGCGCCCGAGCACCCGGAGCGCGGTGAAGACGTTGTCCTGGAGGTTCTCCCCGAGTTCCTGGGACGCGGTCTCGCTCTCGGACCACACCTCGTCGAGGAAGGTCGTGCCGCCGGACTCGTGGAACGCGCCGGGTCGGAAGAACACGTAGAAGTATTTGAACGCCTCCAGGTCGCCGCGTTCCAGCAGTTCGGGCAGGTCGACCTCGTAGTAGGTCTGCGTCTCGTAGTCGTTGGTGCCGTAGAGCCGCCACTTCCGCCCGTTCGTGAGCACGCCCCACTGGATGTTCGGCGGCGTGTTCTCCAGGTAGTGTTTGGTCTGGTGGGAGGCGTTCCGGTAGGGCCGGCGCTCGTCGTACCGCACGTCGAACGCGGCGTCCCGCTGTTTGGCCTCGACGATACCGAGGCCGCGCGCGAACAGGTCGGTGGTGTCGTCGGTATCGAGGTAGACGCCCGCAGCGTCCCGGCGAGCGGCCGCCGTCTCGAAGAGGAGTTCGTCGACGAAGCCGCCGCCGTCCGGAAGCGCCACCTCCTGTTGGGTCCCGAACCCGAGCACGTCGAGCACCTCGTCGATCCAGTTGTCGACGAGCGCGTCCTCGCCGTACCCCTCGACCAGCGGCCCCTCCAACTCGTAGAGCGTCCGCAGGTCGTTCATCGCTTCGCGGGCCGCGTCGTCGCAGTCCCACTCGTCACGCTCTCGAACACGCTCGTCCAAGTAGTGGCTGGAGAACAGCGCCGCGTTGAGGTAGGGCCGTTCCGAGATGGTCGCTTGGCTCATCTGATCTATCACGTATGCACCGTGGCACTCACAAATAGATGATGCCGACACGCGGCTGCCTGCCCCCGAACACGCCGCCCGGTGTCGTGTGTGTACTCCACGCGGGACCGGATTCGAACCACGGTCGGACGTGCTCGCTCCGCTGCGCGCGACCTCCCTGGCTCGAATCCTCCGTACCGATATTCGCCCTCGCTGTCGCTCGGGCAGAATATGCGCGGGACCGGATTCGAACCGGCGGACCCCTATGGGACAGCGTCCTAAGCGCTGCGCCGTTGGCCTGGCTTGGCTACCCGCGCCCGGAGTTTCCGAATCCAACCGCGTGTTCGAGGCGTCGGGTTGATAATGTTACGTTGTCGCCGCGGGTCCACCAGGCTGCTCAGACGACCCAGGGCGTTTCCGGTCCAAACGGGAGTTCATCCCTGTGTTCAACACGGTCTCCGTACGGTGCGGTGTACGGACGGCCGCGTTCGCGTCCTCCGCGCCGGACAATGGACTCGGCTTCACGCGTCGTGTCGTGAAACGCATCGTCGAGGCCTACGGGTGGTCGGTCCGCGCCGTTGCGGGGACACGAGACGGTGCGCGATCCGAGATCACCAGGATCGAACTCGCGGGGTGGCGGCCCCGACGACCGCAGAGCGACGTCCGAGGACCACCCGGCGCGCGGTGGCTTCTTATACCACGCCGGCTCATTACCGGGTATGTACAGTGCCCGGGACCGGGTCGAAAACAAGCGGTGGCTCAACCGAATCGAGCGCGGCGCCGACAGGCTCGAACTCGGGGCCGACGCCCGGTCGGTCGCGGCCGACCTGTTCCTCTCGGAGGCGCCCGACGCCGACCGGTCGAAGCCCGCGGTGGCGGCTGCGAGCCTCTACGCCGGCGCGCTCGTCGCGGGCGAGCAGCGCTCGCAGTCACGTGTCGCCGACGCGATGGAGGTCAGCCGACTCAGCGTCCACCAGCACTGGAAGCCGATCCTGGCGGCCGCGGGGTTTCAACCGCCATCGTGGTGACCTCGGCTCACAACGCCCACGCGTCCGATCCACGACGGGGACTCATACTGTCGGCTATAGTCGCGTGACGTATTTCGACACCCCGGGGTGTCGAAAATATTCACATAATTATAGCCGACAGTATCACCCACTCTCGGTGGGGCGGTCGGGACCGCGGCCGTCGCGGTCCGGAGTGGGGTTGCCGTGGTGGTCGATCTCGCCGCGCACGATTCGGGTCGATGAGATCCGGTCCCCGTCCGCCGCGGTGACGTGGTCGACGACATCGATGTCCAGCGGATCGAGACCACGGTCCCGACGGATCTCGTTGATCAACTCGCCGCCCTCCCGGGTCTCGGGCGAGACCACGAGCGCGTCGAAGCCCGGTTCCGTTGCGATACCCGTGGGCGTCTCCAGGGGCCGTATCTCGAAGTCACGCTCGTGTTCGGTCGCGGCCTCGGACAGCTCGGTGCGGAGGTCACGCTTCCGGTCGGCGAACGCGCGGACGTACCGGTCAACGTGGCGCGTCTCGGCGGCCAGGTCGTCGGTGGTCAACCCGACAGTCACGTCCCCCAACTCGAAGGCGCGCTCGAACAGCGCGCGGTGGCCGTCGTGGACCGGATCGAATGTCCCACCCAGCGCGACATACATACCGCGGCCAGTACCCCCCGAAACTTAAACGGGGCGAAACCGACACCCGACACCCGACACCCGACACCCGACACGAGCGGGTGCTGCCCGGTCGTTTTTGTATCGCACCCGTCCTACGGAAACGTATGCCCGGTTCGGAGCACTCGATCGACGACCTCGACAGGCACATTATCCACGCGCTCCAGCGGGACGCGCGACACACGTCAGCGACGACGATTGCGGAGTCTCTCGACGTCTCTGCGCGGACCGTCCGGAACCGAATTCACAAACTCGAAGACGCCGGGGTGATCCGCGGGTACGACGTGGACGTAGACTACGAGACCGCGGGCTACCAACTCCACACCCTGATCGTCTGTACTGCGCCGATCCACCAGCGTGAGGAGGTTGCCCGCCGCGCGCTCGACGTCGAGGGCGTGGTGGCGATCAGGGAGGTGATGACCGGGGCGGAGAACGTCCACGTTGAGGTCGTCGGGATCGACAGCAACGACCTCAGCCGGATCGGGCGCGACCTCAACGAGATCGGGCTCGAAGTGGTCGACGAAGACCTGATCCGCAACGAGTACACCCGCCCGTTCCACCAGTTCCGGGACACCCCGACCGACGCCGTTGAGTGAGACCGGCGACGGAACCCGCAACGGATTGCCGACCCGGTTGCGGACGTCGGAGTCCGTCACGGCCCAGGAGCCGACGGTGTCGAGGCCGGTAGCCGCCCACGGAGTTCGGCGATAGCCGGACCACGTTCGACTCCGGTTTCGGCTTCCGGTTCCGCACCCTGATTTGTGTCGAACAATCCTTCCAGACCAGAGATAGAAACAACTCTTTTATCCGGGTCGGAACTCAACGAGAGATATCGATCGTGACCCACGATCACCCACGACGAACGTCCCGGTCGGTTCGACCTGACCCGTCGAATCCGTCCGACTGCGAACTACTCCCTTCGGTGGCTCACATGACACACGACACACATTCCGGACCGCTCGCCCGCACCGCCGGCCCGCCGGGGCGCTCCGCTTGGGGGCTCGACGACGTACCACTCCCAGACCGCCGCAACCGATGACGAAGGACCTCGAGCGCGACCTCGGACTGCCATCGGTGCTTGCGATCAGCGTCGGGGCGATGATCGGAAGCGGGATCTTCATTCTCCCCGCGCTCGCTTTGGGGATCGCGGGTCCGGCCGTGATTGTCGCCTACGGCCTCGCGGGACTGTTAGTCGTTCCCGCCGCGCTCTCGAAATCGGAGATGGCGACCGCGATGCCCGAGGCCGGCGGGACATACATCTACATCGAGCGCGGGATGGGCCCGCTCTTGGGGACGGTCGCGGGCGTCGGAACCTGGTTTTCGCTCTCGTTTAAGGGTGCGCTCGCTCTGGTCGGCGGGGTACCGTACCTGCTTTTGCTGTTCGACCTCCCGCTGAAGCCGGTCGCGCTGGGGCTCGCGGCCGTCCTGATTCTGGTGAACGTCGCCGGCGCCAAACAGACCGGGCGGCTCCAAGTCGGCATCGTGGTCGTGATGCTGGCGGCGCTCGGGTGGTTCGCGGCTGGCAGCGCCCCCAGCGTCGATTCCACGAACTACGCCGCCTTTTTCGCCGACGGGATCGGCGGCCTGTTGGCCGCCACCGGGCTGGTGTTCGTGTCGTACGCGGGTGTTACCAAGGTCGCGAGCGTCGCCGAGGAGGTTGAAGACCCCGGTCGGAACATTCCGCTCGGCATCTTGGGTTCGCTCGCGTTTACGTCCCTTCTCTACGTTGCGATCGTGGCGGTTCTGGTTGGCGTGACCGACCCCGGTTCGGTCGCGGGGTCGCTGACGCCGGTGGCGGTCGCCGCGGAGGCCACCCTCGGCCGAGCGGGTGTGGTGGCTGTCATCCTCGCGGCGATCCTCGCGCTGATCTCCACTGCGAACGCGGGGATCCTGTCGTCGTCGCGGTACCCCCTCGCGATGAGTCGTGACAAACTCGCTCCCCCGTCGCTGGCGAGCGTGAGCGACCGGTTCGGGACCCCGGTCGCCTCGATCACACTGACGGGTGCGGTGCTTTTGATCCTCATCGCGTTCGTCCCGATCCTCGACATCGCGAAACTCGCGAGCGCCTTCCAGATTATGGTGTTTGCGCTGATCAATCTTGCATTGATCGCCTTTCGGGAGGGAAACGCGGCGTACGAACCCGAGTTTACCTCGCCGCTATACCCGTGGACGCAGATTTTCGGCGCAATAACCGGCGTGTTGCTGCTGACGCAGATGGGGACGACCGCGCTTTTCGGCGCCGTCGTCATCACCGCTGGGAGCGTGCTGTGGTATTTCGCGTACGTCCGCCCGCGAGTGGACCGCGAGGGCGCTGCGACCGACGCGATCCGGCGGCAGGTCGGCCGGGAGACGATCACCGAAGTAGCCTCCGCTCGCGACGACAGCACCCACGAGGTGCTCGTCGCACTCACCCGAGGCACCGACGAGGAGCGGGAGCGCTCGCTGCTCGCGTTCGCCGCGGATCTCGTCCGGGGTGACGACGGACGCGTGGTGGCAGTCCAGTTCCAAGAGGTCCCCGACCAGGCGCCGTTGACCCAGGACGTGACCGACCAGTCGTCGTCGGACCGCTCCTTCGAGGCCCGGACGACAGCGCACTCCGAAGAACTCGGTGTCGCTATTGAGGCTGACGAGATCGTCAGCCACGACACCAAACACGCGATCATCAATTTCGCCGACCGCCGCGGGGTGAAAACCATCATCGCGGAACACGAACCCCTCCGGCTCCGTTCTCGGATCGTCGGCGACCCCATCGACTGGGTGGTCCGACACGCGCCCTGTGACGTGTTGCTCGTGGATAACCTCGGCTACGACTCACCACAGCAGGTGGTGCTCTCCGGGCAGGGCGGCCCCTACTCACCGGCCGCCGTGGATGTCGCCGGCGCCGTCGCCGCGGCGAACACCGGGAGCCTCGCGCTCCGGTATCCGATTGAGGCGGGCGAAAGTGGCCCACACGTCACCACGATCGACGACTACCGCACGGAGCTTGCTGAACTGCTTTCCGTTCCTGTCACGGCCGAGCCGTCTCGACCCGACGGAGGGCACACCCCAGACCTCGTGGTTAGACGTGGTGCCGACGACCGGCTTCGGGACGTGGTGTTCGACGACCGACCCCTCGTTCCCAGCCCGGGGTGTACGACGATCACGGTCTACCCCCACGAATCGCGGCAGCGCGGGTTCATCCACCGGCTGCTCGAACGACTGACGTTCTGAATATCGGTCCTTCCACTCGCACCCACCACGGGTCTTCGGGGGGTGTCGGTCAACTACGCGCGACCGATCAGCCGGTAGAAGGACCGTAGCCGTCTGTACTGCTCGACTCAGTCGACCCGTGTCACCCAGTCCGTCCCAACCGCGGTCACCCCGACCGTTGTTCCCGTCTCGTCGAGCCTTCCGAACCGTGTTCGACCGGATCCGTCCGCCGAGTCGTCTCCGATATCGTCGATGAGACTCTCCAATATCAGACCGAGCCCCGCGAACTCCGAACTCATTATGATCGTGGCTGGCCTCTGCGCCACCTGTGCGACGGCCTCGCCGCCGCTCTTGCTCCCGGCGTACGGTGGCGTTTGCAACTGATTGCGCAGCAGACCGCACGACTGCGTGCGATCGAGTGAGTACGGACTTGCAACCGCTGCTGTAGTTTGCGTTCTCGAATCCCGCGGCTCCGGGCGGTGTTTCTGTTCCCGTGTGACTGGTGTTGTCGGTGGTTCGGTCGTTCGGATCGGTTCGCACCTCGCATTTCCTCGTCCTCAGTCCGTACTGCTCTGCCGCCCCCCGTGATCGCTCGTGAACACCTCCAGAGTCCCAGTGTGCGACGATCCCCGCCGCAATGGTTTGCTCCTCGCTGAACTGTACACTGTGGAGATCGCCGAGGAAGTCAGGTTTCGAGTGCACGAACTGATCGACCACCTGGGCCACTACCGGCTCATCCTCAACGGACCACACCGACTCCGGTCGCTGCTCCAAGCGTCCGACGACCCTCCCGTTTCCCCCCGATTCCGACGAGAGCGCCTCTCAAGGCCCGCGGTTTCTGGTGGTTCTGCCATCGTTGCGGCCGGTGTCATCTAGCGTGACCGATCCTGCGGCGGGCGGGACTCGCCCCCGGTACGACCTCGCTCCCATCGTGCGGAAGGCCCGGATTTTGATATAGCAATATAGAATTTACTAGTTCTGCACGCGTCGAAAAAACATTACTCCAGTGAATAAATATGCGTTTCGTAGGTTTCGCGAACCCGGTCGCCCCAGTTGTGTGTGTACGTGTCGATGATGTCGCCACCGACATCCCCACGGAGATATTTCACGATTCCCCGGTCTCCGGTACGGTCCCGGAGGTGTGTCGTGAAAAAGTGACGGAAGTAGTGCGGGGTGACGTTCTCCTCGGCGCCGCCGCCGGGACGGTGCCACCCGAAGGCGCCCGCGTGCCGTTCAACGATGTGGTGGACCATATCAGGCGTGAGCCGGGCGCCCCAACTCCCCGAGGTGCTCACGAACAGCGGCTCCGCCTCCGACCGTGTGTCCGGGCGGATCGCGAGCCACTGCCGGAGCGCGGTTTCGAGCCCCGAATCCACCGGAATCACCGTATTTCGTTTGCGCTTGTTGGACGCTGAGCGCTCCTCGCCGGCGACCACCTCGCCGGCAGCGGGGTCCGAGGAGACGTAGACCGACGGACCGCGCCCGTCGAGTTGTGCTCGCGGTGTGATCTCGGTGCTCGCGACGGCCTCTATGGGCGTCCGGTCGGCGAGGGTCACGTCTCGCAGGTCGAGGTTACACAGCTCTCCGACCCGCATTCCCGTCTTGAGCAGGGTCACGATCACCGTGCGGTCGAGCGGGTGTGCGACCCCACTGAGAAATTCCCGCATCTCCGGGAGCGAGATCTCGCGTCTGGATGGGTTGGTATCGATCGCTTCGTCCATCTCATCGACGACGAGCGCCATCGGGTTCGACTCGAAGACGCCAACCTGTGTCATATACGCGTAGAAACGGTGGAGGTACGATGCGTACGTCGCGATCGTGCTGTCCGCGGCTCCGGAGCGACGCAACGTATGGACCCACGCCATACAGTCTCGGTGTGATGCTGCCACAACCGATGTTGGGGCCTCCTCGGAGAGGAACCTCTCGAACCGCCGGAGCACGCGCTCGTAGGCCGTCCGTGTCCGGCCGGACTTCCCGTGGTACGTCATGTCTTGGAGGAAATATGCGACCGGGTCGTCGACGTCCTGCTCCGCATCCGGCGTTGGTCCGGTGCTCATTCCGGGCCCTCCGAAGCGAGGCTGTAGCCCCCGTGTCGGCCGCTGTACTGCACGACGTTGTCCGCCTGTAGTTCTTGGAGGGTCTCGTCGAGCCGACCCTCGATGTTGTCAGTGAGCGACGCGACCAGTTCGTCCCACGACAGATGCCCGGATTCCGAGAGGGTCTCTACAACCCGGTCTTCGAATGCTTCACCCCTGGGGTTAGACGGCCGAGACAGGTCTTCACGGCCTTCGGTTTCTGCCGTCTCGCCCCCGGCTTCGGCCCCCTCAACCGCGAACTCACGGCGCCCGGCCTGCACCATCGTCCGGACGAACTCGCTTTGGCTCATCCCCATCCGATCGGCGTGGTCGGCCCACCGTTGTTTCTGGTACTCCGGGACGTACGTCGAGACCGTCGCCCGGTCCGTGTCGGGATTCTCGGTCGCCATACCGGTCCTGCGACCGCGTCTCACTTCAGTGTACTGCATACATCAGAATAAGGAAGATTAGATGGGCACGTAGTATCATATTTTATCTTTTTAGTTGTGTATACAGTTTTACTTTCTCAAAAAGGCTCTAGGTACACAAATAAAGTTGGCTGCGTCACCGACCGACTAGCGCACTAGCGTGTGGCCTCTCTCCGGAGTTCACCCGTTGGTGACATCCTCCTCGCCGTAAACGGCGAGGCTTCCCACGCATCGGGAATACCAGTCAGTCGTCGCTGGCAGAGGGTTTCGACTCTTTGTAGCCCGTGAGCGTCATCTGCGCTGGTACGCTCTTCTCACGGTGAGTCGTGGCGGTGTCACAACCGCTCCCATCCCGAGGTGAGTCATCGCGTTCCGCCTTGTCAAGAGGGACGCTCTCTCCCCACGGGTCAACCCGCCGTGCGATATTCGCGGAAGCGTTGATGTCAGCCTGAAACGTCGAAACGTGGCAATCGTCGTTCGGACACCGGAACTCAGCTTGTGAGTCCCGCCGACCGATATGGCGGCACGAGTGGCACGTCTGCGACGTGTACGCCGGGTTCACGTACTCGACCGGGATGCCTGCTTCCGTCGCCTTGTCCTCGATGCGCCCTTCGAGCCGGGCGAA
>NZ_BMOC01000001.1 GCF_014646875.1 Halobellus salinus | reverse complement strand
TCTTTGCGGCGATCCCCAGACATACCTCATCATCAGACTCTACCTTCATAACTTTCACTAGGCACTAAACGCGGAAGACCTGCGTGTATTGTCTGCTGACGCGAACTACTCGTGGGGCGAGCTTCGCGAGGAGTGTCGCTCCAACTCAACGCGACCACTGATCAAGCACAGGGAACAAACACCGTTGCAGAAGGCCCACAACACCCGAATGAACGAGGATTACAACCAACGCTGGATGAGTGAGACGGGATTCTCCCAGTTGAAGGAAGACGACGGCGAGAAGCTCCGCTCCGGGAGCTGGCACGGCCAGTTCCGGGAGCTGACTCGGAAGTGCATCGTCCATAACCTGACGCAGGCGGCGAGTTAGGCCTCGCCGCCTGCTCCCTTTCTCCGGACGTATCCGGGAGAGGCATCGCCGTCGTCACTGACACAACGGAGCAAAATATTATAGTTTTGACCCTTCGGCAACCGCTGTCAGTAACAGCCGCCGCATCTTCTGACTGTAAGAACGCACCTCTGACAGCGTGAGACTACAACCAATCGACCCTCCCCCGTCGCTGTCTTGCGTTCAACAAGGGAATGGGTCTCCAATCCACGGAAACGACTCGAACCACTTGGACCTGTGGAGATTCCTCGATTCGGCTGATGAATAGTCAGACTTGGTCGTCCCGGGGCATCTGCACGCGGGGAGTCGTGGGTCGATAGCAGGCTACGAGATGCCCCTACTCGTTACAGACCCAACTGCGGAAATCAGCAAGTCGACGCAGGAGAACGATCCCTCAACGTGGTTGGTGACGATTGCGAGTGGAGAGTTCCAGATCGAACAGCAGGGTCTGGCGTAACCTGGTTCTGTTGAATTTCGGGATGGTTTCACTTTCACCATAGCGTAGTGACATTTATATGGTAGCCTATTGACCCCCATCTGTTATGCTCTTGCTGACTTGGAGGAGACAGAGGTGATGTCCTCTTGCGCATATTAGCACGTATCAACGCACGCGCCGATACTGCTTACGACAACACCTACCACCACAAGCTTAGAGGACGTATTTGGAACGCTCTCGAAGGAACTCAATACGACACTGTACACGACGAGAACCAGCCGAAAGGGTTCGCCTACTCAAACCCGTTCCCTCCTGGAGATATGAAAGAAGGCGACGAGCGGACCCTGCTCGTGGCATCGCCCCACGAAGAGTTACTCGCCCACGTGGCTGCCGACCTCAAAGACGATCGGGAGCTGAACATCGGTGAGATGCCCTTCCACGTCGATACAGTCAACGGATTGGCGACCGACGTGGGGGAACCGGGGACATCGGGAACAATCGAAACCGGGACCGGTGTGTTGGTTCGGATCCCTCCGTGGCGCTTCGAGGAGTACGGGATCGAGACCGACCACGAAGAGGCAGAGTTCTGGCGACCTCAGCACACGATGGAGCCGTTCCGAAATCAGATCGAAAACAACCTCGACAGGAAACACGACCTGTTTTGTCCCGACTACCTTCCCGGACCATCAGAGGTCGACGGCGACCCGTTCGACGGCGCCGACCTGATCAAAACGTTCTCGATCCCGGTGACTGTGACGCAGGGCCACCGCGAGACGTGGGTGTTGAGCAAGTGGCGGTTCGACTACACTGTCCGCGACGACCACCACCGCCGCCATCTGAACCTCGCACTCGACACCGGTATCGGCGAGCGCAACTCGCTCGGGTTCGGATTCGTCAATATCGTCGAGAAGACGGACCGGAAACCGGGACGGGAGGGATCGGTCGGTGCTTGACCCTGACGAGTTCCACGAGGAGTACCCGCCGAAAAAACTGGAAGACGAACTCCCGGAGCGGCCGATCTCGTCGCTCCGGAGTATCCAGCACCTCTACGGTCGCCTCTACACGCTTGCGACGGCCGGTGGCGGCGAGTACGCGGCGTATCTGACGCCCGACCAGGCCAACGACCTGATCGGGACCGAAGAGAGCCTGATCGTCGTTCGGGTGGATCTGTCGGGGGAGCGGCCCACGCTCGACGCTGATGATCCCGTCCGGGTGACCCAGTACACGCCAGACCGTGTCCAGTCGATCGCTCATTGTAAATTCAGTGCCGCGCGTGGAATCGATCACAGCGTCACACATCGCTCCGGGCGCAACAGCGACCCCGAGAAGCTGGCTCGCTACGCCTGCGAGCGGCTGACGCGGTGGGCGACCGACGACGTGGTCCAGGGTGTCGCCGACGAACACCCGGACGGCGACATCATCCGCGGGCTGGCGACAGTCGGCGAGGACGAGGCTGTCCTTGATCGAATCCGAGAGGCCGTACAGACCGAGCTCGGCGGTTCGACCACGGCACTATTGACCGTACAAGTTCGGCGGGAGTCGGGCGCGGACTACGAGTGGCCCGGCGACCTATCCGTGTTCAACGAGGCGATGCGGGCCCGGAAGCTCTCGAAACTGGTCTCGAAGGGGCAGGCGACGAACTCCAGTGGGGAGGCGACGGACCTCATCAGCGGGGAGCGGACCCGGACCGTCGGGACCGCGGAGGATCCGCTCAACTACTTCCTCGGCAAGCAGATGGAGAAGTTTCCGGGGCTTGATCCCGACGAGGCGTGGCGGAGCCACCCCATCTCCGAGGATGGCGCTGTCACGCTGATGAACGCCGAGGAGTTCGTCGACGCCTGCTCCTACCGGACGTTCAACGCCGACGTGTACTACCTCCCGTACTTCCTCGGTCGGCCGACCCCGGAGGAGACGTACAACCTATATGCGGCGCTACACGGCGTTGTACAGGAGGACGATCTGACCCCGGTCCAGCAGTTTTACGACCGGTTCGGAGAGCACGAAGACGAGTTCGACGGGCGGCTTCGGTTCTACGTCGCGGCGGTGATGAAACACCAGATGTCCCGCTTCGATGTGTACGGCGAGACACTCAACGGCCAGCTCCACTACCCGACGGAAGTGGGGAAGCGACACGAAGGGGTCACCGGGAGCTGGGTGTTCGACGACGACCACGAGCGCAATGGTGATCGGACGCCGCCGATGCCGTCTTACGACGAGGCGCCGCTGACGGATCCATTCGAACACCCGCAGAAGGTTCACGAGATGGTCGCTTCGGGGAGCTACCTCTACAGAACCTTCCCGTTCACTGATGAGGACACCGATGCGACGATCGACGACGAGCGTATCGACGTACACGTCTCGATCCTCGCTGGCGACCCGGTGCCGCGCAGCCAACTCGTCAGCGCCTACGTCGAACGGCTACTCGACTGGGACGGCGAACGGGTCCCCGAGCTCCTGATCGCTTCACAGTTCGCACAGCTGTGCGCGCTCGAAAACGCTGATCTCGTGCGGGCGGACGACGACAGGGAATCGACGTTGATCGACGGTCCCGGCTACGACACTATGCACCCAGAGACAGCGCGAACCGACGGTGGATCGGCCGCCCTCGGTCGCACCGAGAAACTCGAATCGTTCCTCGACCAGACGGACGGCCTCGACGACCCCGAACGGCGGGGTGCGTTCCTGATCGGCGCACTCGTCGGCCAGGTCGGCACCTATCAGCAGGCCTATCACGACCGATCGACGACCGTGATCGATCAGTACCCGATCAAGTCGATGACCAAGACCAGAGTCAAGCGCATCACTCAAGAGGTGATCGACAAGGACATCGTCTACTCCCGGGAGAGCGCCAAGAAAGGCTCGAACATCAACTCGACGATGTACAGCGAGATCACCGACGGGATCGTCGAGACGATGGCGGAGAGAGACCCCGAGAAGTGGGATATCAGCACCGACGATCTCCGCTTCTACTATTCTCTGGGCGTGACCTACGGGATGAACGACCGTTCGACGAACGAGCAGGACACGGAGCACAGCGACGCAGACACAGCCGACGCTTCCGAAACCAATGAGTGAACACTACCCCACCGCCTCGAACCGATCAGAGATTATTTTCGCGTACGACGCAGTCGATGCGAACCCGAACGGCAACCCGCTTAGCGGCGCGAACCGCCCCCGGATCGATCCACAGACCGACCAGGCCATCGTCACCGACGTGCGCCTCAAGCGATACCTCCGCGACCAGTTACAGGATGACGGGCACGGCGTCTACATCCGTAACGTCAAGGAAGAAGGCGAGCAGGCGACGCGCGAAGACCTCCTCGAAGACCGTCTCAAAGAAATCGAACTCGATGAGCTGGACGAGGACGAGATTGAAGCGGCGGTCTTCCAGCAGTTCCTCGAAAACAGTGCCGACGTGCGCTACTTCGGAGCGACGATGAGCGTCGATATGGACGAAGAAAAGTACGGAGACATCGCTGCTGAACTCCCGGATCACTTTAGGGGTCCCGTCCAGTTCTCGCCCGGGAAGTCGCTCCACCCAGTGACCGAGAACGAGGAGTACAACAGCCTCACAAGCGTCATCGCGACCGGCGAGGGCAAAGAACAAGGCGGCTTCGACCTCGACGACCACCGTATTCAGTACGCGTTTATCGGGTTCCACGGTCTCGTCGACGAACACGGGGCCGAGGACACGCTCCTGACCGACGACGACGTTCGCCGGCTCGACACGCTGTGTTGGCGCGCACTGAAGAACCAGACCATCAGTCGGAGCAAGGTCGGGCAGGAGCCACGGTTCTATCTCAGAGTCGAGTACGACGGTGAGAGCTTCCACCTCGGTGGTCTCGATCAGGACCTCACACTCGACACGGACGCGTCCGAGCCAGCGGAAGAACTTCGGACGATCCGTGACGTGTGTATCGACGCGACGGGCCTCGTGGACCGCCTCAAGCGAGCGTCCGACCGGATCGACACGGTCCACGTGGTCGCCAGCGATGTCCTCAACGTATCCATCGAGGGGGAGATCGGCAATCACGAGTTCCTCTACAGTGAATTGCGGAACGCCCTTGGCGATGACTCCGTTCGCGTCGTCGATGTGTATGAGGACGCGACCGCGACCAGGCCGGAGGAGTGAGCCGTGACCGAGCACGCCTCGACTGCGTCAAACCTCCCCGACGGTGCGAACACGTGCTTGTCGTTCACTATCAGCGGCCCGTGGGGGCATTTCCGACGCATCGAGGGCAACATCGTGAAACAGACCTACCGGGTCATCCCGCGGACCACCGCTGCAGGGCTAATTGCGGCGATGCTGGGAATCGAACGGGACGGTTACTACGACCTGTTCGCGCCGGGTGAGTCGCTCGTCGCCATCGAACCCGCCAGCGAACTCCGCACGATGAAGCTCCCGATGAACACGCTCTCGACGGCCAACGAGCACCTGACGTCCCTGAATCCTCGCGGGAAACTCTCGATCAAGCTCCCCGACCCATCGAAACCCCGTCAGCAACACAACTACGAGGTCCTCGTGGAACCGGCCTACCGGATCGACGTGTGGCTCTCCGACGACGACCGATACCAACAGTTGCGCTCGCTTCTCGAATCCGGGGAGTCGTACTACGTCCCAAGTCTCGGTCTCTCCGAGTACCTCGCGTCGGTCGACTATCACGGGGAGTTTCCGATAGAGCGGGGACCGGACGGTGAAACCGTGACTGTCGATTCGACCGTTCCCGAAGCGGTCGATTCAATCGTTCCGGAACCGGATACGCGCTACCAGATCGAACAGACCCCCGCGTATATGCAATGCGACGAAGGCGGCCGGACGACCAGTGCCTTCGTCTCCTACGCCTACAATCCTGACGGGGAGTCGCTACGGCTGACTGACGTATCGCCCCGGGCAGTCGACGGCAGGGCCATCGTGTTTACGTGATGAGTGACGTTCCGATCTCTCACCCACCAGAGGGCAACGACGAGGCGATACCGCTCCGCGATCACCTCGACGCAGTGGCTGATAGAACGCGCGAGGTGGTCCCGTCGGATGCCACGACAACCGGCGGCGATCCGCTCGCCGAGGTCGCGGCGGTCGTGGCTCAGTGTCACGACTTCGGGAAGGCGACAACGTGGTTTCAAGCGTACGTGATCGGCGAATCGGAGTCGAGCAAGCGGTCGAATCACTCCCTGCTCGGTGCATACCTCGGCTACTACGTCCTCGACAGATCGGGGTACGACAGCGAGGACTGTCTGGCGACGTTTGTCGCGATCGCGAAACATCACGGCCGTCTCCCGAACGTCGAGGAGTACGTGGACAGCGTCTCGCGGTTCGAGAACGAGAGCGAGGCGAATAACGAGCGCCAGCGCGTCGTGATCGAACAGGTCACCAACATCGATGACCATCACCGACCGTTCGCACAGTCGCTCGTTGCCGACATAACCGACGGTGCCGGATCGTGGGAGGAATTCGTATCGGAGATCGCGAATAAATCACTTTTCGGGACCGTCTACGAGCACTTCGATCGATTCAGCTTCGGGACCGACCGATCCAATCCGTCCGACGCGTTCTATCAGGTCCTTCTCCAACTCTGGAGCGGGCTGATCCTCGCGGACAAAACGACCGCTGCCGGGGTCGGAGATAGGAACCTCACCGCCTCCGAACCCGACTTGCGGATCCTCTCGGAGTATATCGACGATCTTGGTGGAGATACTGCCAACGACAGTCAGACAGAGGCTCTTAATCAGCTCCGTCAAGAGGCTCGGCAGGGTGTCCTCGCCGGTGTTGAGACGTTTCGTGATTCGGACGGCTCGACCGCGACGTTGACCCTGCCGACTGGGATGGGAAAGACACTGACCGGGCTGAGCGCCGCTCTCGAACTCCGCGAGGACGGGAGCCGGGTTATATATGCGCTCCCCTTTACGTCTGTCATCGATCAGGTCGCGGACGAACTCACCGAGGTGTTCGACTCCGACGGGCGCGACGACCTGCTGACGATCCACCACCACTTGGCCGAGACGGTGACGGAACTCGACGACGACGAGGAGGGGACCGATGAAGACGCCAGGCTGGCCGAGATGGTCGCCGAGAGCTGGCGGTCCGGGCTGACGCTCACTACGTTCGTACAGCTCTTCGAGAGCCTCGTCGGTCCCGGGAACTCCCAGTCAATGAAGCTGCCGGCGCTGTACGATTCCGTGATTGTACTGGACGAGCCACAGGCGTTACCGATGAAATGGTGGAAGCTCGTTCGACGGGTCACGACGATCCTCACGGAGGAGTACGATGCGACGGTCGTCGTTATGACGGCGACGCAGCCGGCACTGTTCGACGACGCGTTCGAACTGGTTGACGACGTGGATCGGTACTTCGATTGCTTCGAGCGCGTTGAGTACGACGTTCACGATTCCGCCTTAGCGTTCGACGACACCGACGCAACCATCGGCTACGAGACCGCTGGCAAAACCATCCTGGACGAAACCGGTGGAACCAATTCGGGACTCGCCATTTGTAACACGATCGACAGCGCGGCCGCGCTCACCGACACGATCGAGGAACAGGGGGCGGTCGTCGACGTGGGGGCCCATCTCACAGCCATACTCGAACCCGAGTCAATCAAGGGCCTGGGTTCTGACGGCGGGAGAATCGACGACGGTGGGGTCGCTGACGACGGGATCGATGTGGACGTGCTCGTCAACCGGATCGAGAGTCACCTCGATACTGGCGAACGTGCGCTGGTCCACCTCTCTACCCGGCTCCGTCCCCGGGACCGGCTCGCGCTGATCGAAGCGACGAAGCGTCTCTCCGAGCGATCGGTCCCGATGGTAGCGGTGTCGACGCAACTCATCGAGGCCGGCGTCGACATCAGCTTCGACCGAGTATACCGCGACATCGCACCGATCGACAGCGTCGTTCAGGCAGCGGGCCGGTGTAACCGATCGTTCGAGCGTGACCGCGGGACTGTGACGCTCTGGTGGCTCGCCCCACCCGACGAGACGACTAAAACCCCATCACAGGCCGTTTATGACTCCCGTGGTGTGAGTACTATTTCACTGACATCGAAGACGCTCGACGCTATCGGGGCCGACGATGATACTGTTGCCGAGCGGAAGATGACGCGCGATGCCGTCGAGCACTACTACGGCCTCGTCTCCGACCGCAACCCGGGTGATCCGCAGTTCGTCGACTGGGTCAATGAGGCGAAGGCAGCAAAACTCGGCGATCTCTCTCTAATCGGTAAGCGGGACAGCGTCGATGTGATCGTCTGCCGGACTGACGCTGAGGTGACTCTCGTCGACAAGATGGAGGTAGCGATGAACGAGTTCGAGTACGAGCGGTTCGACGATCTCCGTAACGAGGCCAAGGATATGACCGTCTCAGTCCCGGTGTACGGACAGGACTCGCGTGAGGCCGAGACGGTGCGGAATATCGAACCACTCGGTGATACTGATCTCCGCGTCCTCCGGCATCCACAGACCACTTCACACTTCGACGAGACGAAGGGACTTGCTGTGAACGATCCCGGTGTCGACGATCGATTCCTATGACTGACCCATCGTCCGACCCAGTCGATCAATTTCTCACCGCGGCCAGGGACGAGACCGAGGAACTGCCGTTTCGCCTCACTGGTGTGATGTTCCAGTATTACGTCGTCTGCGAGCGGGAGCTCTGGTTCCTCAGCCGCGATGTGGAGATCGACCGCGATACACCGGCGATCGTCCGTGGAAGCGGCGTTGATGACTCAGCCTACTCGGACAAGCGCCGAGACGTACGCGTCGACGGGATCATCGCAATCGACGTACTAGATAGCGGTGAGATCATCGAAATTAAGCCCTCGTCGTCGATGACTGAACCGGCACGGTTACAGTTGCTGTTCTATCTTTGGTATCTTGATCGAGTCACCGGTGTCGAGAAGACGGGCATCCTGGCACACCCGACGGAGAGACGCCGCGAAACGGTCGAATTGACCCCAGAGTCCAGTGCCGAAGTCGAATCGGCGATCTATGGGATCCGTGAGGTCGTCACCGCAGAATCGCCGCCACTGGCTGAGGAGAAGCCGGTGTGTGATGCGTGTGCCTATCACGACTTCTGCTGGAGCTGTTGATTATGAACGACAACTACCACGTGTTTTCCGACGGACGGATCGAACGCCAGGACGACACAGTACGTGTCGTTACCGTGGATAACGAAAAAAAGTACCTCCCGGTCGAGAACGCCGAGGCGATCTTCCTCCACGGGCAGATCGAGTACAACACTCGGTTCGTCTCGTTCCTCAATCAGGAAGGCGTCGCCGTCCACGTCTTCGGCTGGCACGACCACTACGCCGGGTCGATTATGCCCAAACGGGGCCAGACCTCCGGTCAGACAGTCGTTGATCAGGTTCGCGCTTACGACGATCCCGAGCACCGGCTGAAACTGGCGAAGGCATTCGTCGACGGCAGTATCCACAATATGCGCTCGAATGTCGTGTACTACGACGGGCGTGGCTACGACTTCGAGCAGATACTGGCGGAACTGGAGGATGCGCGGGCGTCGCTTGACAGAATGAAGACGATTGACGAGACGATGGGCGTCGAAGCCCGTGCTCGGAAAGCGTACTATTCGACGTTCGACGAGATCTTGCCTGAGGAATTTGTCTTCGGTGGCCGCCAGTACAACCCACCGAACAACGAGGTCAACAGTCTGATTTCGTTCGGCAACTCGTTGGTATATGCGAACGTCGTCTCGGCAATCCGAGCGACGGCACTGGACCCAACGATCAGTTACCTCCACGAACCCGGCGAACGACGGTACTCGCTGGCGCTGGACATTGCGGATCTATTCAAACCGCTGCTCGCCGATCGGGTTATGTTCAGACTCGTTAACCGCGGCCAATTAACTACCGACGAGTTTGAAGACGAGATGAACTCCTGCCTCTTGGACGAGAGCGGCCGAAAGACGTACTCGAAAGCATACGAGGAGACGCTTGACGAGACGATTGACCACCCGGATTTGGGTAAGAAGGTGAGCTACCAGTATCTCCTCCGTGTCGAAGCGTACAAATTAAAAAAGCACCTCCTAACTGGCGAGGAGTATGTTCCGTTCCGACGGTGGTGGTAAGTATGGTCTATGTTATCGTGGTCTATGATATGGAGGCAGATCGAACGCACAAGATGCTGAAATTCCTCCGCCGATACCTCACACACGCACAGAACTCCGTGCTCGAAGGGGACGTGACCGAGGGTGACCTCGAAAAGATCCGATCCGGCGTCGATGATCTACTCAATCCCGGAGAATCGACGATTATTTACTGCGTTTCCTCCGAAAAAATGGTCGAGAGATCCGTATTCGGGGAGGACCCCACCGCCGACGATCAATTTCTCTGAGCGGTCCAGCTTTCCATCGACCCTCTAGGGGTTCGTTGACTATTGCGGGTCGACGGAAACGATGAAGTGTGAACAGCCGATAGAGGAGCATATGTGGCCAAATCGGCCATAGTTTCAGATGGACCCTTGTGGGGTCGAAGCAGCGCCAGCCACACGGCGAGCGTCGTCTTGCCCGTGTTTCAGATGGACCCTTGTGGGGTCGAAGCGACGACATCAAGCGGCGTTCCGCCGAGTGTGCCGCGTTTCAGATGGACCCTTGTGGGGTCGAAGCGGCGACGGTCCGAAGCCCAAAACAGTCGAACGGGTCGTTTCAGATGGACCCTTGTGGGGTCGAAGCTGCTCGGTTTCGGTCTGTGTCTGTGTCTGCGCGCGTTTCAGATGGACCCTTGTGGGGTCGAAGCGAGCGCGGGGCGGCCGGCACGCTCGCCCGCGTCGAGTTTCAGATGGACCCTTGTGGGGTCGAAGCTCGCTCGATGATATGGGCGAGTACGCCGACGACGCCGTCGTCGATCTCGTTTCAGATGGACCCTTGTGGGGTCGAAGCGGGCTCGGCGCCAACCTCGCCGAGAAAAAGGCCCGGTTTCAGATGGACCCTTGTGGGGTCGAAGCCGAAGGTTTAGATATCGCTTACCCGCCGTCTCTGGTTTCAGATGGACCCTTGTGGGGTCGAAGCCAAATCAGCCCGCCCGACGAACCCGAACAACTCGTGTTTCAGATGGACCCTTGTGGGGTCGAAGCTGGGTTGACAGTGCTGTCAATAATAATCGACACTGTTTCAGATGGACCCTTGTGGGGTCGAAGCGGACGAACACGGGTGGCACGTCAAGCTCGAGCGCGGGTTTCAGATGGACCCTTGTGGGGTCGAAGCTGGAGCCGGAGGTCGTAGGTGCCGGGCTCAAGCGTGTTTCAGATGGACCCTTGTGGGGTCGAAGCGACCCCACGACAACCGACACACCGACGCGGGACCCGGTTTCAGATGGACCCTTGTGGGGTCGAAGCGACCGCGACGGCGAGAGCCTGGCCGACGAGGTCGGGTTTCAGATGGACCCTTGTGGGGTCGAAGCGTCCCAAAGACATACTCTAATCCGGTCGCTTCCCGTTTCAGATGGACCCTTGTGGGGTCGAAGCCGAATTGCGCGGCTGGGGCTGGGAAGACGGAACGGAGTTTCAGATGGACCCTTGTGGGGTCGAAGCAGGTGCTCCATGTAGCTTTCGTACGGCTCCCCACAGTGTTTCAGATGGACCCTTGTGGGGTCGAAGCGTCGAGTACGAACACGAGTACCGAAACGAGCCCAAGTTTCAGATGGACCCTTGTGGGGTCGAAGCCCCGCTGGCGAACCTCAGTACAGTATGCCGCGAGGGTTTCAGATGGACCCTTGTGGGGTCGAAGCGTGTTATTAGCGTCTCGGAGCCCCCACTCAAGTTCGTTTCAGATGGACCCTTGTGGGGTCGAAGCCGCTAGTTGTTCAGCCGCTTCGTTCACCCGGTCGTGGTTTCAGATGGACCCTTGTGGGGTCGAAGCCGGAGACGGAACCCCCACCCCTGAAGCCGGGAAGGTTTCAGATGGACCCTTGTGGGGTCGAAGCGGCTATGTGTTCGCGTTGGTCGTCGTTCATTGTGGTGTTTCAGATGGACCCTTGTGGGGTCGAAGCTGCTCGCGGTGTGGGTGTGGGTCATCGCCGGCGCCGTGTTTCAGATGGACCCTTGTGGGGTCGAAGCGGAGGCCGGTCGACTGGTCCAGGTCGATCCGGGTTTCAGATGGACCCTTGTGGGGTCGAAGCCAAACAGAATGTGGATCAGATCTATGAAGCGTTCGAGTTTCAGATGGACCCTTGTGGGGTCGAAGCCTGCGTGGTGAGTACATCATCCCCGTACTCTGCCGGTTTCAGATGGACCCTTGTGGGGTCGAAGCAAGTCTCGAATGTCAATCCCGTTCGTGTAAATGAGGTTTCAGATGGACCCTTGTGGGGTCGAAGCGAGCGGGACGTTGTCGACCTCGACCGGCAGCGGGTTTCAGATGGACCCTTGTGGGGTCGAAGCGATCCGCCGAAGCCGCGGGATCACGCCGTCGCCCTCGTTTCAGATGGACCCTTGTGGGGTCGAAGCGACCCGAGCCGGGAGTTTGGCGACGATGTCGGCGGGTTTCAGATGGACCCTTGTGGGGTCGAAGCTACCACGAACGTCTTAGACGTTCCCGGCCATTATCCGGTTTCAGATGGACCCTTGTGGGGTCGAAGCCGGGTACAACTCCGACGGCCTCGGCGGCTGGGAGGGGTTTCAGATGGACCCTTGTGGGGTCGAAGCTTCTGGACGATGCCCGAGAGGGCCTCCATACCGCCGGTTTCAGATGGACCCTTGTGGGGTCGAAGCGCGGGCGTCACTTGCACTTGTGGTAACACCGCACGCGTTTCAGATGGACCCTTGTGGGGTCGAAGCGATTGGTTTGCATAGTTGTGGTTTGGCTGGTATTGGTGTTTCAGATGGACCCTTGTGGGGTCGAAGCAGTCTATGAATCACGACACCGACGGTAAAATAACGGTTTCAGATGGACCCTTGTGGGGTCGAAGCAACCCCAGGGTTCGCGCCGTCGAAACCAGTCTCCAGGTTTCAGATGGACCCTTGTGGGGTCGAAGCTCCCGCCGCCATTGCTCCACCTCCTCTAAGAGGTCGGTTTCAGATGGACCCTTGTGGGGTCGAAGCGTAGAGGTTCAGCAGCGCGTCGAGCGCCGTCGCGGGTTTCAGATGGACCCTTGTGGGGTCGAAGCTCCCGCCGGCTGTCACCGACGACGACAGCGGCGAGGGTTTCAGATGGACCCTTGTGGGGTCGAAGCTGCTATCTGTAATTGGATCGGGTGTCCACGGCCGGTTTCAGATGGACCCTTGTGGGGTCGAAGCCAACTGCAGGACGAAACGGGCCGCTTCGGCGCCGAGTTTCAGATGGACCCTTGTGGGGTCGAAGCTGGGAGGGCCGCGCGACCCAGGCGTTCGTCGATGTGTTTCAGATGGACCCTTGTGGGGTCGAAGCAGCGTCCCGGTCGCGGCTCCCGCTACGATAGACAGTTGTTTCAGATGGACCCTTGTGGGGTCGAAGCTACTGGCTCCGACTTAGCGTGTGGCCCCTACTAAGGTTTCAGATGGACCCTTGTGGGGTCGAAGCAACCCATTCGTCACCTGGAACGGTCGTATTAGCCAGTTTCAGATGGACCCTTGTGGGGTCGAAGCTGATTTACTTCAACGCGGCGGCAGTCTTGCTCGAGTTTCAGATGGACCCTTGTGGGGTCGAAGCCGAGAGACTGCCCAGGAGGAGGTGATCGGGCCCGGTTTCAGATGGACCCTTGTGGGGTCGAAGCGGACCTGGACGCAACACGGCCGCCTCCACCGCGAGTTTCAGATGGACCCTTGTGGGGTCGAAGCACGCCGACGCAGTCCGAGCGAGTGACGCTGACGGGTTTCAGATGGACCCTTGTGGGGTCGAAGCGTACCCACCCGTGGTGAGTGGGTGCCACACAATGCGTTTCAGATGGACCCTTGTGGGGTCGAAGCCGGAGCGGCACATGAGGGCGCCAACTCCCACCCCTGTTTCAGATGGACCCTTGTGGGGTCGAAG
Organism: Halobellus salinus; assembly: GCF_014646875.1. Taxonomy (GTDB): domain Archaea; phylum Halobacteriota; class Halobacteria; order Halobacteriales; family Haloferacaceae; genus Haloquadratum; species Haloquadratum salinum. The sequence continues at coordinate 407,091 of NZ_BMOC01000001.1, read as the reverse complement.
TTGAAGTGCTACGTTCCGAGGAGGAAATCACACAGGTTTCAGATGGACCCTTGTGGGGTCGAAGTGAGCTGCCGCCGGGGACCCGCCAGATCCGGTTTGAGGTTTCAGATGGACCCTTGTGGGGTCGAAGTGGCCGTGCGTGGCAGTTGCTTCGGACGCGGCGTGGTTTCAGATGGACCCTTGTGGGGTCGAAGTACACAACCCGTCTATGGAACCCCGAGGACACCGTTTCAGATGGACCCTTGTGGGGTCGAAGTGGGATCATCGACGACGATCTTCGGCTGCCTGTCGTCGTTTCAGATGGACCCTTGTGGGGTCGAAGTTGATACGACTTGGACCACCGGCTTCGGGCCACGTTTCAGATGGGCCCTTGTGGGGTCGAAGCTCCACGCCTGGGTCTTTGCTGTTCTCCCAGCCGTGTTTCAGATGGACCCCGTCCTCCAAACAACGTCTGGTATTTCATCAGCGGACAAGGCGGATACCCCGAGGCTTGACCTCGGGGAGGAAGCCGACACTACCTTTCGCAGACCACGTTTGGTAGCAAGGCTGACTTCCCCGCTTTAATATGTAGTTTTAATTATCTCTACCTACTCGTATCTCGGCTTTGCACGTTGGGAATCTAACATTTAATCGGGCGAATATGACGGCTGAGGCCGTGCTCTGACGAATATACCGGGTCAAGCCGAGTACTGCGTACACTCCGTGAGTGGAGCTAGTAGCGTGAACGTCGCCTTCACTACTCCAGCAGACCGGAGTTACTGTGCGAGTGATTTCCAATATCGACCAGCAGACCGCTCCTATCAACCGTTCCCGTAGTATAAATGTCAATACGACAACGTGCAAAGCTGAGGTTCAAAGCCGAGTTACCAAATCTCCAGGGATTACCGTTGAGTGATATCAGTTCTCTGCCTCCTCGTCCCGGTTCAACCAGACCACCACAACGAGTAGCATAACGAGCACAAGGGCCAGTCCGACTCCGAGTATCGGCAGGCCGCCACCGTCACCATCGCTACTTGTGGTCGCGATACTCGTGTCCGTCTCGGTGGCCTCAGTGTCGTTGGGCTGGCTATCGAGCGAACTCTCGTTTCCAACCGCTGACGCATTCGGCACGGAGACGGCGAACTGCGAAAAGCCCGGTGTCTCCCCGCTGTACCAGTAGTGCGTGTTCGACTTGCCGACCAGTTCCACCGACATTTCGTTCCATTCGCCATCGGAATACCGCGTCAGCGTCACTGTCTCCGGTGGGGCGCCATCGGGGAGCGCGGACCGTTGCAGTCTGAAGGTCACGCCGGTGTCGTCGTAGGTCGTACTCGAGTTGACTGAGTGTTCCAGTTCGACGTACTGGGTGACCGTCCGGTTGGCTGGCTCGTAGGTCGCACTCTCGTTGCTAACCGGACTGTTCGAGTGGGTCACGTTGATGTCGAAGTTCGCTTCGTTGCGAACGGTCATATTGAGAACGGTGAACTCCGCACTCTGCGTGCGAGTCCCCGGTTGGGATATGTTCACAGACAACTCCTCACCGTTCTCAACGTTTCGACCCTGCACCGAGACTGTCGACATTGGCTCGTCGGCGGCGTTGTCAGTCGTGTTATCGGAGGTGTTGTCGTCGGCGTCAACACTGTCAATCTCTTGGACAATGATGTACGTGTCCGAACTCGACAGCCAGATGGTAATCTGTGGTTGGTTGCTCGCGTCGCTGAGAATCTGCAACTGCGCGTCGCTCTCGCCGGCATCAGTCGGCGAGTACGAGACGTTGACCGTCCGATTCTCGCCCGGTGCCATGTCGAACGGCGCAGTGCCATCGACGATATCGAACGGTTCGGGGTCCGCACCGGTCAAAAGCGTCGACTCGACGGACAGATTCGTCTGTGAACTGGCGAGGTTCGTCACGGAGAACTCCAGATAGCCAGTCTCACCGACCCCAATGCTCTCGAAGTTACCGGTCCGGGGAGTCACACTGACCGACGCACCGATTGCAGTCCCAGTGACGGATGTGTTGTCCGGCGGGGACGAGGCGTTCGAGTTGACCACGAGCGTGGTGTCGAACGCGCCATCGGCCGCCGGTTCGAAGGTCACGTTGACCTGTTCGCTGGCCCCTGGCGCGATACTGTCCGGGACGGTGCCGACCTCGAACGCGAGCGCATCTGTGCCCGACATACTGACATTGGCCACGTCGAGTGGCTCGTTGCCTGTGTTCTCGAGCGTTATCGTGCCGGTCGCACTCTCGCTCGTCCCGACACCTATAAAGTCGAGATTCCGCCCGGCAAACTGTACCGCTGGACCACGGCCCACACCCGAAATTGGAACCGCCCCGACCGTGGTTCCGGTCTCGGTTTGAAGTCGTAGCGTCGCGGTCTGTTCGCCGGGTTGGGTCGGGGTGAACTGCACCGTCACCGACGCAGATTCGCCCGGCTCTATCGTCGATGGTGCCGACGTGACGGTGAACGAATCGCTCGCACTGCCGACGATGCTGGCAGTTCCAACGCTGAGGGCAGTGTCGCCGGTGTTGGTAAACTCGACTGTTTCTGTCTGGGTCTCTCCAGTAGAGACGTTGCCAAGCGCGAGCGAGGACGCCACATCGAGCGAGCTACTCGTTCCGGTTCCCGAAAGCTCGACGTCGTGGTCGGTGTGGTTTGTCTCGGCCGTTAGCGTCGCGGTCTGGGTACCCGTCGCTGGTGGTGAGAACGACACTGCAAGGTCGATCGTCTGGCCGGACTGAACTCGGAGTACTCCGTCTGCGGTATTCTCACTGATAGTGAACGAGTCGGGGTTCTGACCGGCCACGCTGAGGTCAAACACAGTCAGTGGCGTGTTTCCGTCGTTGGCCAGTTCGACCGTCGTCGTGTTGGTGTTGTTCACCGGCGTGGTCCCGAAGGATATCGCGTCGGTGTCGAGCTGTGCCGTTGGGCCGTTCACACGAACTTCGGCCGTGGTCGTGCCGATATTGCCAGCCTTGTCGGTCACCTGCAGCGTTACTGTGTACGCACCCGGACTGGTGTAGGTGTGCGTTGCTGTCGTGCTCGCCGGGCCAGTGGCCGTCGTGCCGTCGCCGAAGTCCCACTCGTAGCTGGCGATACCGCCCGCATCAGAAGAGGCAGACGCGTCGACGGTGACGGCTGAGCCGTTGGTCACACTTGCTGGCGCGTCGATGACGGCGGACGGTGGGACGGTGTCTCCAACCTCGATAGTGAGGCTGTCTGTCCAGAGTTGCCCGTCGGCGTGGACAGCCAGCGAAATGTTGCGCTGTCCCGTCTGGGTGAACTGGTGGCCCACGGTCTGGCCGGTGTAGTCGACGGTGCTATCGTCGCCGATGTCCCACTCGTAGGTCGGGGAACCGTCCTCGGGGAGTGTCGACGCGCTCGCGTCGAGGCTCACACTCGACCCGACCTCGGTGACGTACCCCGATGCACCGGCGGTGGCGCTGTAGTCGCTGTCCGTGGTTTCGTTACCGCCAGTGTCGGTTTGGTTTTCAGAACTGGTCTGGGTAGCTGATTGGACGGTTACGGTCACTGAATCCGTTCCGTCGTTGCCTGCGTCGTCGGTCACGGTTAGCTCGACGGTATAGGTGCCGTTGTCCGTGTAGGTGTGCGTGGTCTGTGCCCCGGAGGATGTTGTGCCGTCGCCGAAGTCCCACTCGTAGCTGTCGATGCCCTCGTTGTCCGAGGATGCCGACCCGTCGAAGGAAATCTCCGCTCCTTCGGTGGTGAGTCGGTCGCTCCCGGCATCAGCCGTTGGGTCGGTGGTATCAGCAGTGGAACCGCCGCCACCACCGCCGCCACCACCGCCACCAGTAGATTCGACGGTGACCGAGACGGTGATGCTCTGAGTATTGGTGAGGCCGACATCGTCGCTCGCAGTGACGGTCAGTTCGTAGTCGTTGCTGGTGTCGCTATCGGTGGGGTTCTCGTAGTCCGGCTGGCTGTCGAAGGTTATGACCCCGGTACTGCTGTCGATACTGAACGCAGACTGGTCAGTCCCGCCGAGTGAGTAGTCGACGTTGGCGTCGTTGCTTCCCCCGTCACCGTCGGTCGCCTGCACGTCGATGACTGTCCCCGTGCTCTCCTCCACGAACGACGAGGTCGTCCCGGAGTTGAATACAGGCGGGTCAGCGCCACTGACTCCACTCTCGTAGGCATCGTAGACGCCACTGTTGTCGCTGTCAGTGGTTCCCTCTTGGGCGTCGGTGTAGGCGTCGTTGTCGCTGTTTTCGTCGAGGTAGTTGGGAACCGCGTCGCCGTCAGTGTCGGTCGTCGCTCCGTCCGTCGGGGTGTCGTCAGTGCCGTCGTTGTCGGCGTCTTCTTCCTCTCTATCAGGGATCCCGTCACCATCGCTATCGGTATCAATTTGATTCGGCTTCCCGTCTGCGTCGATGTCTTCGATTCCTTCAGTGCTATCGAGGATACCGTCGCCGTCGTCGTCGTCGTCGTTCAGGTTGTTCGTCCCGTCCCCGTCAGTGTCAACCGTTATAGTGTCATCGCTGTCGAGGTAGTTCGGGTCACCGTCACCGTCGTTGTCACCGGTCCCCTCCGAGAGGTCACTCGCGCCGTCGCCGTCGGCGTCGATGTCGAGATAGTTCGGCGTACCGTCCCCGTCGTTGTCGCTCGTCCCTTCCTGACTGTCTGGAATACCGTCGTTGTCCGAGTCGGTGTCGACGTAGTTCGGGATGCCGTCACCGTCGTCGTCGGCCTCGGTTTCCGTACTGTCCAAGATGCCGTCGCCGTCGCTGTCACTGTCCTGTGCGTCGATGGTACCGTCGTCGTCAGTGTCGACGACGGTTCCGCCGTTCGTTTCGGCCGCGTCGTCGATCCCGTCGCCGTCAGTGTCGGCGCTGTTCGGGTCAGTCCCGAGCGCGTTTTCGGTGTTGTCCGTCAGCGAATCGCCGTCCGAGTCGGTGCCGTCGGCCGCACACGACAGGATATTCGAGGTAAGGTCCTCGTCGAGTGAGCTATCCAGGGATCCAGAGTCGATCCAGCCCCCGTAATTGTTGAGGGTGACCGATCCCTCGTTGGGCGACGACACGCTGCCGCCCGTCGCCCAGGTCCGTGGCTGGTTATCACCGGTCGAACTGCTCGACACGGCGACGAAACAGCCCTGTTCCTGATTGAGGGTGCGGAGCGCTCTGACACGTGCGTCTTCGAGTGAGCCATCACCGTTGTCCGGTTCGTCCGTCGCGACGACGAGGACGGTTCGGGAGTTGTCTTGGTACGACGGCCGCTTGAACTCCGCGTCGGTGTACGACTCGTGGATTGCATTGGTGATGTTCTCGGTCCCGCCAGAGAACGTCAGGTCCTGCTCCAGTGACTGGTTGAGTGCGCCGACGTTCGACGTCATGTCCTGGTCCAGACTCGTGTCTTCGGAGTTGTCCGGGCCACCGAGGTAGCCGATCAGTCCGTACTGCGAGTCAAAGCCCCTCTGTTGCAGATTCTCCGCTGTCTGTCGGATGTTCTGCTTGAGAGTGTCCCTGATCCCGCCCATACTGCCAGAATCGTCGAACAGGAAAACCACGTCCAGCCGCGTCGTGTTGAGCCCGACATCGATAGTGACGACACTGCCCGAATCGCTCGGCGTCGGGTCAGTGTTCCCCGTGCCTGGGGCCGACGAAAGACTGTGGTCGAGGGTTCCCTCGGCGCCTGAGCCGACCGTGCCAGACACCGTGACGGTCGCCGTCTCGCCCGCGCTGAGATCTAGGTCGACAGACGTACTTGATCCGCTCGCGCTGTCGCCGCCGGTCGAACTGACGCTGTAAGAGTAGCCATCGATGCCGGACGCTCCGGTGGGAACCGTGCTCGTGACCGTGACATCGCTGCCCCGGACTGAGCCATCGTTCGCCACGGTGTAGGTATAGGAAACACTCTCGCCCGCTTGTAACGTCGACGACGGTGTGTCCGTCACCGTGAGATTGAGATCGACGTCGTCTGTGTCGTCGACGGTGACAGTTATCATCTGCGTGGTCGTCGCGGATCCGTCGTCGGCCTGCACGTCGACCACGTAATCGTTGTTAGTATCCGAGTCGCTCGGGTTCTCGTAGTCCGGCGCACTGTCGAAGGTCAGTTCGCCGTTCGTCGAGTTGATGCTGAACGCTGACTGGTCAGTTCCGCCAACGAGCGAATAGTCGACGTTGGTGTCGTTGCTCCCACCATACCCATCGTCGGCCTGCACGTCTAACACCGTGCCTGTTGTGCCCTCATCGACAGAGGCTGTCGCGACAGAGTTGAACACGGGCGCACCGTCAACCGAGACGCTAACTGTCGCCGTCGCGGTGTTCCCGTCGCCGTCTTCGACCGTGACATCGAAGGAGTCGCTGTCGGTGAATCCGGTATCGGGGTCGTACTGCGGCGAGGAACTCAGGGCGTGGACTGTCTCGCCAGAGACACTGATCGTTTCACCGTCGACCCCGGAGAGGGTGCCGTCCGTCGGCGTGCTGTCGACAGTAAAGGTCAACGTGTCGCTGCTGGACCTGTCTTCGACTTCCAGCGCGCTCGTCAGATCGAGCGTCTGGTCTTCACTCGTGGAGACGCTGATCGTGCCGGACGACTCCTGCGTGAACGTCGGCGACTTGCTGACGACATCGCTGGTCGCCTGGGTCGCTGCCCCACCGAAGAAATTGAACGACCCGGCCTGGTTTTCGGTGACATCGATCGTGACATCAGTCAATGTCTTCGTCGAATCCGCCGGGATCGCATAGCCGAAGATTCCCGGGTCGTTAGCGTCCTCGTATGCTCCATCAAACCATCGATCCATCCCGTCGCGGAGGGCGTACCCGGGGTCGCTCGGCGGCGTGCCGAACCAGTCAGGAACGGTGAACTCCTGTGATGTTTCGCTCGTCCCGTCTTGGTACTGGAAGGTAACCTCGAACCGTGCCGGACTCCCCACTCCGGCCCCGCCAGCCGAGGCGATAACGTGGACATTGCTGTATTCACCGTTATCGACGGAGGATGTGACACTTCCAGTTCCCGGTGCCTGCCACGCGTTGCTGTCGACAGTGTCGAAGTCGGCGAGATCAATGCGCGGGTGCGTGCTCGTCGCGGCAAAGACACCGTCGTCGGGAACACCGTCAGTCCCTGAGTTCCCGTTGTTTTGTGCTACCGACGAGGAGACGAGTATGCCGCCCCCGCCGTCGAAGTCGCCTGCCGAACTTCCCGTCCCGCGAACGACATCGGCGTTGTAGATGCCCGAGAAGTCAAACTGCGTCGTGTCGTCGACGCCGGTGACGGTGACCGTGATCGTCCCCGAGTCCGAGTCGCCGTCGCCGTCCTCTATCGTGTAGGTGAAGCTATCGGTCACACTCTGGCCGCTGGTAAGGTATTCGTACTGGCTATTGGGGTCATAAGTCCAGCTCCCGTCGCTGTTGACCGTGACGGTCGCACCGGAACTGAGCGTTACCGTACTTCCATCCGAGAAGGTCTGGCCGTCGATTGTGACGAACGAGAGTGTGTCGCCAGCGTCGGGGTCGGAAGCGAGTTCCTTCAGGTCATTGCTGTTGCCGTCGCTGATCGAGAGCGCGGTGTCCTCGTCGGTACTCTGTGAACTGTCGTCCGGAGCTGTCGGTGCCTCATCCACGTCGGTGACGGTGACAGTTATCGTCTGCGTGGTCGTCGCGGAGCCGTTGTCGGCCTGCACGTCGACCACGTAATCGTTGTTAGTATCCGAGTCGCTCGGGTTCTCGTAGTCCGGCGCACTGTCGAAGGTCAGTTCGCCGTTCGTCGAGTTGATACTGAACGCTGACTGGTCGGTTCCGCCAACCAGTGAGTAGGTGATACCGCTGTCGTTGCTGCCGCCGTCGCCGTCAGTCGCCTCAACGTCGATAACCGTTCCAGTACTCCCCTCCGCAAACGAGGGCGCGTTGCCGGAGTTGAACACTGGCGCACTGGTGTTGGCTGCTCCAACAGTTCCAGCGAGACTGACCGTTATGAACACTGAAGAACAGACTATCAGTACAGCCATAAATAGTGACTGTAGCTTCTTGTGCCGGTGATCACCTCCTGAGCCCGTCACCGAGACCCCCCCGTATGGATACCTATGCCCAAACCCGGACAGTTGTAGCCCGAAGCGGTCTCAAAACGCTGTCCACTCATCGAACCACCACCCGAGAGTCGTCTCCCGGGAACGGGCCGACGCCTCACAGTTGTACCGGACAGAGGTGTCCTGACTGAACACGCCCGCTTTTGCTGTGTCACTACCTCGGGTCGATGGGCAACGCCCGACAGCGTAACCCTCGATAGCAAACTATCATCCACAAGTTCAGTTCGGGGGTAGGCGCTCATATGTGGATAGATGCGAAAATCCCATTTAAAATCGATATCTACATGTGTAAATTTCGCCCGTGTTTCGGATTTATCATCAAATATAATTATAGTGTATGGGGCGATACCGGCTCATCGATAGGGGAACCAAGCTGCAGACGGGCACGATGGTGGCACTGTTGAACAAAAGCACCAATATTGATAGCAGTATTGACATACTCGCCCACCCGTAATCGCCGTTGCAGCCAGTCGGACTCCTGTCGGCTATCACTTCATGAGCGATTCCGCCAGTACGGTGCGGCGGAACTGCTCATGTGAGTATAGCCATCAACAGCGTGTCATAGAATCGTTCACGGGCGTTTGATCTCATCGACATTCGATTTGCAACAGTGGCTCGGTGATTGTGCGCAGTCGTCGTTAGATATAGCAATCATTTAACGAATTTATGACGAAGGGCCGCTAATGTCAGAGACTGACGTTCCGAACTCGTGGCTTGATCCGCAATACATCTCAACCGTTGTCGCAGTTATCGCCACAGGAGCGTTGTTTTTCTACAGTGGCTTCGTGGACTCCGCGCCATCTCCTGAGACGATCGGATTCGTTCTCCTCTGGATCTTCATTCCGACAACTGTCGCACACGAAGTCACACGTCGATGGATATAGCCTCTATATTGGCAGTTTATCGAAGACCAGAACACGGTGTGTGAACCCTTCTATGACACACTAGACAGTATCAGCTCCGTACTGACCGCGTCATAGTGATTATTATAGATTAGTGCCGCATAGCGCCGACCTCACTCGAACTGCGGCCGTAACTGTTTGCGCTGGGCCGCCCGAAGATGATGGAGGAAAGTGGGGTGAGAAACCCCGAGCAGGTCGGCGATCTCGGTCGCGGAACTCTCCCGCGGTTGCTCGAAGTAGCCGTTGTAGTGGGCTGTCTTGAGTGCCCGCAGTTGCTTGTCGGTGAGGGTGGCGTTCGTATCGGGACTGTCGCCATCGTTCGCCGACTCGGGAGTGCCGTCTGCGATAGTGCGAACCGAGATCGACCCGAACGCGTCCTCCAGGGAGTCGACAGTGGGACGCAGATCCGCCCTCGATTCGAGTTCGAACGAGAGCGTCGCGGTCTCGGCGGCGACGGTCGTCGATCCGACGACTATCCCCCGGGTGGCGAGATGAACTTCGGGGACGGGATCTGTCACGGTCACCCGCAACCGCGTCGGGTCGTCGTCGGTCACGACGGCAGTCTCCCGCACGGCTGGACAGTCATCGACAGCGTCGCGGATGGTTGTCGCCGACTCGCCGGGAACCTCGATGTACTGTAACGCCGTTTCGTCGTCGACCGGGACTGTACCAACGATATCGACGGTCTCAGAGTGCCCGAAGGCGCCCGTACGCGCAGGGTAGAGGAGGTAGTGGCCGTCGGACAGCTCGACGGTCACCTCGACTGACTGGTCGGCCACGAGCGCGTCACGGGTTTCCAGGCTGTGAATGCCAAACGCGACGGTATCTGCCAGTTCCCGCAGCAGTCGCTTCTCCGTCTCGTCGAAGCGGTCGGGCTGTTCTTGGTACACTGCCAGCACTCCGTAGGCGATGTCGTTGTGGACGAGCGGAACGGCGGCACAACTCCGGTAGTCGTGCTGGACAGCACGGGCGGCCCACGCCGCCGAGGACAGGTTCGCAACGTTCTCGCAGAACTGTGCCCCACCAGTCGCCGTTGCCAGAACACTCGGCTCCCCGTCCGAGTCCTCGGCATCGAGTGAGCGGTCGATGGTCTCGAGGTATCGGCTGTCTCCACCGACATGCCGCGGAACTACTCCACCCCCGGCTTGCTCGCCGATCCACGCCAGTGCGTACCCGTGATGCTGTAACTGGTCTGTCACTTTTTGTTCAAGACTGCCGCGACTGCGCGACTCGACCAGTGCTTCCTGAATTGTTCGGTTGAGATTGCGTTCCCACCGGAGTTCGCGCTCGCGTCGAATCCGTTCGGTGACGTCCCGAATCGAGACCATCACCGCTGGCTCGTCCCTGTAGTCGATCTGTCCGCCCGTGTACTCGCAGTGACGGATCGTCCCATCGGGCCGGACAATGCGTGCCTCGTGTAGCAGTGACTGTTCGTCACCCTCGAACCAGCTATCGATGACGGCTCTGACCCGGTCGCGGTCGTCCCGGTGGACGATATCCGCGACGATGTCACCGTCCTGTAAGCTCTCCCGTTCCCGACACGTCAGTTCTATCAGCCGCTCGTTGCAGAACCGAAGTTTGCCGGACTGCAAAATAACGATTCCGTCGTGGCTCTGCTCGGTCACTGTCCGGTAGCGCTCCTCGCTCTCCTCAATCGCACGCTGGAGTCGGTTGTGTTCGACCGACGTGTGGATCTTGTTGACGAAATCTCGGGTCTGGTCAGTTCCGTAGTCCTTGATGAGGTAGTCGGTAACCCCGGCGTCCAGCGCTCGCGAGGCGACTGTCTCGCTGCCCTGGCTGGTCACGAGCAGGTACGGGAGCCGCGGGTGCTCCTCGCGAACGCGTTCGAGCAACTCAATCCCGTTTTTCCCCGGCATCCGGTAGTCCGCCACAATACAATCGACCTCGGCCGAGAGCGCGTCGAGTGCCTCGTGGGCGCTCCCCACGACGGTAACATGGACGTCCGCCGCCTCGGATTCGATGTCCCCTGCAGTCAACGTGGCCCACTGCTCGTCGTCGTCGACGAACAGAACCTGAATGTCCGCCCCGGTCGACACTCGCGGTCGGTCTCCGGTCACGCCGAGTCACTCCTGACGCCGTCGTCGGATTGACCCGCCTCTCCTGACAGATGTTTCACCATCGGTGTCCCCCCGCCCGGCTCCCCGTGATCCATACGTGCATATACAGACAGATGCGATTAGACTGGCGGCCACTCGATTTTCGGGAGTTCGACGACGAACACCGACCCGTCGGGTTCTCCCTGCTCGGTCGCTGACGCCCCGGCTGCGAGGCAGAGTCTCCCATCATCGTCTATCCCACAGTTGTCTGTGGCATTATATAACACCCTGTCCCGAACGTGGACGGTTCCGCCGTACCGATTGAGCAGTTTGGTGACTAGATACAGGCCGATGCCAGTCCCCTTGCTCTGGAGGCCCCGCTCGCCTTTCCCGAAGATGTCGTCTTTGCTGTCGTCGGGGACGCCGGGACCGTTATCGGCGACTTCGACGATGACGACCTCCTTGTGGGCGTGGGCTGCGACGGTAACTTCTGGCACAGCCTTGTCGTTGTGCTGGATTGCGTTTCGCAGGAGATTCTGGAACACCGACGAGAGCATCCGGTCGGCCCGTACGCTCACCCGTGGTATGTCACCGTCGACGGTGACGCTGGCGTTCTCGTGGGAAGCAGACATGCTCTCGATTTCGGCTTCGAGAATCGTGTCGAGTCGCACTGGCTCGAGTTCACTCTGCTCGTCCAGCGTCGCCTGCATTAGATTCCGCAGATTGTTCGTCATCTCCCCAATATGCTCACCCCGATCCAGCAGGGCGTCGAGATGTTCCTGTCCGTCTTCATCGACGTGTTGTTCAAGTTTTTGCGCAAGTCGTCCGATGACGATGGCGTCGTTCCCGATGTCGTGGCGGAGGACTCGATTCAACGTCTCCAGTTCCTCGTTTGTCCGTTCGAGTCGCTCTTTCGTCGCTTCGAGTTCCTGTTCGTATTCTTTGAGGTCGGTCACGTCACGAGCGTAGCCAAGAACCGCGCTCTCGTCATCGCCAGCAGTCTCGAACGGGATTCTCGTTGTCTTGAAAATCTTTGTTTCACCGTCAGGCCCCATCAGTTCTTCTTCGGATGTCAACGGACCACCCGTATTTACGGCCGCGAGTTCGCGCTGTCGATACTTATCGAAGTCATCGATATTCCCGACCTCAGGTTCGATGTCCCGTTCCCGTTTCCCCTCGATTTCCGCCGGCTTCATGCCGTGTAGCGTGGCATTTGCCTCGTTCGAGAGCAGGACTTCGTCATCCAGATCTTTCGCAAAGATCGGATCCGGGATGAGATCGATGGCTTGCCGGAGTCTCCCGCGGGCTTGTTCGGCTTGTTGCTGGGACTCCGTTTCGGCGGTAACGTCTGTGAGGACAATAACACTCCCTCTGGATCCCTTGGAGCCAATCGGCAGCCGTCTGCGGCGATAAAAACGCCGTCGTGAATCGACTGTGAGTTCGACTGTGCTCGCGCCGCCTGTCTCCGACCCGGTTATTTTCTGCGGGAACACCTCGGTTACCGGCTCACCAATTGTGCCGTTGCTCTCCATCAGGGGTCTGGCAGCGTGGTTGACGTCCACGACGCGGTCGTCGTGGTCCAGGACGACGACGCCGTCCTCGATGGTGTCCAGAACCGCGTACCGGGCCGCGGGTGAAATGTCGACAAGGTCACTCGAGAAGACACCCAGCGCCAGTAGGACGTTCGATAGTGCGAGTCCGAAGGGTGTCGGATCGACGGCGACGTGGGGCCAGTTGAAAAAGACGTACGCGAAGTTTGCGACCCAGGCAGCGAGGACACCAAGCAGTACGAACACCAGTTGACTACGATAGAACCGCGATCGCCTGAATCCCGCATAGACGAGTAAGGCTGACGCGACGGCGAAGATTGTCCAGCTATAGACGACGAACAGCCAGTACAGTGGTCCCACCTCGACGATGGAGATGACGGACATCGACGCGAGCGAGCGAGTCTCATAGGCCGTATAGAACAGTTCATGAAGCTGTGTCGTGGCGACCACGGGTAAGGACGCCACTGGAATGACGAGTAGCGCCGCGAGTCTTCGTCGCGTCAGCAAGTAATCTCTCCCGTCGTACAGCAGTGCGAAGACGAGTAGGGACGGGGCAAGCATCGAGATACCCACGTATTTCACGACCGAGACCGCGAGGAAGGCGTCGAGACTCGTAGTGAACACGCGGGCAATCGATGCGACCATCCAAATCGTTGTCATCCCGACCATACCGACAAAAGCTCGCCCCAGTGACTGGTGCCAGTAGTTGCGGCCGACGTAGACACACAGGCCGAGACTCAGCACCGCAGCACCGACGTGACTCGTGACGAGTCCAGCTATGGCCATCGAGCCAAACTCCGCGAGTCCCATGTGCCGTGTTGGTTCGGTATGCTAGTACATAGTTTTAAACGGTGTCATAGAACGAGTAGCACACCAAAGAGCAGGGCGAAGGCTGAGGTGGTATGGACTCAGCGACCCTGCAAGATGACCCTTCGGTAGACTCGTTCTTCAATGTCGTAGAGACAGAGACGCTAGTGCTGTTTGAGCATCTCTCCTTCGAGTTTCTGAAGAGTTCGACGTGTTCGCCCCGGCGGAGACGGGGCGAACACGAGACCACGAGCCACCAGCGCTGATGCGTGGCTTTCTCCACTGCTACTACAAGGACATCTACGGGATTCGTCCCGTTGAACGGAAGCTTCGGAACACAGTTGTCTGGCTGAGTTGTGGGTTCGATCGACCGCCGTCGAGAGACGCGCTCGATCGCTTTCTCACTGATCTTGAACACGTTGTTGACGAAGTCCTCAACCGGCTCGTCGAGCGGGCCGGGCCGGGCGGCCTGCTCGACTCGACATACTGCATCGATTCAACAGATGTGAGGGCGATGCCTGCCGATCAAGACGCATTGAAGTGCTATGATCCAACCGACGACGAGTACTACCACGGCTACGGCTGTACAATCGTCTCGACCGGGCAAAAGATCCCGATTGCAGCTGAGTTCACCGAGAGCAAACAAGCGCCAGAGGAGACGGCGATGCGCGTCACGCGTGACGCGTTCGCTGTCGCCAAGCCGATCTGGATGGTCGGTGACAGCGCCTACGACACGCTTGACTGGCACGACCACCTGCTGGCCGCAGGGGTCGTGCCAGTCGCCCCGTACAACGCGCGAAACACCGACGACCCGAAAGACATCGAGTACAGGGTCGAAAACCGCACCGAACAACACAGCGAGGACGTACAGCTGAAGTAGTCCACGTTGGATGGGACGTACAACCGCCGTACTGGAGTCGAACGAACCAACGAATCAGTGAAGCACTGCGGCCTCGGGCGAACGCACGCCCGAGGCCGCGTCCACGCGCGAGCACAAGTGTCCCTCGCGCTGTGCCTTCGCCTCGTCGTCGCAATCACCAACTACGAATGCGGAGACAATCCGGGAAGCACGATCATCACGGTGTGAGAAGAGTTCTATTACACCCTCAGGCAATAGCAAGCGATTAGCTAACTGCACGGGATCCACACCTCGCTCTCAGCACACCTGCCGAAACCTCCCCCCAACGCTGGAACCTCAACAGAGGCTATAGTCCAAAGTGGGCGTGGAGGGGGAGGGGGGTGCGTCCGACAAGACGGATAGGATGTAAGTCACCCACGTAGTGAATTCGATGCGCCGATGTAATCGTTCAGCAGTCAGTTGGAGCCAAGCGCAGAAAGACGCGGCTCGAAGTCTTCCTGGAATTCATCCATAGCGTTCACTCCCCACTCGACTAGGTACTCTCGCTGGTCGGCTGTTAGTTCGGTGATTGTCCCGTTGATCTCTTCCGGCCGCTTGATTCGGCAGGCTTGTTTCTGAGGCAAACGCTCCCACTCCAACTCAACGCCTAAATTCTCCTCAATCCGCGTCTGTTCTCGTTTTAATGCCTCAAATACCTCCTCGTTACGTTCCTTATTCGACGTTGAAATATAGAGTTCGACAGAAAATTCCGGCCCCTGATGAAATACCCACCCGAATCTAACCCCTGAAATTCCAGCACTGAACGTCAGATAATTTCGAGGCCCTGGCTTGAGTTTGTACCAGTTAGGACGCCTCTGTGAGTATGCGTCGACCATCTCGACAAAGAACTGCCGGTAGCTTTGCTCGGTGTCGGTAAAGGATCCGTCACTAACCCCTCGTTCCCATTCGTTGGGCTCAACGACGACTTCGAACTCGAAACCACGCTCTTCGGATCCCTCGATGCTCACGACGCGAGGTTTGATCGCGAAGAACTTCACTCCTTTTGGCCCAGTTTCGTTCAGCCATTCGAGCACGCTCCGATGCTCCGGTCGGAACTCCTCGGCAAGCCACATCGTGAATCCGGCATTCTTTCCGGACGAGTACGTCAGGAGTTTTCCCAGGTGATCGTGGTCAGTCTTGCCGTATTGATTCTCGATAACGACGGTCTCACCCGTGTTCATTTCCCGTGCAACGATATCAGCCGAGAAGTCGCCAACGGCTTCCTCTGCCCGTGTATCCTCAATCTCTATTCCCAACTCCGACGCTAACAGGCCGATGTTCTCTGTCAACCACCTCGTGAAGTCCCGCTCCTCGTTTTCCCACACCGAACGGAGGTTATGCTCCCGGATTCGCGAAACGTTCCAGTCCATAGACACGCTTTCGAGGGAGTCTGGATAAAACGTCGTGGACTGTGGGTTCCCTGAGTATGATCGTTGAGGGCCGTTGCCGGACGTACCCCCCTCCCCAGGAGGATTGACCTACAGACAACGAATACGATCGTTGTTCCATCGGTCGCGACGATCCGACCTCGTGCCCTCTGTACCTCGTTGTTACGTACTTCAGTTTACGTCTGGTTCCCCAGTGAGTTGCTGGACGCACCCCCCTCCGTCCCTGTCCTACAGCTAATGTATGGTATTGGCTCAAAATTGCTAACGACGAAATTCTGGACGCTATCCCGCCTGTCAGACAAGAAGATATGTAGGACACGGGGGTTTTATACACAAACATGTAAAACCGAGAGCGTATGAAGGCGTTCGGCGACGAAGACACGATCTTTGAGGATATGGACATCCTCAATCCTAACGAGCAAACGTACCAGCCCGAGTCGCTGCCGGAACGCGAGGTCGAACTTGACCAGATCCACTCTGCTCTCCGTCCGGCGACGATGGGATCGACACCACTCAACCTAATCGTGTATGGCCAATCCGGTCAGGGGAAGACCGTCGGGATTCGTCTCAAGACAAACCAACTGCAGGAGTACGCCGACGACTCCGATATGGACCTCACAGTCGTTCACATCCGCTGTAAGGGTATGGATGGCTCCTATCACGTCCTGACGCATCTCGTCAAGCGACTCCGTGAGACGCGGCTTGGCCCCGGTGAGGAACTCCCGAGCGGTCACCAACGGAAGACTCTGCTCAATATGGTGATCGAAAACTTAGAGAAGGTCGGTGGGACGGTTATTGTCGTCCTTGACGAGATTGATGCTATCGGCAACGACGACTATATCCTCTATGAACTCCCGCGGTCGAATCCGGACGGTGTCCGTCTCTCGTTGATCGGGATCACGAACGACCTCCAATTCCGGGAGAATCTTGATGCCGATGTCCGGTCAAGTCTCGGCGAGGATGAGGTCCGCTTTGAGCCGTACGATGCCAATCAACTCCGCGACATCCTCGCACGGCGTGCCGTCGGTGCCCTCCGGGACACGTATTTTGAAGACGACGTCGAAGACTACCAGCATCTCCGAAGCGAGATCCTGAGTGACGACACGATCCCGCTTGCCGCTGCGTTGGGCGCACAGGACACAGGGGATGCCCGCGAAGCCATCCGGCTGCTGTTCCGTGCGACCCGGTTCGCCGACGATCGGGGAGAAACAACGGTCGCTGAAGCGCACGTACGCGAAGCCCGGGACTTCCTCGAAACGAAGGCTATCGAATCGGGGATTCAAACCCTCCCAAACCAGCGGATGCTCGCGCTGATGGCGGTCACGTATCACCAGGTACACGACGATACCCCAGCTACGACGACACCGATCTACACTCAGTACAAGACTTTCTGTGAGTATGTGGATGTAAACGTCCTCTCGAATCGTCGGTTCCGTGACCGTCTCAACGACCTCGCTGATACGAACGTGCTCAACAAGCGGCAGGGTAGGGGTCGAGGCGACGAGAACCAGTACTCGCTCGCAGTCGAACTCGATACGGTACTCGAAAACCTCCCGAAGAAATCCGAGCGCCTTGGAGATGTAGCAACGGTTCTCCGAGAACGGGTATGATACACCCCCCTGAACAATCGAACGCTCGCAAAATGAATTCTCCGAAGGCGAGTACCTCAGATCCTGAGGTCGAAACATTGCCGGCACTTCCCAATCGTGCAATCACCAGATGGCGGCGACGTGCTGCACTCCCAACTCCGTCATGGAATGGACTCTGTGAGGCTCCAGAAGCACTGTTTAACAGGAATCCTACGCTGTACCGCGACTGCGGTTCAGGGCGTGAGAAGACGGACCCGACGGGAGTCACGCGAGTCGGGCGGGACCGGAGGTCCTGCTGGAAGCCGGCGCGGAGCGCCGGCGATACACCGAGCACGACGCCGTGTCTGACATAGGGGGAGGAACTTGGAACGTGTGACAGTCTTCCAAGCTCCACGTAGCCATTCGCACTCCGTGCTTAAACCTCTCAGGGAAGCACGGTGAAAGTGATACTCGGGAATGAAACTACTGAGTCGGCGAAACCTCGATAGCGTATTCCTCAGCCAACTCAACGACATCGTAGACGTGAATCCCAGATTTGAACCATAGCACACGGTCGTCGATCCCGCTGAAGTCTTCTGACGAGCAGTCCAGTCGTTCGGAGACGGCAACGATGAGGTTGTCACGATTCGCCTCTCGTATCTTGGTCAGCTTCTCATCAAGATACTCAGGCGTCCAGAAGCCGACAATCTCGAATAGTACCCGTTGCCCCTCTGGGTGTTCGATAGCGAAATCGGGGAGCATTACCTCTGCACCCAAGTCCAGCACGTCGTCCTCTCGGAGGAGTTGCCAATCGGTATTCGCTCGTTCCCACTTCTGGGCAAGCGTCTGTTCCACGTCCGAGTCAAACTCACCCTGTGCTGAGTAGTGCGAGGACAATCCCTCCGTGTAGTCAAGCTCAAACGAGAGCGTCCGATTGGGTGAACCACCTTCATCATCAAGAATATCTGCTTCCATCTCCCAGCGGTCGCACAACGGGAGGGCTGGCAGAAAGTTCGCCATTCGGATCCCATACTTCCGTGATTTCGAGAAGAGAGATGCTGCTCCGTCCAGAATCGCCTCATATCCGTCAGCAACGTCCGTACTGGAGACACGATTGCCGTCGTTGTCAATCGGATAGATGCGGTGCATCAAGCCGAATAGCTTGACATAACTGAAGACGGTCGCAAATGAGTCCCAGACCCGTATTCGCATCTCAGTTGCATTATAGAGTACCGCCTGTGCCAGAGCCAGATTGTATCGAGTGAGAAGCCAATCGACTGTGATGGCATCCTCGGCATAGGACTCCTCACTATCCCCGGTTAACCGTGTCGTAGTGGATGACTCATCTACCTTCTCATATCCATCGGAAACACGGTGTCCGAAGCGGACGAGTTGCTTGTTTTCCTCTAAGTCCGCATACATTCCCCGATAGCACTCTCCGAGCGAGATCCCCAGTCGGTCAGCAACGGTACTGTATACCCACACGGACTGAGTATCCTCACCGAGCGTCGGTTGGCGGACAATCGGGTGATTCCTGTTTGCAACCTCGAAAAGCTCCTGTCGAATCTCCCGTGGGTCAACTGGAGCAACCGTCTCGAACTCACACTCGTCTTTCAGTAGTTTCGCCAGCCCTTGGACGATTTTGTAGTCGGTATCCGCAACAGTAAGCTGATCAATCGTATCTTCCAATTCTCCTTTCGGTTCGCCAAGATGCTCCTCGAAAATCTGGATGAGTTCCGCAGCCGTCTCTCGATACTGTTGCTCGTCAGTTTCAATGAGCAACGGGGTAATGCTGTCTTCGTGCGTGCGTGAGCGTGCGAGGTCAGCTGTTAGCATCTGAAGTCACTCCCTGCCGACGCTGTTCGGAAACGTAGGTCTCCATCGTGTCCTCGGCGATAATCTCGTACAGTCGGGCTGGCTGTTTGTCATCTGTCGGACGGAGAATCCGCCCCAACCGTTGTGCGTACTGCCGTTTCGACGCACTCCCTGAGAGGATAATCCCGACATTCGCCGCAGGCACGTCAATTCCCTCATCAAGCACCTGTGAGGTGGCGAGCATCGAGTACTCTCCCGTCCGAAACCGCTCCAGAATTTCCGTTCGTTCGTCAGTCTCGGTCTGGTGTGTGATACACGGGACGATGAATTCCTGAGGGCTCTTGCCTAATCTGGTGAAACAACAGACAGGCTGCTGATATTGCTACTAGCTGGCATGCAAGATATAGAAGTGTACACCAGTATGACTTATCATTAATTCTTTTGCTCTTTAGATGAATTTCCCATTATGCCAGATAGGCGTCAGTTCATTACAGGAATCGCTGCGTTAAGCGCAGTTGGAACTGCCGGGTGCGGTGCATCTGAAGAGACGGATACTGCTGAAGAGACGGATACTGCTGAAGAGACGGATACTGCTGAAGAGACGGATACTGCTGAAGGAACAGAGACTGCTGAAGAGGAAGTGAGTGTGGTGCTTCCCCCGGATAGCAGCGAGTTATTCGGGGATGGCGAACTTTCAGAACATAATTTTGGCGAGAGTTCATTCACCGAGGACCAAGTTGGGACAGCCGTGAGCGAATTTGACCTAACAAATGCGGACACCAGCAGCGTCACAGATATGTTGGGGATGTTCGCCGGGGCTGGGTCGTTTAATCAGGACATCGGCGGGTGGGACACCAGCAGCGTCACAACTATGCGGGGGATGTTCTTCCGTGCTGAGTCGTTTAATCAGGACATCGGCGGGTGGGACACCAGCAGCGTCACAACTATGCGGACGATGTTCAGGGATGCTGGATCGTTTAATCAGGATATCGGTGGGTGGGACACCAGCAGCGTCACAAGTATGTTGTATATGTTCGCCGGGGCTGAGTCGTTTAATCAGGATATCGGCGGGTGGGACACCAGCAGCGTCACAACTATGTTGGCGATGTTCAGGGATGCTGGGTCGTTTAATCAGGATATCGGCGGGTGGGACACCAGCAGCGTCACAAGTATGAATAAGATGTTCGCTGAGGCTGGGTTGTTTAATCAGGATATCGGCGGGTGGGACACCAGCAGCGTCACAAATATGAAGAGGATGTTCCTTATGGCTGAGTCGTTTAATCAGGATATCGGGGAGTGGGACACCAGCAGCGTCACAAACATGTTTGGGATGTTCGCTGAGGCTGGGTCGTTTAATCAGGATATCGGGGAGTGGGACACCAGCAGCGTCACAGATATGTTGATGATGTTCCTTATGGCTGGGTCGTTTAATCAGGATATCAGCGGGTGGTGTGTTGAGCAGATTAGTTCCATGCCGGGCGATTTCGATAAGTTGGCAGGATTCGAGGGCGAAGATGCGAAACAGCCAAACTGGGGCGAGCCGTGCTGAATAAGCGCCGTGTATCTTGCACAGCATGTCTTAACAGAATCCAGAGAGGACTGTTTCGCTATCTTCGGTAAGAGCCTTCCTGAGAGATGTCGTATGCAAACTCGTTGTTGGCGGTGAAGATGATGGTACGGTCGTCGTGGTGTCGTTTCAGCAGGTTGTCGAGCGTGTCGAGCTTCTTGTCGGCAGTACGAGCGATGGTCTCCGCTCGTTGTTTGGCGATGAGCGCCCGCCGCCCCTGTGGGTCGTATGAGGTTCGTTTGAGAAATTCCTGATACCCACGTTCCTTCCAGAGGTCGAACTCCTGACTGTCCACGTAGTCACGGTAAATCCCGTACTCTTCATCGTACTGTTCCCGCTCGTCTTCTGTTAGCTCACCCCGAGGTGGATGGTTTCGTACTCGCTGAGGTACTCGCCAGCAAGCTCATCAACCTCTTCTCGATAGACGACCGTTCCGAGTAGGTCTTCCAACTCCTCGTGTTTGCCGTCAGCACGCTCGTAGGTGGCTGTGAGTCCGAGTCGATACGGGGCAATCGTCATTTCAGGAATCTGCTGGTAGGTCGGAGCTGGCAGATGGTGTACCTCGTCGACAACAAGGAGTCCGAACTTGTCGCCGTACTCGTTGATGTAGCGGTAGGCGGAATCATAGGTTGTGACCGTGATGTTCGCCACGCTGTGGCTTCCACCGCCGAGAACACCAACCCCATCAGGGAGTTGATCGCCGAATGCGTTCGTGAGCGTAGCGTGCCACTGGTTCATCAGGTCGATAGTCGGCACGACAACGAGTGTGCTTACACCCGCATCAGCAATCGCTTGAACGGCGAGGAAGGTCTTTCCACTCCCTGTCGGGAGGACAACGCTTCCCTGACGGTCGCTATCCTGCCACGCCGAGAGAGCGTCTTGCTGGTAATCTCGTGGCTCGATAGCAACGGACGGCGTGAGGTGAAACTTGGAATAAGAGCGAGCGTCGTTCTTGAACTCAGCCACAGTAGCTGTTGATTCTTCGAGGGTAGGTTGTCCATCGGGCTCAGTTGCCCACTCTCGAATATCACGATAGTACTGTGCCTGTGCCCGATACTCGTCAACACGGTCGTCCCATTCGGCATACGGCACAGTGTCAGGAGCGTTTTCAAGGAGAAGCGTACCGTCATCGAAGGCGAGACGCATTCAATCCTGTCTGTGCGAGTAGGGTACTTGTCCTTGCTGGGGCAGGCAGATCAACAAGGAACAACTACGTTGAGAGGTCGTTAGCCATTGAGCGAAGTTCACTCTTAGTCGGTTGGCGTCCAATCTCCACGGTCTCATCCCCAGCCCAGAACCGAAACTGTTGATAATCAACATCGAAGTGGAGTCCACAGGAAACGGTGGGGTCTGCCTGCTCGTACTCGGATTTGCTCACCGTTTTCCCCTCTTGAAGTGTTTCAAGAAGGTACTCAGCGACGTGTGGACGTTGCTTCATCGCCAAGATGTGGTCGGTTGCGATGTGCTTGAGTACCTCCTCACCCGTGCCGTGTCCGTCGCCGAGAAGATAGAATTCACCGCTGAATTCGTACGACTCGATCCGGATGCTGAGAGCATACGTATCGCTCATAGGCTATCGTCGTCGTTTCACAAATATTACGCCCACGGTTGTGGTAAAGACGGGTAATGAGTCACAAGTGCGACGACTGTGGAGAAGAGTTTGAGACACTTTCTCGACTCCGTCTTCATGACTGTTCCGCAGACGGGAGTTTGGAGGGCAGTAGTTTAACCCAGTCCAACGAGAGAAAGCAGCAACACACTACAGAACGTTCTGATGAGGAACAAGTCGGAGAGCTGGACGATCTATTGGTGACCATACACAATGGAGACTCAACTGCCCTTCATCAGGCAGTGGCGACGTACGAGACGCAGTTGGCGTCAGCACACGAATTAGGGAACTCCGACCGCTATCGGAGCATCTCCAGAGCGTATCGAGTGGAACTCATTACGGCACTTGACGACGCAACACAGACGGAGGGGTTTGCGTTCCTTGGGGAGTTCCTTGACGCATACCATCCAGAGACAGCCGACGACTTCCCGCACGTGACCTCAATCCTCCAGAATGTCTCCAGCCGCTATCTCATCCGTACCCGAGTATCAGACGGCATTGAAGCTGTCCCCGTTCCGATATTAGAGTTCTACAGTTCGATCCTTGACCGAGTCGGGGGAGACGGATACGACTTCATCAATGAGGGACTCCATCCATACGGCTGGGGTATCGGACATCCTGACCATTCAGTTGCGGACGACATCCTTGACCACGTCTTAACGGACATTTTCGTTACGAACCCGATGCTTGAACATACGTTCTACGCTGACCAGCACTTAGCTATCGACTTACTGGAACGAATTGTACATAACGACTCGATTCAAGAAACCATTTCTCGTCCACATCGAGAGGTCTCAGACACCCGATACCTGCTGGATGCTCCTGCGGGAGCAGTCAGCGATTTTGACCCAACGATTCCACGCTACTGGGAGTGGCAGGAGGAGTTGGATTACGAATTTATACTGGATGACGACGTAGAACAACGGATTCGACAGCTCGTCGCAGAACACGGAATTGACGACGACCTGCCCAGCGACTGGGTGGTTTCTGACCTAACTCTGTGAGATTAGTGCTATGTTGAATAACATCCTTTGAGGGATGGCGGAGTGGTACGGATTTTGAGGCTGCGACCCTCAACCGCTCACACACCAACTCAATTTCTGCCTTCCTCTCCAAGCACCGCTATTCAACAGGGCAGAAAGCCCTTGGTTCAACTCCAAGCGTGCCCATACCGCTTCGCTCCTAACGGTATCGTATCAGCAGACATGTCTTAACCAACATACTGTCACTGTGTATTGGTGCTGTTGGTTAAAGCCGTAGTCGGCGGGGGAGTGGGTTATCACTTGATGAGGCTCTTGACGAGGAGGTCGCAGAACTGCTGGAAGACGCCTCCCGACGTGCTGAAGCGAACGACCGAACTACGATGATGCGACGGGAGTTATACGGTTCAACGCAGTCCAACAACTGCACTCTCAACTCAGAGCTGACGATTGGTAGTACTCGAACTCAGTCTCTTCACACTCGCTCTGCTTCTCGACACGTGCGACTCTCCCTGTAGTGGTCATCGACTGATTCGATCTCGTCACCACAGGATGGGCATACCCCAGCGAGTTTCTGCCGTAGTATCGACAGCCCAGCATCCAGTTCACGAGACTCAGCGCCCTTCACGTTGTCAGCCATATACACGGTTGTCCCGTCGCTACCTTGCAGATGTCCAGGTCCGTCAACGGTAGCCATCACATCGAATGGAAGCGAGAGCGGTTGCGCTTCGCCCGTGTCAATCATCACCTCGTCAGCAGTTGGGAGGTCAAGATACTCCTCGAACGAATCGGCTTCGCCTGTGTGGACTGTGATGTGTAGTCGTCCTACCTCTGAGGCTGCGGCAGATGAGCGATGTAAACCTCAGCAACATAATCAAATCTGTCGGAGACTTTCTCAATTAGCGATTCGACACCAATCTGCTTAGTTTTTTTCTAACATTTTACTAAATAATCGAGTGAAGGTCATCCTCCTCCAGCATCTCCATCTCACCCCGAATATAATAGCGCATCAGAGATTCCATCTCCTTGCTACAAACATCAGCCAAGTCCGAAACTGAATCGTTAACCGACTCGGCTTCGACCGTGAGATGTCCAGTCGATAGCTTCAGTTTGTTCGCTTTTCTGTGTCGGTGCGTCGTTTCGTCCTGACCTGACCCGTCATCATCACTTGGGTTCTGGTCATCTTCAGCATCTGGCTCGCTCACACGCAGATCTATACGGGTTGGAAATAAAGCTCCTGGCAACTGTTTGATAGAATAGCTAAGAAATCTTAGCTACAGATTTAATACTCTGGCATCCAAGAATCGCAATACGGAGTAGACCCGCAACCGTGTACATATTGAACTCTATGACCAGCAGATCGGGTTCATTTATAAGTACACCCAAGCCGTGCGGCGGTTCTCCGCCGCACCGTAAGAGAACGGACCCGACGGGATTTGAACCCCGGTCGCTCGCTCCGCTCGCTCCCTGCTTCAAATCCCGCGGCTGTCGCTGTTCTACGCTCACTTCGTTCGCGATAGAATAGCGGACCCGACGGGATTTGAACCCGCGACATCCTGGTCCGGAACCAGGGACTCTGTCCACTGAGCTACGGGCCCTCGGCGTGTGATACATCTGCCGCCCGTTTAACGGTTATGAACCGATCCGACGGATGGACAGCCGGTCTACGGCGTCTCGCCCGTTTCGATCGTGAAGTCCGACCGCGGGTACGCAACGCACGTCAGCGTGTACCCACTGTCGAGTTCGCCGTCGTCAAGCATCTGTTGGTCGTCGTGGACCACGTAGTCCTCGGAGTTACCGCCGGAGGTGATCTGGCCGGCACACGACACACACTGGCCCTGCCGGCAGGCGTAGGGGAGGTCGAATCCCTCGTCCTCGCCGGAGTCGAGCAGCGGCTTGTTGTTGGCGACCTCGATGGTCTCGCCCTGCTTTTCGAACTCGACCTCGAAGTACTCCACCTCGTCTTCGGGGATCTCGGCGGGGCTTGTTTCTTCGTCCCCGTCACTGTCGCCGAGTTCGACCTCTTCACCCTCGCCGGCCGGGACCGCCGCCGGGGCCGCACCGCCGCCGATAGACCGGTTCATCGGCTCCGGGAAGTCGGTCTCGGGGACGGCGCTCGCTCGCCGTTCGAGCACCTCTTGGGAGATATCTGCGGTGGGAGTCCACCCGGTGCCGCGGGCGTAGTGTAGCCCCACGGCCAGAAGCGTCAGCGTCACCCCGAGGCTCAGCCCAACGAGGTTGATTTCCACCATATTCGCGGGTATGGAGTCGGAGGTTAAGGAGGTTGTGATTGGCGCGACACCGGGACGCGGCCGTGTGTCACCGGCGTGCAACCTCGTGGCGGCCGAACCCGTACCGGAGCCGGTTGGCCAGCCGCCGACTGAACCGCCCCGGCCCACCGTCGGTCGCCCGCGACCCGAACCGCTCGGCCAGCGCCTGGTAGAGCAGCGGCACCGGAACCTCCTGTTCGAGCGCCTCCTGGACCGTCCACGTCCCGGTGGAGCCGCCGGCGACGTGGTCGGCGACGTCTCCCAACTCGCTTCCCTCCTCGCGGAACGCCTCCTCGCAGAGTTCCAGCAGCCACGACCGGATGACAGCGCCGTTGTTCCAGGTCCGGGCGACGGCCTCCAAATCGAGGTCGTAGCGGCCATCGGCCAACAGCTCGAACCCCTCGCCGTACGCCTGCATCAGCGCGTATTCGACGCCGTTGTGGACCATCTTCACGTAGTGGCCCGACCCGCTCGGCCCCATCCGGTCGTGGCCGGCCGGCCCCGTCGCCACCCCGTCGAACACCGGCGTCATCGCGTCGTACGCCCACCCGGGGCCGCCCACCATCAGCGAGAAGCCGAGTTCCGCGCCCGCCGGGCCGCCGGAGGTGCCGCAGTCGAGGTAGGCGGCGTCGGTCGACTCCGCCCGCCGGACCGAATCCTCGAAGTGGGAGTTGCCGCCGTCGACGACGATGTCGTCACCGTCCAGGCGCGGGTCGAGCTCCTCGAGCGTCGCGTCGACGGCTTCGCCCGCGGGCACCATCAGCCAGATCCGCTTGTCGTCGCCGAGCCGACCTGCGAGATCGTCGAGGTCTTCGGCGGGCGTCGCCCCCGCGTCGGCCGCGGTCGCGACCGCCGCCACGTCGAGGTCGAACGCCACCACGTCGTGGCCCGCCGCGAGCACGCGGTCGACGACGATCTGTCCCATCCGGCCGAGTCCGACGACGCCCAGTTGCATACCGCCGACTGCAACGCGCGCGGAGGTAGTGATTGTGGTTTCGGTGTGGGCGGCGTCGCTCGCTGGTAGTGGGTTGGCCGCCAGCAACGGCCGGTCGACGTTTTCCCATCGAGACGGTCGTATTTGGTTACGCGATTGCTGCCGAAGAACCGTCACGGGCGGGACTGGAAGGGGCCGCGCTCTCGACCAGCGAGACGAGTAAGCACCACAGGCCGAAGGCCGAGGAGCGCAGCGAGTCGCAGCCAGAGAGAGACTGGAGGTCTCTCTGGTAGCCGGCGCTTCGCGCCGGCGACGTCGAGAGCGCGGGGGCTTCCGAGATCATCTCCGTACTACGTTTCACGACTCTTTTGTCACCCAAATCGCACTGTCGAAACACGCTTCCCCCACCCACTCAACCTGCGTGTTATGGGTGAACGCGTACGCGAGCACGCCGAGGTGCTCGTCGGCTGGAGCGCACGGATCGAACAGGGCGACCACGTCGTGGTCCGCGTCGCCGAAGGGGCCCACGACCTCGCGGTCGCGGTCGCCGAGCAACTCGGCGAGCGGGGGGCGACGATCGCCACCGCCTACGCCGCCGACGAGGTCTCCCGGGCGTACCTCCGGGGCCACGACGGCGACTTCGAGACGCCGGAACACGAACTCGCTCTGTACGAACACGCTGACGCCGTCCTCTCGCTGGGCGGCGGGCGCAACACCTTCGCGACCGCCGACGTCGACGGCGACACCCGACAGGCGTCGGCGCGGGCGGTCGATCCCGTTCGCGAGGCCCGGCTCGCGACCGACTGGGTGTCGACGGTCCACCCGACTCGATCACTCGCCCAGCAGGCGGGGATGTCCTACGAGGCCTACCAGGACTTCGTCTACGACGCCGTCCTCCGCGATTGGGGGGCGCTCGCCGGGGAGATGCAGCAGTTGAAGGAGACCCTCGATGCGGGCAGCGAACTCAGACTCGTCACCGAGCGTACCGACCTCACGATGTCCATCGAGGGCCGGACCGCGGTCAACTCCGCGGCGTCGGTGGCGTACGACTCGCATAACCTCCCCTCGGGGGAGGTCTTCACCGCGCCGTACGCCACGGAAGGGACGGTCCACTTCGACGTGCCGATGACGATCTCCGGCTCCCGCGTCCGCGACGTCATCCTCCGGTTCGAGGACGGACGCGTGGTCGATCACGCCGCCGACGTCGGCGAGGAAACCCTCACCGACATCCTCGACACCGACGAGGGCGCCCGCCGGCTCGGCGAACTCGGAATCGGGATGAACCGCGGGATCGATCGAGCCACGGACAACATCCTCTTCGACGAGAAGATGGGTGACACCGTCCACCTCGCGGTCGGGCGGGCGTACGACGCCTGCCTCCCGGAGGGCGAATCCGGGAACGACTCCGCCGTCCACGTCGACCTCATCACCGACGTGAGCGACGACTCACGCCTCGAAATCGACGGCGACGTGATCCAGCGGAACGGCCGGTTCCGGTGGGAAGAAGGGTTCGACGCGGACGGATCGGCGTGACCATACGACCGGTCGCGCCACCGGGACCCCCGACGCGTCCGTGCCGGACTCCAGGGTGATCGCGCTCGACTCGCCCCGAAGGTGCGCTCACGCCCGCGCTTCGCCCGGGGACGGTTTCGACGTGCTTTTTATTCGCGGCCGTCTCGATTGGCGTATGGCTGAATTCCAGGTCGTCGTCTCCGACGAGACCGGACACACCGAGCAGTTCGAGGTCGACGGACAGGACGCGAACCGCTTTCTCAACCGTGACCTCGGCAGCGAGGTCGACGGCGGTGCGGTCGGACACGACGGCGTCACGCTCGAACTCACCGGCGGCTCCGACGAGGCCGGCCGCCCGATGCGGGCCGACGTCGCGGGACCGGAACTGAAGGAACTCCTCCTCGAGGGTGGGGTTGGATATCACCCCTCCAGCGACGGCGAGCGAAAGCGGGTCACGGTCCGCGGCCGCCAGATCTCCGAGGCCACCGCACAGATCAACGCACAGATGATCGACGGGACCTTCGGCGACGACGAGGATGCCGAGGCCGCCGACGGTGAGGAGACGGACGCCGCCGACGGTGAGGAGACGGACGCCGCTGACGGTGAGGAGACGGACGCCGCTGACGCTGACGAAGGCGACGAGGCGTAATCCGTGCCCGAGCGCGTCCCGAGCGATCACTCGTCGGTGACGACGCTCCGCGCGCACCTCGCCCGCAGCGGGGGCACTCGACGGCCGTGTCTCCGACTGCCCGACGCCGCCGCTGTCGAGGCGGGCGACATCGTCCGACTCTTGCTCGACGGTACCACGACCCACGCCCGCGTCGACACCGACGCGAGTGGCCCCTTAGTCCGCGGCGCGTACGACAACCAACGCCTGGTTCGATCGCCCCGCGAGGGCGACAACCGGTTCGTCGAGTGGTGCGACACCCACGACCGCGGTCCGGGTGACGCCGTCGAACTCGACGAGCTCGACCCCGGCTCCTGTTACGGCCTCCGCGACCCCGGCGACCGGGTGGTCTACGACGTCCCCGCCCGCCCCGACGAGTCGCTCCACGACATCGCCGCGTCGCTCCGAGATTGACGCCCGCGGCGTCTCCGCGCCACGCAAGCCTTACTTCCGCTGCCTGGATTCACAACGTATGAGCCAGGTGCCCGAACGGAGCGAGCTCCCCGCTGAAGACACGTGGGACCTCACCAGTATCTACGCGGACGACGACGCGTGGGCTGTCGCCTATGAGTCGGTCAGCGACCGCATCGACGACCTCCGCGAGTACGAGGGCCGCGTGACCGAGAGCCCTGATACGTTGTTGGAGTTTCTCGACCTCCGCGAGTCGATCTTCCGGGAGGTTTCGAAGGTGTCGAGCTACGCCAGCCTCCGGAGCGCCGAAGACACCCGAAACCAGGAGTATCAGGCGATGCAGGCCAAAACGGAGTCGCTGTCGTCGGCAGCGAGGTCGGCCACCAGCTTCCTTGATCCCGAACTCCAAGCGCTCGCGCGCGACGACATCGACCACCTCGTCGGCGCTGAACCCGCGCTCGCCGACTACGCACATTACTTCGACGACGTGTTGCGGACGAAACCCCACACTCGGTCGGCGGAGGTCGAAGAGTTACTCGCCGACCTCGGGGAGGTTGCGGGCGCGGCGTCCGACATCTACGGGATGCTCTCGAACGCCGACCTGACCTTCCCCACGGTCGAACGGCCGGACGGCGAGTCCGTGGAGATCACCCAGGGCAACTTCACGAAGCTCCAGAAACACCCCGACCGGGAGTTCCGCCGGACGGTCTACGAGGCGTACTACGACGAGTGGGCCGACATTCGGAACGCGGTCGGGACGTCGCTGAAGAACAGCGTGAAGAAGGACGTGAAGTACGCCCGCGCGCGGAACTACGACACCGCCCGCGAAGCCGCCCTCGACGGCCCCAACGTTCCGACCGAGGTCTACGACACGCTCCTCGACGCCGTCCACGACAACCTGGACGCCCTCCACCGTCACGCCGACCTGAAGCGTGAGGCGCTCGGCGTCGACGACCTCCGGATGTGGGACCTCTACACTCCGATTACTGGGGACGAAAGCCCAGACATCCCGTACGAGCAGGCTGCCGAACACGTCGTCGATGCGGTCGCCCCCCTGGGCGACGCCTACCAAGACCGGGTTCGGAACGGGCTGGATGCACGTTGGGTCGACGTGTACGAGAACCGTGGGAAGCGCTCCGGCGCGTTCTCGGCGGGGACCTACGACACCCAGCCGTTTATCCTGCTGAACTACCAGGACGACATTTCCTCGATGTTCACGCTGGCGCACGAACTCGGCCACTCGCTGCACTCGGAGCTGGCGAAGGACGCCCAGCCGTGGCAGTACGCCGACTACACCATCTTCGTCGCGGAAGTGGCGTCGACCGTCAACGAGACGCTCCTCACGCATCACCTGTTGGAGACAGTCGAGGACGACACCCTCCGGCGTCACGTCCTCGACGAGTACCTCGAACGCTTCCGGTCGACGCTCTACCGCCAGACGATGTTCGCGGACTTCGAGCTTCGGGTCCACGAGATCGCCGAGGACGACGGCGCGCTCACGCCGGACCGGTTCGACGACGCGTATCGGGAGCTGAAAACCGAGTTCTACGAGCCGGCCGTTCTCGACGACCGGATCGCCCGCGAGTGGATGCGGATTCCGCACTTCTACTACAACTACTACGTCTACCAGTACGCCACGGGCATCTCCGCGGCGGTCGCGATCGTCGAACGGATCCTCGACGAGGGCGCAGACGCCGCGGCGGCGTACCGCGACGCGCTCGCGCTGGGGGGGTCGGAGTATCCGATGGACGTCTTGCGCGCTGCCGGTGTCGACATGACGTCGCCGGAGCCGATCGAGTCCGCACTCGGGGTGTACGACGACTACCTCGGGCGGATGGCGGACCTGGTGTAGGCGGTCGGCAGCGTCGGATCTCTCCGCCGACCCCAGGTCTGTTGTGGCGGGAGTTCCCCCGGTCCACTCCCGCCGGGCGGGAACCGCCGGACGGGTTTATACTCCGGTGTGCGAATACACGCGTATGCAGTATGTCGTTGCGGTCGACGGCTCCACGGAAGCGGACCAGGCCGTCGCGTACGCCGCCACACACGCGGCCGGACTCGGGGCCGACTTGGAGGTCGTCCACGTCGTAGAGCCCGAGACCGAACTGATCGACGGCGAGATCGTCCTCCCGGGGGCCGACCGGGCGACCGACATCGGCGAGCAGGTGCTCAACCGGGCCAGACAGCGAGCCTCCGACGCGGTTGGCGACCGCGACGACCTCGAGACCGACACCACACTCCTGACCGGGCGGCCATCGGACGCGATCGCTGACTACGCCGACCGAGCGGGCGCCGACGCAATCTACCTCGGTCACCGAGGGCTTTCGGCGGAACGCGAACAGGTCGTCGGCAGCGTGGCCAAAAGCGTCGTCGACAAGGCGACCGTGCCGGTCACCATCATCCGGTGAGCGTCGTTCGCTCGCCCGCCATCGAGACGGCTGTGGCCTCCTCCGGCGGCCGCAAACTGTAATCCCAGGTGTCTGTTACCCACTGGTATGGACCCGAACCGTGAGGCCCTGGCGACCGCGGCGTCGCTCCCGCTGGACTCCCTCTCGGACCGGCTCACCGGCGACCTCGTGGCTCCCGACGACGACGCGTACGCCGACGCGCGCCGTGTCTGGAACGGGATGGTCAACGAGTATCCCGTTGCGATCGCGTACTGCGGGACTGTCGAGGATGTGGCTGCGGCGGTGTCGTTCGCCCGGGACCACGACCTCGCTGTCGCAGTCCGGAGCGGCGGCCACAGCGTCTCCGGGGCGTCGGTCGTCTCCGGCAGCCTCGTCGTCGACTGCTCCCGGTTGGCGTGGGTGCGCGTCGACCCCGACACCCGGACGGCCCGCGTCGGCGCGGGCGCCGACTGGGGACTGGTCGACCGCGCCACCCAGTCGTTCGGGCTGGCGACGCCCGGCGGTGTGGTCTCCGACACCGGCGTGGCGGGGCTCACGCTCGGCGGCGGGACGGGCTACCTCTCGCCGAAACACGGCTTCGCAGCCGACAACCTCCGGGCGGTCGACGTCGTCACCGGTCGCGGCGAGCGCGTGACGGCGACCCCCGAGCGCAACGACGACCTGTTGTGGGCGGCCCGCGGCGGCGGCACCGCCGGGGTCGTGACCGCGTTCGAGTTCGACCTCCACCCGCTCGACCACGACGTGGTTTACGCCGAGTCGTGGGTGCCATCCGACCGTGCGGGCGACGTGCTCCGGGCGTACCGAACGTACCAGGCGACCGCGCCCGACGAGGCGTGTGTCTCCCCGTACTTCGCCCGGGTTCCGCCGACGCCAGAATTTCCCGACGACCGTCACGGTGACCTCGCGGTCGTCGTCGCCGGGGTCTACACCGGCGAACCCGCGGCTGGTCGCGACGAACTCGGGGCGGTCGTCCGCCGGGACGACGCCTTCGCGACCACGATCGACACGATGTCGTACGTCGACCTCCAGTCGATGCTGGACGACGATTTCCCCGACGGACGGCGGTACTACTGGACGGCCGTCCCGCTCGCCGACCTCACCGACGACACCATCCGCGAGGTTCGGGCGGCGGCGGAGCGCGCCCCCTCCGACCTCTCGACGATCGTGTGCTGGCCGATGCACGGGGCGGTCGGACGCGCCGGCGACGACGCGGGGCCGATCGTCGGCCGCGACGCGTCGGTCGTCGTCAACGTCGAGGCGGCGTGGGACGACCCGACGGCGACGGCCGAGAACGTCGCGTGGGCGCGGGAGACCCGCCGGGCGCTCAGGAAGGGAGCGTCGCTACCGGGCACGCTCCCGAACTTCGCCGGCGGCGCGGCCCCGGACGCCGACGACGTGTACGCCGAGCGCGCCGACCGGCTGCGGACGGTTCGCGAGCGGTACGACCCCGACGGGGTGTTCGCGTACGAGCGGGAGTGACTCGTCGGTTCGGGATCGACCGCGGTCCTGGATCGGTGGCGAACAGTCGGCACTGCCCTCGCCCGCGCCGACGTGCCGAACAACTGCTACCCGGCGCGGGGTAGTTCACTACACGGGCCGGGTGGTCCCGGCCTCGAACATAAACTCTCGTTCGGCGGGGGCGCCGACCGACCCTCGGCGACACACCCCGAACAGTCGACAGTCTGAATAGCGCGCCCACTAACCTTCAGGTATGAACTTCCGGACACTCGGCGATTCCGACGTCGAAGTCAGCGAGGTCGGGTTCGGCGCGTGGGTGGTCGGCACCGACTGGTGGGGCGACCGCACCCGCGAGGACGCGATCGACCTGCTTCACCACGCGGTCGATGAGGGGATCACTTACTTCGACACGGGCGACGTCTACGGCCACGGCGACAGCGAGGAACTGCTCGGCGAGGCGCTCGCCGACCGACGCGAGGACGTGACGGTCGCGACGAAGATCGGCTACGACTTCTACAACAACCCCCAGGCCGGCCACGGCGAACTCCCCAAAGAGATCACCGGCGAGTGGGTCCGGACGGCGACCGAGCGGAGCCTCGACCGCCTCGGGATGGACCACGTCGACGTGCTCCAACTTCACAACGCCAACGTCGAGGAGGTCGACGCCGACGTGCTCGAAGCGCTCGACGAACTCCGCGAGGAGGGGCTCGTCCGCTCGATCGGGTGGGCGCTCGGGCCGTCGATCGGGTGGCTCGCGGAGGGTGACATGGCCATCCGTGAGGAGTTCGACTCGGTGCAACTGGTCTGGAACCTCTTCGAGCAGGAGGTCGGCAACCACTTCCTCAACACCATCAGGGAGACGGACTCGTCGACCAGCCTGATCCCCCGGGTGCCGCACTCCTCGGGGCTCCTGAACGAGCAGGTGACGCCCGAGACCGGCCACGATCTCGACGACCACCGCGGGTTCCGGCCCGACGCGTGGTACGAGACCGGGTGGGAGAAGTTGGAGACGCTGCGGTTCCTCGAACGAGGGGGAGAGCGCACGATGGCCCAAGCCGCGATTGCGTACCTCCTCAGCCACGACGAGGTCGCCACCGTCACCCCGACGTTCCACACGAAGGAGGACATCACCCGGTGGGCGGCGGCCTCCGAGGTCCCGAAGCTCTCCGACGACGAACTCACGCGGGTCGCCGACCGCTACGCCGACAACTTCGGGATCGACCGTGACGACGGAATGGACGAACTCCGATCCTCCGTCGGCGGCGACGACATCCGCGCGGCGGGGATCGACAAGCGCGCCACTGCGGGGCCACGGAACTCCGCGTCGTCGGACTGACGCGTGAACCGGACCCGATTTCTCGCGGTGACGGCGCTCGTCCACCTCCTGCTCGCGGCGTGGGTACGTCGCGACGCCGACGCCCGCGGGATCGACGCCTCGCCGTGGGACACGGTGACGCTTCTGGCTGGGATCGTCGGCGTCGCGGGCTACCGCCGTACCCGGTGAGGACGATCGCGGGCGGCGATCCGGAATTCTACGCCAGGAACACGTGTCGCGGCCGGTCGGCCAGCACGTCCCGGCCCCACTCGACGGTCTCTCCGAACTCCTCGGACCGGAAGAACGCCATCGCGTTCTCGCGGGCGTCCCACTGGCTGGAGATGAACATATCGTTTTCGTCTTCGACGTTCACGAGCAGGTCGGTGTCCTGGTGGCCCTCCATCCCCTCGAGGACCTCACCGACGGTGTCGAACGTGTCGTGGAACTCCTCGCGGTAGTCGGGGTCGACCGTGTAGAACATCCCCATCGTCCCGAAACCCGACTCCTCGCCCGCGCGGGAGACAACGTCAGGGAGCTCCGAGAGGAACCCTGCGGCGGTCTCGGCCGCGGAGGCGGTGTCCCAGATGCTCACGACCGCGTTGCGGTCCCGGCCCCGGGCCTCGTAAACCGCGGTCTTTTCGTGGGTGTCGTAGTGGTCGAAGTTCCCGCGGAGGCCGTCGACCTCCGAGAACAGGTCGTCGGTGTCTGCCTCCGAGTAGAGCACGGTGGCGTAGACGTCCTCGCCGTGCGGTTGGCCCGCGTAGATGTCGAGGTCCGCGAGTTCCGAGCGGATACTGTCGTCGTCACCGTCACCCGTACTGTCATCGCCGCGGCCGTGTTCGTCGCCGGTGTCACCGCGGGCGTCCGTTTCCCCTCCGTGAGCGTGTGACTCGCCGCCCTCGCTGTCGCCCGTCGGCACCGCCTCGCCCGCCAGGTACGCACCGAGGTCCGCGGGCGGGAACCGGCGGCCGACGTAGAACTCCCCGAAGTCGCTGTACTTCGAGGAGACGTCGTCGAAGCGCATGTCGTAGACGATGTCTTTGATGTCGGTCGGGTCGTCCGAAAAGAGGGTGACGCCCCACTCGTGGTCGTCGAGTCCGACCGACGAGGCGATCACCTGGTTGATCCGGCCGGCGTACCCCTTCCCGGTTTCGGCGTGGCTGGCCATCAGGTCGGAACGTTCCTCGAGGTCGAGGTCGTACCAGTTGTGCGTCTCGCCGCGGCGCTTTGTCATCGGATAAAACGAGACGTACCCGTCGTCGGGGACCTCTGGGGTGAGTTTCCCTTCCATGTACCGCCGCGTCCCCTCGTCGACCGATTCGGGGTCCTCGAAATACTCCGGTGTACTGTACCCGGAGATCTCCGTGACCGACACGTAGGACGTCGCCCGGTCGGTGAACGCCGACAGCGCCGTCCCCTCGAACCGGCGTTCGGCCCGCGAAAGCTGATCGAGGGTGGGCCGGAAATGAAGCACCAGCAGATCCGCCTTGTGACCGAGCACCGAGAACACGCCCGAGTCGCCCTCACCGGCGTCGTCGACGGCTTCGTGTCGCGTGAGATACTGCGTCCCCTCGTCGACCGCGCGCTCACGCTCGTGGTCGGGGGCCTCGCGCCACGCGTCCCAGTCGACGGTTCGGAAGTCGTGGAGGACGAACCAGCCTTCGTCGGTCGGTGGAGCCGCTGTCATACCGCGGGGTTGGTACGCCATCGGTATGGGCGTTGCGAGTCGGTGCCGGGGGTCACTCGCTCACAGCCGCGCGGCGCCGACACCCCCGACCCCAGCCGTGGGGGGCAACGGCGACCCCCGACAGCGACGCGACGGCGACCCCCGACAGCGACGCGACGGCGACCCCCGACAGCGACGCGACGGAGACGGCCCTCGACTTTCGCCTCCCGACACCCGCTTGATCACCCGCCGAGCAGGGTCGGCCCGAACACCAGAATCAAAAGCGACGCCAGCATCGTCACGCCGACGGCAGTCGTGATCGTGCTCACGACCCGGTTTCGGTCGGGGATAGGGAGCCGGGAGACAACCGCCTCCGCGCACGCCCGGAGGATCCGGCCACCATCGAGCGGGTAGCCGGGGATACAGTTGAACAGCGCGAGTTGAAGATTGATCCACGCCATCCAGAAGGTGACGTTCGCGAGGACAAACACCCCACCACCGAGGCCGCCCAGCGGTCCGCCCACCGCGTAGAAGTTCAGCACGTTCCCGGTGAACCCGGGGAAGTTGGGAATGCCGAACACCAAGGAGGCAAGCGGAAGCACGAGCGAGATGTAGACGGTTCCGAGCGGTGACTCCGCGATCGACCCCGAGAGACTCGTTGCGTCGGGGCCGCCGTCGCCGCCGAGGAGTTCGAGGTAGGTTCCCGCTGGGTACGCCTGCGCGCCGAAGTCGGTCACGAGCAGCCCGCTGGTCCCCGGGAAGATGTTGACGCCGAGGAAGCCGGTGTCGTCCTGCGGGTTGGTCCCGAGTTCGACATTGTGGGTTTCGGCGGACCCGCCATAGTAGAGTTCGACCGACACGGTCTGGCCGGGTTCGGTGCCGTCGAGCACACGGGTGAGTTCGGTGGCCGAGACCACGCGCTGCCCGTCGATCGCGGTCACGATCACGCCGGCGTCGGTCGGCGCGCCAGCCTCGGCGAGCGGGCCGTCCTCGGCAACGCGCGTGAGGTACGCGCCGGCGGGGATCGCGACGGTCCCGCGCCCGGTTTCAACCTCGACGACCCTGTTTTCGCCGACGGCGTCAGCGAACCCCGCTCGGGTGGTCACCACCGACCCGTTCACCGCGGTCACGTTCACCGCCGACCCGTCGACAGAGAGGTTCGCGGGGTTGCCGGAGGCCGAATCCACCACCACGAGCGATCGTTCGACCTCCGCGGTTCGAGCCGCTCGGCCGGCCGCGCTCGCCCCGCCGTCGAGTTCGACCGTCACCGTCCGCCCGTCTGCTCCGAGCAGGGCGGCGTTGAGCGTGGTCTCGTTGTCGACGGGGACGCCACCGACCGCGGTGATCCGGTCGCTGGGGCCGATGCCTGCTGCGGCGGCGGGCGACCCGTCGTAGGAGTCCGCGACCGCCATTCCGGGGGCAACGCCGACGCTCGCGATGATCGGCCCGAAAAGCAACGCGAACGCGATGATGGTCACGGCGAAGTTGTTGGTCACGCCAGCGGCGAACATCCTGCTTTTGCCACCCCGTGACGCCTCGCGCTGGCTCTCTTCGTCGGGTTCAACGAACGCGCCCAGCGGGATAATCGCGAGCAGGAACACCCCCATCGACTCGATCTCGATGCCCTCAACCCGGCAGAGAATGCCGTGGCCGCCTTCGTGGACCACGAGCCCCACGAGCAACCCGAAGACGATCTCCGGGGCGACCGAAAGCGGCAGGAAGTCGTTGACTCCGGGGACAACGAGGAAGTTCTGGGGTTGGTTTACCGACGACGCCGGCGGGGGCTGTTGGAGGATCGCGATTCCCTGGAGGAACAAAAAAAGGAACATTCCGGCCATGATCACCAGCGCGGCGCCAACACCCAGGTTGGTCCACGCGCGCCAGAACCGCTTCGGGGCGGCGATCCGGTCGATGAACGCCCGCCCCCGCTTCGTGTGGACGGTGGCGAAGGGGCCTTGGAGCCGCACCGAACTCGGGAGCAGCCCGCGCCGCGAGAGCAAGAGCGCGACCGCCGAGTACGCGGCGAGTCCAACGAGCACCCACAGAAGCGTGTTCATCGTGTGGAGAGACGGGTTGCGCGCCAAAAGACGTGTCGGGTTGTGGAAGCTCCGCCTCCGCCCGCGGTCCCGGCGGGAGCGATCACTCCACCCGCTACTGGGGGTCCGACGACTCCTTCCGGGCAGTTATCTCGTCGGGGACAAGCCGGTAGAACCCGAACGGCACGTCCTTCGTGGGCCGACCGAAGATGTCGACAAGCGGGATGTGGACCCGCTGGAGCCCTTCGAGCGACCCTGTCGCCACCGACGCCTCGCTGGTCTCCTCCAGCCGCCCGGTCACCACCACGCTTTGCCAGGCACCGCCTTCCTGCCCGTACACCACGAACGTGACCGAACTGCCACCCGCGTCCTGCTTGGCGCTGTCGGAACCGACGGCGAGCCGGAAGTAGAACGTCGTCTCCGAGCGGTCATAGCCGTAGGACACGGGCACGGAGTGCGGGGGGCTGTCGTCCGAACGCGGCACGGAGATCACGCCGGTGCCGCCGATCCCGAGGAACGAATCGCGCTCACCGGCGTCCATCCCGATCGACTCGGTCCTGTTCATACCCTGACGTACGTCTCGGATCGACATAAAACCGCCTCCGGCGATCCCGGTACCGAAACATATGAAACTCCTGGGTTTCGAACGCCGCCGCAAGGCAATGTACGACCACATCGTGCTCCCCGTGGACGGCAGCGACGAAGCCACAGCAGCGGCTGGACACGGCCTCGCGCTCGCTGCCACGTTTGACGCGACCGTCTCGGTTCTCCACGTCGTTGAGCGGCGAGCGCTCCGGATCACGGCGACAAACGACGAGCGAACCCGGTTGCGGTCGCGAGGGGAGGCGATCGTGGACGAGGTTTCGGGACTCGCCGCGGATGCCCAGTCTGTCACGACAGACGTCGCCGAGGGCACGCCCGCCGACCGCATCGCCGCGCACGCGGTTGACCGGGACGCTGACCTGATCGTCGTCGGCAGGCAGGGCGCCACCGGCCTCGGGAAACGGTTCCTCGGCGGCGTTACCGAACGGCTTCTCGGTCGGAGCGCAACCCCAGTGCTCGTCGTTCCGGGCGCCGACGCCGCGGCCGACGCCGACTACTCGCGGATCCTGTTCCCGACCGACGGCAGCGACGCCGCGCCCCCAGCCACCCACCACAGCGCGGCGCTCGCGCGGGTGTCCGGGGCGGCCGTCCACGTGTTGAACGTCGTCGACCTCCAGGCTGCGGGTGGTGTGTTCAACGCCGGCGGTCTCGACCCCGAGTTCGTCGACCGGCTGGAACGGCGGGGGCACGACGCGGTGGGGGCGGTCGCAGACGAACTCGGCGAGACCGCCCCGGACGTCGAGGTCCACACCGCTGTCGAGCGCGCGACGCCACGCGGGAGCGTCGCTGCCCGCGTTCGCGACTACGTCGATACGGCCGGGGTTGACCTCGTGGTGATGGGTGCGTCCGGCCGCTCGAACCGTAACCGACAGCTCCTGGGGAGCGTCGCGTCGACGGTGCTCCGGACGGTCGACGTTCCGGTACTGGTGGTTCCGCCGGCCTCGTGACGACCCCCGAAAGTCTTTGCGCTGGTCCGCCTACCACGGCGTATGTACGACCGGATCCTGCTCGCAA
The DNA here is from genome assembly GCF_014646875.1 of Halobellus salinus. Taxonomy (GTDB): domain Archaea; phylum Halobacteriota; class Halobacteria; order Halobacteriales; family Haloferacaceae; genus Haloquadratum; species Haloquadratum salinum. The sequence goes on along the minus strand of NZ_BMOC01000001.1, from coordinate 367,637 downwards.
CCGACGGCAGTCCCACAGCCGACCGGGCGGCGAGTCACGCGGTCGCGCTGGCCCGGCAGTCGGGTGCGGACCTCCACGCGGTGTACGTCATCGAGACCCGAACGGCGTACGACAACGCGATCGTTGATCCCGAGACCGTCCGCGAGAACTTCCGCACGGAGGGCGAAACCGCGCTCACCACCGTCGCGAACCGAGCGAGCCCGGAGCTCGCGGTCGCCACCGCCGTCCGGGACGGCGTTCCGCACGAGGAACTCCTCGCGTACGTCGACGACCACGACATCGACCTCGTGGTTATGGGGTCAAAGGGGGCGTCGGCGTTCAAAACCGTCCTGCTCGGCAGCGTCACCGAAGCGGTCCTCGACGCGGAGACCGTGCCGGTCCTCGTCGTCGATGGCCCGGACGGACAGGGCGAGTAACCGGGTGCTACCCCTCCCGCCGCAGCCGTCGGACCACGAACTCGGAATCGAGTTCGCCGAGGAACTCCCCCAGCCGCGGCCCCTGGGGCTGGTCGAAAAAGAGCAGATAACCAGCCTCGAAGAACTCGGAGACCTCGACGCCGTGGCGGCGGGCGGTCTCGTACATTTCGCTTTGGATCGCCCCGCCGTCGTGCCCCGCCGCGACGAACGCCGCCAGGTCGTCAAGCGCGGCCACGGTGTCCCTGTCGAACTCGGCGTCCGGCAGGGCCTCCTGGATGCGGTAGTTGTACGCGTTGTCCATCCGTTCGGCCCACGCGCGTGCGCGGTCGACGCGCTCAAGCGCCGCCTCGACCGCCCACTCCGGGGTGTCGTCGTCGATGTACCCCTCGTTTCGCGCCATCTCGAGCCGGAGGTCGCGGTCGTCGGTCATGCCGAGCACCGCGGCGAAGGTGTAGGGCAGCCGGATCCGGTCTTCGCGCACCTCGTCGACCACGTAAGGGTACGCGCGCTCCGCGAACGCCGTCACCGACTCGTCGTCGACATCGCCGAAGTACGCCCGCTCGAAGCGGTCGAAGTCGTCGACCAACTGGTCGAGCCGTGAGAGGTCCAGGTCACGGGCCTTCCGAGGGTTCAGCACGAAGAAGTACCGGAGCACCTCCGGCTCCAGAAGTTCCAGGATCTCCGGGACAGTGACGACGTTGCCGGCGGACGACGACAGCGCCTCGCCGTTCAGCGTGAACCACTCGTAGGTCATCGGCACCGGTGGCTCGACCTCGAGGAGGTTCCGGGCGATGTCCTCCCCCGAGGGCCACGACCCCTCGGCGTGGTCCTTCCCGAACGGCTCGAAGTCGACGCCCAGCACCTGCCACTGGGCGGGCCACTCGAAGCGCCACGGCAACTTCCCCTCGCGGAACGTGGCGGTGCCCTCGTGGCCGCACCCCTCGATGGTGTCCCCGCCGGCGGTTATGTCCGTGCAGACGTAGTCGACGGTGCCGGCGTCGAGGTCGATGTCGGTGACGGTCTCGGTGACCGTCCCGCAGTTCCCGCAGATCGGATTGAACGGGACGTACTCCCCGTCGACTTTCGACTGGTACGCCGACAGGACCGCCTGGGCCTCGTCGACGTTCGCTAACACGTGTTCGACCACCGGCTCGAAGGTGCCGTCCTCGTACAGCTCGGTGTTGGAGAGCATCTCGACCGGTACGCCGAGCCGGTCGGCGTCGGCCTTCAACAGCGACGCGAAGTGGGCGGCGTACGACGCCGACTCCCCGAACGGGTCCGGGATGTCGGTGTAAGGCGTCCCGAGGTTCCGGCCGAGCGCCCCGGCGTCGACGTCGCCGAGACCGACGATGTCGCCCTCGGGGTCCGCCAACTTCCGGGGGAGCTTCCGCAAGGGGTCGCGGTCGTCGCTCGTGAACACCTGTCGCACCTCGAAGCCGCGGGTCCGGAGCACCTCCGCCACGAAATAGCCACGCATGACCTCGTTGAAGTTCCCCAGGTGGGCGACCCCGGAGGGCGAGACGCCGCCTTTGATCACGATCGGCTCCGCCGGGTCGCGGGCCTCGATTTCGTCTGCGACCGCCGCCGCCCAGAAGTCGTGTCGCGACCCCTCGGCCGTCTCGTACCCCGCGCCGGATCCTGCCGGGGAGTCGTTGTTGTCGCCCATCCTCACCCCTCCGCCCAGTCGGTCGGGTCGTCGTCGTCGCCCGCCGGGACCACGTCGGTGCCGCCGTGGTCGCCGCGCCGCACCGCCGCGCCGATCCGCCCGGGATCGGTGCCGTCGAGGACGATGGTTCGCATCCCCGACCGCTCGATGAGCTTCGCTGCGAGCAGGTCGACCGGCGCCGAGGCGCCGGCACCGCGGCTCATCGGTGCGATCACGTCCACGAGGTCTGCGGGGGTCAGGCGGTCGTACTTCTCGGCGTCGGCGTCGGTGCCGGGGTCGGCGCTGTACACCCCGTCGACGCTCGTCGCGTAGACGAGCAGGTCGGCGCCGACGTATTCGGCGAGCGCTGCCGCCACCGCGTCGGTGGTTTGGCCGGGCATCACACCCCCCATCACTGACACGTCACCCCGGCGGATCGCGCCGCCGGCGTCCTCGTAGTCGTGGGCGACCTTCGGATCCGCGTCCGCGCCGAGCGCCGCGACGAGCAACCGGGCGTTGATCCGCGTCACGTCGATGCCGATCTGGTCGAGCTGGACCTCGTTCGCGCCGAGATCGCGTGCGGTGTGGATGTAGTCTCGGGCGACTCCGCCGCCGCCGACCACGGCGCCGACCGAGCACCCCTCGGCCGCGAGCCCTTCGATGACTTCGGCGTGGCCCTCGACGCGGCGCGGGTCGAGCTCCGGCGCGAGTACGCTCCCGCCGATGCAGACGACGACTCTCATTGCCTCGTGGTTGCCGCGAACCGGGTTTAAGCGTTGTCAACCCGGGGCGACCGACGCCGGACCGACGGCGCCGTGGCGGGTACGCCCCGCCGCTCGCGCCTCTCCCCCACGTCCGACAAAATAAAGCCGATCGGCACCCCGATTGGGGAGTATGCAGGTACTCGGTTTCGCCGGCCCCGGCGCGCGCACGCTGTGTGACCGCGTCGCCCCGCACCTCGACGGACGCGTCGCGGTCGTCAAACGGACCGACGGGGTGGACGGATCGCAGGCGGGAGACGGATCTCTCGAGGGCGTTGCAGCCGCCTACCGCGTCGGCGGTGACGGCGACGGCGCGTGGAGCGCACGCGGTTCCGACCGGGGGCTCGGCGACGTTCTCGACGACCTGGCGGCGACGTACGACCACGCACTGGTGGTGGGGTTCCCCGCGGCTGCGGTCCCCACGGTCGCTCTCGGCGACGCCGACCCCGAACAGGTGGCGCTCTCGGCCGAGACTGCGGCCGACGTCGACACCGAAGCCATCCTCGATGCGGTGGCCGACGCCGCTCCCCACGTCACGCTCGACACCCTCGTCGAGCAGGTGAAGGCGTCGCCCCGTGCCCACCGGGCCGGCGCGATTGCGACCTTCACCGGCCGGGTGCGGGCGAAGGACGGTGAGGAAGACCCCCGGACGCTCGAACTGACGTTCGAAAAGTACGAAGGCGTCGCCGAGGATCGGTTCCGGACCATCGAGTCCGACCTGATGGAGCGCGAGGGCGTCGAGGAGGTGGTTATGTTCCACCGGACCGGTACGCTCGGAGCGGGCGAGGACATCGTCTTCGTGGTCGTCCTCGCGGGCCACCGCGAGGAAGCGTTCGAGACGGTCTCCGACGGCATCGACCGCCTCAAAGATGAGGTCCCGATCTTCAAGCGGGAGACCACCGTCGAGGAGGACTTCTGGGTCCACGACCGGGAGTAGTTCACCCCTCAACCCGGAGTAGTTCACCCCTCAACCCGGAGTAGTTCACCCCTCAACCCGGAGTAGTTCACCCCTCGGAGATCCGCTCGGGGTGTCGCGCCGCCACCCGCGCGACAGCCTCGATGCCGGATCCAACGCCGCTTTCCGCTGACCCCGCGGCCGGTTCGACGACTCGACTGCAAATATAGTTCACTATGACTTCGGGCGAAATAAAATATTAAAACCAAGAATAAACAATTTAACGCGGTCAGAAATTTCGCTAAACCATCAGGACACCCTCCATTTACGGCTAAATCGTGGCGAATTACACCGAACGTTCCTCCGTTTATATACTCTACCGGCGACAAGCGGCGGGTGAGCCGACACCAATGAGCGCAACCACGAACCCCTCCGCCGAATCCACGAGCGACGAGCCGTCGAAAGAGGACCGCCTGAAGTCCTACCTGACCGAAAAGGCCCAGAACGGCGAGATGTATTTCAAATCCAAATTCATCGCCGAGGAAGTCGGGCTCTCGCCCAAGGAGATCGGTGCGTTGATGGTGAAGCTCCGCGACTCCGCCTCGGAGCTGACCGTCGAGAAGTGGTCGTACACGAGCGCGACCACGTGGCGGATCGAACCCGCACCGGAAGCCTGAGCAGCGTCGCCCCCCGCCCTGTCCTCGCGCCACCGTCCCCCGGCGTGCCACACCTCACACGCGGCCCATACTGATGGAGTCACACCTCGCACGCGGCCCCTGTCCGGTCGCGGAGTTTATCTGACTGAACCACGTACTGCGTTTCAATGGAATCGCCCGACTCGGCGTCGGATCCGCCGATCGACGCCCTTCGGTCGGTGTTCCACCTACGAGAGACCCGACGCGACGGCGACCGGGTGCTGTTCTACGGGGAGTCGCTCGTCCCCGAGCAGATGCTGATCCGTGAGGTGTGGACCGCGTTCCGCGAGGCGGGCTACGAGGTCCAGGCGTCGACCGCCGGCGCCGGCGGAACCGACGTGGTGGTCGCCCGCCCCGTCACCGATGGTATCGACGGGATCCCGTGGAAGAACATCGGGCTGTTCCTCGCGACCGTTGTCTCAACGCTTCTGGTCGGCGCGCTGACGTGGTACTACATCCCGCTGTCGGAGGTCCGCGCGAACCCGCTCACCGTCCTCCGAGCGTGGCCGTTCACCGCGGCCGTGCTCGGCGTGCTCGCGACCCACGAACTCGGCCACTACGCCCTGGGGCGGTATCACGGCGTTGATGTGTCGCTGCCGTACGTGATCCCCTTCGTCCCCCCGTTCGGGACGCTCGGCGCGATCATCCGGATGCGCGGCCAGATGCCAGACCGGAAAGTCCTGTTCGACATCGGCGTCGCGGGGCCGCTTGCGGGGCTCGCAGCGACGATTGCTGTCACCGCCGTCGGACTCTCGTTGCCCCCGGTCGCGGTCCCGGCGTGGGCGCTTGACGGGACCGGCCGGGCGCTCGTGTTCAACAACCCGCCGCTGTTGAACGCCATCGCGACGCTGCTCGGCGAGCCGACCGAGTACGCAGACCCCGCGCTCGCGATCAACCCGGTCATCATCGGCGGGTGGGTGGGGATGTTCTTCACCGTCTTGAACCTGCTTCCGGTGGGGCAACTCGACGGCGGTCACATCCTGCGTGCGATGCTCGGCGAGTCCCAAGAGCGGGTCGCGGCGCTGGTGCCCGCGGCTCTCCTCGGGATCGCAGTATACCTCTACTACGGGCCGGGCTACGCGCTCAACGAGTCGGTCGTGCTATGGGGGTTCTGGGGGGTGCTGTCGGCGTTCATCGCGTTCAAAGGCCCCGCAAACCCCATCGATGACTCCCCGCTCGACACCCCGCGGATCGCTGTCGGGATCGCCACCTTCGCGCTCGGTGCGCTCTGTTTCATGCTCGTCCCGGTGGAAGTGACCACGTTGTAGGCGCCGGCTGGCGCACCCTCACCCGTGAGTGTACCCCTCGTCGGCGAGCGGCTCGCCGTCGACCGTGATCCCGCCGTCGGTTGCTTCGCCGATCTCTGTGAGGGCACTGTTGAGTGAGTCGCGGGCCGCGGCGACGCCCCTCGTGGGGAGCGTACACACCAACTCGAAATCCTCGCCGACGGTCGCCGCCATCTCCCACCGATCGGAGTCGCTGTCGGCGTAGTCGTCGACCGCGTCGTGGACCGGAACCGCCGCCGGGTCGACCTCAAAGCCGACTTCTGACGCCTCGGCGAGTTGGTGGAGCGACCGGGCGAGACCGTCGGAGGAGTCCATCATGGCGGTCGCGTGCGGCGCGAGCGCCAGTCCGGCGTCGATCCGTGGCCGAAACTGAAAAAGGTCGTTGCCGCGGTCGACGTCGCCGGCGTCGAACGCCCGGAGCCCCGCAGCGGTCCGACCGAGCGCACCGGTCACACACACCGTTTCGCCGGGCGTTGCGCCGCGCCGCCGAACCGGCGCGTCGGTTTCACCCACCGCCGTCGTCGCCGCGGCGAACTCCGAGGCGGTGTCGAGGTCGCCGCCGACATACTCGGCGCCGACGCCCTCACACACGTCGACTGCACCCGCGACGAACGCATCGAGGTCGGCTTCCTCGAGCGTCGGCGCCGCGTACGCCGCGACCGCGGCGGTCGCGTCGGCGCCCATCGCCGCGATGTCCGACAGCGACGCGCCCACCGCCCGCCACCCCGCGGTGTATCGGGTCGTTCCCGCCGGGAAGTCGGTTGCCTCGTGGAGCATATCGGTGGTCACGACGAGTCCGTCGACCACGGCGGCGTCGTCGCCGGCGGCCGGCACGGCGGCGGCGAGCCGCCGGAGCGCCGAGCGTTCGTCCATACCCGCTGTCCGACGCGGGCGGACAAAAAGCCCCGCCTGCGTCCGGGTCGGGAACGTACCTAAGCCTGCGTCCGGGTCGGGAACGTACCTAAGCCTGCGTCCGGGTCGGGAACGTACCTAAGCCTGCGTCCGGGTCGGGAACGTACCTAATTCGGGTACGCGCCCGACGCAGGTGACACCCGGAGACACCCGTTTCGATGGGTTGATGCCCGGAACAGCCGACCGGGTAGTATGGTCCGGGCGAACCTCCGCGCCACGGCCGTGGGTTTCGCCGCAACGGCCGCGGTGTTCGCCGTCCTGTTCGCGGTTGCGGGGGTTGACGAACTCCTTGCGACGCTCCGAGCGGCCGACGCCGACGCGCTGCTCCTGGTTGTCGCCGCCACGGTGGTGTGGCTGCTCGCGTGGGCGGTCTCGCTGTACACCGTCCTCGGGGTGTTGGGCGTCGACGTCTCATACCGCTCGTCGGTCCTGCTGTTCTCGGGGGCGACGTTCGCGAACAACGTCACGCCGTTCGGCCAGGCCGGCGGCGAACCCATCACGGCGCTTTTGATCTCCCGGGTCACCGACGCGGAGTACGAACGGGGACTCGCCGCGATCGCGAGCGTGGACACACTGAACTTCGTGCCGTCGATCACGATCGCGCTCCTGGGTGCGGGCTACTTCGCGACGGAGGTCGCACTCGGTGCCAACCGAAACCTCCTCGTTGCCGTCGGTGGCGTGGTCGTCCTGGCCGTCCTTGTCCCCAGTCTGGTGTATCTCGGGTGGCGCCGGCGCTACGGGCTCGAGGCCGGGGTCGTTGCTGGTCTGACGCCGGTGATCCGCGCGCTCGCCCGGCGGCTCCCGCGCGTCCCCGTTCCGACGCCCGAGGGGATCGAAGACCGCATCGACGGCTTCTTTCGGGCGATCGAGCGGGTCGCCGCCAACCCGCGGCGGCTGGCGGTCGCGCTCGCGGCCTCTACCGCCGGGTGGCTGTCGCAGACGATCGCGCTCTCCGTGGCGTTCGAGGCCGTCGGAGCGAGCGTACCGGTGTCGATCGTTCTCGTGGTCGTCCCGATCGGCGCGATCGCGGGCGTGACGCCGCTGCCCGGCGGTGCGGGCGGGATCGAGACCGTTCTGGTGCTCCTGCTTCTGGCGGCGCCGCTGCCGCAGGTGACACAACCTACCGTGGTCGCGGCCGTGGTGTTGTTCCGCGGGGCGGTCTACTGGATCCCGGTTCTTGTCGGCGGCGCGGCGGTAGGGTGGATCGGCACCGGCTACGGATTCCGCGGCGAACCGGAGTGAGTCCGACCAGCGGGCGGGCAGGCCGATCTTCCGGTCGACTGAACGACCGCGTCACCCGCCGTAGCACCGATACGATGGCTTTAAACGACGCCGCCGGGAACCAAACGGTATGGTAAGCGTCTACGACGTTCCGGCCGACGCCCTCATTGAGGACGTCGCCGGCCGCCTCGCGGATCGCATCGAGGAACCGGAGTGGATCGAGTTCGCCAAGACCGGCCACAGCCGCGAACTCCCCCCCCAACAGGACGACTTCTGGTACGTCCGGTCGGCGTCGCTCCTCCGGAAGGTCGCAAAGAACGGCCCGATCGGTGTCGACCGCCTCGCCACGGAGTACGGCGGGCGCAAGCGTGGCTCCAACCGGTACCGCGTCGCCGGCAACAGCTCCGCAAACGGGAGCAAAAAGATCATCCGGACCGCGCTCCAGCAGCTCGAAGACGAAGGGCTCGTCCAGACCGCGAAGGGCCAGGGCCGCCGGATTACGCCCGACGGCCGCAGCTTTCTCGACAACGCCGCCGCCGACGTCCTCGACGACCTCGATCGCCCGGAGCTCGAACGGTACGCCTGAACTCGTCCCCGGCGAACCGGGGGCGCACGGCCGCCGCGAACGCCACGCCGACGTAACGGTTTTTACTGCTGCGACGAAATTCGAAGCCGATGAGTGGAACCCCCGACGACGACCGACTGGAGGAACTCCGAGAGCAGAAAAAACAGCAGCTTCGCGAGCAGGCCGGCGGCCAACAGGGCGGGGCCGACGCCCAGGCCCAGCAGGAGGCGGCCCGCGAACAGGCCGAGGCCAAACAGGAGGCGATGCTCAAGCAGTATCTCACCGACGACGCCCGCCAGCGGCTGAACGCCATCGAGATGTCGAAACCCGAGTTCGCCGAATCGGTGAAAAAACAGCTGACCGCCCTTGCCCAGAGCGGCCGGATCCAAGACCGGATTGACGACGAGCAGATGCAGGACCTGCTGCGGGAACTCAAGCCCGACTCGAAGAGCTTCGACATCCAGCGCCGGTAACGTGGACCTCGCGCTCCTCTACAGTGGCGGGAAGGACTCCACGCTCGCGGCGCTGTTTCTGGACTCCTTCTACGACGTCCGGCTCGTGACCGGTCGGTTCGGGATCACCGACGACTGGACCCACGCCGAGGCGGCCGCCGACCGACTGGAGTACGGCTTCGAGCCGATCGATCTGGACCGCTCGGTTGCCGAGGCAGCCGCCGACATAATGCTCGACGACGGCTACCCCCGAAACGGCATCCAGCACGTCCACGAGCACGCCTTAGAACGGGTTTCGGGGCTTGACGTCGACGCGGTGGCCGACGGTACGCGCCGCGACGACCGGGTGCCGACAGTCTCCCGGGCCCAAGCCCAGAGCCTGGAGGACCGCCACGGGGTCGACTACCTCTCGCCGCTTGCGGGGCTGGGCCGCCACGCGGTCGACCGGTTGGTGGCCGAGACCCTCCGGGTCGAGACCGGCCCCTCCGCGTCGGTCCCGAAAGCCGACTACGAGGCGGAACTCCGGGCGTTGCTCGCGGACGACCACGGGTCGGCGACCGTCGAGTCGGTGTTCCCGGATCACGACCAGTCGTACGTCCGTGGTGTGCGTGACGGCGAGCAGTAGACAGTGTTCGAATAGGCAGGTGACCCCGGGGTTACCTCGAAAGCCCCCGACTCCAGCGAGTCACTGGGGGCTTTCGAGGCATCTTGTGTCGAAGTGATCCTACGTGAACAGTACGGCGGTGGGAATCCGAACGGGTTTTGTTCGCCGGCGCCCACCCTGAAGCGTGTTCCCTCCAGGACCGGGCATCGCGTATGCCGTGGCGGCGGCGTTCGTCTGGGGCGGCTACATCTTCGCGCTCAAGCGCTACTTTTCGTCGTACCCGGGGACGGTCCTGACCGTCGGGATCAACGCCGCGGCGGTCGCGTGGTACCTGCCGATCACGGCGACCCGTGGGGGGCTCGACCGGCTCCCGTCGCCCGGGGCGGTCGGGGCCGTCGGCGTCGCTGTCACGCTCGGCACCGTCGTCGCCAGTGCGGCCGCGTTCCTGCTTTTTCTCCGCGCGCTCGACCTGGGGGAGGTCTCCTACGTCGCGCCAATCAGCAAGATCATCCCGGTGTTCGTGCTCCCGCTCGAGGTGCTCGTGCTCCACCAGCGGCTGACCTCGATCCAGGTCACCGGGGTCGTAGTCGCCACGCTCGCGGTGTACGTCGCGAACTACCGGCGCGGCCCGCTCTTCGCGCCGCTCCGGAAGGCGGCGACCGCGCGGTCGGCGCAGTTCGCGCTGGCGAGCGCGGCGTGTTTCGCCCTCGGCGACGTGGGGAAACGGCTGGTGCTCCAGGAGTACGAGATCCCGCTGACGGTGTGGGTGCCGTTTCTGCTCGGCGGGGTGCTCGTGGTCGTGCTCCCGCTCGCGATCCGGGAGTGGGTGCCGCTCCGGGGTTCGCTCCCGCGGTTTATTCTCGCTGGCGGCGGGGTCGCGGTCGCGGAACACGCCACGTCGTTGGCGTTCTCCCTGGTTCCGGCGTCGATCGCGTCGCCGATCATCAACACCCAGGCGGTGGTCGCGGTCGTGCTCGGTGGCATTCTGCTCCGCGAGGAGGCGTTCGGCATCCGGCTTGTGGCCGCGGGGCTGGCGGTGGTGGGGGTCGGGCTGATCGCGGCGTGAGCGGGAGTTGCAGCGCATCGCGACCCCCACCGCGGAAACTTAGTCGATCGCGCACTTCGCCCCCAACGATGCCCGAGTGGTCCCGCAGACGCCTCCTCGCCGCGGCCGGTGCGGTTGGCGCTGCCGGCGTGGTCGGTGCCGGGGGGTGGCACCTCGCCACCCGGTGTCGCCCCCTCGTGGAGCCCCAGTGGACGTACGTCGGTCGGCGCCGACTCGGCCCGACGGTCCCCAGCGGCAACGACCTCCTGCTCCCGGAGGGGTACGGCGTGACCGGCGACACCGACCACCGGCTCGCGGCGATCGAACCGTTCAGCGCACAGGTCCAGTGGAGTGTCGTCGCGGCGGGCGGCGGGTTCGGCGTGCCCGCCCGCGCCGGTGACACCGTCTACGTCGGCACCGGCCGCGACACGGTCCGCGCGCTCGACGCCGAAACGGGCGACCGACGGTGGATCTACGACCCCGGCGGTCGGGAGGAACACGGCGGCGGGGCGTGGGGGCAACCACTGGTGACCGACGGCCGGGTCTACGTCGGGGTCTCCCGCTCGACGGACCCGAACGCCGACCCGACGGACCCCACCGACTTCACCCACCGCGTGGTCGCGCTGGACCGCGACGACGGGTCGGAGGCGTGGGCGACGCCCATCTCGGGGCAGGTGTGGGCCGGCCCGGTGCTGGCTGCGGGCGTCGTCGTCGCCGCGGCGCGGGAGGGCACCCTCCACGGGTTCGACCCCGAAACCGGGGAGTCGGTGTGGGAGTTTTCCCTCCCCGACCGCGTCACCCAGCCGCTCGCGGTCGTCGACCGGGAGTTCGTCGTGGTCGTCGCCGACGACGGCACCGTCGCGTTCGTCGACGTGCCGGACGCGACGATCCGCCGGACCCAACGGGTCGTCAGCGACGCGACAAGCACCGCCCGCGCCGACGACACCCTCTACGTCGGCGGCGCGGACGGCCGGGTGGCGGCGGTGTCGACGGATATCGGCGGGGAGATCGACGCCGAGACCGGCACCCCCCGGTGGGAGTACGACGCCGGCGTCCCGGTCGACGCCGTCGCGGCCGGCGAGCCGGAGGTGTTCGCGATCGACCGGACCGGGCACCGCCACCGGATCGTCGACGGCGACCGCGACGCCCGGGTTCGGCTGGTGGAGACCCACCACACCGACGGCTGCGGGTGGGACACGGAGTTCCGGCGCGTCTTCGACGCGCGGGTTCACCGCGGCGGGCTCTACGTCGCGTCCCGATTTTGGACGCGGCTGTACCCGATCGAAGCCTAGCGGACGATCCGGTCGTCCCCGCGTTCCGATCGGCGTCTCTTCCACCCTGGCCCGACGGATCGGGCCGCCGACCCCCGCCCCGGCTTCAACAGTTTCAAGCGCGACACCGCCGAACCTCGGGGTATGTACGACCGACTCAAGGGGTTTCGCGACTTCTACCCCGAGGAGATGACCGCGCGGCGGGTGGTCATCGACACGCTCGAGGACGCCGCCGCCCGCTATGGCTTCCGCGAGATCGCCACGCCCGCGTTGGAGCGGACCGAAATGTACGCCGACAAGAGCGGCGACGGGATCGTTGAGGAGTTGTACGCCTTCAAGGACCAGGGCGGCCGCGAGGTGTCGCTGACGCCGGAGTTGACCCCCACGGTCGCCCGGATGGTGGTCGCAAAACAGCAGGCGCTGTCGAAACCGATCAAGTGGGTTTCCACCCGCCCGTTCTGGCGGTTCGAGCAGGTCCAACAGGGCCGGTTCCGGGAGTTCTACCAGACCAACATCGACAGCTTCGGCTCCGCGGAGCCGACGGCCGACGCGGAGATCTTGGCGGTCGCCGCCGCCGCGCTCACCGACCTCGGACTCACCGGCGAGGACTTCGAGTTCCGGGTCTCCCACCGCGACATCCTCGGGGGGCTGCTCCGGTCGTTCGACGCTGATGTGGATAGCCGCGACGCCATCCGCGCGGTCGACAAACGCGCGAAAATCGAGCGCGCGGAGTACCTGGGGCTGCTCTCTGACGCCGGGCTCTCGTACGACCAGGCCGAGTCGTTCGACGACTTGGTAACGACCGGCGACCTCGACGAGATCGCGGCGTTCGGCGGCGCGGAAGTCGAGAGCGCGGTCGCGAACCTCCGGGCGGTCCTGGACGCGGCCGCGGATTTCGGCGCCCGTGAGTACTGCACGGTGTCGCTTTCGACCGCCCGCGGGCTAGATTACTACACCGGTGTCGTCTTCGAGTGTTTCGACTCCACCGGCGACGTCTCCCGGTCGGTGTTCGGCGGCGGCCGGTACGACGACCTCATCGAGAGTTTCGGCGGCCAGCCAACCCCCGCGGTCGGGGTCGCGCTCGGGACCGCGCCGCTGTCGCTGCTCTGCCAGCGGGCCGGGGTCTGGCCCGACGAGGCGCTCGCGACCGACTACTACGTGTTAACCGTGGGCGACACCCGCGGGGTCGCGTCGCGGATCGCCCGCGACCTCCGCGCGGCGGGCAACGTCGTTGAGGTCGACGTCTCCGACCGGAGCTTCGGCGCGCAGATGGGGTACGCCGACGGGATCAACGCAGAGACCGTCGTGATCGTCGGCGAGCGCGACCTCGAGAACGGCGAGGTGACGGTCAAGGACATGGACTCCGGCGACCAGACCACGGTCCCGGTGGAGTCGTTCCCGGGCGACGCGGCGTCGCCGACGTACGACGACATAACGTAGGTGACGGCGTGCGCGCGTTCCGGATCGCCTACGACGGTCGGCCGTTCCACGGATACCAGCGCCAGCCGACGGTTCCGACCGTCGAGGGTGCGGTGTTCGACGCGCTCGAGACCCTCGGCGTGTTCGCCCGTTCGGACCGGGACCGCCCCGCGGGGTACGCGGCCGCCGGGCGCACCGACGCCGGCGTGTCGGCGACGGCCCAGACCGTCGCCGTTGAGTGTCCCGAGTGGTGTACCCCGCGGGCGCTGAACGGCGAACTCCCCGCCGACATCCGGGCGTGGGCGTCGGCGCCGGCGCCGGAGGGATTCCACGCCACCCACGACGCGACCCGCCGGGCGTACGTCTACCTCCTCTACGCACCCGACCTCGACGACGACCGCGCCGCCGACGCCGCGGCAATCCTCGACGGGGAGCACGACTTTCACAACCTCACGACCGACGACGCGGGCACGGCCCGGGATCTCTCGATCGACCTCGACCGCGACGGGGCGTTTCTCCGGATTCGGGCCGCGGCCGACGGGTTTCCCCGCCACCTCGTCCGCCGGCTCGCCTCGGTCGTCAGGGGCGTCGGCACCGGTACCCGGTCGCCGGCGTGGGTGCGTCGGCTGCTCGGATCCGAGCCAGTGGACGGGCCCGATGGGGTCCCGAAAGCACCGCCCGAACCGCTGGTTCTAACCGACGTTTCGTATCCGGATCTGTCGTTCGAGCGGGACCCGGAAGCGGCCGCGAGCGCGGCCGAAGTGTTCGGCGACCGCGGACGGGCGGCGCGGGTTCGGGCCCGCGTGGCCGCCCGGCTCGCGTCGGTCGACGGAGCGGATCCCAACACAGTGTGGTAGGAGCCCGCCGCGGGTAGCGATGCGACTGGACACCGCGAGAACGGTGACATACTGCTTCGTACTCCATCGACACTCGCCTGAGTTCGGTTCCGACGCGGGGTTCCGGGAGTTGTCCAGCGGTTTCGGGCCGGCGTGGTCGTGTATCCACGACAATATTTATGCCGGTTCGTTCACCAATCAGCAACTATGTCTACTGATGGGGACGGGTTGGACGAGGAAGATCTGAGCCTCCCGGACAATATTATCGGTATCGGAAACGCCGGCAAAACCACGGTGAAACATTACCTCTCAAAGGACTGGATTGTAGAAGAGGCTGTCGCGATCAAGGATCGTCAAACGCTCAACGACGACGACCAGGAGTTCAAAGCGTTCATGATCGACACTGCGAGGGACGAACAGCCGGCCGACGAGCGCAGTGTGAAGTCGATCAACGAGCGCATCAAGCGGATCGCCGAACGCTCCGGCCGGACCCCCTCAACGGTCAACACCGAACTCGAATACATCAATCCGCTTGACGACGCGCCGGACAACCTCATCTCCCGTGCGGGTCTGACGTCCGAAGTGACGGTCAACCAGATCGCAACCCAAGACCGCCTCCGCGCGTGGTGGCTGGAGAACGAGGACTCGATGTTGACCGACGGCTACGGTCAAGGGGTGCTTCGACGACGCGGGCTGAGCAAGGCGCTGTTCCACGCTAGCCGCGCCGGAAACGGGGACATGGAGGGGTTCGCTAGGCGGCTCTCGGGTGACACCGCCACGATCGTTGTGGGACTCGGGGGCGGAACCGGTTCGGGGATGTATCTCGATCTCGCGAAGCTGGTCGCGCCGAAGGTCGACGAACTCCACCTGATCGCGAGTATCCCCGGGCTCCAAGAGAAAGATCGACGGACCGCCAACACCTTCGCTGCGCTCTCGGAACTGGAGTATCTCGCGCTCACCGAGGAGGAGAACAACCCCTTCACCAACATCGTCCTCCTTCCGTTCGGTCCCGCCCGCAACCTCCAGAACCGCGATACCTTCCTCGACGCGATGGTCCAGACCGTCGTCGCCCGGGAGGCGACCACCAACGACTTCACGACCTTCCTCGACTCCGATAACTCCGAGCGGGTTCCCAAAGCGTACGCCCCGTTCACCGTCGCGATTCCACAGATCCTCCGGTACGACGTCGGTGACATCCGGGAGGCCAAGCGGGCGATCAACGAGTACCAGGAAGCAAAACGGACCGCACTCGACGCGGAACTCACGCTGTATGACGAACTCCACGACTTCTTTATCCACGAGTGGGGCGGAGAGATCGCCGACGCGCTCGACACGGCACAGGACGGGCTGACGGTCGAAAACGACCAGTTTGCGCTCAGCGGTGACGAGGCGAGTTCGCTCCGGAACCGACTCGACACCCTTCAATCGTGGATCGAGGATGAAGAGACGTTCGGCCACGTCGACAACGACGCGCTCAAAGACTGGCGCGACCAACTCGGCGGGTGGATCGAAGCGATCAGAGAGAACTACGCGGACCTCTCGGAAGGTGAACTCAAAAAACAGCTCGTGACTCGTCTCCCGGACCGAGTCGAAGCGCTGGAACCCGTCGACGACATCTACCCGAGCGAGCCGGACGACCAGGCGCTTGCGGCCGTGTTCCGCGACGAAATCCGCGCGCTCAAGCTTCGAGCGAACCTGCTCCGCGCGCTCAAACTCGTCGACGAAGAGGAGGTAAACGAGGCGTTGGCTGCGGCACTCTACCCCACTCGCCAGGGCTGGATCGGCGCACAGCGGATCGAGGATCGGATCAACGCGCTCAACGGCGAAGCCAACCAGCACGAGTCGAACCTCGAACTGCTCGCGGATCTCGACGCGGACCTCGTGGAGGCTCGTGATCACACCCTCGAATCGTGGCGTGAGGCAGTCACGGACGACCTCGAACTGCTGGTGGAAATACAATCCAGCGCCGACGAGATCGAGACCCAACTCGACGCGCTCCGAAACGAGCTCGGAGACGAGCTACGGAAGATATCCAAGGCCAACAGCCCCGACAACGTTTCGGGGGGACTGACGTTCAATTTCGACCGGCTCAACGCACAGCTCCGCGACGTCGGTCTCGATCCGATCGACGGACGGGAGTTGGTGGAGGCGGTCGAACAGACCCAACGTGCATACGAGGCGTGGTACGACATCAACAACACCGGGTTGGTCGGAAACATCCTCGGGAGTAAAGAGGACAGACAAGAGGAGTACATCGGCTACTTACAGGAGGTGCGCGACAGCCCCATCGACATCTCACCAAAAGCCGAACGGGGGGATTTCACCGACGACTTCGATTGCAGGCTCGCCGTCGACGAGTTGTTCGAAGACCTCACACAGGAACTCACGGAGCGCCGCAACACGCACCGCAAACGCATTATCCGTGAGTTCAAATCCGCGGTTTCGGACTTCGAGGCCACCGAGGTCGTCGAAGACTACCGAGCCCAGTGGCAAAGCACCGACTTCAGTCTCGAGTGGCCGGGCGACACCGACGACCCGGTGTCATCGATGCGTGAGCGGCTCGACGACCTCGATGCCGACTCCGCGCAGGCGGTGTTCGACGAGTTCCTCGCGGACGGCAACGGGTTCGACGACCCCGGACTGGTCTACCTCGCCGTCCATAACGCGTACCTCGGCCCTGTTGAATCGAAGCGGTCCGACCTAAACGCCCGGATCGAGGACGTGGAGTCCCGAACCGAGGTCTACGACTCCCTCCGCCGGATCGTGATGGACTACGATTACGACCACGGCTACGACGACGACGACGAGGAGTTCGGTCCTGACACCCCTGAGATCGACCACCCGACGAACGTCGGCGGGAGCTCCGAGAGCCCGTACGTCAGCAAGATCCAATCCGAGGACCAGGTCGGCCTGCTCCAGTACAACGACATCGCGGAGTCGGGCGTTTGGAGCCAGGAGAACACCACTGAGATGCGAAAGATCCAGTCGTATTTCAAAGATTTCGCGGAAAACGCGGCCAAAAACGACGAACTCGGCTGTCTCCGGGAGCGCGAAATCCAGATAGACACCAAGGCCAGCGACGAGTACACCGACTCCGACAGCACGATCTACGACGGCCACTACATCGGGAACGTCTTTATGAGCCGGGCGTTCGACGACGACGAAAACCCCGGACACCCCGTATTCAACACCGCCCGCAAACAGTTCGACGAGTCCGAACTCTACTTCCTGGAGGACGCCAACGGGTACAGCCACGAATCAGTCGGGTACGGCGCCCCGTGGGACCTCTCGATGGTTACGTTCATCGGCGGGGTGTTCCTCGACAACATCCGCCAGCTCAACCAGCCGACTCGTGGCTACAAGACGTCCTACGAGTCCCAGCGTGATGACCTCCGGGAAGCCGTTCGGATCCGGCACGTCCACGGGACCGACGGCAGGGATTCCACGATCGGTGGCTCCGACGAGGGCGGCTACGTCTACCGGGACCAGTTGCTGGATGTCACAGAGCCCGCGGACATCTACGCGCTTCTCAACTCCGACGAGGGAGAGGTAATAGAGATGCTCCAGCAGGACTACATCGGCCGGACGACCTTCCCGAGTTCGATCGACCTCGACACTGACACATGAGCCGGTCGGGGTCGCGTCGCGCGGAGGCGCTCCGTCTGATCGTGGCGCTCGTCGCCATCCTCGCGGCCACAGCCGCTGCCTCGCGGATGCTCGTCGCCGCGTGGGACGACCACGGCCTGGTATACCACCTCGTCCACGGGTTCGGCCGCACGATGGGGTGGGGGATCAACGGCACGGTGGTCTTCGTGGCGCTGTTCGGCGCGGTCCTCGTGGTCGCGTTCGCGCTCGACGAGGACAAACACGTCCAAGGGATCCTGCTTCTGGCGGCAATCGGGTTGGTGTTCGTGCCCACGCTCGTCGTGTTGGGTCGGTGGCGGATCGATTTCCTGGCGTATCCCACGGCGATCGCGACAGGCGTCGTCGTCGGTGGCGTCGTGGCCACGGTCGGCGGGACCGCCCCACCGTTCAGCAACGGCCGGGTGTCGTTCCCGACCGCCGCGCGTGGCCTCTACGCTGCCGTCGCTGGGACCGCGGTCGTGGGGTTCCTCGAGCGGTACCTCGCTTACGGGAGCCCGATTGTCGTCGTGCAGAACACCCCCACGGTCGACCAGGTCGCGGGTGGCCCCCTGACACCGGTTGTGGATCTCCTCGCGGTGTCGGCGCTCGTCTACCTGATGGGGTATTTCACGAGGTATTCCGACGTGACGGACGTCGTCATCTCCTCGCCCGATGACGGGACAGTGTCGAGCTTTCTCGGCGGGTTGTACGACGCTGCCGACCGGCGGTACGGCGCGACCACGCTTGAGGGCGGTGATGTGCTGAACGACGCGCGGGCCCTGCAGCACTCCCAGCCCTCCGTCACCGGCCGGGTGGCGTTCCAGTACCAGCCGGGCAGTGGCGTCTTCGTCCGCCGGCGGAAGGTGGCGTACGACAACATCCGTCCGGTGACCGACGAGGACGCCGCGGCGATCGAGACGGTCGCCGAGGAGCGGTCGTCGCTCGGATCACGCGCGTGGTACGGGTTCCGTCGGCACCTCCTGCTCGCGGCCCCGGCGTCGGTCCGGTCGGTGCTCCGGCGCTCGGGCGGCGCCCACCTCGACCGGTTAGTGGGCGCGGACGTGATGCTGCTTTTGGCCCCGCTTGATGAGATCATCGACCAGTACCTGGTGGAGGAGGGCGGCGAGTTCGACGAGTCGTGGGTGAACACCCCTGCGTACCTGTGGGAACCCGAAGACGGAGTCGGGGACGCAGGCAGATACCACCGGATCGGGGAGGCCTGCGGCGCCGCCTCGATGCCCGATGTCTACGTGGTCGCGACCGACGCCGACATCGCGCTCGACATCCACGGCGACGATGACTTCGACGACGACGAGTTCCTCAACTTCCTCCGGACCGACATCCTCCGACTCGGGACCGCCTACCTCGGGAGGGTGCTCCCGGTGTCCAGGACCGAGTCACGTGGGTACGACGACGTGTTACGTCGACTGTGACCACCGGGTAGTGGGATGGGTTTTAGTACATTCACGGGTGAGAACACTGATATGATGTCGTTTCCGACGCTCGCCCCGTCGAACAGGAGACAGCGGCGGCTCCTGTTTCTCGCCTCCATCGGGCTGTTGCTCGTCGCAAGCGTGTCCGTGATCGAACTCCTCGCGACCGCGTGGGGACACCGTCCGTGGAGCGTCGCTAGGCACGGCCTCAGAGGCGGGATGAACGCGGCCGGGGTCGCGCCGACGTTTTTCTACTACATCCCGCTCGGGGTGTTTGTAGGGCTCGTGGTGGGGCTTCTGCTCGACTCGTTCAAATACGTCCAAGGAGCGGTCCTCACGGTCGCGACCCTGCTTGCGGTGCCGGTGGTGTTCATCCCGCGGGGCGTCTTTGTCGAACCCCTGGCGACGAGTTTCGGTCCCAACACCGTACTGACGGCGCTTCTCGCGGCCGTCGTGACCCTCCGGATCGGCGGCGTCACGTTCGACGGCATCGACGCCGACCAGCGGGAGTTCCCCCGGATCCCGGCGCTCATCTTCTGGCTCACCGCCGCTCTCGCGGTCTTCGGCCTCTTCGAGGCCCACGTGGTCTACCGGAGCCCGGTCGTGGCCGTCGCCGACGGGTTCGGCACGCAGACGTTCGCCTTCGAGGGCGTGGTGGGTACCGACGCCGCGGCACACCTCGTCGGCGTGATCGTGCTCCTGCCCGCGCTCCGGTACTTCACGACCTACGAGCGGGGGCTGAACGCCATCATGCTCGGCCCGAAGCGGAGCGGCAAGAGCGCGGTGTTCGGCGGGATCCACCTCTACATCCGCGACAACGTCGATGAGGGCGGCGCGGCGGCCACCCGAGTCAGTAGACTGCGCCAGAGCATCGAGAGCACGCAGTTTCCCGACCCGACACCTGCGACCCTCCAGCCGGGGGGTGACGGGTCCGGGGAGAGCCAGCCGATGCTGCTCGAGCTCCCGTACTCGTGGGGGCGGTTCGTCCCGACTCGCGTCCGGTTCAGCGTGGTCGACTACCCCGGCGAGGCCCTAGAGGACATCCTCGCGGAGGTGATGGAGAAGGCGACCCAACAGACCCAGGGCGGCGACGCGGAGATCGCCACTGACGGGGGCGAACGCGAGAGCTCGGACTTCGACATCCCCTTTTCGGAAGGCGACGACGGCGACGACGACAGCGACTCGGCGGTCCAGTGGGGCGCGACCGACGACGGCGACGACGGCGACGGCCGCGACGGCAGTCCCGGTTCGTCGTCGGGAGTGAGCTCTCAGACCGGCTCCGACTCGGGAGGCGCGTCCGGGGGCACGACCAGTGCCGGAGCGGCGGGATCGACGTACGACGACTCCGGGTCGGACAGCCCCTTCGGAGACAGCTCCGGCGGACTCGCGAACGCCTCCGAGGCGAGCCTCTTCGGCGACGGGGATGTCACCGACGACGGACCCGACATCGACCCGAAGTCGTCGTGGGAGGCGGCGACACAGTCGATCCGGGAGGCCGAGACCCTCTCGGACATGATCCCCGGGATTCGGGGGTGCGTGCACAACGCCGACCGGATCGTGCTGACGCTCCCGCTCGACGATTTCGTCGCGCCGGTGATCGAGCGGGGCAACGTCCCCGCGTACCTCCGGGACCGTGTCGTCACCCCCGAAGAGTACGACGACTACCGCCGGAGCGACATCCGGACAATCGAGTACGACGGTCTGAACTACGGCGTCAAAGGCCCCACTCGCGACGCGGTCGCCGACTACCTCGGGTGGTACGAGGCGATCCAGGCGATCTACCCCGAGAAGGAAGTCGTGATCGTGGGCACGATGGCTGACTGGATGCTCGACGATTTCAAGTCGCACCGCGAGTCGAGTGCGGCTCCCCAGGCAGACGGCTACCGGGCGTTCTGTGACTACGTCCGCGACGAGATCGTCCGGGAACAGAACCCCGAGATCACCCAGATCTTCGGCGGGGCAACCGACCCCGACCCGCTGTACCTGTTGTGGTACGACATCAAAAACGAGGACCCGGCGGGCACCGACGAGTTACGGATCAACGTTCGCGGCCCCTCTTCGGTTCTCAAAGGCGCCCGCCAGTTCATGCAGCGGATCAACCAGTGACCACGGTATGAGTCGATTCCGCCTCTACGGCAGCGGTGGCCGCCCGATCTACGACTCCGACGGCGAGGCCGACGACCGCCGGCTCGAACGGATCAAACGCGAGTTTAACGCGGGTGTTGCGGCGTTCTACGACCCGGGCGCGGGACTGGTCCGTATCCAGGTCAACATCCACCGCCGGAGCCCCGAGCAGTTCGTGGCGACCTACCAGTCCGGCACCGATGAGGCCCTCCTCTCACCCCTGTTCGACCGCCTCCGGGCGCTTTCGGCGCGCCGGGAGTGGACGATCCAGCGCGCCTCCGGCGGGACACAGGCGCTTTACGACGCCCTCGACGACGGGTCGGCGTTCGACCCGGACTCGCTCACGGCGGTCGAGCGTGGCCTCGCCGAGCAGTCGGTCGGGCCGGCGGATATCCAGGACGCGGTCGACGACCTGGGTGCGGTGGACCTGGCGGTCCCCGACTACGACACCGCCGCGGCGACGCTTGCACACGTCACCGAGACGTTCGAGGGGTACGCCGTCGCGGTCTCAGAATCGACGGCTGTCGAGACTATCGCGGGCGCCGATGTCATCGTTCGACCGACGGGAAATGTCGACCGCGTGACGCCCGGCCCGGAGTTCTCGGCGTGGCTCGACCGTCGGCGAGCGGCGGCCGCGACCGCTGCCATCGATGATGCCGTCGAGTCGGCGGCCGCGGGGTTCGAATCGGCGTCGGTCCCCGTTGCGACCGGCGTCGCGGCCGCGGTCGATCGGGCCGATATCACCGCCGAGTTGGGCGTCCGCGCGGTCCCGTCGTCGCCGCCCGCGGTCACCCGGCGGGAACTCCGTCGGACGCTCTCCTACGGCCTCCCGAGCGGCGTCGCTGTCGGGGCTGCTGTCGGGGTGGCGTGGTCGGGGGGTGTCGGATCGGTTTCGCGGTGGCTTCTCGCTGTCGGCAGCCTTCTGGTGGCGGCGGTCTGGGCCGGCGCGCTCCTCGCCGTCGTGGCGGGCGACGGCCCCGACCGGTCGTCGGACCCGCCGGCGGTCGACGCCGACCCCGCAGCCGTCGGTGACGCCGTCTCGCGGGTCGCGGCTGTGATCGGCCCCGACGCCGCCCGCGAGGCGCTCGCGTCCGCACTGGAGCCGTACGGCGTCACCATCGAACCCGCGGGTGACCGGGACCGGCAGCGCCGGCGGGCGATCGGTGCCGGGGTCGTGGCGTCGGCCGGCGCCGGTGCGCTCGCGCTCGTGGTTGTTGCGATCCTCCTCCCGTCCGGGTTGGTGTGACCCGCCGCGATCAAGCGATCCCGCTCCGGGCAGGTGTTTTTTGTCACTCCGGATTCCAGGTCCGGGTATGATATCCGATCGGCCACGCACGCGACACGGCCGACGACGACCGGAGTGTGCGCCGCGCGACTCGGGAGGCGAGTTCCGGTGACCGGCCGTGCCTCGGAGGGGGGCACCGCCGATGACACGCCCGATGCGGTCGCGGGCGGCGACCTCCCGCGGGAGTACGCGCAGGTCAGGTCGGTCGACACCGGGGCGATCGCGCTGATCGCCGCCGGCGACTCCCGGATCGCGCTGGCGTCGGTCTCCGGCGGGGTCTCCGTGCTCGCGGCCGGGTCCGACGACGGCGCGCGGTTCGGCGTCGAAGCACGGCCGCGCGGGCTTGCGGTCGGGCCGCTGGTGTACGTCGCGGTCGACGACCACGTGTTCGGGTACGGGTTCGACGGCGCACGACGGTGGGAGGCGCCCATTGACGGCGCCACGGCGCTGTGTTGGGTGCCCGACCAATCGCGGGTGGTCGCCGCCACCGACACCGGAGAGTTCGTGCTACTCGACGACGCTGACGGGACCGAACGCGGACGGATCGACCGGACCCACGCCGACGTGTCCGAGACCGTCCTGCTCGCCGGCCGGGGCGAGGAGTTCCTCGCGGGCGAGTCGTGGTACCTCACCGGGTTCGGCCCCGACGGCGATCGGACGGGAGAGGCGATGCTCGACGGCACCATCACGGGCGTCGGACTGCTCGAAGACGTGGCGGTGGTGTCGCTCCACGGTGATCGGGTCGTCGGCGTCGACGCGGACGACGGGGCGATCCGGTGGGAACTGCACCTCGACGTCGAGTGGCTCGCACCGCGGGGTGACGGGGGGCTCTACGCCGCCGCCGATCACGGCGTAGTCCGGATCTCCGCCGACGGCGCGGTGACCGACGTCGGGATCGACACACCAGACGCAACGCAGGTCGCGGTCACAACCGACGGGGAGGTGGCCTGCCGGATCGACGGTCGGACCGCCGGGGTGCTTCGGCCTGCGGCGTCGCTTTCCGGCGTCGACTTGGACCTCTCGCCGACGTCGCTCCGGGTCGGCTCGGAACTCGTTGTCACGGCCGAAACCATCGGTGAGCCGACCACCGGGACGGTTCGGGCGTCCGCCGACGACGGATCGTTCCGTCCCGAATCCCGGCGGGTCTCGCTTGACGCCGGCGAACGCACCGAACTGCGGTTCACGCTCGCGGAGGCGGCGGGGTCTCGGCTTGCAGCCCGTGCGACGTTCACCCCCGGCGGCACCGATGGCTCGGAACCGACCGAGGTCGGGGCGACGATTTCGGTCCCGCCGGCAACCCCAACCCCGGTCGTCGGTGCTGATGTCACCGGTGTCGACGACGGGACTGCGACCGTTGAGGTGAGCGTTCGGACGCCGGACGGGTCGGATCTCCCGGCGGTGTCGCTCTCCCCGGGCGGCGTCGACATCGATCCCGAACCGGGGCGGTCCTCGGTGTCACGGACGCTCTCGCTCCCCCTCACGACGGAGCGAGTGACCGCCACAACCGGAGACGGGGAGTCGGTCGACGCCGCGGTGTCACCCCCGACAACCCCGCTTTCGGCGTCCGTCAGCGCACGCGACGACGGGTTCGTCGACGTGACGCTCCGGAACGACACCGACATAACGGTCCACGACGACGTGCGGGTGACCGGCGACCCGCTGGTCACCCCGGTAGAGCGGTCGGTGTCTCTCCCGGCCGGGGGTCGACTCACACTTGCGCTTCCGTCTGCCCGCGCCGGTGTCGGCGAGGTCAGGATCGACGCCGCGGCGGTCGACGCCACCGCCGCTGTTTCGCTTGACCGCGCGACGCTCCCGTCGGCCGGCGGGACGGACGCCCCACAGGACGGCCGCAACGACCACGCACACGACGGCAAGGACCGGGTCCCGGGCGCGGACACGCCGACACGCGGCGGCCGCGACACGCCCTCGACCCCCCATCCGGACCGGGACACAACGCCGCCGGATTCCGCGGAGGCGGGCGATGCATCCGCACCGGCGACCCCTCCGGACCGGGACACAACGCCGCCGGATTCCGCGGAGGCGGGCGACGCATCCGCACCGGCGACCCCTCCGGACCGGGACACAACGCCGCCGGACTCCGCGGAGCCGGGCGACGCGTCCGCACCGGCGGCCCCTCCGGACCGGGACACAACGCCGCCGGATTCCGCGGAGGCGGGCGACGCGTCCGCACCGGCGGCCCCCGGGTCGGCCGGCCAGCCGGACGCGACCCCCGGCCCCGAGCGCGGACCGTCACCGGAGTCGGTCGACTCGCCCGTTTCGCCCGCCGCCCCTGACGACTCCGCCGCATCCGAGGAGTCCGCCTCCCCGGCACCCCGCGACCCGCTCGGCCTTGACCGCAGCCTGGACTCGGACACCGCTCACGAGGGTCACGCCCTCGAAGAGACGCTCACGGTCGAGAACCGCTCGCCGGAGCCGAAGTCGATCACCCTCCGGTCCGACGGTGACGCAGCCACGGTCGAACTCAGCCCGGAGACAACGGCGACTGCCACTCGGTATCACGCCGCGTGGGACACCTCCTCGATCGAGGTCCCGCCGGTCACCGCCAGCGCGGACGACGCCGAGGTGACCGTGCCGGGGGTGTCGGTTCCGGTCGAACCCGCACCGGTCGTCGTTCGTCCCGCGCTCTCGGCGGGGTCGACCACGACCGACGTCCGGCTTGACGTTCATAACAACCTTGAGACGTCGTGTTCCGTGCTCGAAATCGGCTCGAAGGGGTTCTCCACAGGTGTCGGCTTCGACGGGTTCGACGTCGCTCCCGGCGGTGACGTAACCCGGGAGATCACCTACCAGGGCGCGCCAACCGAACGCCCGGCGCTGACGCTCGTCCGGATCGACCACAGGCAGCGGCCGCTGCAAACCCTCGCGGCGGTCCACGACTCACACGCCCCGCCCGTCTCCGTCGCCGTCGACTCGGTGGACATCCTCGGCGACCGCGACACCAACGTCGTGCTTCGGCTGGAAAACGAGGGTGGCGCGCCGGTTGCGGTCCGCGTTGAGGCCACCGGCACGGCGCCCGACGAGTACCTCTACGCACCCGGCGAGATCGACGCGCTCGACCCCGGATCGACCGCGACCCACCGGGTCGAGTGCACCGTCAACGACGACCGCGTCGAACTCCCGATCGAACTTGAAGTCACCCCGTTCAACGGCGCCGACGGCCCTCACTCGACGGCGGTGACCGTCTCAGGGGACCGGACCGACAACGCCGAACGCTGGCGGGTCGACGCCGAAGACGAGGCCGACACGCCGACGCTCCCGGACACGCTCTCGACGCGGCTGGACGTGCGTTCGAGCGAGTAGGTGTCCGACGCGGCTGGACGTGCGTTCGAGCGAGTAGGTGTCCGACGCGATCAAACGCTCCGTCACACCCTGCGCTGCTACTGCAGGACCGCACCCATTTCGACGGTGCGTCTGTCCTGGAGGTACGCGTACAGGTTCCGTCCCGTCCTGAGCAGCGCGACGAGGACCACGAGCCCGTACAGCGCGGTTGCGCCCCACAGCCCGTACCGTGTCAACTGGAGGCGCTGTTGCACCGTGGCGCGTTCCCCGCCGATCGCGTCGGCCTGCCCCGTCGCGCCCGCCTCGGCGTACGTCTCCTCGGCGGTGGCGTACGCCGCGTCGATTGCGCTGATCTCCGCCGAGATACCGTCGAGTCGCGCCGGGTTCAACACCAGCGGCTGGTTCAGCAGGACAAGCGTGGCGTCTTCACGGATCGATTCCCGCGTCGCCCGCGCGTTCTCCGCGCTCTCGGAGGCGTTCTGCACCTGCTGGAGGTAGGTGTCGAACGCGCCCGACGCCTCCTCGTTCAGCCGGCTGGCTCGTTCGGCGTTGCCGCGGCTCTCGGCCAACCGCGCGAGTTGGCGGTTCGCGCTGGCGCGCTGCAACGTGGTGATGTCGCCGTTGAGTTGGGACTCGTAATACTCCACTTGGGCGTCGGCCTGTTCGTCGGTCGCGGCTCGGGCGGACTCGAGCGACCCCGTGGCGGAGGCGTCGACCTGCGAGGCGTCGATCCGCGTGACGTACTCCGACATCGCGTTGAGCGTTGCCTGCGCCCGAAGCACATCCGGTTGTGCGGCGGCCGGCCCGTCGGATCCCCGCGCCTCGTCCGCCGCCTCGAGCGAGTCGAGCAGCAGAATCGCGGTTTCGCCCGCCGCGATCGTCTCGGTGAGGTCGCCCTCCGGGACCTCCTCGCCGTCCCGCAACCGGGTTTCCAGCGCCGAAAGCGACTCCGCCATTCCCGCTGCGGTCGCCGCGCGCGCTCCCGACCCACCGGCGTACGACGAGAGGTTGTTCGAGATCGAATCGAACGAGTAGGGGGTCGGCTGCGCGGTCACGGTCACGGTCTGGGTCTCGACGCCCTCCCCGCGGACCTCGAACTCCCAGCGGTACTGCTGGTAGAGTTCCGCGGAGGTGTCGAACGCGACTGCGAACACCAGCGGCGCGGACCCGCCAGCCCGGAGCTCGGTGGGGCGTTCGGCGACCTCGAGGTACTGGTCTGGACCCGAGACCCGAACGACCTCGACACCGGAGACCGACTCGTACTCCAGGACCTCCGAGACGTCGATGCTCGTCGTCCGCTGGTTGGTGACCGTGATGTCACCCAGCGGCAACTCCGAGCGCTCCACGGCGAGTTCAGGGATGTGCTCGATTGTGAGGTCGCGCGTGACCGACTGGGTGCCCGCCGTCGCGGTGTCGACCGTGACGGTGAAGGGGTAGCTCCCTTCCGCGGCCTCGGGGTCGGCTTCGAGCACGACCGTCGCCTCTCCGGTGGACTGCCCGCCGACGGCTGCGTCGGCGTTCGCGATCGACGCGGACACGTCGGGGTCGTCGACGCTCGCCGACACACCTGTTACGTCCATGTCGAGGTCGCCGGTGTTCTCGAAGGTCACCCGCGTCTCGGTGGTCTGGGTGTCGGCCTGCGACCGCGGCGTGTCGAAGACGTTCTCGGCGCCCTCACCCGACAGCGACTCGAGGTTCGGCGGGTAGAACACCTCGCCGGTGACGTCGATCGACTCGGTCGGGCTGTACTGGTCCTGCGGCGTCAACTCGACCTGCCAGTCGAGGTCGGCGTTCTGCACCCCGTCGGAGTCCGCTGAGACCTGGACCTCGATCGTGTCGCTCCCCCCGGGACCGGTACTCGCGAACCCGGCGCCCTCGACGGTGACGGCGCCATCGTCGCTGGTCCCGATGACGTTCACCTTCACGCCATCGACGCCGGAGAACCCGGCGACCTCCTCGATCGTGACATCGACGGTGTTGGACTCGCCGATGAGGACGCCGCCGACGTCGACGTCGTCGGCGGAGATGACGGGTGGTTTTCGGACCTCTATCTCCGCGTTGAACGACTCGGTGTTCCCGAGGCTGTCGGTGATGGTCCCCGAGATGGTGTAGTCACCCGCGCTGACCGACGGGTCCACGGAGACATCGAGCACGGCCGTCCCCGACCCCCCGCCGTCGACCTGGTTCGACAGCGAGGCGACCGAGACGTCGATCCCACTGGGCGTGCTATCGAGGTTGACCGAATCGAGCACCATCACGCCCGGCCCGTCGTTGTCGAACCCGATGTCGAGTTCCGTAGACGCGTCGTTGGTATCGGTGAAGATCAGCGTCTCGGTTGGGCTGTCGGTGGCGCCGAACCGGGGTTGGAGGTAGTCAACGTTGAGGTTGAGCGTCTCCGAGGCGCTTGTGGAACCGCCGCTGACCGTTGCGGTCCAGCTCTCGTCGTTGGCACCCGACGACACCTGCGCCTGATACGTGACTTCGTACTCGTTTCCGTTCTGTACGTCCCAACTGGGTGACGACCCCGACGCGCCGCTGTCGAGGTCGTCCCACCCCTCGAACTCGAAGTTCACGTTGCCGCCCTGGAAGCTCGGTCCGCTGTCGGCGGTCACGGTGTCGTTGCCGCTCGCGGTGAAGGTGAACGTGAACTCCGTGGCGCGCTGCTGGTCGTTGAGCGCCTCGTCGAGCTCGACGGTCTGTGTCGCCGCTGCTGCCGGCCCCGCAAACGCCGAAAGCGCCACCACCGCGGCCACGATGACCACCCCGACACGGCTCACAGTACGCTCACTCGCCGCCATCGGTGTACACCTCCCGTGGCATCGCCGAGAGGACTGACCCCACCGACGCGGCCCGCCTGTCGCGCGCCCACGCCGACATCCGGCTGGCGACGATCATCGTCGGGATCGCGAGCACGAACGCGTACGCGAACAGAAGCAGCGCCGACCCGATCGCCAGCGACAGCAGCGTGTCGGAGGCGTCGCTGGCGACTGTTTGCAGCTCCGTGGTGCGGTCGCCCAGGTTGTTCGCCTCTGCGATCCGGACCGCGTCGCTGCTCGCTGAACTCGCCGCCCGGGCGTCGGTGTACAGCCCGAACACGCCGAGCGTGTGGGTCGACACCGCGTTCACCGGGCTCCCGCAGGTGGCCCCACACCGGTCGAGGAACGACTGTGTGGCCGCCATCGACTCGTTGATCTCCTGGCTGTCGCGCGCCCACGCGCTCTCGAGCTGTTCGGCCTCGACCGACACTTCAGCGAACCGCTCGCTGGACCCGCCGAGGCGGTACGCCTCCCCGGCCCGCTGGAGCGCGTCGATCTGCTCGGGCGTGCTGATTCCGTCCGCCCGGGAGCGCTGCTCGAAGCGCTCGCCCAGCGACCGGAAGAACCGATCCAAGGCGACGCTCGCGAGCGAACTGTAGACGGTGCTCCCGGACGAATCGAGCCCCGAGACCGCTTCTCGGGTCGCTGTCGCCGACTCGAAACTCGTCGTCAGGCTGTCGTTCTGTGCGGCGGCGTACGCCGCGTCGAACCGAACCAGCGTGCGCAACACTCCGCGCATCCGCTCGCGGTCGGCGTCATCGAACGACCCCGACTGGACCGCGACGACCGCCTGGGTCCGGATCACCTCCAACTCGCTGTACGCCGACAGCGACTCCTGTCCCGATAGCCGCCGGAACGCCGCGAGGAAATCGTCGCCGGTCTGTGGCTCCTCGACGTCGATATCGACGTCTGCGTGCGCCGACGCCGCATCGAGGTCCGCCGGTGGCGTCCCGTCGGGCGCGTCCGCTGTGCTCCCCTGTGCCCCGCTCGTCGCCGCCGCGACGCCCGCGGTGGACGTCACCACGCAGACGACGACGACCATCCTGAGTAGTGTCCCCTTCATGTTCTGTCAGTAGCTCCCGCTGTTGAGCCGATCCACCAGACTGTCGTGGTCGAAGACCCCCTCGACCGCGTCCAACAGACAGACTCCGACGTACGTCCGTGCGACAAGTGTGAGTTCGTCGTCGATATCGCGGGTCTCCCGCGCCAGGTCTCCCACCCGGTCGTGGAGTTTTCGGGCCGGAGCGATCTCGTTGACCTCGCCCCATTTCCCGTCCAGGGTCTCGTCGACCGCCCTGAGCCGGTCGCGGAGCGCGCGCCGCTCGTGATCTCCGCCGTCGGCCACCCCGCCGAGGAACTCCTCCAAGGTCGCTGTCCCGGTCCACTCGACCGTCGCGGCGGGCAGCGCCTCACACGCGTCGAACAGCTTCACGTTCCGGCGTTCCGACATCGCCCCGTCGACCGCTCTGATTCCGGCTTCGGTCGCATCGAGCAGCGCATCCACCGTCGCATCGGGAGAGATCCCCGTCTCGACGGCGCGTTCCGGTGCCGACTCCACGCCCGCTGCGAGTTCGAGCACCGAGGTGAGCACTGTCCCGTAGTACCGCGGGATCGCCACGTCGCGGTTCGACGCCGCCGCCAACCCCTCGATCCGGTCTTCCAGCTCTCCGACCCTGTCGCGCTGTGCGGTCGACATCGTATACGAGATGCCAACCGGAAGCTCTACGCCGACGGTCCCGCCGTCCTCGACTGTGACGCGCTCGACCGCTGCGGTGGTCTCGACCGACTCGACCTGCGGGTGGGCGGTCACTTCGTACTCCCCGGTTGGGAGTCCCTCGATCGTCTGGTGCCCGTTCGACGTCGTTGTGACCGTCCCCTCCTCGGTGTACGCCTTGGCGTCCGCGCTGATCGGCGTGATCCCGACTTCGACGTTGGGCCACGCCCGGTCGCCGACCGTCGTCTCAACCCGCATCGACCCGCTCCCGTCGGCGATCCGCAGGCTCACGCCCTGCTCGGCCGCCTTCTCGACCCGGCGTTCCGACTCCGCCGGCGGGAGGGGTTCGTGTGTGGCGGTGAACGAGACGGTCGACGCCGACCGCGGCACCTCGAACCGGACTCTGCCCTCCGGATCGGTGGGCTTCTGTTGCGTCCACCTCCCGGCGTCCGCTGTCGCCTCAACGACCGTCCCCGACAACGGCTCCCGGTCGGGGCCGCCGGTCACCACCGCTTCCACGGCGTGTGGGTCGACTGAGAGTCCGATGTGATCGCTCTCGAAGCCGTACCCGACTTCGTGTTTCCGTTGTCCGATGGTCTCTCCCCGCCGTTTGATCTCGAAAATCCAGGTCCCGTACTCGAGTTCGATCTCGCCCTCGCCGGCCGTCAGATCGATTGAGTCGGCCCGGGTGGTGTTGACCCCGTCGAGCCCGGCGGCTGCAGTCCGGCCGGCAGATCCGGGGTGTCCAGTCGGCCCGGAGCGTCCGCTACTGCCCACCGCTCCGGCCGCTTGCGCCGAGCCGCTGCGGTTCTCCGGGCGCACGACCACCTCGTTCGCGTGGGGGTAGGTCGTGCCGATGGTCTCGTCGACCACCTCCACGGACACCTCGGCGGTCTCGCTCCCGGGTGACTCCCCGACCGGTGTCGACTTCGAGGAACCGAACGGGATGCTGAGGTTCGTGGTGCCGGACCCGAACCGATCGAGGAGTAAGAAGACCACGACAACACCGACAACGAACAGCAGCACCACAGCCACGGCGAACAGGATCGTCGTGAAGTCGATCGCGAGCCCGGTTTCGTCCCCGTTGCTGGGCTGTTCGGCGGCCGCTCCATCGCTGTCGGACTGCAGCGACACGGTGGCGTGCAGCGGCGTCGCGCCCTCGAACTGCACGAGGATGTCGGCCTCGTTCGTGTCCGCCCGCGGCAGCGATTCCGCGTTCGACAGTGTCAGCGTCCCCGTGGTGGCGTTCAGCCCGGCCTCGTACCGCTCAACGCCGCCTTGGGTTTCGACCCACACCGCGCTCACGTTGGCCCCGCTCCCGTCGGCTCCGCTGATTCCTCCGGGCAGGCTGTCGAACGTGATCGTCGCGCCGTCGACGGTCCCGTTCACCGTCCGGGTCTCGAATTCGACCGTCTGTCCGTTGAGAATCGTGTTCTCGTTCCGCTCGACGGTGAGGCTCACGCTCGACTCCGCGGCCACCGCCGCACTGTCGACTTCGACCGCGCGGTCGCCGGCCTCGATCGTCTGCAGGTACTGGGCTCCACCCGTGGCGACGTCGATCTCGTACGTCCCGCCGGCCTCGAACAGCGGGCTCTCGAACCGGACGGTGTCGTCGGACAGGCGCTCGCCGGTCGTCAGTGCCGCGCCCTTGCTGGCGACATCGACCGATACGGACCCACCGACGAACTGTTCCTGTCCGAAGATCGTGACCTCCTGCGGCCGTTCGAGCACCCCGAGGTCACTCAGGGTGGCACGATCCACCACCAGATACGACTCGTTGGTCGCTCCGTCCTGTCGATACGCGGCAGAGACGTCCTGCTCCTCGCTTCCGACCTCGACCCGAACTGCCACCGATCCGTCGGTCGCGATGCCGAAGCTCTGTACGATGCCAAACCGAAACGCCCCGTCGCCGGTGAACGTCCCGTCGCCGCCGAGCACGACGTGCTGGATGTCGACGGTCTCGTTGAAGCTCCCCGCCTCGCTGTGGGTGACTGTGACGGTCGTTCCCGCGCCGTCCTGCCCGTCGAGGCTGTCGAGACCGGCCAACTCGTCCGGCCCGACCATGTAGTTGTACGTCGAGGCGTTCCCGGGATCGGTGCGCTTCTGCACCGTCGCACCCCCGATATCGATCGTCACGTCCTCCGGGCTGCCGGTGAAGCTCCCGTTGGCCGCGTTCCGTCGGTCCACTGCGACTGTCAGTTCGCCGTTGTCCCCGTCGAACGCGACGTCGCCGTCGGGTTGCTGTTGCTGCGCGCCGACCGCTCCCGGCGCGACCGCGAGCCCCGAAACAACAACGACTAGACACGCCAGAACGGCAATCGTCGCGGTGCCGCGTCCGGGGGTATCCTGTCCCACAGTCACCCCTCCAGGTTATTCCGGTACTGCCGTAGGTTCTCTTCCAACTGACGGATTCGCTTCCCCCGATCGCCGGTACTGTTCTGTTCGCGGCGATCCCGCTCGCTCTCGTAGCGCTCCCACGAGCGCGACTCCTCCAAAAGCGGCGTGAGGTCGAACCCGGCGAGGAACACGAGCACGTCGAACGTGTTGCCGCCGCCGGGCTGTTTCGAGAGCGTATGCATTCCCACCACGCCACTGAGGTCCTGTTTCTCCCGCCAGTCGGCGAAGGCGCCCCGGACATCCCCTCCGGTGATCTTTCCGGCGTTGACCTTCCGCTGTGGCGCGCGCACGACCACGTACGCCGCCTCCGCGGTCGACGGGTCCAAGGGAACGAACGTGTTCCCGACGGCCTTTTCGATCGCCACCTCCAGCCCCAACCCGAGCGGCTTCTCGAGCGCGGTGCCGAACGTGCCGTGGTACGCCCCGCGGCTCTGCGGCTGGCGGGCGTAGTCTCTCACGTCGATCGTATCGCTGGCGGTTCGCCCGGCGCTGATGAACAGATCGAGCGCGGAGATGATCCGCCGGTTCACGAGGTCTTCCTCCCTGACGGCTTCCGCGCCGGCCACCGCCTCGGTGTCGTTGTTTTCCTCCGGGAGTTGCTTCAGCCGCGCGTTCGACGCGAGGAGCGTTATGTCGGCGTTGGGAGACCCTTCCTCCCGCATCAGAAGCCGCGAGAGGCCACACACGGCGTTGAAATACCGCTGGTCCAGTTCGCCCCTGAACGGCCACGCCGCGAGCACGAACTGCGGGATGTCGTTGAGCCACGTCGCTTCGCTGCTTGACCCCGCAACCGCGCCCCCCTCCGGCGCCTGTCTGAACTGGTCGATGATGTAGGGTGTCGACCCGTTTCCGGTCCCCCCACCGAGCGCAACCGTGTACATGAGGGCGTCGGACCGGGCGGTGTTGTTGATCGGCTGGTAGATCTCGTCGAACCCCTCCTCCGCGAACCGCTCCCCATCGAAGAAGTCGTTTCCGGTGCCGTCGGCAGGCCCGAAGAGCGCGACGTGCTCCCGGGAGATCATCTCCCGATCCATCGTCAACTGCGCGTCCACCCGATCAAGGCTCTCTTTGATGTCCGTGTCGTTGGTGTTGATGAGGACGATCCGGTCGTCGACCCCGGGATTGTCCGTCCGGGTGAAAAGCTGCGACGCGATCCGGCAGCCGCCCTGGCCAGACGCGATGATACCCCACCGTGTGGCGTCGCGGTCCGCCCCCGGTCCGGCCGCCATCACGCACTCACCACCTTGTCGTCAGTGAGTTCCACGTCGATACTCAACTCCGCCTGCGCGAGGATGTCGCGTATCAGTGCGTCGCTCGCCGGCGGTTTCAGGAACCGCTCGCGCATCGTCTCGTAGGCGAGCTCGCCGGCGTCGCCCACGCGCTGTTCTGTCAGATCTACCAACTGGTTCTGCATGCGCTGTCTGTCGTACACTAGTACTGAATCGGTTTCCACCTGAACGGACAGCCCGGCGTTGTCGGCCCACAGCGCGAGCACGCACTGTGTGTACTCGTCTTGGACACCGAGGTCCATGCCGTCGGTGAGATACTGTTCGGACTCGTAGCGTGCGGTTATGTCGTCTTCGACCTCCGTGAGGAGGAGTTCGGCGTTGGTCTCGACGCCTGCACACAGCCGTTCGATCGCGGTCTCCTCCGACAGTTGGAGGTTGACCGTTCGGTCGCGGTCGAGCGTCAGTTCGGTCTCACGGCTTCCGAACCGGTCGTCGTCGGCGCTGGCGGCCACCGTCGCCTGACCGCCCAGGATGCCGTCGAACCCGATTCGGCCCGACCCTTCGAGCGTCCGCGTCCGGCGGTGGGTCTCGTCTCTGATCGTCACCGCAACCGTGACGTCGCGGGTCTCTGGGGGGTCGAGCTGTACGTCGACTGCGAGGCCGAACTGCTGGCCGATCACCTCGGTGTCCTGTGTGAGGGCGGGACGCCCCGGCATGAACCCGACCTCGGGGTTCCGGTGGGCGTACAGCCGCATGATCGGCTCTGCGGGATCGTACGGCACGTCCGATTCCGTCACCTCCCCATCGGTTGCGAGGGCCCGCTCGACGATGTTGACCACGTCGTCGTACGCCCGGAGGGCGCCATCGCGCTCGCCGGCCGTGTCCAGGGCCGCCGCGAGGTCGTCGGCCATTCCGGTCCACAGCGTCCGGAACGCATCCAGATCTGACGCGCCGCGGAGTTCCGATTCGAGCGAGCGATCGAGCACCCCCGGCCGCTCGAAGAAGCCATCCGGGACGTTCGACCGGCTGAACTGCTCGATATACCCGGTCAGCTCCTCGCGCATATCGGTCAGGACCTCCGCGGACGCCCGGAGCGCACGCGGTCGCAGCCGCTCGTCGAGTTCGTCCACCTCATACGCCGAGTCGATCGCTTCGATCTCCCCCCGCACCTCCCCGAGCGTCTCGAACCGCGCGGGGTCGGCGTACTGCGCCGCGACCGACGACTCGACAGTGTCGATGAGCTCGAGCAGTTCCGCCTTCTTCGGCCCGGGATCTGGGGGTGTCGCACCGTCCGGGTCCAACACGTGTTCGGCGGCCGCCTCGTACTGCCCGGCGGCGATCCGCCCTTCGACCGCCGACCACTCGACGACCCGTTCGCCGGTCACGCTGTGAACCTTGCTCTCGGCGTCGTCGAGAAGGTCCTGAAACGTCTTCCGGCGGTCTCCAAGCACACCGGCCAGGCGTCCGGGGTCGGCCCCAACAGCGGGCGCGTCCGCGACCGCACCGGCGGCCGACGGATCGAGCAGGTTCCCGTCGATCAGCCGATCGATCTGATCGCTCATCGCTTCGATCTGGGCGTCGATGTCCGCCCGGTATTCCGACTCGAGGGCGTCGCGCGCGTCCCGGACGGCTGTCCGATGTTGTGAGAGCGCGCCCATCCCCATCGGGTAGTCGGTCACGGTCACGTCGACGGTGTCGCCCCCGGTGGTGATCTCGAACCCGCGGTTTTCGAGGTCCCGTTTGATCCCCTGGACCGAGTCCGCGTGCGCGGACGGATCCCAGGGGGTTTCGGTCTCAAGCCGCCGGTAGGTCACGAACAGTTCCTCGACGTCGTCAGCGAGGTCGTCGGTCATCGATTCGATCCGCGGCGACGTGGTCCCCGACGAACGCGTCTCCCGGCGGTGCCACGCGACCCCGCCGAGGATCAACACCACCGGCACCCCGGCGATGAAAAACAGGACCGCGTCACTCGACCCCGAAAACAGGAACACGGCGACGCCGGCGGCCGCAAGCGCGGTGACGACCCCACCGGCGGTGAGGGCATCGCGTCGTGTCGAGTTCATACGCCGATCACCGCCCGGATGACCGCGACAAGCGGGTCGAGCAGTCCCTGCGTCACCACGAGCGCGACGGCCCCGGCCACCAACACGACCGCGACCCCGAGTTGGACCGCGAGGTGTTTGGGCCGGAAGTCGACCGCAGAACTCCGCCGGCGGTCGATTTCCACCTGCGAGAGGATCCGATCCGTGAGCACGCGGCCGCCGATTCCGCCGACGACCGCACCGGCGAGCGCAACCCCGAGGAGGTCCCCGAGCACGCCGAGCGCAGTGGATCTGGCCTGCCGTTCGATCGCCCGGTTCGCGGTCTCGAGGCTGTCGCGAGTTTCGCCGAGCGCATCGTTGTGCTGCCGTTCGTACGCGTCGAGCGCGGCGACGGCCCCGGTGTCTCCGTTTGCGGCGGCATTGAACAGTCGCGACTGGATGGTGGAGTAGTTGGTTGTCACGGCTCGTGTCCGGTTGATCTGTGGCAGCCGCCGGTCGTCCGGTATGTCGGGGGCGGGGTCGAGCCGCCCAGCGTTCTCAGCGAGATCCGCGGCTGCCGTGCGCATCCCGTTGCGCGTCTCGGTGTAGGAGTTGTTCGCCCGTCGGAGTCGGTCGCGGTTGTCGGCTGCGACGGCGACACGGTACGTGCTACCGCCGACGCCGATCGTTGTCACGTTCCCCGGTGCGGCGGTCACAGTCGGGGTGGCCACGTCGCCCCGCTGGCCGATCGCCGGCGCGAACTCGACAGGGGTCGGTCCCTCGACGGCCTCGACCGTGACGGGGTAGCTGAACCGCTCGGACTCGCCCACAGTGACCCCGTTGATACCGCCGTCGACCGGCCACGCGGTGGTGCTGACCACCCCGCCATCGGAACAGAGCGCGATCTCGGCCTCGGTCCCGGGCAGCAGCGTCGCGTCGCCACCCGGACGCACGTAGGTGTCGCCGGGGAGCACCACGACAAGGCTGTCTCCCGACGTTCCGGGACAGATCTCGGCCTCGTCGGCCGGGTCGACCGTCTGTGCGGCCGCCGGTCCCGCTGCAACGACCGCGAGGAGCACCGACGCCACGACGATCCCGGCGCCGAGGTGGGGTCCCCGCATTCTACCGCCTCCACCGGACGTACGTCGCGACCGAACCGACCGCGATCCCGAGTCCGACCCCGGCGAGGCCGCCCACGCCCCGGACGACGTTCAGATTCGAGTCCCCGGCGGCGACCTGTACCGCGGCCAGCCGGCCCAGTCCGCGTTGCGTCCCGTCGACGAGCGCTGCGAGGGATGCGGCGTCACCCTGTGCGCCCACGCTTCCGACGGCCGCGAGCGCCGCGCCGACGGCGATGGCGGCGAGGAGAGGCTTCCTCACGCTGTCCCCTCCCGCTCGGCGATCCGTTCGATCTGGGCGATCCGGTCGATGTCCTCGCGGTCAAACCCGAACGCGGTCGTGACCGACGCGAGGTTCCGTTTGGTGACGGCCCACCCGGCGTTCACGTTCTTGCAGTAGTAGCCGAGTTCGCTCTCGACCGACCCGACCGAGACCTCCTTGTCGTCCCAGCACCACCCCGGTGCCTGTGCGACGGCGACCGCGCTCGTGGCGTCGCTCGGGGAGAACTCGTCGATTGTCTGCTTGTCGATGGAGTCGGCGATCAACCCGGTCTCTTGGATCGGCTGACGGCCGAACGGTCCGGGGAGGAGGTAGCCGAGAAGCGACTCCGTCTGCCGGACACCGCGGCCGAGCGTAGCGTACCCCGCGCGGAACCCGTCGCCGTCGATGTACCGGATAAGGTCTTGGAGGTCGACGTCCATCATCTGGACGTCGAGCGCGTCGTCCGTGCGCTCGCGCTCGGCCCCCAAGACGATATCCAAGAACGCGTCGGCGACGTACCGGTTGTAGTCGCTGTACTCGTTGCTCTCCGCGACGTCCAACGCGAGCCGCTGGTTGTCGACGAGCATGATGCTCTCGACTTCCTGTTCCAAGTTGTCCAGCCCGAACACCGTGTTCTCACACTGCTGGATCTGCTTTTCCACCGGGTTGTCCTCGTCGTTGTCCATCTGGGCGCCTTGGTTCACCAGCTTGGTATTGGGGAGCACGCCAACTGAGACGATGTCCATCTCCGAACTGGCGTACGACCGGATCTCCCGGGCGAGGTGCGGCGCGATCCCGCATCCCGTGCCGCCGCCGAACCCGAGGAAGACGAACGCGTATTGCAGCGTCGAGGGATCCGCTTCCAACCCCTCGTACACCTCATCGAGCACGCGGTGGACTTCTCCCTCGTTCCGGCGCATTACCCGGTCGGCTTTCGTCGGGGTCTGGCCGAAGCCACCCGTGACCCGTTCTTCGAACCCGCGGACGGTCCCGCTGACGAGCCCGTCGCTCTCGGAAACCCCATACCACCGGTCCTGCGGGATGTTGTCCAGGCGTTCGAGGTCCTGGATCGTGGAGTTGAACGCCAGCGCCTCCGCCCGAAGGTCGATGTTGTCGTGTGCGAAGATCTGGTCGACGATCTGCGTCCCTGCCTGGCCGGCCCCCACAAAGAGATATTGCATATGATAGCTGTTCTACCCTTTCCGAACCGGGCTAATATATTTGACGCCGTACGCCGCCGCGTCAGGCGCCGTGCTGTCGGGTGATTGTCAGCTGATACTCGTGACCGATCCCAGGCCCCCAACGGCCACCGGAGCGGTGGCGGTCCTCTACAGAATATCGAGGCGAGTGCCTCGGGGACTCCGAAGCAGTTCACCCAGCCGCGGGCGACCGGTCGTGCTTCGTTACTCGATTGCTGGCGAAAAAACGGCCGTCGGGCGGAAGTCCCGCGAGTGAATCGAGCGGGACATCGATGGACGCAGCCCTCTCGTGAACACGAACGACGCGCAGCGTCTTTCGAACGACAGCGAGCCCATCGGGTCGAGACCGCGGGGGTTTCGGAGGGTCTCACTCTCCGGTTTCCGCCGATTTCGCTCCCAACTACACAGCACTGGGCAACTATACACAAGATTTTTATTGGTTTCGTGAAAATCCGGCATACGGTTGCGAGCGGTCGTTCGGACGGGCGTCTCGGGTAGGGGTACACGAACGCACGGCCGGACGACCGCTGGACATTTTTCGAGCGCCACCCCGGTAGCGACGCACCCGTCGCCCGCTGCGGCTACTCCAGAGACCGAGGGCGGGACCGGCCACCGCCGCGACGGCTAGCGAGTGGGTCATCGACCGGTGGACGGCGTTTGCGGCGTTCCAGAACACGTCCGGTCGGACCGACCCACCGCCGAGGAACCGGCCGCCGTCGACCGCGATCACGGCGTAGGCCACGTCGACGTCGGGCAGCGCCGCGATCAGCCCCGCCGCTCCGCGGCGAGCACCGCGAGAGCGAACACCAACAGTCCGTGGCCCACAAACGCGTCTATGCTTCTCGCTCCCGTCGGGCATAGGCTCGCGCTCCGGCTTGCGCCGCAACCGGCGCACGCAGCACGCCTCTGTCCCCGTCTGAACGACGCTGTTGGCGCCCATCGGACGTTCTATATATTTCGGCACCGCACTCTGATACGATGCCCACGCCAGCAGACATCAGGGACTCCGTCCCGGTGTTCGAGGACGTCAGATACCTCAACACGGGCGCGAGCGGCCCCAGCCCTCGGTGGATCGTCGAAGCGGCCCAACGTGAGATCGAGGCCCACGAGTGGGGCGCAGCGAGCGACCCGGGACCGTACCCGCACGCGTTCGGATTCTACGAGGATGTGCGCGCGGACATCGCTGACTTTCTCGGCGCCGACGCCGGGGAGATCGCACTGACCCAGAGCACCGCCGACGGCATCACCCGGATCGCCGGCGGGATCGAGTGGGAATCCGGAGATACCATCGTCCGGACCGACCTCGAACACCCCGCGGGCGTCCTGCCCTGGAAGCGGTTGGAGCGACAGGGGTGTGCGGTGCGGGTTGTCCCGACCACCGACGGCCGGCTTGACCGCGAGGCGTACCGTGACGCCGTTGCCGACGCGAAACTCGTCTGCCTGAGCGCGCTGACCTGGAACTACGGGACCTATCTCCCGGTCTCCGAACTGGTCGCGGAGGCACACGACGCCGGCGCGTACGTCCTGGTTGACGCCGTCCAAGTTCCCGGGCAGACCCCGCTCGACGTGACCGAGTGGGGGGCGGACGCGGTCGCGATGGCCAGCCACAAGTGGTTGCTCGGCGTCTGGGGCGCGGGGTTTCTCTACGTCGACGGCGACGTGATCGACGAGTTCCACCCCGGGCGGATCGGCTACCGGAGCGTCCCGGACCCGGAAGCCGACGAGTACGACCTGAAACCCGGCGCGGCTCGGTTCGAGGTCGGCACCACGAACCTCGCGCCGTACGCCGCGCTCTCGGCGTCGATCGACCTACTGGAGGATGTCGGTCTCGACACCGTCGACGCGCATATCAACGACCTCGCGGAGCGGTTCGTCGATGGGGCCCCAGCGGATCGGCTATACAGCCCCGCAACGCCCGAGTCGGGGCTGGTGACCGTCCGCGTCGACGATGCCGAGTCGACGGTCGAACGTCTCCGCGAGGAGTACGGCGTCGTGGTCCGGTCGCTACCCGATCCCGCCGGCGCAGTTCGGGCTTCGTTACACGTCTACAACACCGCCGAGGATGTCGACCGGCTCCTGACCGGCCTCCGCGAGACCGGGTGGTGAGCGTCCCCGTCACGGCCGCGATCCGATTTTGTATATCGGAATATCATTTACGAGTTGCTCCCCCCGGCCTATGCCGGAGAAGTCATACGTTCCCCGGGTGTAGATCTTGGGAACGATGGCAGACTCACCCGACACCGCTCGGATCCCGCTGGAACCGCTCCGGAAGCGGGTCGCGGACGCGACCGGCCGCTCGACATCGTACGTCGATATCCAGGAGGTGGCTGTCGACGGAACGGCTCTGGAAGTCACGTTCTCAACACCCGACGGTGACGTCCCGGTGATCGAGATCGTCGTCGAAGGCCCGACGGGCCGAATCGACACGACTCCCGCCCGGCTTGACTCGCCGTTCGGACTCAACGTCTACGGGGAACTCCTCCGCGTGGAGTACGCGGGCCGCGACGCTGAGACTGACGAGATCATGGTGTCTGTCTCCAGACGCGACGGCGAGGAGTGGCGGACGGTGCTGGGGTGCGGTCGGATGTGGGCGATCGAGACCACCTACGACGGCGACCCGGTCACGATCACGTGCCACGCCAAGACGCCGTCCGCTCCGGAGGACGAAGCGGACGACGCCGAAGAGGAAGAGGAACCGGACACCGAGTCCGAAAGCGGCGGGCTCCTGGGCGGATTCGGCGGGTAGGGGCAGTTGTCCGTTTCGGCGGTATCTGGCAAATATAAACTAATACGCGCTATACAGAACGGCTGCCCGGGCGAGATCGGCCTTTTTTGCCGCGGACCACGAGTCACCGGTGCGCTACTCGCCGTCCACACGCTGGCCCCAGAATCCCGGATGTTTCGTCACCGCGATGTCGCCGTAGACGCGTGTCCGACACGCGAGCCTGAGCCCCGACTCGGGATCGTGTGGCGGAATCGACAGTCGCCCACGTTCCACGGTTCCGACGTCGGTCACTGGGGGTTCCGCGTCGTCGTCCTCACCGTTCGCCCGGATCTCGACCGCACAGGTCCCGCACGTCCCGTGGCCGCGGCAGTTGAGTGTGTCGGCGCTCCCGTTGTGTGGTGACACTCCGGCATCGAGCAGGACGCCCCGCAGGGTCGCACCCGCCTCGCAGTCGACCTCGTTCTCCCCGAACGTAACGGTCGGCATAGCCCGAGAGACGTCGGCCCCGGTAAAAGGCGTGACGGCCGTGCTCACCCGATCGCGTCCCGCAACCGCTCCTCGTACTCGGCGAACGCCTCGTCGGTCCGGGCCCGCGGGCGATCCAGGTCGACGTCGACAACCTCGTGGACGGAGCCGGGCGACCCGGTCAGAACGACCACCCGGTCGGCCAGGGTCACCGCCTCGTCGACGTCATGTGTGACGAACATCACGGTCTTGCCCGTCTCCCGCCAGATGTCGAGGAGTTCGGCGTGGAGCCGCTGTTTCGTCTGGGCGTCGACGCTCCCGAACGGCTCGTCCATGAGCAGGATCTCCGGGTTGACCGCGAGCGCGCGAGCGATCCCGACCCGCTGTTTCATGCCGCCGGATAGCTCCTTGGGGTAGCTGTCGACGAACTCCCCGAGCCCGACGAGGTCGATCATCCTCTCGGCGCGCTCCCGACGGGCCGGCTTGCTCATCTCCCGCTGTTCCAGCCCGAACGCGACGTTCCCGAGCACGGTCCGCCACGGGAACAGCCCGTACTCCTGAAACACCATCCCGCGGTCGGTCCCCGGGCCCTCGATGGGTTCGCCGTCGAGCCACACGGTTCCGTCGGTCGCCTCCTCCAGCCCGGCGATGATCCGGAACAGGGTGGTCTTCCCGGCGCCCGAGGAGCCGATGATGCAGACGAACTCTCCCTCCTGGACGCTGAAGTTCACGCCCCGGAGCGCCTCGACCGTCCCGGATCCCGACTGAAACCGCTTGCCGACCCCGTCGACGACGATTTTCCCGTCCACCGGTTGGGCGTCGGTCACTCCCGCCACACCAGTACCCTCCGTTCGACCCGGCGGAAGACCCCGTCGCTCACCAGGAACACCAGGCTGATCACGAACATGTACGCCACGCTCACGTCGAGCGAGAGGTTCTGGGCGGCGTTGATGATCTGGAAGCCGATCCCGGGGGCGCCGAACAGTTCGGCCGCGACCACGATCATCCACCCTTGACCGATACTGGTTCGGATCCCGGTCATGATCTCGGGGGTGGCGCTCGGGATCACCACCTTCCGGATCATGGTGAGGTCGTCGTCGACCCCAAGCGACGCGGCGACCTCCTTGGAGCTCTGGGTGACGCCCTCCACGCCCGCGTAGGCGTTGTAGAAGTTGACCCAGAACGCGCCGATCCCGACGATGAACGCCGCGCCGCTGTGGTTGACGCCCAGCCACACGATGGCGAACGCGATCCACGCCAGCGGCGGGATCGGGCGGAGCACCCGCTGGACCGGCGTTACGGCCTCGTTGAGTAGGTCGCTCCACCCCATGGCGATCCCGACGGCGATCCCGGCGGTGCCGCCGACGACGAGCCCCGGGATGTAGTGATACAGGCTGTCGATGAGGTTCACGAGCAGCCGCGTCAGCGGGATCTCCGCGCCGGTCAGCGGGACCTCGAAGGTCGCGGGCGCGGTCAGTTCGACCACGAACGCCCGCGCGACCTCGATCGGAGTCGGAAGCAGGAACGTCGGGACCGGCATCGCCGCGACCTGCCAGATCACAAGGAACGCCGCGGTCCCGACCGCGCCGCGGAGCCACCGTCTGGCCGCCCGATCGTCGTCGAGGAGGGTGTCGGCGACGAGTCCGGTCTCGGAGTCGGTGCTGGTGTCGACGCTCATGTCACGCGGTGTTGTCCCAGTGGCTGAACTCGAACAGCTGGTCGTTGGTCAGGGTCTGGTCGGTCCGGCCGAGCCTGTTGGCCCACTCCGCGAAGATCGGGGTGCCTTCCTCGATCTCGTGAGGGTTCGACACGAAGTTCGCAGCCCGGGAGTCCAGTGCGGCCCGCGCGTCCTCCACCGACAGCGACTCGGTCCCGATCACATTGCTCGTCGCCCGCGCCGCGCCGTCGGGGTCGTCGGCGACGAACTGGGTGGCCCGGCGGTGCTGCTCGACGAACGCCTCCGCCACGTCGGGGGCGCCGTCGTAGATCCGCTCGTGCATCAGCGCGACCGCCCCGGGTTGGCCGCCCGGGAAGAAGTCCCCGCTCCAGTCGAGGTCGGTGTACCCGGCGTCCCGCCGCTTCGCGATCGTCGGCACGGGCTCGATCATGCTCGTCCCGTCGATCTGACCGGACAAAAGCGCCTGCCGAACCGGGCCGGCGCCACCCAGCGAGGTGACGGTCACGTCGCTTCCGGGGTCCAGTCCCAGTTCCTCGATCAGCCAGTACCGGAGGGTGATGTCCGGCACCGACCCCGGCGGGAACGTGCCGAACTCGAACCGTTCGCCGGTCTCTTCCTCGAAGGCCGCGAAGGCCTCGGCGCCCTGTGAGTCGTACTGCGCAGCGAACTCCTCGGTCCCCATGATCAGCATCGGGTCGACGATGTTGGCGTTGGTGATCTTCGCGGGGATCCCTCGGTCGACGACGATCATGGCGGGGATGATCCCGAACAGCATCACGTCGAAGTCGCCGGTCGCCGACGCCTGGACGATGCTCGGACCGTCGGAGAAGAGCTTGGTCTCGACCTTGACCGGCAGCTCGTCGAAGTACCCCTCCTCCAGCATGATGTGCGACTGGATGTCGGGGTAGATGGGCATGTGCGCAACCCGCAACGTATCGATGTTCGGGCCGCTGAGCCCCGAACACCCCGCGAGTCCGGCGGCACTCGCCGCCGCGAAGCCACTGAGGTACCCGCGCCGCGTGACGTTCGAATCGGTGTCACTCATTAACTTCTGTACGCCTGCCACCCGCTTCACCCGCCTGCTACGAGCGATCGCTGCCGTCATCGCGGATCGTCACATCTGTCTCTTACCCACAAACCGAGTCGGTGCTAGGATCGATGAATCCGAACGAAAATCCTGTATCTACCCATCTGATACCTCTATGCGACGGTTTTTACCCATCTCGGTTAT
The DNA here is from genome assembly GCF_014646875.1 of Halobellus salinus. GTDB lineage: Archaea > Halobacteriota > Halobacteria > Halobacteriales > Haloferacaceae > Haloquadratum > Haloquadratum salinum. The sequence continues at coordinate 322,993 of NZ_BMOC01000001.1, read as the reverse complement.
CCGAATTCAGTAACCCCCCACCGCAGATATCACCGCCCGAATCACTCATCACCTCGATCTTCCGATGACAGATTGGGTTCGACAGCGTCTAAAACGTCCGTTTGGGACTCGATTAACTTATGGGTAAGAGACAGATCGTCACATTCGGGCTGTGTTCCCGGATTCGGGAGGGACAGCCGATCACGTTCGGTTCCCCGCAACAAGCTGGATCGGAGATACAAGCAATATTGTCTTGTTCTCTGCGGTGGCGACTCCGGTCGCTCCCGAGCGGTCCGCGTCAGGACTCGGTGTCCACCGCACAGTCGCACTGCCCCCGCCGGATCAGGTCGGTGATCGGGTAGCTCGCGCCGCAGTCCTCACACAGCACCTGCACCTCAAGCAGAACGGTGAACTCCCCGATGGAGAGCTCGCCCGCCGTTCGGAGGTGGTCGAGGTTGTTCTCCGCGACTGCGACCAGTCGGCTCCGGAGCCGCTGGATCGTCTGTCGGGCGTTTCCGGGCCGGTCGATCACGGACCGCTCCTTCGAGGCATCCCGGAACTCCGTCAGGTAGGTGTGGATCGCTTGGTGGGAGACGAACTCCCGCCGAAGAGTCTCGGTGTCGATCCCGTACTCCTCAACTGTCGCTTCCGCGTCGACGCGGCTCCCCGCAGTGACATCGTCCTCGGAGAGCAGCCGGTAGAGGTTGGACACCTCGCCGTCGAGCGGGTCGTAGCCGGCCGTGACGAGCCGCCGGTGGAGGAGGCGTTCGTTGAACCAGTCGGCCAGCGACCGGAGGCTCTGTTCCTCGTGCCCGCGGCCGAGCCACCGGTCTTCGAGTTCCTGTCCGAGCCCCACCGTTCCGTGTTCGTCGATCAGCCGCCCGACCTTGCTCCGGGTCGGATCGGGTTTGTCGGCCATACCCGACGTTGACCGGTAACTCGGTTAACATCAGCGACTCCGAGCGTCACACCGGCAACGGGAGGCCCGCCCCGACGAACGGCGTGACCACGACCGCAAGGACCGCGCTGCCGACGAGCACGTACCGCGCCATCCGCCGGAGTGCGTCGGTGACCGGGATGTCGAGGTCGTCCGCGTCGCGCCTCCCGGGAAGCGTCGGCGCGTACGCCGTGAGCCACACGAGCCCCGCCGCCAGGAACTCCACAACGTTCGCGAACCCGTCGGCCACGACGCCCGATTCGAGGCCGAACCACACCGCGGCCGCCGGCCCCATCTCCCCGAGCGAGAGGAAGGCGTACGCCCCGAGCACCGCGGGGAGCACCACACCCACGTACAGCACGCGGTACTTTCCCGCGGGCGTCTCGAACCGGCGGACGACCGCGCCACCGATGGCCCCGATCAGGCCGGCGAACAACGCGAGTATCAGGAACGTGAAAAACGCCGACCCGAACTCCGACGACGCCTGGAGCGGGAGCGGAACCGGGAGCGCGAGCGGACGTGCGGCGGGGAGCATACCCTGAATGGCGCGGATCGAACATAAATTCGTGACGGCTCGCGGGTGCCCGCCCACCCCCCGAGGGACATCTTCATTCTCCCGGCGACCGAAACGGATGTATGAACCTGAAGACCGACACGGTCAACGGGATCGTCTCGCTTGTGATCAGCGTCGCCGCCACCTATCCGTTCATGAACGACGACGAGGACGGGTACTCCGGGACCGAACTCCTGCTGTCGGTCGCGCTCACGGCGTTTCTGTCCGGGTTTTTCACCAGCTTCTTCGCCGGGGAGTAGCCGTGGTCGGCCGCGGCGACCGCCCGGCGTGACCGACGCGGCGTTTCCTCCCGGCGCACGCAGATTCAAGGGCGTCCCGCGGAACACCCAGGTATGGCGGGTCCGAACCCCGAAGAGTTGCGCCGGGTCGTCGAGCGGTTCCCGACGCCGCCCGAAAGCGACTGGTTCGCCGATGTCGACGACGCGCTCGGCGGCACGTACAGTCGTCTCGCGGAAACGTGGTACCCCGAGTTGCGTCGGCGCACGTCGGCGTACGCCGACGGCGAGATCCTCCGCGAAGACGTGCTCGAACACGTCGAGGCAGTCCCCGCGTTCCGGCTGACCGACGGCGCCGCGCCGCTGCCCGACCGGCGGGCGGCGTTGGTGGACGCCGCTAACGGTGTCGACGGGGTCGCGGCGGTGTCGACGTGGTACAACGACCTCCGGGCGCTCCTGGTCGACAGCCCGGAGAACCGGTCGCTCCTCGAACGCGTCCTCCACGACTTCGGGTACGCGCTGGCGCACGGGCTGTTCCTCGGCGCGTCCTCGCCCGAGCAGGTGGTGCGGCGGCTCCGCGTCGCCTACCGGTCGGTCGGGGTTCGGATCGACGACACCCGTTCGGGGGACGGCGGCGAGCGCACCACGTTCACGTGCCCGTACCGGGACGTCGCCGCCGGCCGGTGCGGCGAGAAGTGGGTGTGTCACGAGAAGTTGGACCGCGTCGACGACGGCTACGTGACCTACCTCGAAGCGCGCGGGATCGACTACCAGCGCCCGCGTGACTGTCCCGGCTCCGAGCAGTGCTACTCGACCGTGACGTGGGACGGCGACGAACAGTGGTGGCCGAAGACGCCACCGTCGGCGGTGGCCGGATCGCTGTGACCCCGCCACCGTCGCGGACAGCCGACCGCGATCGCGCCGGCCGGATTCGGGAGAGCTACGGCCGGTGGGCCCGGATCTACGACTGGTTCGCCCGGGCGACCGCGTCGGTCGGGGGCGTCCGAAGCAGTTGTGTCGACGCGCTCGGCCTCGCGCCCGGCGACACGGTCGTCGAGTTCGGGTGTGGCCCGGGTGCCAACCTGCCCGTGCTCAGAGAGGCGGTCGGCCCCGGCGGCCGGGTCGTCGGCGTCGACATCACCGGGCCGATGCTGCGGCGCGCGCGGGGGCTCGTCGCCCGCCGCGGGTGGGAGAACGTGTCGCTGGCGCGGGGCGACGCCACCTGGCCGCCGGTCGCGGCGGCCGACGGCGTGCTCGCGACGTTCGTGACCTCGCTGTTCCCGGACGCGTACGACGTGGTCGGCCGGTGGTGCGACCGTGCCGACAGGGTCGTCGTCGCGAACTTCGTCCCGCGGGGACATCGGGCGGCGAACGCGGCACTGTGGGGGTTCGCCCGGGTGAACGCCAGGCTGTTCGACGCGGCGCAGGGGGACGTTCTAGCCCAGCTTGCGGCGCGGACTGACGCCTCCCGCGACGCGCTCGACGCGCGGATGGACACCGTCGAGACCACGCGGCACGTGTTCGGCACCATCGAGATCAACGCCGGTTTGCGGGAGTCGTAACCCTCCCCCCTCCAAGCAGGTCACTCAAGTACCCGGAAGCCGAACCCGGTCGCAATGCCAATAGTCGAAGTGACGCTCCCCGACGAACTGTTGAGCGAGTTCGAGCAGCTGGTGGACGAGGAGTTTGTCACCGAAGAGCAGGCGGTCGAGGAGCTTCTCACGATGGGGATCGACGCCTACAACGTCGACGTGATCGACGACAGCGAACCCGGCGACGACTTCATGGACGGCGCGGAGAACAACCTCTTCGATACGGCCTCCGACCCCGGCGACCTCGACGAGGACACGTTGTAGCGGGCGTCCGGCCGACGATCAGTCGTCGGCGGGCGTCGGTCCCCGCACCGACTCCGTCTGCCACGTCCCGCGGCGGTACCACACGTACGCGATGAGGGCGCCGGCGGCGTTCGAGACCGGAAACGCCACCCAGATCCCGCTTTCCCCCAGCGAGAGCGACGCGACGTACGCCACCGGAATCCGGACAACCCCGAGCATAATGATCGAGATGGTGGCGGCGACCAGCGTCTTGCCCGCGCCCCGGAAGCTCCCGGTGTAGGCGCGCATCACGCCGATGAACCCGAACGAAGGCGCCACCCACCGGAGGAACTCCACCCCCACGCGGACCACTTCGGGGTCGTTCGTGAAGGCGGCCACGATCGGTTGGGTAGCCAGGAGCGCCACCACGCCCAACCCCGAGAGCACCAGAAACGTCACCTTCGCCGCGAAGTCCGCGGCCGACCCGGCGCGGTCGGGTTTCTCGGCACCGATGTTCTGGCCGGTCATGGTTTCGACCCCGCGGGCGACCGCGATCGCGGGCAGAAAGATCACCGAGAACACCCGGACACCGATGCCGTAGGCGGCGACGACCGTTGTCGGGAACATCCCCACCACGAGCAAGAGGAGGTTCACCGACAGCGCTCGGCCGGTCCCCTCGATCGACGCGGGGACGCCGATATCGAGCAGTTTGCGCAGGTAGACGGGGTCGGGGCGCATCTGACTCGGCCGGATCCGGACCCCGCGGACTCCCTGGATCATGACCGCGATCCCGACCAGGAACGCCAGCGCTCGGGAGAACACCGTCGCGATTGCGGCGCCCTCGATCCCCGACCCGGTGTAGCCGGTGGCGGCGAACAGCGACGCCTCGACCCCGCGGAGTCCGACCATCCCGAACAGCGGGTTGTTCTCGAACCCGAAGATCAGGATCGGGTCGATCGCGATGTTGAGCACGACCGACCCGAACATCACGAGCATCGGGGTGACGGTGTCGCCGTAGCCGCGCATCAGCGCGATGAACACGAAGAAGCCGAACATGAACGGTAGTCCGGCGGAGATTACGCGCATATATCCCGCCGCGAGCGGCTGCACCTCGGGCGACGCCCCGAGGAACGTGATGAACGGCCCAACGGCGGCGTACCCCACCGCACCGAGGATCGCCGAGGCGACGAGCCCGTAGATGACCGTCTGTGACGCCGCGTACTCGGCCTCAGCCTCCTCGCCCGCGCCGATGTGTTGGGCGACCAGGACGCTGCCGGCGACGGAGATCCCCATCCCAAGCGCGATCAGGAGGAAGATCATCGGGAACCCGAAGCTGATCGCCGCCAGCGCTTCGGTGCTGTACTGGCCGAGCCAGAAGGTATCGGCCAGGTTGTACCCCACCTGGAGGAGGTTGGTGACGACGATGGGTAACGAGAGGTAAAACAGCGGCCACCCGATCCCGCCGCTGGTGAGCGAGAGTTCCTCTGGACCTTTGAACACCGACTCCAGCCGATCGAGGAGGCTCATCCGGACGCGCTCCCGGCGTCGTCTGTGTCGCTCCCGTCACCCGGTTCGTCCCGCGGCCGCAACGCGGTGTCGATGTAGGTGTGGAGCGTCGTCGCCGACTGCGCCGGCGGGTGGCCGACCCCGACGTGGCGGGTCTGTGCGCCGTTCACGAACGTGGTGAGCGCCGACGCCACGGTGTCGGGGTCGACGTCGTCACGGAACGTCCCGCGGGCGACGCCGTCTGCGACGAGGGTCCGGACCCTCGATGAAAAGGCGTTGTCGAACCGCCGGAGTCGGTCGCGGAACGCGTCGTCGTACGGCGCCTGCGCCTTGATCTCGAGGAGGGCGGTCCGGAACGCCGGATTTTCAGAGCCTTCGGTGAGGAGCGCATCGACCAGGGAGTGGAGACGCTCGGCCGGGGAATCGCCGTCGGGGTCGCCGATCCGCGCCTCGAATCGGTCGTAGAGGTGATCCAGAAACGCCACGAGCAGGTCGTGCTTGCAGTCGTAGTGGTAGTGGAGGGCGGCCTTGCTCAGGTCGGTCTTGTCGGCGATGTCCCGCATCGTCACCTCCGCGTAGCCGTGCTCGCGGAGCGCGCAGTGGGTGGCGTCCAGGATCTCGGTCGGTGCGTCGGTCACAGTGTGTGCCTCAAACTGACTGTCCGGTCAGTCAAAAGGAGTTCGAACCGCGGCTGAGCGGGAGTCCAGCGGGTGGAACGAGCGGGACTCCCGCCGGGGGCGGCTTTCCGGCCGGCTGTCTAGTACCTAACCACGACCGCGGGCATCCGCCGAAGATTGAATACTCGCGGCCACCGACCAATCCGTAGATGTCCGCCGACGACTCTTCGGCCACGGCGCGTGACTCCCTCGACGGCGGCGCAGCCACACTCACCACGCGACGACTCCGGTATCTCGGCGCCGCGCTCGCAACCCTCGTCGCCCTGTTGCACCTCCTGGACCCGAATCACGGCCTGCTCGAACTGTTCGCGTTGCTCTACGCCAACCCCCGGGTGCTCGTGTTCGATCCACGACCTGCCGCGTTCGTGGTGTCGGCGACGGCGCTCCTGGTCGGCGTCTCGCTCAGCCGCAACGCCCCGAACCGACGGCCCTACTACGTCGCGGGGATCGTGGTGGCGCTCACGTACGTGGTGGGGTACCTCGCGTGGCACCTGACCGGCCACGGCGGCTTCCTCCCCGGCCGGGAGCCGCTGCTCCACGGTGTCGCGCCCGTCGCGAACGTCGTCCGCCACCTCACCAGCGACCCGTGGGCGGCGGCGTCGATGGCGAGCGAACTCGGGCTGATCGCGACCCTCGTTGCGCTGCTCCGCCGGGAGTGATACGGACGCCTTCGCACTGCTGATGGAGGACGCGGGCTACGAGGGGTAGCCAGCCCCCGAACGCCTACGCAGGGTCGATTAGCAGTTCCGTCGACCGTGCCTCGTCCGTGGTCGTCCGGTTCGGCGTGTCACCCCCGACGACGAACCCGCAGACATCCCGTTCGACCCCGCCCTCGCCCAAGACACCGGCGGCGGGATGTGATGGGGCTAATCACCGACGGGAGTCGCGGCGTCTGGCACCTCCCGCGATTCCGATCCGGTGTGGAACGTGTCGGACGAGTCGCGTTCACCTGAACAGTACCGTCGGACAGTCCCGAACTATTATTTCGATTGATTCCAAAACGCCGGTTAATGCCGACGTGTGAGAACTGTGGTTCGTTCGTCACAAGGGAGTACGTCCGGGTGTTCGCCCCGAACGGCATGGACAGCCCGCGGGTCTGCCCCAACTGCGAGGACAAGGTTCGCGACGGCGCCGACGTCCGTGAGGCTCGCGCAACCAGACACTGACACCAGGTAACTCGTCCCGACAGTCCGTATCACGCGGCTTTTGACGCTTCGTGGTCTCGTGACCGTATGAGCAACCGCTCCACGTTCCTCGACGGCGAGCGCCACGACGATGTCGCGCTGTTTCTCACCGAGTCGTACCTCGACAGCGAGGGGAAGCTTCCGAAGATGGGCGAGACCGTCGACTCGGGGTACGTGCTCGTCGTCCCAGGTGACGACGGCCGGCGGGCGTTCGCCGCGGGCACGGGGATGGAGGCGATGGAGTTCGCCCGCGGCGCGATGGAGACCCGCGGCCACATCTCGCGGGACCTTGACGGCGGCGAGTGCCCGCAACGGGAGACCGACGCCGAGGCGTCCCACGAGGTCGAGTTCGTGTTCGCGTTCTCGGAGGAGCGCAACGACGAGGTCGGCGGCCTCTACGCCCGCGGCGACGTGATCCACGCCTACGCCCACTGCGCCTGCAGCGCAAGCTACTCAGACAAGTGGGTCGTCGGCGAGGAGACCGAGACCGGCGTCCAGCCGGGCGGGTCCGAGCCGGTCGAAGCGACCGAGTAACGCTGGCGAACCCGCCGCGACTGCCGACACGAGCGCGGCGCGACTGCCGACACGAACCCGCTGCGACTGCCGACACGAGCGCGGCGCGACTGCCGGCAGACTCACGTCCGACGCGACCCGACGCGAGGTATGAACAAGACGGTCGATGTCACAGTCCGCACCGGCGACGGCGAGGAGACAATCGCGGTCGAGCGGGGCCAAACCCTCAGAGACGCGCTCTTGGCCCACGACTTTCCGGTCTACGGGACGGTCTCCCGCCACGCCAACTGCGGGGGCCGGGGGGTGTGTGCCACCTGTACCGTCGAGGTTGACCCCGCGCCGGAGCCGACACACTGGCACGACGCCGCCGCCGTCCGGTTCGGGTACCCTCGGCTCTCGTGTCAGATCACGGTCGATGAACCGCTGACGGTCAAACTCCTCGACAAGTACGTCTGGGGACAGGTGCTGCCGCGGCGGGTGTCGGGCGGCGAGTGAGGTCGGGCGCCCGAAGACGCCCAGCGGGCGTCCGAACACCCCGCTACTCGTCGCCGGCGTCAGCGTCCCCGCCGTCGGCCGCCGCCGCTTCGACCTCCTCGGCAACCGCCTCGAACGCCCGGAGGATCACCCGCTTCGTTGTCGCCCCGCTCGTGGTCCAGTGGTTGGCGTAATCGAGCATGTCGTCGTAGATGTCGGGTTTACACCCCGCAGCGCGGGGGTGGCCGCCGCCGTTGACACGCCCCGCGACCTCGTGGGCGCGCTCGAAGGTCTCGGACCCCCGGATGCTCGCGCTGCCTGCGGGCTTGACCACGACCGCCGCGTCGGCGCCCTGTTCTCGCAACGCCTCCGCGACCTCGTTCTGTGAACACCGGCCGTAGGCCACGCCCACCGTCCAGGGGCCGACTTCCCTGAGTTCCGCCCGCGACACCGCCGCGTCGATCAGGTTCTCCTTCTCGACCCGCCGGCGGTCGATATACTCCGCGACGACGTCGGGGAGGTCGACGCCGAATGTCCCCACCACCGTCACGTACTCCTCGGGATCCGTCCAGTAGGCGTAATCCGCGAGGTCGTCGCTTCGTGGGTCCTCCTTCTCCCAGAGGTCGTGATCCCGGGTGACCGCGGCGAGTTCGGTCCATTGCTCGTCGAAGTCGTAGTCGAGCGACCGGAGCGTCACGTCGGTCGAACACTCCTCGTCGGATTCGCCGACCTCGAGGTCGACGCCGGCGTCGCGGACTGAGTCGGCCGTCTCCGCGTCCCACTGGTGGTGGTCGTACCACGCAACCGACGCCGCGAGGTCGACCGCGGCGGCGAGTTCGTCGGCGATCCAGTCGTACTCGTCGGGACACAGGTCACACACGTAGAGGTCGATCCCCCCGGGCGCGTACTCGACGACGTTCCGTAGGGACTCATCCAGGGAGTATGGGCCGGCGCCGACCAACGCGACCGTCGATCGGGGGTGCTCGGCTCCCTCCTCCTCGCCTTCGGTTTCGTCGTCGGCGCCGCCGGCCGGCTCGTCCCACCGGTCGACCCGGTCGGAGACGTCGTCCGCGAACGACGCCCACGACAGCGTCGCGTCGTAGACCTCCCGAAGCAGCGCCACACACCCCAACCCGTCGGCGTCGGTGTCGGCAACGACCACAGCCTCCGCGCCGTCGACCGCTTCGGCGACCCGTTCTTCGGTTCGGGACTCGTCGAGGGAGTCCGGATAGAAGAACCCCGTTCCGGGGAGTTGGGACTTTCGCGTGAGCGAGAGTCGCCCGCTGTCGATGAGTTCGTCGTTCATAGCGCGTCCGACGGCCGCCGGGGTGAAAACCGGCGCGGTTGGGGGCGACGAGGCTACACCGCCCGTATCACGTCGCCGTCGGGTTCGATCGCGTCGACATCGGCCTCGGACAGCGGCACCTCGACTTCGACCTCCACGAGGTAGTCCTCGTTGGCCAACTGGTCGTGGCCGAGCACGGTGTGACACGGGTACGGTTCGTCGAACGTCTCCCAGTAGACCCGTTTGTACCCGTCGTAGTAGTGCTCGGCTGGATCCACGATGTGTGTGGTGACCTTCGCTACGTCGCCGAACCCCTTCCCCACAGCGTCGAGCAAGGTCCCGGCGTTCTCGTAGGCCTTCCGCGCCTGCGTCTCGATGTCGTCGCCGACCACGTTCGAGTCGGCGTCCATAGCGACCTGTCCGGCCATATAGAACCGCCCGCCCTCGACGATTGCGTGGTTGTACCCGATCCCGCGGGCGTCCTTGAGTTCGGGTGGGTTGATCGCGTACCGGGGCATACCCCCCGTTTCGCCGACCCCTCACAAAAAGCCGGACCCTCCGAGCGGTGGGACGCCCCAACTCACTCCGCAAGCGCCCTGACGGTCTCGGCGAGTACGCCCGCCGCCGCCGCGCAGTCGTCCCAGTCGGTCCACTCCCGGGGCGAGTGGGAGGCGCCGTCGACCGACGGCGCGAACAGCAGCCCCACGTCGGTCGCCGCCGCCAGGTTCGCGGTGTCGTGGACCGCCGCGGAGTGGAGCCGGATCGCGTCGGTGCCGCGGGTCGCGGCCGCGTTGTCGGCGGCCGCGAGACACCGCTCGGCCATCGGTGTCGGCGGGTTGGTCCGGTACCGGTCGAGGCCGGTGTCGACACCGTTGGTCCGTTCCAGCCGCGCCAGACTGGACCGACACCGGTCGACCAACCGGTCCATCGTCTCCGAGTCGGTGTCGCGGAGGTCCAACTGATACCGGACCGCGCCGGGGACGATGTTCCGGGCGTTCGGTTCGATGGTGCCCTGTCCGACGGTCGCGACCGCCGACTCCCGGTCCGTGGCGACCTCCTCGGCGGCGCGCTCGACGTCGAGTACGAACTCGGCGCCCGCGGTCAGGGCGTCGGTCCGCTCGTACATCGGCGTCGACCCCGCGTGGTCGGCCTCGCCCGCGATCTCGACCTCGCAGTTGGTGATGCCGGTGATCGCCTCGACCACTCCGACGCCCGCGCCCGCCTCAGTCAACCGGGTTCCCTGCTCGATGTGGAGTTCCACCCACGCGTCCCACGCTCCGGGAGTGATCGCGTCGTCGCCACAGAACCCGATCGCGTCGAGGCGTTCCCGGAGAGTGACGTCCTCGTCGTCGACGAGTCCGAGCGCGTCGGCCGCGTCGCGGTGCCCCCCCGCCACCGACGACCCCAGCGTGCCGATCCCGAACCGGGCACCCTCCTCCTCGGTGAACGACACGACCTCGACCGGGCGGTCGGGGGTGACGCCGGCGTCCTGCATGGCGCGCACCCCCTCGAGCGCCGCGTATGTCCCGAGCGGCCCGTCGAAGATCCCGCCGCGGGGGACCGAGTCGAGGTGGCTGCCGAACGCCACGGGCGCGGCACCGGGGTCGCATTCGGGGGGCGCCCACCGGCCCGCGATGTTGCCGACGGCATCGACTCGCACGTCGAGGCCGGCGTCGCCGAGGCGGTCGACGAACCGTTCTCTCGCCCGTCGGTCGGCGTCGCTCCCCGTCAGGAGGGTCCGCCCCCGACCGTCCTCGGCGTCGACCGCGCCGAACGCCGCGTTCGCCTCAATGTCCTCCCGGAGTCGCTCCCGGTCGATGTCCATACCACGACGGTGCGCGGCCGGGGCAATAAATCCGCGACTGCGGCGCGTCGGCATCGGCCCGCCGGGCCCGCTTCACTCCACAGAACCGGGTTCCTGGGCGGCGACGTGCGCGCAGGCGACACGTGTGAACTGCCGGAACCGGAGCCGTTGGGACCGCGGGACTCCGGTCCGCGCCGTGGGCACGCCCCGCTCACTCCCCGCCCGGCGCCGCAACCGGGGCCTCGGTGTTTTCGTCGGCGGCGAGTTGGCGGACGGTCAACACCGGAACGGGACAGGTCCGGACCACGCGCTCGGCCACCGACCCTACCAGAAACCGGTTCTCGCCGTGGCGGCCGCGGGTTCCCATCGCAACCACATCCGCGTTGACCTCCCGGGCGTAGCCGTCGATGACCGACGCCGGCCGCCCCGCCCGGATCTCGGTCCGTACCTCGCGGTCGGCAGCCGCCCGGACGGTTGCGACCGCCTCCTGGCCGCGCTCTTCGAGTGCCGTCCGCATCTCATCCTGTAGCCGCTCCGGCGACGATGACACTTCCTCCTCGTCGACGACGTACAGGCACTCGACCGCGGCGTCGAACCGCGCCGCGAGGTCGAGCGCCGTGTCGACCGCGCGGCGTGCGCTCCCGGACCCGTCGGTGGCGACCACAATGGTCTCGAACATACGGTGGGGTGCGGTCGGCGGGACAATAAATACCGTCGGCGGTCCCCGCTTGGACCCGTCCGGCCCCGGTTCGCCTCGAGGCGGCGTCGGTCCGGCGCCCGGCACCGCCGCGTGACCCCGCCCGTCGTCGTCTCGGTCATACTGTCGGCTATAGTCGCGTGACGTATTTCGACACCCCGGGGTGTCGAAAATCTTCACGTAGTTATAGCCGACAGTATCAGGACCGGCGACCACCCTCCCGCGCGCCTCCCGCGTGCCTCCCGCGTGCCTCCCGCGTGCCTCCCGCGTGCCGACGGCGATCACGACGGGGATCGCAGCGTTTGCAACTGGTTGCTCAGCAGATCACACGACTACGTGCGATCAAGTGAGTACAGACCTGCAAACGCTACGATAGCCCGTGCCTCACGAGCACCTCTCGGGCGGCCGCAGTACTCGGTTTTCGCGTGCACCCGATGCCCGGCGAAGTGAGCTTTTTTGTCGCCCCGCGTCGGAAGAACGGATATGCCCCGCCGCCCGATCGGTGTCGACCTCGTGCTCGTCCCCGTTGATCGGAGCGAGGCGTCGTCCGGCGCGGTCGTGTCGGCCGCCGCCATCGCCGCCGAGTACGACGCGACGCTCCACGTCGTTCACGTGCTTGACGAGTCGGTTGTCCGCGCGATCAACGAGGGCGAGGTCGACGACGACCGGGTGGCCGCCGACGGGGAGGCGATCGTCGAAACCGCCCGCGAGATCGCCGCCGACGCGGCGGTCCCGGTGTCGACGTCGGTGGCGTACGGCTTCTCGCCCAGAATGAAGCTCAGACACCCCGGGAGTGTCGTGCTCGACACCGCAGACGACGTCGGCGCCGACTTCCTGGTGGTGCCTCGTGAGCCGCCCGACGCGCCCGACGCCGGTGTTCTGGCGAAGGCCGCCGAGTACGTCCTGCTGTACGCGAGTCAGCCCGTGCTATCAGTGTAGATCGGTTGATGCCCGGTCTCGTCCACCGCGTTGTGCTCAGTTATAACACTCAAGGAGAATACCCGCACTCTTAGGCGCGGGAGGAGGTCAATCCTCTGCCGAGATCCGTGCGCTCATCTCCATCTCGAAGCTCTCGGAGTTGCTGATCTCGAACCCGAGTTTCTCGTAGAGCCCGATCGCGGCCTTGTTCCACCGTTCGACGCTGAGCCACACCCGATCGACGCCGTTCTCGGCGCCGTAGCCGAGCAGGCCGCGCATCAGCCGGGTTCCGATCCCCGACTCCTGGTACGCCTGGAGCACGAAGATGGCGAGTTCGTAGGTGTCGTCGTCCGGGACCAGTGTGGCGTGGCCCGCCACCGTGCCGCCGTGCCACGCGACGACGTTGTACCCTCCTTTCTTTACGAGACCGTCGAGCCAGGTCCGGATCCGACCCTCGTCGCCGGGCGGGATCCCCTGTGCGCGGTCAGCGGGATCGAACGCGACGTACATCGACACGAGCGCCTCGAACTCGCCATCGCTTCCGTCGTACGGCCGGAGTTCGATCTCCCGGCTCTCGCGGTCATCGAACGCGAACGGTGCCGCCTCGAACGGCCCGGCGACCGTCGAGGGGTAGTTTCGGTCCGGGTTCATCGGACCAGCGAGACGGTGACGTGGGAGTTCAGGAGGACGAACTGCGCGGTGGTGCCCAGTTGGATCTTCCCCATTGGACTCGTGGTGCCACCGCCGAGTGCGACCCGGTCGAACCCCTCGGATTCGGCGATCCTGACCAGTTCGCTCCCCGCGTCGCCGTCGACGTGTCTGACCTCGGCGTCGACTCCCGCCTCCCCGAGCACCTCGTCGATCTCGGTTTCGATCTCGTCACCCGTGCGCCCGGTGCTGGAATCGTCGACGACCGCGACTGTCAGGTTGTCGCCCGCCTCGGCCGCACGCGACACGGTCCGCTCCAGCGCCCGACGGGAGTCGTCGCCGCCCCCGATTCCCAGGAGGACCTTCATTCTACGTCCGCTATCGATGCGGGGGTAAAAAAGCGCCGGGGTCTGTGGTAGGCACTGTTGTGGCCACTGTCCGCACGGTTCGACGATGTCCGGGGATCCGCGACGACGGTCCGTACGAGGGAACGCTTTTTGCCGTCCGGGCGACACCCCGGAGTATGGACGACGACGCCGACGCGTCGACGGAGGGCCTACAGCGGACTGCTGCCGGCGTGTCGGACGCGGACTCCGAGCCGGACGCCGAGTCGGACGCGGACTCCGAGCCGGACGCCGAGTCGGACGCGGACTCCGAGCCGGACGCCGAGTCGGGGACCGAAGCCCGATCGGAACCGGGACCGGAGACACGCCGTGAGGGCCCCGTAGACGGCTCGGACACCCCCACCGACGTCCAGAAGTACGCGCGGTTCAAGAAGGTCGACGGCGCTCAGTACGATCGCGTCAACGACTTCCTCCGGGATCGGACCTACGTCACCGCCCGGGAGTGGGCCATCGCCAGGCTGTGTGCGGATTTCCGCACCGAGACCGGCGTCGAGATGACCAAGATCGGCGAGAACCTCCCCGAACTGGTGCCATTCATGACCGACACCTACACGCCGCAGGCGGTGAACCAGGCGCGGTCGTCGTTCGAAGAGAAAGTTCGAATGTCGGGCGCAACGTTCCTCTACGGCGCGATGTCGGGATTTTTCACTGCCGAGGAACTCGACGAGTTGATGTATGAGGTGACCGAGATCGCGAAGTTCCTGCTGGAAGTCGAAGGCGTCGACCTCTCGGTCGAGGAGGAGATGGAGGCCGAAGAGCGGATCTCCAGCGTGATGCGGGAGGTCCGCGAGGCGAGTTCGGACCTCCGCGCCGACGAGCTCTCCGGGGACGGAAGCGACGACGGGTGACCGGGTTCGAGGGTATCACGCCCGACACCGCCAGTGGCAGTTGTCGGTCCGGATCAGATCAGGTCGTCGGGGTCGTGAGCGTCCCGCATCCGCTGAGCCTCGGCGGCGTACTGGTCCCGCCGGTCGGGGTCGTCGACCGCGCCGAGGTTGTCCGGAACCGTGTTGACGGCGGCTGTCGTGTCGCGAACGTCGGTGAAGGAGGTGAGCGCTCGCTCCTTCCGGAAGTACCGTTCGCCGTCGGGGGTCGCGTACGTGAGGATGATGAGGTTCTGCTCATCGTCGGAGTATGTGCGTTCGACGAGCCAGACACGAACCCGCTCCTCGCCGGGATCGGCCGTCATACGTGTCAGTTCCGCTCCGGCGAAAAATAGCTACTGCCGAGGCCAAGAGCGGCGGTCGCCCGCGCCGCCATCGCCGCCCGGCCGCACCGGCGTCCCGCGTCCCTGATACACACCGCCGCAGCCCGCTGGTTTCAGATGAACGCCAGCGGGAGCATCGCCACGATCCCGACCGCGATCCCGACGCCGAGTTCGCGCTTCCCGCTGCCGGGGAGGTCAGCGCCGGTTTCGAGCGCTTCGGGGACGAACTCGGTGAGCACGAGGTAGATCATCGCGCCGGCGGCGAACCCGAAGCCGTACGGGAGGAACTCCCGCGCCACCCGGACGAACGCGAAGGCGATCACCGCGCCGATCGGTTGCGGGAGGCTGGAGAAGACCGCCCACCACACCATCTTCCACGGGGGGACCCCCATCGACTGCAACGGGATCGAAATCGCGGTCCCCTCCGGGATGTTGTGGATCGAGATCGCGATCGTCATGAATATCGCCAAAAGCGGGACCGTCAGCCCCAACATCTGTGCTCCGCCGGCGAGTCCGAGGTCCGCAAACGAGACCCCGACAGCGATCCCCTCGGGGAAGCTGTGGACCGTCAGCACGCCCAAGATGAGCACGAGCCGCGCGAAGTTCGCCTCCTCGTACTGGCGGGGGTCGATCTCGGCGTCGAGCAGTACCTCGTGTGCCACCACCACCAGGAGGACCCCGGCACCCATCCCAACGAGGATCTCCAGCGGCGTCCCCGCCGTGAGCCCCTCCTCGATGAGGCCGAACAGCGACGCCGACACCATAATCCCCGACGCCACCCCCCACAGCAGGACGTTCTGTCTGTCCGTGACCGAATCGACGAAGACGAACGGCAGCGCGCCGACGCCGGTCGCGAGCGCCGTCACGAACCCGGCAACAAAGACGAACACCAGATTCTCCAGGAGCGCCATCGGATCCGGCTTCGCCGGCCCGGCACAAGACGCTGGCGGGGCGCGGGAGCGACCACTCCGCCCGAACCCCGCACCGAACCGACGAATCGAAACGTCCCGAGCCGGTACCACGGACGATGGACGTTCAGTTCCTCGGTGGCGCCCGCGAGGTCGGCCGGAGCGCGATCCTCGTCAACGACTCCCTCCTGTTGGATTACGGGATGCTCGCGGGGACGCCCCCGCGGTTCCCGGTCGCCGACCCCGACCCCGACGCCGTGGTGGTGAGCCACGGCCATCTTGACCACGCCGGCGCGGTCCCCGCGTTGCTGTCGGGGGAGACCCGGCCGCCGATCCACTGGACGCCGCCGACCCGGGAGCTCGCGGTCACCCTCGCGGAGGATACCCTGAAGCTCCACGGGGGGAGCCTTCAGTGCCCGTTCACCGAGACCGACCTTCGACGGGTGCGGGGGGTCTCGGAGCCCCACGGCTACCGGGAGTCCTTTACCGCCGCCGGCCACGAGGTCACGTTCTACAACGCCGGCCACATCCCCGGCAGCGCTCACGTGCTGGTGGACGACGGCGACACCCGGCTGCTCTACACCGGCGACTTCCACACTGCAAACCAACGGCTGGTCTCGGGGAGAACCGCCCACCCCGACGCCGACGCGGTGATCTGTGAGAGCACCTACTCCGATGTCGACCACGACCCCCGCTCGGAAGTCGAAGCCCGGTTCGCCCGCAGCGTCGAGGAGACGCTCTGGGAGGGCGGCACCGTGGTGGTCCCGGCGTTTGCGATCGGGCGGACGCAGGAGCTGTTGCTCGTGTGTGCGGCCCACGACATCCCGTGTTACGTCGACGGGATGGGCAAGCGGGTCACGCGGATGCTCCGGCAGTATCCCGACTTCGTCCGCGACGCCGATGCGCTCCGGCGGGCGATATCGCACGCCCGCTTCGTCACCGGGCGCGACGGCCAACGCAGACGGATCACCGACCAGCGGGCGGCGGTCGTCACCACGAGCGGGATGCTCTCCGGCGGCCCCGCGATGACCTACATCCCCGAGATACGGTCGAACCCGACGAACAAGATCACGCTGACCGGCTACCAGGTCCAGGGCACGCCGGGACGGAGCCTCCTGGAGACGGGCCGCGCCGAGATCGACGGCCGGGTGATGCCCGTGGCTGCACGGGTCGAACAGTACGACTTCTCCGCGCACGCCGACCGCGACGGGCTCCGGTCGTTTCTCGACTCGTATCCCGACGCGGAGGTCATCGTGAACCACGGCGACCGGTGCGTGGCGTTCGCGGCCGAACTCGACGCCGACGGGTTCTCGGCGACCGCGCCGGACGTTGGCGAGACGCTCACTGTCGGGTAGCGAGCGGGGCCACCCCGGATCCGCTACTCCTCGCGCGGGACCGCGCGGACCTCGAACTCGCGGTAGCCGCCGTACGCGGCGTCCAACGCGCCGAGCCACCAGTTCCACCGGTCTGCAACGCCGGACTCGTCGGGAGCGTCGGCGAGGTTCCGGACGACCTCCGCGACTGTGAGCGGCTCCCCGCGGTCTTCGGCTACGACCCCGGCGTCGGCGAGGTCCCGGGCCTGCCTTGCGACAACTCGGTGTTCGGCGTCGTCACCGTCGAACTCGGCGCGCAGCGCCTCGGTCAGGTCGTCGGCGCCGAACGCAGCAGTCTCAAGCGTGGTGTCCCCATCACTCGTTCCGTTCATACCCGCCCTTGACGGCCCAGGGTCAAGAGTCCGCCGGCGACGTGTGCGGGTGCCTCGAAACCGCCACGCGGGTGTGTGCGGGTGCCGACCCGCTACTCCCACCACGCGCTCCGGCGCTCCTCGTAGGAGGCGTCGCGGAACGGCGGGGGCTTTTCATGGTCGGGTTCGGCACCGAACCCGAACGCCAGCCAGTAGCCGACGTGCCACCCGACCGCGTCGGTGTCGAGGTCGACGAGCGAGATCCGGAACGTTGAGTAGGTCTCGACCGCGCCGTCGCCGTCGGGATCCCACCCCGTGGTGGCGCCACACGAGGCCGCTCCCGACCCACACGGCGAGGTTTCGACCGGTCGTACGACGATCTCCGCGTCGTCAGGGTCGTCGACGAGCGCGAACGTGAGGTTCGTGGGCACCCCCGGCGGGTCGTCCTCGTAGTACTCCAGCGCCCGCCGGACTTGCTCGCGGAACCCCTCGGGATCGCTCGCGCTCCCGCTGTCGACGTAGACGGCGAAGTCGGGGTCGTCCCACGCGAAATCGCGTTCGGTCGCGTTCGGCAGTGGTTCGGTGTTGAGTACCATCCGGCTGCCCATCACGTCGGCCGGGGCGTCGTTGTGCGTGAGTCCCAGGGTGTGGCCGAGTTCGTGCTTGATCACGGTTATCGTGGAACTGTCGGAGAACCCAGTCCGGATCGACACCGTCTCCGGTCGGTCGATCTGCCGGCTGTCGGTAACGAGCGGCGCACACCCCGCGGCGTCGCTCGCGCCGTCACACTCGGGGACGACGTCGACGAACTCGATCACGAAGTCCGGCTCGGCGGCGTCGGGGCGGACCTCGTAGTCGATGGCGTACCCCGCGAACCGCTCGGACTCGGCCGCCCAAAACGCCGCGGCCTCGCGAACCAGCGACGTCCACTCCCGGTCGGTCCCCGACGGACCGTCGACCGCGACGACCACCGGCTCCGACCCCCACGGGCTCTGCCGGTCCCCGGTTGCGGTGGGCGTCGGCGTCGACGTTCCGGGCGTCGCAGCCTCCGTTGTTCCCGGCTCGGTGGTCGGTGCGTCGCCGCCGGTCGTCCCGGGTGCCGGCTCCGTTTCCGGCGCGTCGAAGGCGGGGCCGACGCACCCCGCGAGGACGATTAGGGCGGCGAGCGCCACCGCGGCGGCGGCCGGCGGTGATCGGCTCGGCATACGAGGCCGGAGGTCGGAGACGGACAAGAAGGTTCGGACCCCGACCGACTCGGGCGGGCAGCGCTGCCGCTCGCGACGTGAGCGGCTGAGAGGAGTAAGCCCCCTTCTGTTCGGCTCGGCATTCGGCTGAGCAGCCGCGCCCTGTCCGGACTACCTTTGCGGCGCGGCCTTGCACCGGCGAGGATTCGCCGTTCCATCCGTTCTCGGCCGTCGGCGACCGGGCGAGTCGCCCGGTCGCATTCCGCGGCCGCGTTGCGGCCGCGCGGCCCTCGACGGGTTCGCTTCCTTCCCTCACGGGTCGGGTCGCGTGCGTTCGGGTCACCCCGCTCGCACCGGGCGGCGGTCGCCGCCCGCGCCTCATCGGTCGGGCCGAGGGGTTTCGTTTCTGTTCCAGAGCCAGCCGTCTCCGACTCCCGGCTTGCGCCGGGTCGCCTGTCCGGACGGTGGGGGGACTTTCCTCATCGGTCCGAGGGGACCGACGGGAGCCGAGCTCTCTCTGCCGGTCCGGTGGTGGTGAGACAGGTTGATAAGGCTTCGGTCGTCGCTCCGACGCGGCCACCTACTGCCGATTGCGTGGCCCGTACCCGACGTACGCCACCGCTACCGCCGGCTGACCGTATTTGTCCCGAACCCATCGTTACGGCCGTCTACCCCCCGAAATGGAAGGGAAGCGTTCAAGTCGTGTGAGCGTTTGACTACGTGTATGTCCGAGGCCCAGACCGTTCGTCTCACTTACAACGATGGGGCGAGGGCGGTCGAGCTAGCGCGCGAGTCGGTCGAATCGTACGTGTTACACGGCCAACGCGAACAGCCCGGCAGTATGCGGGACGCCTTCTACGCCCGCACCGGGGCGTTCGTCCGGATCCGATCCACGCGCGGACGCGGACGCCTCCGCGGATGCGCCGGCGCCTACCGCGGCAACGACCAGCTAGGCCACGCCGTCGTCGACGCCGCGATCCAGGCCGCCTCCGGCGACTCCTGCGGCTCCGAGATCGAACAGCCCGAGCTCTCGAACCTCACCGTATCGGTCTGTGTCGTCTGTGACTACGACGAGACCGACGCCCCGCTCAACGACGTCGAGTTGGGGAAACACGGCGTCGTGATCGACACCGACAGCAGCCACGGGTGGCTCTACCCCACGATCCCGATCGAAAACGGGTGGAACGAACAGCAGTTTCTCACCCACGCCTCCCGGAAGGCCGGGCTCTCGCCGCTGGCGTGGGAAGACGACGACACGACTGTCACGCTGTTTGACGGCCAGGTCTTCCGGGAGCGCGCCGACGGCGGCAGCGTCGAAGAGCTGTAGCCCGACCCCGCTTTCTCCCCGACTCACGCGACGCCTCAACCGGTACCGACACCGTTCCTACTCGACTCCGTACCCGCACAGCTCCGCGTCGCGGGCGGCGCGTTCGGCCGCCGCGTCGACCCCGAGGTCGAACCCGTCGACGACCTCGCCGCCCCGAAGCAGCGGCCGGAGCAGCGCTTCGCCGTTGTCGGGGCCCGCCTCGCTTGCGAGCCCGACGCGGTGGTCGCCGTCGGGCGTCCGGTAGACTTGCTTTCTGCCGGGGAGTTTCCCGCGCTTTGCTATCGGCTCGCCATCGATCTCGACGATATCGAGCGCGAAATCAATCGGGTCGGCGTTGGAGACGTAGCCACCGACCCCGAACCCGTCGGCGACGTCCCGGAGATCCCGAAGGTCCGACGGTCCGAGCCCGCCCGAGACGAAGATGTCGACGTCCTCCCGGCCGTGGGCGTCGAGCGTCCACCGGACCTCCCGGATGATGTGCCGGAAGTCGCCGCGCCGGGAGCCGGTGGTGTCGAGCCGGACGCTGTCGAGACGGTCGCCGAGTTCTGCCGCGGCCCGGCGCGCCTCGTCGGCCTCGTCGTCGAAGGTGTCACACAGCGCCACCCGCGGGACCGTTTCGCCGACTGCCTCGTCGAACGCCCGCCACGCCGCCTCCTGGTTACCGCGGCCGAAACAGAGCACCAGGGCGTGGGGCATCGTCCCGCCGGCCTCGCGACCGAGGACTTCACCGCCGGCCATGTGGGAGAAGCCGTCGAGCCCAGCGACGAGCGCGCCGCGTTCCACCACCGCCGCGATCGAGGGGTGGACGTGCCGGGCACCGAACGACAGCACCAGCGAGTCGGGCGCCGCCCGCCGCACGTCGAGCGCGGCGGTCGCGATGCCGGAGGCGTGAGAGAGAAACCCCAGAAGCGACGTTTCGAGCCGGGCGAACTCGAGGTAGTCGCCCTCGATCCGCAGCACGGGGCCGCCGTCGAACAGCCGTCCCGGGGGAATCGCGTCGACAGCGATGTCCCGGTCGGAAAGCAACGCCGCGGCGTCGCGGACTCCCGACAGCAACTCGTGGCTCCCGTCGGGGAACTGGTCGGCGGTCACCTCCGCGACCACCCTGGGGTTCCGCCCCGCGTGACGGAGCGTCGTCTCCGTCCGGTCGAAGTAGGCGTCGGTCGCCGCCCCCTCGCGGATGGCGTCGGGACCGACGATATCGAACTCCATACGCCCGCGTTCGCGGGGTAGATTGAAAAACGCACTCGTTCGCTGGAGAGATCCGAAAACGAATCGTCTTCAACCGCGCGCCCTGGTGTCGCCGGTGTTACGGGCCGACAGCGTCGTCGCCGCGGCCTGGGCGATCAGGACCGCCGCGGCCGGATGTCGTCGAGGTCGCCGGCTGTCGGACCGTTCACGATCGTCACCCGCGTTCCCGACCGGGTGACTCTGAAGGCGTCCGCGAACTCGCCGGTGGGGATCACGTAGGTGTTCTCGGCCCGCTGTTCGGCGTCTTGGGTGTCGAGGATCGCGCGGTAGGCCCGGCGGAACTCGCGGGCGTCCGCCTCGGTGTCCCACTCGGTCACCCACACGTAGCCGTACTCCGCGTTCGACCCGCTGCCCTGCTGGTAGGGGTACAGCCGGTCGTTACCCCACCCTGCGGAGGGTTCGGCGTCGTAGTTGTAGGTGTCGTACGGCCCCTCGGTGTCGCTCAGCGACCGTGGGTCGATGGTGTCGGCGCCGGTGGTTCGGGCTTGGTACCAGAACATCACGTACATCGACGCCTCGCCGACGGTGTCGGAGCCGCCCTCTCCCTGCTCGGGAAACGTCTCCCACCCGTTTTCGGCGCGGTCGCGGTACTCGATCGGAACGGGGTCGTCGTCGGTGCGGTGGATGACCTGCTCGGTCGACGCCGGCGGCGTCTCGAACTCCTCGTCGACGGTCTCCCACCCACCGCGGTCGACGAGGTCGCTGATGTAGACGGGCCCGTCGGAGTACGGCTGGAAGATGGTCAAGAGGATCCCCAGGTTGGGGCCGCCGCCGCCGCCACCGCCGCCGCCCGCGCTCTCGGGCGTCGCCACACAGTCCCACGCCGCGCCGCACTGTTGGGCGTAACGCCGCTCAACGTAGTTCGCGTCACCCTCGACCAGCCCGTCGACCGCGAGCTGCTCGTCCTGGGTGTCGCCGCCGTATTTCGGCTTCGAGAGGTCGTACTGCTGGTCCTGCAGCGCGTGGACGAGTTCGTGGATCAACGTGGCGTTGTTGATAGTCGGCGATTCTGGGGTACCGGTGATGACCTTGATCTCGTCGTCACCCGGCGCATAAAAGCCCGCGACTGCGGCGCTCCTGGTGTCGCTGATCGCCGATCCGCTGTCCTGGGATTCGCCGGTGACGAACAGCGCCTCCCACACCTGGTCGTTCCACCGCTGGTAGCCGCTTCGCTCACCGGAGCCGCCGGAGCCGCCGGAGCGGTTGCGGTACTCCTCGCGCGAGAGGACCTCGACCGGCACTCGCTTTCGGAACTCCGTTCCGCGGATGTACTCGACGCGGGCCATTGCCCGTGCGACGTACGTCCGGAGTTCCTCGTCGGAGAGGCCGTCGGACTGCTCAACCGAGATCGACTCGTTGTACCAGTAGCCATCCTCCCACCCGAGGACGTCGGTGTCGGGGTCGTTGAAGTCACCGTTCGGAATCGCGGCCGCTTCGCCGCCGCTGCTCGGCGCCGATGCCGTCGGCGGCTCTATCGCAGGGGCGCTACATCCGGCGACAACGAGGAGGGCGGCCACGGCGACGGCGACGAGTCCGCGTCGCTGCGTCATTGTCAGAGTGACGGGCCACACGGGCAAGTAGCTTTCCGCCGCCGGTCGGAGCCACGAGGAGAACTCACTTGTCGATCCGAGTCCGACCGTCGGTTATGAGTCCTGACCCGCTCGATCCAGACCGAACTGCAGTGGTCGTCGTCGACATGCAGAACGGCTTCTGCCACCCGGACGGCAGCCTCTACGCCCCGGGCAGCCAGGCGGCTGCCGACGACGTGGCCGCACTCCTCAAGCGGGCGCGGGCGGCGGGGGCACAGGTCGTCTTCACCCGCGACGTCCACCCGCCGGAGCAGTTCGACGACGCCCACTACTACGACGAGTTCGACCGCTGGGGCGAGCACGTTGTCGAAGGGTCGTGGGAGGCCGAGATCGTCGACGACCTCGCTGTCGAACCGTCGGATCACGTCGTCGAGAAGCACACCTACGACGCGTTCTACGAGACCGAACTCGACGGGTGGCTGTCGGCGCGTGGTGTCGACGAGCTGGTGATCTGCGGGACGCTCGCGAACGTCTGTGTCCTCCACACCGCCGGCAGTGCCGGACTCCGTGACTACCGACCGGTGCTCGTCGAGGACGCGATCGGCGCGATCGAACCCGACCACCGGGAGTACGCTTTAGACCACGCCGAGTGGCTGTTCGGCGAGGTCACGACGCGTGAGGAGCTCGCGTTCGAGTAGGGACCGTTCGGGTTTCGGAGTCGACGCCGTCAGCCCAACCGAATCGGATCGTCGCTGTCGCGGACGGTTACCCTGACTTCGTCGCCGACGGCGAACCTACGGTCGGGACAGACGAGTTTCGCGCCGAACTCCGGATCGAGCGCGGTAAAGAGCGACATCCCGGTTATCCGTTCACCGTTCGCGAGCACGTCGATATCGCGCCACGCCACGTTGCGGCCGGTGGCGTCGCCGACGTGGTGGCCGAGGAAGGTGACGGGCCCGGCGCCGGACTGGTCGGACTCCGGTGTGACCGCTCGCCCCGGCAGCCCGCCGCCGGCGTAGTGTGCGAGTCCGCCGTCGAAGACTATGCTCGTCCCGTCCTCCGCCTCGAACCGTCCGGCGATACCCGCGAATCGCTCGCCCGGTGCCGGGTGCGTCGGGGCATCGAGGACCGCGTACGTGTCACCGGTTTCGGTGACGGTCCCGACACCGTCCCACGCCAGCGGTTCGACATCGACGCCCGCCGTGAGCGGGAGCGACCCGCCCGCACGGAGGAGATTCTGGTCCGGCCGCCGGAACCCCAGGTGGACGTGGTTCCCGACCCACGGGGCGAAAAAGCCCGACCGCACCATCGGCCCGAGGTCGTCGCCGACGGCGACGGTGTCCCCCGGGGAAACGTGCGGTCGAACGTGCAACATCCGTGCAACGATTCCTTCGGTGTCCGGCCACTCCGCTTCGAGCCCCGTCCGGTCGGGATCGACGTCGACCAAGATCAGGAACTCCTCGTCGGCCGCGTAGGGTTTCGGCGGCGCGCGCACGGTCCGTGCCCGTATGACCTCGCCGGCGACGGGCGAAATCCCCCGGTTTCCAGACGGGTAGAGGTCGATCGCACACCCGCGGTCGTGTGCGGGGTACGGCGAGTTATACAGCGAGAACCGGCGGTACTGCCTGATCACCGACGTCGGGAGTCGGACCGTACGCTCGGCTCGGGCTGTCGTGCTCCGCGACTCGTGCCCGCCCGGATCCCCGTCGTGCGGCGTCACACCCGATCACCGACCATACCGACACCGCGAACCCGGGCCGCTTAGAGGCGTCGGCCCGTCGGTGACGGGCGTCTCACTCCGACCCGAACCGCCGCGTTTAGGTCGACCCGTGGCGACCCCAAGATATGTCGACACTCTTCGGTGACGCGCGGCTCGCCGACGGCCGCCGCCGCGACGTCCGGACCGACTCGGGGACGATCGTCGCGGTCGCCGACGTCGTCGACCCCGACCCGGCGGACCGTGTCGTCGACGCGGACGGCCGGCTGCTGCTGCCGGGGGCGATCGACGCGCACGTCCACTTCCGGGAACCCGGTGACGCACACAAAGAGACTTGGATGACCGGCTCGCGGAGCGCCGCGGCTGGGGGAGTCACGACTGTCGTCGACCAACCGAACACCACACCGCCGACGGTCACGGGCGAGGCGTTCGATCGGAAAGCCGAGCTGGCGACCGCCTCCTACGTCGACTACGGGATCAGCGGCGGCGTCACCGGCGAGTGGGACCCGGACTCCCTGTTCGACCGGCCGCTGTTCGCGCTCGGGGAGGTGTTCCTCGCGGACTCGACCGGCGGAATGGGGATCAACACCGACCGGTTTGCGGCGGCGGTCGACCGCGCCGCCGCCGCCGGCGTGACGGTGACCGTTCACGCCGAGGACGCGACCCGATTCGACGAGACCGCCCGCGACCACGACGCGGGGGGTGCCGGTCGCGACGCCGACGCCGCCTACTGGAGCCAGTACCGGCCCGCCGAGGCTGAGGCCGCGGCCGTAGAGCGAGCAGTCGAGATCGGCGCGGCGGCTGGGGCGACGATCCACATCGCCCACACCAGCACGCCCGAGGGCGTTGACGCCGCGGCCGCGGGTGGAGCGACCTGCGAGGCGACACCGCACCACCTGTTTCTCTCCCACAGGGACGCGACGGAGTTGGGCACCTACGGTCGGATGAACCCGCCGCTCCGGAGCGAACCCCGGCGTGAGGCGCTGTGGGACCGACTTGTCGAGGGAACGATCGACATCGTGGCCACAGATCACGCGCCGCACACGGCCGAAGAAAAAGCGACCGACCTCTGGGACGCACCGAGCGGCGTCCCCGGCGTGGAGACGATGCTGCCGCTCCTGCTCGAACGCGCTCGGCGGGGGGAGATCTCGTACGAGCGCGTCCGGGACGTCACGGCCGCGAACGTCGCAAGCGTGTTCGACCTCCCGACGAAAGGGCGGATCGAGACGGGGAACGACGCCGACCTCGTGCTCGCGAATCCGGAGCGGAGTCGGGAGATCCGCGGTGGCGACCTCCACTCGAACTGCGGGTGGACGCCGTTCGAGGGGATGTCCGGCGTCTTCCCGTCGCTGACGATGGTCGGGGGGACGGTCGTCTACGAGGACGGCGAGTTCGTCGGCGACGCGGTCGGGGAGAACGTCCGGGACTGAGCGGGATGGCGGCGCGGTGGTGCAGTCGGCCACGACCCGGTTAGGGGCGAACAGCCGGCACACCGGTGTCCCCGCGCCGACGTGCCGGACAATCGCTGCCCGGCGCGGGGTGCTCCTCAGCGCACACGGGGCGTGGTCCCGGTTTCGGTTATAAACCCCCGTGATGGCGTCCGTCGCGCTGTCCCCGCTCGTGTATCCACAGCCCACATCGTCGAAAGCTATCTACCCACAGCGGGCGCACACATGCTTATG
This sequence comes from Halobellus salinus, assembly GCF_014646875.1. Classification (GTDB taxonomy): domain Archaea; phylum Halobacteriota; class Halobacteria; order Halobacteriales; family Haloferacaceae; genus Haloquadratum; species Haloquadratum salinum. The sequence continues at coordinate 296,875 of NZ_BMOC01000001.1, read as the reverse complement.
TCCGACCCATTCGTGGTCGTCGGGGGGGACGCCGCCGGCCTCTCGGCCGCGAGTAAATGTCTCCGAACCGACCCCGACCGCGACGTGATCGTCTTCGAGAAGGGCTCGTGGGTCTCGTACGCCCACTGCGGCACGCCGTACTTCGTGAAGGGCGAGATCGAGCATCTCACCGATCTCCTGTCACTGTCGCCCGAGGAGGCGGCTGACCGGGGGATCGACCTCCGGCGCGGCCACGAGGTCGTCGCCGTCGACACCGACGCCCGGACCGTCACCGTCGCTCACGACGGGGAGACGACCGAACAACCGTACGGCGATCTGTTGGTTGCGACCGGCGCGCGTGCCGTCTCGGAGCCGATCGAGGGATCGACGCTTGACGGTGTGTTCACGCTTCACGGGTTGGACCACGCGGCCGACATCCGGTCGTATCTGACTCCTCCTGAAGCGTTCGACGTGGCCGATCTGGGCGGCGGCGACGCCCTTGACGAGGCGACCGCGGCCCGCTACGGCGGGATGGACCCCCCTGGGACTGTTGCGATTGTCGGCGCGGGGTACGTCGGCGTCGAGATGGCCGAGGCGTTCGCCGCGTGGGACCTTGACGTTCATCTGTTCCAACGCTCGGACCGTCCGGTTCCCGGGTTCGGCGACGCGGTCGGCGACGCGGTCACCGACCACCTCCGAGAGTCGGCGGTGGCGCTCCACCTCGGCGAGGAAGTGCGTCGACTCGATGGCGCTGGCGGCCGCGTCGACCGCGTCGTCTGTGCCGGCGGCACGGAACTGCGGGTCGACGCCGTCTTGGTCGGGATCGGGATCCGCCCGAACACCGGCTTCCTGGCGGATACGCCGGTGGCGATCGGCGAGTCGGGGGCGGTCGCCACCGACGAGCACGGCCGGACATCCCTCGAGGATGTCTACGCCGCGGGTGATGTCGCCGAGATGCCCCACACCGTCACCGGCGACCCGACTTGGAACCCGCTCGGACTTCCGGCAAACCGCGCCGGCCGGGCCATCGGTTCGACGGTCGGCGGCGACCCGGAGCCGGTCGGACGTGTCTCCGGTACTGCGATGGTGAAGGTGTTCGACCTGGAGTGCGGCCGAACCGGGCTGCTCGATCACGACCGCGCCCGGGGGGCGGGGTTCGATCCGGTCTCGGAGACGATCACCGCGGGGTCGCGGTCGGGCTACTACCCCGGCGCGGCGGAGACGACGGTCACGCTGACCGCCGACCGCGATTCCGGGCGGCTCCTCGGGGGGAGCATCGTGGGCACGGATCGGGCGGCAGTCCGGATCGACACGGTTGCGACCGCGCTCGGCGGGGAAATGACAGTCGCCGAACTGGAACGCCAGGACCTCGGGTACGCCCCGCCGTTCAGCCCGGTGTGGGACCCGGTGTTGGTCGCCGCGAAAGTCCTGAACGGGTCGCTGGAGTAACACGTCTGGGGGCGTCCGCGCCCCTCCGGCCGCGACAATTATTGCTTCCGAACCCCTATCATACGGTGTGGGCGCACACTCAAACTGTACCCGAACGCCGGAGCTGGAGTAGTTGATGGAACGAACCCGGCGCACTATACTCTACGCGGCCGTGGCGGCACTGGCGGGTCTCGCTGGCTGTTCAGCGGACGATCAGTCGACAACCACGGACGCCGGCAGCAACACCCCGCCGCCGACTGAGACACCCACCACAACCGAGACAGCCACACCGACCGCAGCACCCACCACAACCGAGACAGCCACACCGACCGCAGCACCCACCACAACTGAGACAGCCACACCGACTGCAACGCCTACGGCCACTCCAACCCCCACTGCGGCCCCGCCCGACGAGGTCACCCTACGAATCGACAGCGAGGGGATCAGTGCCTGGGTCGTCGTCAACGACGAGAGTGAGTCGGTCGCACCCACCGACAAGCGGAACCCGACGATGACCTTCGAGGTCGGCACCCAGTACGTGATCGACAACGACGCCCGGAGCGCACACCCCTTCGCGTTACGACGGTCTGACGACACACCGCTGCTCTCACAGTCCGCCGACGGCGAGTTTGAGGACAGCGACGCCGTCGATTGGCGCGACGACGGCGACACGCTCGCGTTCACGATGACCGCTGACCTTGCCGCCGGACTGGACTACTACATCTGTACGGTCCACCCCTCGATGCGTGGCGACGCAACGACGGGGTGACCGCCGGGTTGGCAGACGAACCGCCCGGGTCGGACCACCGCGTCACGACCGCGCTCGATCCGATTCCGACACGGCACGGGCGTTACCACCTCGATCAGCGGACCGTGAGACGAGCGAGGAGCGCCGTCACGACACCTCAGGGGTGACGTCGCACCACAACCGGAGTCGCTGGCTCCGGTCGGGAGCAGGTTCACACCAGTCGGGTGCGTACTGTCCCAGTATGGAGCTTCAGAGCCGATGAATGACGCGGATTATCCCATTGAGACGGTATCGACACCGGACCCATCGGACGGACCGGAGCGGGTCGTTGAGATTCAGCTGGCCGGACTAGCTGACAACGACGACCCGATACACAACGCCGGCATCAAGACGGCGTACAACTTTGCTTCCCCGGCCAACCGCCGGGCGACAGGCCCGCTCTCGCGGTTCGTCGCGATGGTGGAGGGTCGGACGTACGCACCGATGATCGATCACATCGAAGCCACCACGGGGTCGCTGGAACGGACCGACCGCCGGGCGACACAGCCGGTGACGCTGACTGGTCCACGTGGTCGAACGATGACCTACGAGTTCGGCCTCTCGAAACAGCAGCGTGGCCGTTTTGAGGGCTGCTGGTTGACTGACCGAGTCCTCGCCACGCGCCCCGTCGAGTAGTACACACAAACTGATATTTCGTGAACACTGAAGCCGGGCGCCCCGGATACCTCTCGATAAATAGTTAATTGTTATATTCAATAAAAATCCGCACCGAACCGGGAGCGTACACCGTGGTTGAGTGACCCGTGACACTGGTTATACCGGGGTATTCTTCCCTCTGTAGCCCGTAAACCGAAGTATGATCGAAACGGTATCGAGCCGGTGGTTCCGCTGAGTAAAAGTATACAAATACGAACACATTTCGAACAATATCCGTCGCTGTCGCGGTATCGGAACGCGGCGCTGTTCGTGTTGGCTGCCGTACTGTTCGGGTGTTCGTTCGTCGCGATCGAGACGGGGCTCCGAGAGCTCCCGCCGCTGCTCTTCGCGAGCCTTCGGTTCGACATCGCCGCCGTCGTGCTCGGGGGCTACGTCCTCGCTACGCGGCCCCGGTCGACGTGGCTACCGCGGACGCGGGGGGATCTGCTGGGGGTCGGGGTCGCCGGCGTGTTCCTGATCGCGCTGAACAACGCCCTGCTGTTCGTGGGTCAAGGGTCGACCACGCCGGCTATGGCGTCGATGATGTACGGGCTGAACCCGGTGTTGGCGCCGATCATCGCGTGGTGGCTCCTCGGCGATCGGCTGTCTGCCGCCGGCGTGCTCGGCATCGGAGTCGCGCTGACCGGTGTTATCGTCATCCTCCAACCGTCGCCGGCCACGCTCACGAGCGCCGGGACCGTCGGCCAGGGGTTCGTCCTCGGAGCGGCGGCCGCCGTCGCCATCGGGAGCGTACTGCTCAAGCGGGTCCAACCGAAGATGGGGAGTCTCCCGTTGACTGCGTGGGCGGCAGCCGTCGGTGCGACCGTTCTCCACGCGGCGAGTGCTCTCGTCGGGGAACCGCCGACCGCCGTCGTCGGCGTTGGCCTCCCGACGGTCGCGAGTCTGCTCGTGGTTGGGGTCCCGTCGACCGCGGTCGCGTACGCGATCCGGTTCGACCTCATTGACCGGATCGGTCCGGTCCGGACGAACCTCGTGGCGTACGTGGTCCCGATCGTCGCCGCCGTATTCGGGTGGCTGCTGTTCGGAACGGGGGTGTCTCCGGTGACGATCGCCGGGTTTGCCGTCGTGGTCGCGGGGTTCGCGCTGATCGAGCGCGGGGCTCTCCGCCGTGAGATCTGCCGGATCCGGTGTTACGGACGTCGCCGACACGAGACGGATCCGGCGGGCGCGGCCGAGTCGCCGTTTCCGTGCGACGACTGACCGGCTGTGGGGACTTCCGGTCGTTGACCGACAGGCCAGGCGGGAGTTGTCCCGACGCGAGACGGTCGCGCTCGCTTCGTTCGTCGGGTTCTCACGGGCCGGGAGGGAGTTGAACCCCCGACCGTCTGGTTAAAAGCCAGACGCTCTGCCGAACTGAGCTACCGGCCCACACACAACGGTAACTCGCCGGCGGGCATAAGCGTTTAGTCTCGGTGTCCGTCGCGGGCGGCGGTCACTCGTCGGTGAAGTACACCTCGAGCGCGTCGCCGACCAGGTCGCCGGGTGTTCTGTTCTCGACCGAGGCCCGGCGACGGAGTTCCCGGTAGACGTCGAGTGGAAGCGACAGCTTCGGGTGTCCCAGTTCGACCCCGTGTGCCCTGAGCGCGCCGGCCGCGGACGTATCGCCATCGACCTCGCCAGCGATCCGGCGCACCTGCCGCACGGTGAGGTCGGCGTCCACCACCGCCCACGCCAAGTCGTAACGGTCACCACCGGAGACCCGCGCGATGTGTTTCGCCGCCGTCGGGGCGATGTCGCCGCGGGCGACGTGCCGCCGGATCGCCTGTGGGAGGTCGTGGACGCGTGCCCACTTCCGGACGAACGAAACCGACACGTCGCCGCCGGCGCGTTCGACTGCCGTCTTGTACGACCCGACACCGCGAACAAGCGCCGCGCAGGCGGCCGCCCCGCGGAGCATGTACACGTTGTCCGGCCCCCCAACGGTGTTCTCGGCGAACGCCCGGACCGTCTCGGCGGCCTCGGCCACGCTCTCGGGGTCGTCGGGGCTGAACCCGACAGCACGCTCCGCGCGCTGCCCGGTGACTTCCGGGTCCGCGCGAACGACGGGCTCACCGACGGGTTGTTCGCGATCCACCGGGAACCGCCCCGGATCGTCGGTGGCATCGTCGTCTGCCATTCGAATTCAGATAACCGGGCGACGAATAAAAACCTCTCCCAGCCCACGGACCCTCGGCACGGCAGCTATCCCCCGTCGCGAGTCTCGGAGAGGTGCTCCCAGACCTCCGCACACCCCGCGCCGTCCGAGAGGCTGTCGAGGTGGGCGAACTCGTCTGACTCGGCGTCATCGCTCTCCGGCTCTGCGTCCGCGGCGTCGTCGGCCGCCGACTCCTCGGCCTCGGAGTCGTCGTTCGGGTCGGCGTCCATCCTGGTGGTCACCGCGGCTCCGCAGTCGGGCGCTCCCCCTGAACATCCGTCGATCCGTACAGTTCCGGCGCCACGTCCGCCGGGGCGTGCTGCCGCTGTCCGCCCGAGTCCTCGGTGAATGCGTCGTGCGTCGAAGCCGGGTCTGTCATCACAACACCACTGGACCTTGTCTCGTATAAGCGCCGCCTCCGGAGTAAATCGGGCCCCTACTCCCGGATACCGGAACGAACATCCGCCACCTGGGACGGCCTCGAACCGGTGAAACCGCACCACGGCGACCGAACTCGTTCGCGTCGGCGTGTCGTGGACGCCGTCGCGGTTTGTGGACGCCGTCAGAGCCGAGGGGGACCGGCACGTAGCCGGGAATATGACGACCCGACTCCGCGTGCTTGACGACGGCGCGTGGCTCTCTGTGGACGATACACGCCGGGTGAGCGTGAGCGAGCTCTGGCGGCTCGACGCGCCGGGGTTTTGTGAGTGCGACATCGCGGATCTGGTGGTCGAGAACTTCCTGAACGTGGGGGTAGACGGCCGGACGGTCACGGCGCGCGTCTACGGCCAGTGCATCGTCTGCGGCACGAAATCGACGGTCGAGTGGGTGCCTGTCGGTCGGATACTTAATGGGGAGTTCGCTGCTGTCGACCGCGACGGCGTCCTCAGCGTGCGCCCGAACGCCCCCGACGAGCCGGCCGCCGGCGAACCGGAAACAACATCCGGTTAACTGGAGCAGCGGGCAGGGTTGACGCCATACCACCTTCTTTCCAAACGGGGGGCGTGGACACGGTACCGATGCCATCCGACGTGGAAAACTGGAAGTCCGAGGTCTACGGCAACGAGATCCGCGAGCACCTCTTCGAGTTCGCCGAGCAGGGGTACGACTCGATTCCGGAAGACGAACACGACGCGTGGTTCGAGCGGTTCAAATGGTGGGGGCTGTACCACCAGCGGAACGGCCAGGAGGGGTACTTCATGATGCGGATCGGGACGCCGAACGGCGTGCTCGAACCCGGACAGCTCCGGGCCGTCGGCGAGATTGCCGACGAGTACGCCCGCGGCCCCGGCGCCAACCCCATCTTCGGCGAGTCGTACGCCGACTTCACCACGCGGCAGTCGATCCAGCTCCACTGGATCGAGCTCTCCGACGTGCCCGACATCTTCGAGAAACTGGAGGCAAACGGGCTCTCGACCCAGCAGGCCTGCGGCGACTCCTGGCGGAACATCGTTGGCAACCCCGTCGCCGGCAAAGATGGGCAAGAAGTCATCGACGCCTGGCCGGTCATCCGAAGCTTGAACGAGGAGTTCAAGGGCAACGACGACCACTCGAATCTCCCCCGGAAGTGGAAGGTTTCGGTCACCGGCTCGGCGGACGGCTCCGGCCAGGGTGACATCAACGACCTCGCGTTCGAGCCCGCGTACAAGCAGATCGACGGAGACGACGTCGTCGGGTTCAACGTCCGCGTCGGCGGCGGGCTCTCGCGGAACGAACCCCGGCTCGCACGCGACATCGACGTGTGGGTTCACCCCGACAACGTCGCCGAGGTCGCCGGTGGGCTCTCGGCGCTGTTCCGCGACAACGGCGACCGCGAGGACCGGTACAACGCCCGGATCAAGTTCCTCGTCGACGAATGGGGCGCCGACGCGGTCCGCGAGACCCTCCAAGACGAGTACGTCGACTTCGAGCTCCACACTGCGGGCCGGGATGTTCGCGACGAGTACACCTACAACACCGGCGGTGGCGAGCGCAACGATCTCGTGGGCGTCCACGACCAGAAGGACGGCACAAACTTCGTCGGGCTGAACGTCCTGGTCGGCCGGATGGGCGCCGACGACGTGCTCGAACTCGCCGACCTTGCCGAGGAATACGGCTCCGGCGAGGTCCGGCTGTCCCAGCGCCAGAATGTCATCGTGACCGACGTGCCGGACTCCGAACTCGACGACTTCCTCGCGGAGCCGCTACTCGAGCACTACTCGCCCGCCCCCTCGCCGTTCATGCGCGGGTCGGTCGCGTGTACCGGCACCGAGTTCTGTTCGCTTTCGATCGTCGAGACCAAGAACCGCCAGGTCCGGTACGCCCGGTGGCTGAAGCAGCACGTTGATCTCCCAGAAAACGTCGACGAGTTTCACATCCACCTCTCCGGGTGTACGGCGTCGTGTGCGCAGCCGCAGATCGCCGACGTGAGCCTCCGCGGTATGAAGACCCGGAAGAACGGCGAGGCGGTCGAGGCGCTCGACGTCGGGCTCGGCGGCGGACTCGGTGACGAGCCACAGTTCGCGCGGTGGGTCACTCAACGCGTCCCGGTTGACGAAGTGCCCGGCGCGATCGCGAACCTGATCGAGGGGTTCGCCGACCGACGCGCCGAAGGCGAGGGCTTCCGTGAGTTCGTTGCTCGCCACGACGACGAGGAACTCGGTGACCTCGTCGAACCCGAAGAGACCGACTACGAGGACCCGATGATGCACAACACCAAGATGACGTGGTACCCCTACGCCGCCGACGACGGGCTGGACGCTAGCCCGCCCGCGCCCGCCGACGACTGATACTGTCGGCTATAACTACGTGAAGATTTTCGACACCCCGGGGTGTCGAAATACGTCACGCGACTATAGCCGACAGTATGACGCCGCCGGGCCTCGGAGTCCGGCTTCGTCCCCCATCGAGAGCCGACACCCACTTGCCCCCCGACGCGCCACTATCACCAATGTCAAACCGACTACTCAAGGTGAACGCCTACACGACGCTGGATCTCGCCGACGCCACCGCCCGCGGCCACGACTTCGAGGAGTCGGGCCCCGCGGTGCTGAACGTCACCTCCCCGCGGAAGAACCCGGATCACGTGAAGTTCCAACTCGAGATCGACAACAGTCACCTCGACGAACTCCCTGCCCACGCCGACGAGGTGACACTGTCGGCCGACGAGGCGCGGACGCTCGGTGACGCGCTCCACTCGCACGCCGACACGGTCGACGCAGCGCAGGGAGCGGATGGCAGCAGCACGGACCGCGACGCGTAGGGGTCGCGTTCGACTGACACGGCCGATTCGACGGATGAACAGCGTTCACAGTGTGGAGCGCGGAAACGGAGTAGTCCGTTAGCCGAGCGTACTACGGCACTATTTTAGGGATACCGAGTCACACTGTAACACACAGCTGTCGAGTAGTACTTCGGATGGGGACGTGATCCGCGTATCCAGGAAGGGACAGGCGACGATTCCAAAGGATCTCCGCGAACGGTTCGGGATCGAAACGCCGGGAAAGGTGCTCATCCGCGAGGAAGGGGGAAAGATCGTGGTCGAACCGCTCCCATCGGTCGAGGACCGCGAGGAAGGGGGAAAGATCGTGGTCGAACCGCTCCCATCGGTCGAGGACCGCGAGGAAGGGGGAAAGATCGTGGTCGAACCGCTCCCCTCGGTCGAGGACCGCGAGGAAGGGGGAAAGATCGTGGTCGAACCGCTCCCCTCGGTCGAGGACCGCGAGGAAGGGGGAAAGATCGTGGTCGAACCGCTCCCATCGGTCGAGGAGATGCAGGGTGTCCACGCCGGTCGCTACGAGCGGGGTGAGGTGTTGGACCGCCTCCGGGGGATGAACGAGAAGGACAAACGGCTCGAACGTGAGCGGAACGAACGCCTCGACCGGGGCCGATGACAGAGTACGTCTTCGACACGGAGCCCCTTGTCGCCTATTTTTATGACGAACCCGGCGCCTCGGACGTAACCGAACGGCTTCAGTCGATCGAACGCGACGACGCGACGGGAGCGGTCTCCCACGCAACCGCGACGGAACTCGTCTCCAAGATCGCACGTCTCGAGACGGGCGAGCCGAACCGGATCTCACCCGGAGACGACGAGTTCGAAATTGGTGAGGGAGATCTGCGGGTTCTTCGTGGCTACGGGGTAACCATCGGGACGCCGCCCTGGAACACCGTCGCCCGAATCAAAGGCGCGGGTGGCATCTCCCTCGGCGATTCGTACGCCGCTGCGTTGGCGCTCAACGAGGGGGCGACACTCGTCGTCGGGGCGGATCCGGAGTTCGACGACTTGCCCGTGGATATCGACATCCGTCGGATCCGGAACGACTCGGTATGAGTATGCGCCCTCGACTACGTGCCTGTGGGCTAATATTGTTCGGCTGAATCGAATATTCACCTTCGAAACCAAACCGAAGCCGGAAGGGATTTTCACCGAGCGTCCCGAACGACCCGTATGCCCACGCTCGACGAGACCGACGTCCGCATCCTCGAACTCCTCGTCGCGGACGCGCGACGCCCCTACAGCGATATCGCCGACGAGGTCGACCTCTCGCCGCCGGCGGTCTCCGACCGGATCGAACGCCTCAGGGAGTCCGGCGTCATCCGACGGTTCACCGTCGACCTCGACCGCTCGCAACTCCGTGCCGGCGTCCCCGTCCTGGTGACGCTCGACCTCCCCGCCGCCGCCGTGGGCGACGTCCGCGCCGACGTCGTGGGCGTGGAGGCAGTCGAACACGTCTTCGTGACCGCCGAGGGCGATGTCGTGTTCCACGCGCGGTTCCGCGCCGACGCCGTCCGCGAGCAGCTCGGCCGGCTGGTGGACCTCTCGCGGGTCGACGACTACGAGGTGCGAATCGTCGACAGCGTTGAGTGGACCCCGTCGCTCGGCGGGTCGGAGTTCGCGCTGTCGTGTGCGGAGTGTGGCAACACCGTCACCAGCGAGGGGGAACACGAGCGGCTCGGCGGCGACCAGTACCACTTCTGCTGTCCGTCGTGTCTGGCCCAGTTCCGCGAGCGCTACGAGGAGTTCGAGGCCGGGGCGGAGTGAACCGCTCGGGAGCGTTCCCGGCCGCGGACTTTGTATTCGAACGTTCTGACCTCCAGCGAAGACGGCTTCGAACGTTCTGACCCCCGGCGAAGGCGGCTTCGAAAGGGACAACCGACCTAAAGGAAGAGAGCGTATCCCTATACACCCATGAGTAGACGAACAATCCACCTCGACGTCAGGGGGATGACCTGCACGAACTGCTCTCAGACGGTGCAGGACGCGCTCGACGCGCTCGACGGGGTCGAAGAGGCGTCGGTAAACGTCGCGACAGACGAGGCGACGGTGACGTACGACTCCGAGCACGCGTCGCTGTCGGCCGTGTACGACGCGGTCGAGGCGGCGGGGTACGACCCGGTCTCCGAGCGCGCCACGGTCGGTGTCTCCGACATGACGTGCGCCAACTGCGCGGAGACGAACCAGTCGCGGCTCGAGTCAACGCCAGGCGTCGTCCGCGCGGACGTGAACTTCGCGACCGACGAAGCGCACGTCGAGTACGTCCCTGGCGAGGTCACGATTGAGGATCTCTACGACGCGATCGAGGCGGCAGGGTACACGCCGGTTCGGGAGTCCGACAACGGGGGCGACGGCGACGACGGGGGCGACAACACGGGGGGCGATAGCGACGCGCGTGACGCCGCCCGGAACGACGAGATCAGACGCCAGAAGCGGCTGACACTGTTCGGGGCCGCGCTTTCGACGCCGCTGGTCGCGATGCTGGTGCTTCACCTGTTCGCACCCGGCGTCGTTCCGGAGACGGTCCCCGGGACCGCGCTCCCGTTCGGGTGGGTCGCGTTCGCCCTGGCGACGCCCGTCCAGGTCGTGCTCGGTCGGGGGTTCTACGAGAACAGCTACACGGCCGTGGTCCGGAACCGGACCGCGAACATGGACGTGTTGATCGCGCTCGGATCGACCACGGCGTACCTCTACTCGGTGGTCGCGTTGCTGGGGCTTCTCCCGGGCGCGGGGCTGTATTTCGACACCGCCGCCCTGATCCTCGTCTTCATCACGCTCGGCAACTACCTCGAAGCCCGCTCGAAGGGGCAGGCGTCGGAAGCGCTGCGATCCTTACTCGAGATGGAAGCCGACACCGCCACGCTGGTCGACGGAGAGGGCGAGACCCACGAGGTCCCGATCGACGAGGTTGAGGTCGGCGACCGGATGTGGGTCCGCCCGGGCGAACAGATTCCGACCGACGGCGTCGTTGTCGACGGCGACTCGGCGGTCGACGAGTCGATGGTGACCGGCGAGTCAGTGCCGGTTTCAAAAGCCGAGGGCGACGACGTGGTCGGCTCGACGCTCAACAAGAACGGCGTCCTGACCGTTGAGGCCACGAAGGTCGGCGCCGACACCGCGATCCAGCAGATCGTCCGCACCGTGAGGGAGGCCCAATCCCGCCAGCCTGAGATCCAGACCGTCGCCGACCGGATCTCGGCGTACTTCGTGCCCGCGGTGATCGCGAACGCGTTGCTGTGGGCGGCCGTCTGGCTGCTCGCGCCCGCAACGCTCGCTGGGTTCGTCGAGTCGCTCCCGCTGTGGGGCGTCATTGTCGGCGGCCCGGTCGTGGCCGGCGGGACGGTCTCGGCCGTCGAATTTTCGGTTCTGGTGTTCGCGTCCGCCGTCCTGATCGCGTGTCCGTGCGCGCTCGGACTCGCCACGCCCGCGGCCACGATGGTCGGGACCTCGATTGGGGCGAACAACGGCGTGGTGTTCAAAGGCGGTGACATCCTTGAGCGCGTTCGCGACGTTGACAGCGTGGTCTTCGACAAGACCGGGACGCTCACCCAAGGCGAGATGTCGCTGACCGACGTGGTCGCGATCGAGCCGACGCCCGACGGCGGCCGACTCAAGGGCGCGGGCGCGCCGGCCGGACCGCAGGCACCGACGGGAGACGCCGACGCCTCGGCCGAGCCACCGACGGGAGACGACGCGCCGGAGTCGGGGGTTACACCTGCCGAGACCGCGGTGCTCCGACTCGCGGCCGCGGCCGAGCGGAACAGCGAGCACCCGCTCGGGCAGGCCATCGTCGACGGCGCCGAAGCCCACGGCATCGACGTGCCCGAGCCGACCGACTTCGAGAACGTCCCCGGACAGGGAGTGACTGCGACCGTCGACGGCGCGCGGCTGCTGGTCGGGAACCGTCGACTGCTCGTGGACGCCGGAATCGACACCGCACCCGCTGAAGACGAGATGCGGCGACTCGAATCGGAGGGCAAGACCGCAATGCTCGTCGGCCGCGTCCCGGCGGCCGCCGAACCGGGTGACGCGCCGAGCGCGGTCGTCGGTGTCGTCGCCGACGCGGACACGGTCAAACCCACCGCGGCCGAGGCGGTGGCCGCGCTCCGCGACCGGGGGCTGGACGTCCACCTGCTCACCGGCGACAACGGACGGACCGCTCGCGCGGTCGCGGAAGACGTCGGGATCGCCCCCGACAACGTCCGCGCGGAGGTGCTCCCCGACCACAAGGCCGATGTCGTCGAGTCGCTTCAGGAGGGTGATCGGAATGCGATGATGGTCGGCGACGGCGTCAACGACGCGCCCGCCTTGGCGGCGGCGCACGTCGGTGCGGCGCTGGGCTCCGGGACCGACGTCGCGATCGAGGCCGCCGACGTGACGCTGATGCGCGATGCACCCCGCGACGTGACGAAGGCCATCCGGATTTCCGCGGGCACCCTCTCGAAGATCAAACAGAACCTGTTCTGGGCGCTGGGGTACAACACCGCGATGATCCCGCTGGCGTCGCTCGGCCTGCTCCAGCCCATCCTCGCGGCGGGCGCTATGGCGCTGTCGTCGGTGTCGGTGCTGACCAACAGCCTGCTGTTCCGGCGGTATTCACCGGATCACGACTACCGGATCCTGGAACTCCTCCGCGGGCGGTAGTCGCACTCCCGTTGTCGAGTGTCACCCCTCGTGGGGTGTCGCCGGCCGGAGCGCGAGCGAACCGCGTCCACCCGCTCCGAGCACGACTGCGAGGAGAACCGACACCGCAGCGACACCCATCAGGACTCCGAGCACCGGGGCGATCAGGAACAGTCCCCCAGCGAGTCCGATGTCGGCAGCGACGATGAAACCCGGATAGAGCGGCGTTCTCGACTGCGACGTCATACACTCCGGTACGACCCTCACGGTGAAGAACCCACGCAAGGCTCAAACAGACGCTGTAGACACTGCGCCAGCCGGGAGTCACGTGGGCTGAGCCGAACCGAAGGTCCCGCCGGACGTCGGCGCTACGCCCCGGCAACGCCAGCGAGCGTGACATCGGCTGGCAAACGACCACCGGGAGTGCGCCAGCCGGGAGTTGAACCACGGTCGCTTCGCTCCCCGATTCAAGTCCCGGTGTATCGATTCTTTGCCTCACTGCGCTCGGCAGAACATGCGCCAGCCGGGAGTTGAACCCGGGCTAGTGGCTTGGGAAGGCCCGCCGTTCCGAACGACAGGATTCGTCACCACCCCCGAACCTCCACGCCATATCCCGGATTTTGGCCTGTTTCAGCCTTGATTTGCGAGGCTTTACTTATAAAAACCCGGGAGCGTGGCGCTCAGACACTACCGATTCGGATGAAGTCCTCGGGTCTCAGAGCTGAAGAAGGATCTGATATCATACCTCCAGATGGGTGGTGATGCTGAATTGCAAGCATATTCAGGATGGATAGCGAGTCCGATGATTGCCGTAGCGAACAACAGCTTGGTTCACTACAACAATCAAGAGACCTCTAGGACACCGAAACACTTCATTTGATCAGCGAGAAACGATCTGGGCCGCTGCTTCAATACCATACTGCGCCTATCAAAAGAATCGATTAACCCAATTACGAGCATCTCTTGGCATCTACCCTGCCCGGAAGGGCGAGGATTCTAGCACGAGACAGCGGGTCAATCCCACGTCTTCGCTGGTAACTTTTCGCCCACCGAACAGGGTCCGGCGAGGCTTTCTCTTCGTAGTTCGGTAATCCCCTCGTTTAAATAATAATCCGATGCCGGGAGTCAAAAAAAAAACGTTGTCGTCGCTACGGTTAATTCTCTGTGCGCCGCCGTCCGATCATCGCCGCAGCGCCGAGTAGAGCGATGATTGCTACGATGATCCCGAAGCCGGGGGTTCCGGTGTCGGTGGTAGTGACCTCAGTCTCTGTAGCCGGAGTGTCTGTCTCCGGCTCCGGCTCAGGTGTGGGTGTCGCCGTATCAGCCTGCGTGATGCTGAGCGTCTCGGTGACGGTATCAGTCTCACCGCTGTCGTCGGTCACAGTAAGTTCAACCGTGTAGTCTCCGGGTTCATCCAGCGAAACGGTCACTGTTTCGCCGGAGAACGTCTGTCCGTTGACGCTCCACTCGTAGGAGACGATCTCACCGTCTTCATCACTCGAATCGACGCCGGACAGCGTGACATCCTCGCCGACTGCAGCTGTTGTCGGATTCAGGGATAGCGATGCTTCCGGGGGAGTCACTGCACTCACAGCGAAGATTGAGGTTCCGGGTGCCCGAGCTTCAAGCACTACACCGTCGGCGGTTTCTTGGGCGACGCTCGTCTCTAAGCGCTGCCAACTACCACCGGTGAGCCTGAATGCCCGCAGGTTCTCCGCAGTCGTCCCGCGTTCCTGCAGGCGTGCATTCGAGATTCGGAACCGGACCGTTCTGATCGTGTCTGACGCATCACCATCAGCTCCTGTGACGGTAATGTCCTGTAGCGATACCGACTGTCCAGGCGCCGGATTGGTGGTCTGCGTTTCCGGATCGAGATCCGTCACCGTCACTTCGGCGGACGAGTCCGTGGTTTCGAGTGTAATCGACTCCACGTTCTCCGATGTCTCGAACGTTGCCGTCGCCGTGCCTGTTTCCGTATCGATCTCTGGAGTCGCTTCCTCTACATTCGTCGCCTGTGCGCCGATCTCGTCAATCGATTCCTGAATCGATTCTGGCGGGTCATCGTCATCGTCATCGTCGCCGCCACCACTGGGCCCACTGGGACCGTCATCGTCGTCGTCAGCCGGTTCGGCGCCGATTTCGAAGGTACCAGCGTTAGTGGCGATCGAGCTTTTGTCACTGCCTAGTGTGCCGAGGTAGACGTACTGGTACGTCCCGTCTTCCCAGTCACTGTTTGTTTCGATGGTGAGGGTGTGTTCGCCGTCTTCGTCAACATCGGCGTCAATTGACGCGTTCAGTGTTGATTTCGGTTCAACGGCGGTGGTTTCAGGCGCGGTCCCGTCAAGATCTTCGGCGATAAAGTCAATCATCGCACCGGCTCCGACGGCACGTGAGACACGCCCGTCAGCGAGCCCGATTCCGTTGACTGACGCACCGTCTTCCACATCAGCTACCCCGTCGACGGTGGCGATCGAGTGCTCGAAGGTACTGTTATTCTGTATATCGAAGTCGCTGTCTAGCTCATCTGAATCGACTTCTATCGTGTGCGAAGAGTCCGTGAATCCTGATTTGTTGTAGACGGCTAAGACGTGAGTCACGTCACTGGTTCCGAGTTCATCCGAAGCATCAACGTCGAATGTGATGTCATCACCGGGCTGCGGATTCTCGGTGGTTTGTGACACGTCAGCTGACCCCTCTTGAACAGACACCGCATCGGTTCCCAGCAGGGTCACATCAGTAAAGGAGATATCGCCGTTGTTGATACTCACTCCGTTGGAGCCCGATTGGAAATTCGAGACTGCGAAGAACACGTAATGGCCGGATTGCGACGCCTCGTATGAGAGGTCTTCAGTATCACCGGCGCTGTCGAGACTGGTGTTTTCGGCGACAAATTCGAACGTTGCGTTATCGTTCGCGTTGTCTTCTGAGAGTAGATCGATTGCTTCTGAGAAGGTATTCGGGATGTCGCCTTCATTCCCACCTGTCATTCGCGCTGCGACGACGGTGATGTTGTCATTGTCCAAATCACCGGTGACAGCTCGATCAGAGATGAATGACAGGCCGATCTCATCCCCTGGTTCATACACGACCATTTTTCCTTTCGCTAAGGATTTTTCTCCGATTCCGGTTCCTTCCGCGTTGATCCGCGGATTTTCAACCGATTCGGCTGCGCCATCGTAATCAACACGGAGCGGGAAGATGGCGCGTTCCCAAGCGTCGACATCGTCATTGACGTTGAATACTTGGTCATTGCCCGGTGGTCCTGCTGACGCGGTGGGTGTGAAGGCGATGGTGCTGATCACCAGACACACCACGACAAAGATGGTGGCGCTAGTTCGCATTTGTCAATTAGGCTTGTTATCCGTGGCTAATTAAGTTTTTATACGGCAGTAGGGAGATATTAACCGGCGTCTCAGTCGAGTGTGCGTGTAGAATGAGCGTCCTGGATTGTATTCCGAAACCAGCTAACGGAGTTTAGATGTCCGATAGTTTGGCCACGAGCGCAAATATGAGGCTGACAACTCCGACCAACCAGAGTTGAAAGCCTGGAATGACCGTGTCAGTCGTGGTCTGTGACTGATTGGGCGAGAGAACCTCTGCCGTCTCTGTCGTCGGATCTTCTCCTGTCCCGTCACTGGCTTGTCCGGATGTCGGAGCGGTATCATCGGTAACTGACTGGTCGCTGGTTGGCGTCGAAGTGCTTGGTTCCAAGGTGGTTGAATCGGCTGAGGTTGTCGGTGCCTGGTCCGTGCCTGTCGCAGGATCAGCTGTCGTGGTCTGGCTTCCAGAGCCAACTCCCCCACTGCTTCCGGAATCATCCGATTCTGCTTCCTCTAAATCAAGTGTTTGCGCGTCGCTAACCCCGAAAATAACTCGTTCATCGAAGACAACTTCTTCCCCCCGGATATTAGCATAGACACGGTAAGACCCTGGGTCGAGCCCACCGGTGTCTACCGTTGCGGTGAAGGTATCGTCGCTTCCAGTAGCCGTCGTTCGAGTTAATTGATCGTCACCAGCGATCACGACTTCAACACGGTCATTCGTTGCGTTATCGCTCAGTCGATCGGTGGTCACGTCAACCGTGACATCGTCACCGACAGTAGCGGACGCAGGTGCGTCAATAGTGGTGTCGAATCCTTTGATGACGAAAGGGTGAATGACTTGATTTGCACCTCGTTCCTGCACTGCAAACACGTATGTCCCCGCGTCTAAGTCGGTAAGGTCAAACGTTACTGTGTCGTTCCCTTCCCCTGACTCACCTTCGACGATCTGGCGATCAGAATTGTACAGGTACACGTTGTAGTCCTGATCAGGGTCTGGTGCTTGGACACTAACATCAATACTCTCGCCGGATTGGGCTTTCCCGATCGCTGAAACGTTGTACGTGGCGCCTTCGAGTTCAACGGTTCGTGTTGGCGTGTCAACGCTTCCTTCTACGCTAATTTCGTACTCGGTGTCAGCGACAACGGGACTAGTCACTGCCGTGAGAAGGAGGGAAACAGCAACGAGTCCAAGAGCCGCTGTTACGAGGACCGACCTCAGGCGCATACTGTGAGCGGTACGGTTCGCATAGTAAAAAGCCACCTATTCGAATTATTCAGCCATCCAACACAATTATGTAAGTGGACTCGCACGCAGTATACAGTGCCTAATATTGGGGAAGGGGCGTACAATCCGACGATTGTCAACACTGTCCAGTCCAGCGCTACATAATGTCTACCGATAAACAACCTGAAGAACAGCAGAACCAACAACTTTCACACGAGACACACCTAGAGGCGCCTGACGCTACTCCTGCCGCGTCAAGCACTGGGTGGTTACTCGATGAATCCAGCGATCAAACACCGACGCTTACGGTTGTTCTGCCGACGCTAAACGAGGAGGAA
Source organism: Halobellus salinus (assembly GCF_014646875.1). Classification (GTDB taxonomy): domain Archaea; phylum Halobacteriota; class Halobacteria; order Halobacteriales; family Haloferacaceae; genus Haloquadratum; species Haloquadratum salinum. Next base: position 279,104 of record NZ_BMOC01000001.1, on the reverse strand, counting down.
GGGATTGTTGAGTGTATCGAACGGATCCGGGAAGCGCTGGATGAACTCGGGATTTACGGAGAAATTATTGTCAGTGACAGTTCGACAGATCGGACGCCGGAACTCGCCGAGCAACACGGGGCGATCGTTGTTGAACCGGACGGTGCCGGGTACGGGTACGCGTACCGGTATGCGTTCCAGCGGGCGCGCGGGGAGTACGTGGCGATGGGTGATGCGGATACGACGTACGATTTCACTGAACTCCCGAAACTCTTCTATCACGTCTCAACCGGTGAGGCAGACATCGCGTTGGGCAGCCGCTTCCAAGGGGAAATCCGTGACGGGGCGATGCCAGCGCTCCACGAGTACGTCGGGAACCCGCTTCTCACTCGCTTCCTGAACACGTTTTATAACGCAGAGATTAGTGATGCACACAGCGGGATGCGGGTGTTCGCTCGTGAGGCGATCGAGCAGCTTGAACTTGAAAGCGATGGGATGGAATTTGCAAGCGAGATGCTGATGGAGGCGAGTAGCCGCGGGTTGACGATCGCTGAGGAACCGATTACGTATCACCCGCGGAAAGGCGAGGCGACGCTGGAAAGCTTCAGTGACGGGTGGCGGCATCTCCGATTTATGCTTGTGAACGCGCCGAGTTACTTGTTCTCGCTGCCCGGGATCGTACTGGCACTCGTCGGTGTCTTGTGTTTGACGGCGTCTGTGAGCGGCGTTGAACTTGGCGGTGCGACGTTCGGGATTCGAACGGCGATCGCTGGCAGCTTGCTCGTCTTGACTGGCGTCCAAGTCACCAGCCTCGCCGGGTTTGCCGTGGCTGCTGGAAGCCCGGTCCGTACACGCACGGATCCGCTGTCCCGGTTCCTGACGCAAACCGTGGGCCTCGGCGGGACTGCAACCCTTGGACTACTGTTATTCGGGGCTGGAGTGACATACGCTGCGCTTATCATTTCCGGCTGGGCGTCAAGCGGGTTCTCACAGATCCCGTCTCCCTCCCCGCAGGTGGATCTGCTCGGGTTCACGGCAATCGTGCTCGGTATTCAATTAGTGTTCGCTGGCTTCTTCATCAGCGCGATCAACGAGTAACTCGCTTCGCTCGTGATCGTCGGCACTCTACACGTGTTCGGTGTATACGGAATTGGTTTGGGTGTAGTCGATGGCTTGATTGTGTACAGCGAGAACGGGTCGCTATGACCGACGAGTCGCTTCTGGCAGCGATCACCCCGCGGGTGCTGCTCGGAGGGTTTCTCGTCGTACTTGTCCTTGCAGTAGGGGCTGCGGCTGTCACGTCGACAGCGACACTGGCCCCGTACAATTCGGACTGGGACGGGACGAGCACAGCCCGCAGTACGATTGCAGCACAGTCATCTGCCCCGCCAGTCGTCGTTGAGGCGACGGCGTATGATCGCTTTGCTGGGAACGGGACGCTGGTCGTGATTCAGGCGCCGCGGGACGCGTACACTGCGGCTGACATCCAGCGAGTCCGTGCGTTCGTGGCTCGTGGCGGGACGGTCCTAATTGCTGAGGATCGACGGACGGCAACCAATCAACTGTTAGCACAGCTTGGCGTGTCTGCCCGTCTCGACGGGCGTCCGCTTCGGGATCCACAGCAGTACTACCGGAGTCCTGCACTGCCCGTGATTACAGACACGGCGAACAACTCGACGCTTCGTGGTGTCGACGAATTCACGTTGAACCGCGGGACGGTGTTGCGGTCGACCGACGGAACAGCGATCGCGAACACGTCTGCATTCGCGTATCTTGATCGGAATGGCAACGAACAGTTAGACAGTGGCGAGCGGTTCCGGTCGTACCCGGTGGCGTCGAGTGAACAGGTTGGGTCGGGGCGCGTGGTCGTCGTGAGTGATTCGAGTGTGTTCATCAATCAAATGTTGGAGCGTCCGGGGAACCAGGCGTTGCTCACCCGGTTGCTTGACTCGCACGATCGCGTGGTGCTTGATTACTCGCACGCGCCGGGCACGCCGCCGGTGGTTGTGCTGTGGCTGTGGCTGCACCGGACGGTATGGGCACAAGCCGTGCTCGGCGGCTTTGCTTGTCTCGCAGCCGTTATGTGGACCCACCGTGGCGTTCAACAGCGGCTCAGTACTGTTGCTGCGCACGTGGTCGGACGATTCATGCGGTCGTCCTCAATGGAGTCTGTCGTGCTTACATCGCGTGAACGCGTCCAATTTTTGACGGAGCGGCACCCAGAGTGGGATACTGAGCGTGTGGAACGGATCGCAGAGAGTATGGAGCGCTTGAACGAATCAGCGGCACTTGATACTGATGAGTGAAGAACACGACGGGATGTCACCGACGGAGTTGTATGAGACGATCCACGACGAAGTGACGCGCGTGCTCGTCGGGAACGAAGTTGTCGTCGAACGCCTCTTCTTGGCGTTGTTAACCGGTGGGCACGTCTTGCTTGAAGGTGTGCCGGGGATCGCCAAGACCGTGACGGCTGAGTCGTTCGCGCGAGCGAGCGGACTGTCGTTCAACCGGATTCAAATGACGCCAGACGTGCTGCCAGCGGACGTGACTGGCACGACGATTTACCGGGAGGCAACAGGTGAGTTCGAAGTACAGCGCGGCCCGGTATTTGCGAACATTGTCGTGGCTGACGAGATTAACCGGGCGACGCCGAAAACGCAAAGTGCGTTGCTAGAAGCGATGGGTGAGCAACACGTGACGATCGAAACGGAAACGCACGCGTTACCGGACCCGTTTCTCGTGATTGCAACGCAGAACCCGCTGGAAATGGAAGGCGTGTACGAACTCCCGGAAGCGCAACGCGACCGGTTCCAGTTCAAAATCCGTGTCGGTTATCCGGGGACTGAGGCTGAACACACGATCCTTGACCGGTTCGATTCCGACCCGGAGCTCGGCCCGGCGACAATTACACAGGTTATCGATGCCGGTGACATTGCCTCGGCTCGACAGGCCGTGGCGGACACGTTCGTCGCCCAGCCAGTGAAAGACTATTTGTTGGAGATCGTGACGGCCACGCGTGACAGCGCTCAAACCGAGATCGGAGCGTCGCCACGGGCAGCGCTTGATTTACTGCACGCCGCAAAGGCTCGGGCGGCGGTGGAAGGCCGTCGGTACGTCGTTCCTGACGATGTGAAACACTTAGCTGTTGATGTGCTCGCACACCGCCTCGTGTTAAATACGGATGCGGAACTGAGCGAAACAACGAGTGTGGACACGGTCGAAGCAGTGCTCGAGACGATCGACGCACCGAGCGGCGACATCGCTGCAGCGGTGCCTGACGAACGCGACGAGTAGCTTGAGTTACTCTGTCGTGGATGTCTGCGTGTCCGACGCGTCCGTGTCTTGCGTGTTCCACGCGCATTCGAAGACGAAGTCGTGGTCGTCGACGCGTTGAACGGTGATTCGAGTCGGGGTGTTGAATGCGATGGCAGCGCCGACCGCAACGAACGACGTAAGCAGGTGATCGAACGTGTCCGGCGCTCCGTACGTACTGCCGGTGACAGCGATCACGCACCGCGTGTCGGCTTCGACGGTTGGCGTGATTTGATCGGCTAACTCGAACTGTTCGACGAGCCCGTCAGCTAACTGGTCGAACACCCGTTCCGGATTCGGCTCGGGCTGGGTGGCGAACTCACTGGCACGTCGGAACGCAGCGAGTAACTTCGCCCCGCTTGGATGGACAGCGAGCCCGCGTTGACTCGGCTCTGCTGGCACGACGATCGTTCGTTGGAGGGCGTCCTCGTCCGGGATCGTGTAGTCGTGGTGCTGTGGGAGGAACAGACGGGCGTCCGCCGCACTCTCGCTTGTCACCGGGACGTACACCGGCTTGCCTTGCAGATTCAGATCTGCCCGAAGCCCATCGTACGTGGCTTGTAGCGTGGTTGCGAGGGTTTCACCGACTGTTGCGGTAACGAACTCCTCGGGCGTCAGGTAGTACGTGAGCATCCCAGCAACGAGCGCGCTCCCTCCTAACGCAAGTAACACGTCTCGACTCCCGGGGAACAGTGCCCCGCCGCCAACCGCAACAACGCCGATGAGCACTAGTCCAAGCGCTGTGCGTCGATACTTCGTTTGCCGAGCGCGTACGTATTCCCGACGTAACCGCTGGTTTTCAGCTTGCAGTAATTCGAGTTGTCCCCGCAACTCGTCGCGTGTCGCTGTCCCGTCGCTGGGATCCCGAGTTGCCGTGTCGGTTTCCGTTGTGGTGGTTGTTTCTGTGGGTGTTTCGTTTCCGTGGTCCGTGTCGGCGTCGGTTTCGGATTCGACGTGGTCAGAACTCATTTTTGGGTAGTATTGTCGGGCGTGTCTGTCGCCGTGGGCGCGTCCCCGTGCGGCGTCGTGTCCGCAGGTTCCGAGGGATCTTGACTGGTGTTCGTGTCCGAGTCGCGCGACCGGGACTGAATGTACACTCCGCCGACGCCGACGACGTACGCGACTCCCACAAGACCCGCAGTTTGGAGAAGCGGTGTTGTGAGCCAGACGCTGGCAGTGGCGATCGCTGTGACTACAAGGACGAGTCCGGTGGCTTGCGCGCTGCTTCGACGGGTTGGTGCGAGGAGGGCGCACTCGATGAGTACCGGGCCGATGAGGAGAAGTTCCGTCGCAACCAGCGCCCACCCGGCGGATGGCAGAATCCCGAGTGCAATGACGGCTAAGTGCCCGGCGAGAACGGCACTGATTGCTGGGCCGAGGAGCCATACACCGACGAGTCCAACGGCGACGACGATCTCCACGATGCGTCCAGTGGTGCCGAACAACGCGACAAGCAGGAGCGCCCACGCGACTTCGTACCATTGCCATCGTGCTGCGTGTGTGAGTGACGCGGTCGGGCCGACACGGAGCCGCGTCCAAAGTGACGTTACCGGCGACTGTGGGTGTTGTGAGCCGGAACTCATTGTTGTGCGTGTGTCACCCCGTCCGTGATCACCGCTTGGAGTTTGGCTCCGGGTGCGACTTCGAAGGCCGTGACGTTGTCAAGCCGGTCAAGACGGGTTCGGAATCGTTCGAACGCTGCGTAGCGACTGTACAAGTCGTCGATCGCTGTGATGTCGTCCGCTTCGAAAAGGACTGCAGGCGTAATGAAGACAAGGACTTCCGGGCTGAGTTGCCCGGCGAGTTTCGCTGTGTCATACAGTTCGGCTCGGTGCTGGTCGCCGGTGATGATGGCGACGCGGACATCTTGCCCGTGTCGCTTGAGGTATGTCCGCGCAGTTTGGACCAACGGGTCCCCCTCAATCTGCCGAGTCTGGCTTGCTGTCCCGCGGAGAAACGGTGTGAGTTGCGCGCCGAAGGCGGACTCGTCGGTTCGTAATCGGTCGGCGGCAACTCCGATGTCCAGCGGCGTCGTTCGCACACCGGTTGTCGGGTCGGTCTCGTCGGTGTCTTCGCGCTGGCTGGGTGTGTATAGTCGGTCCCGGAGTTTAAGATACTGTTCAGGCGCAGCGCTGAGTCGCTGGGATGCTTCGACGTCGTGGTTGTCGATTGTGTACAGCCCTACCGGATCGCCGTGTGAGGCCGCGTCGGCAACGAGCGCAGTCCCGATGTGCCGACGGTACTCGACAGGGTCATTTTCCGGGGTTGTTGCCGGTGGCGCCCGGGTGTCAAGCAGAATCGCTAACGGGCGAACGGTTTCGATTTCGAACTCGCGTACGTACACGTCGTCGAGCCGGGCGGTCGCTTTCCAATTGATGCGTGACGCGGGATCGCCCGGTGTGTACGCACGCATCCCAGCCGGGACCATTCCTGGCCCGGTGTTCCCGGATCCGTGTTCACCGAACGTGACGGCGAACTGCTCCCCGGCTTGCCCGACGTGGAGATCCGTTGGTTCGTCCGGGTCGACCGTCACAGTCGCCGTGTCTGTCGACGTAATGGTCGTCTCGAAGAGTCCGTACGCGTCTGATACGGACACTGTGGCCGGTCCGATCGTGTACTTGCCAGCGAACGGGAAGTAGACCTCTGTCGTGAGCGTGAGGTCTGTACTACCTGCTGGTAGGTCCTGTTCGGAGGTGCCCGAGATGTGGATTGCATGGGCTGGATAGTTCGAGTGGACGGTCACTGGGGTATTGACGGACTCGGACAGGTGGACTGCGGTCGTCGCGTCGATCGGTTGCTCCGGACGAACAGTAGGTTGCGAAACCGTGTGTGAGACTTGGAGCGTCTCCGAAATACGCTGTGTGCGTTGCCGAAACACGAGTTCGGATGCGAGTGCCCACGCGAGTAACGCGGCGGCGGGCAGCAGAAACTCGGGATTGGTGAATATGACGGCGAGCACGCCGAAAAACACAGCGAGACCAAGTACACTCCAGTACCGTTCCGTCCGGTGCACGTCTACCCCACGCCCCCACGTCACCGTTAATCTACCTGAACTCACCACTCCGTGTGGGTTCTCCGGGTACCGTTCCCTGTGGCGAAGAGGTTATGCCCGCTGACTGTCTTTCCGTATCTGATTGGATGTCTGTCACTCGTGGTGTTGCTGTCGTGCTCGGGATGCTGCTTGTCATCCACGCGGTGGCGGCGCCAGTCGGTGCAACCGCCCTGGCGGACACTCCCACAACCTTATCCAGTGAGGCTGAGGAACTGATGTCGGTCTCTGCTGGCGCGCTCGCTCAAACCACTTCGGGGAACACGTCAAACACGTCTAACACGTCCAACACGAGTGATCGGCACGTCGGCCCGGACCTGCCAGCAAGCGAGTCAACCGAGACTGTTGTACTGTCGGAATTAGAAGCCCGAATTGGGAGTCGATTAATAAATAGTTCAGACGCGGTTGAGGCTCGCCAGTTCGATGCGGCGGAAGCTGAACTTCAAGGAAATACCGCGGAACTTCTCCGTCAGTATGAACAGGTCGCCGCCGGTAGTGATTCGCCGACGGACGATGAGGTTGCACGCGAACTCAATCTTACTGTACAACAGCAACGAAAGTTAATTGATACAGCGCGGAATGCACGCGCAAACTACAGCGAGTATCAACTCGCACGGGCGAATGGGAACGAATCCCGCGCTCGCGAGATCGCTCGTGACTTGTTACAATCTGCTGCGGAGGGAAACGAGACAGCTGCAGAACTTGCAGAACGCTACGAGAAATTAGGGAACTCGACGGATATTAACACGACTGAGCTGAAAAGAAATCTGAACAGAGCACAAGACCGGTTAACCGAGCTTCAAGAAACTGTTCGCAATGAAACGTTCGTCAGTACAAACCTTACTGTCAACACGACAGCATCAGCGTCAACAAGTACAAACCTTACTGTCAACACGACAGCGGCAGCATCAACAAGTACAAATCTCACCGTCAACGCGACAGCGGTAGCGTCTCCAACACGTCCCCTTCGTGTTCACGGGCAGTTATCAGCGAACACGACAGGACTCCCGAATGGGACGATCGAACTCGTACTCGGAGATCAAGTCGTGCAGACGACACTGGAGAACGCGACGTTCAACGCGTCGCTTCGACCAATCACGGTCGCACCCGGGAACCGCACGGCAACGGTGCGGTTCGTACCTGCACCAACCTCAAAATACGAATCAGTCCGTCACCAGATCGATGTTCGTGTTTCCGCTGTAACTCCGAGCGTCACTATCCACTCCGCAACGCGCAGCGCACAGTTCAACGACACGGTCGTCGTTCACGGGCACGTCTCCGCCAACAACACGTCGTTAGCAGCTGTCCCTGTGCAAGTCACGATTGACGAGACCCGAATCGGAACTGTCCGAACGAATAGCACCGGCGAGTTCACTGTACGTAAGCGGTTCCCGGCATCGATTCCAAACGGGACACGGACCATCACCGTGGCCGTCTCCCAAATGAACACGTCAGTGCGACAAACGACGCACGAACAATCGCTTCACGTTGACCCGACACCGACGCAGTTGACTCTCACTACCACACAGCAGAACCAGACAGTCGTTACCGTCAGTGGGCGTCTCACAACGACGACCGGGACAGCACTCCCTGACCGCCCGGTTGCACTTTCCGTTGGAGACAGTGCCTCCGTGACCGTGCGAACCGACGAGGACGGTCGAATCAACGCCACACTGTCTCTCCCTACAGGCCTTGATTCGTCGTCACTCCCGTTCGTCTCGACGCAACTCACCGTGACCGGACAGTATGCGGCCTCTGGCACGAACCTCCAGTCGATAACCCAGACAGCAACACTCACTTACACGCCGCCGCCGTCCCAATCACTTCGCCATACCGGATACGCGGGACTCGCTGTACTGGTTCTCAGCGGTGCGGTCGTTGCGTGGCGGCGACGTGCAGCGACCCCCGACGCGCTGAACTCTGATAGTTCTGCAACGACGAATTCTGACTCCGCAATCACTGCTGATGTTTTGACTGATTTGTCACCATCAGCGATACTTGACCGCGCTCGAACAGCACAAACCGATGGTCGAACCACTGCTGCCGTGCGACTCAGCTATGTTGCGTTACGGCACGAATACGTCGACACGTTCGATCTGAACCCCGCGTTAACACACTGGGAGCTGTACCGGACACTCGACACCGAATTAGACCCTTCCGCTCACGAGTTCCTGTATGAGTTGACAGCAGCGTACGAACGAGCGACGTACACCGAACGACCAGAACCCCTTCCGGACAGCGACATCGAGACGATTCTCACCCGACTCGAAGACCAGATCGACTGACACCGATTCGAGTGTGCCCCGGTTCTCTGATGGCGAAACACGTCCGATCTTATTGCCGCACTGTGATCCACAGGTGTACTTCCCGGTACGCGTTGTCTGTTGACGGATCAGCTGGTGGTGCCCCGCGGTACAGCAGGTACGTTAACCGGATGTTGTCCCCAGTCAGTGTCGGTGCGACAGTGTGTTGCCGCTGCCACGTTTCGTTATCAGCCACCTGCGGTTGGAACCGGCGGAGCTGCTGCTCAGCGCGTATGGTTGTTGAATTGTTTTCGACGACAGCATCCTGAGCAAGCACCACGACGGTGTACGACACGGACTCGTGTTCGTGGTTCCCGATCCCAACGGTCAACGTCTGGTTTTCCCCAGCGACGAACTCGTCCGGGTAGTTATCAGCGACGAGGTCTCCATCGTCGGTTTCAGTGAGCAGGTAAAACTCGGTGAACGCTTCCCCTTGTTTCGGAACGGCGACAGCGTACCCGACACTCGCTGTCGCAAGCAAAATACTGCACACCATCAGCACGTTCAGTGCAGCGTCACTCCGACTGTCGGGCTCAAACAGTTCGCTGCGTGCTGCGTACAGCCACTGACGGTACGGCACCCGGAACCGCGTGTCCGGCGGTACTGCGCGTCGCCGTCGAGCGGCAACGTACGTTGCTGCAACGATAAACCCGGTGAGACTCACAACAATCGGGATGAGGCGAATCCCCCACGGCGTGAAATTCAACACGAGCCCGATGAGCGGTACGATAGCGATACTCGTCCCGAACGACAACGCAACGCGTTCGATCCCGTCGATTCCCCCGCGCTCCGCCGCAATCGCCGCTGCGGTCTCTGACACCGATTGCTCCGCAGATGCTGTGGCTGAACGCTCAGCAGTAGTCGTCTCGTCGTCCCCGTCCGTGCTGCTTCCGGCTTCCGGGAACAACGCGGCGATGAACACGTACCCGGGAATAAACAGCATCACCGGCAACGCGAACAGCACTCGGATCGGGGACTGATTGATTACAGGGACAAAAATTGACGCGACGGCGAGCGCGACGATGCCGAGGACGAACGCAAGGTCCGCTGGAAGCTGCCGCACCGTCGCTTCCAGGCCCTCGTCCCGACCCGCCCCCTGTGCCATAACCCGAAGCAGTCACCTGACAAGTATAAACTCCGCGCTCTCCGCTCAGGGCCGCGGTACCCCTGTACGAGACGTATCAATGCGTTCTTCCTAGTGTCGTCCCGGTCTGTTGCCGATACGTATTTTCCGGGAGGAGCGTACTTAGGTACCAAGGTGGGTGTCTGTTTCACGGGTTGGGGAACGAATCACCCATCATATCGCGTTTGCGAATTGATCAGCATTTCAAATGACGAACGTATTTTATATATAAGCAAAGTAGTGGGAAATAGGTGATCTAAAATGGGAAAGACATCGTTGAAAGCCGACAGCGGGGAAGAAATCACCCTCAGAGTGGATGATCGGGGACGGGTAACACTTCCAAAAGCGGTTCGGGACCGATTAGGAATCGAATCGAACGATACCATTCCTGCAACCCTTGTTGGATCGGTTCTTGAACTCAACCCCAAACCGAGCTCGAAATTAGAGACGGCAACAGCCAACCGGGAGAGTTGGGAGAACACGACACCAACCGATGCCGGAGAAACGCTCTTTGGGTCGATTGATCAGGAGTGACAAGCTTTCTATGACACCCCCACCCTACTCAAGACCAATTCGGGAGTGTCGTGGCGGCGTCGAAGTACGCGCGGATGTGTTGATGGAACGGGTCAGGCGGCGACTGAAAGACCTGTAGTGTGTCGTGCTGCTCGTCGGTGGTTACCTCTCCCTCAGAAACCTCAACAACGTGCCCGTTTGCGAGGTAGTGTTTACTCTCAACACCATCAACATCAGAAGTCCCGTAGAAATGCTCGAACGCACCAAGTGATTCGATGATCGTCACCGACACGCCGAGTTCGTCGGCTGCTACGCGATGAACCGCTTCTCGCCGCGTTTCGCCTTTCTGCACTCGACCGCCAGGAACGAACCAGTAGCCTTTCGCCGGGGCATTCGTCCGCTTTCCCAATACCACTCCATCGTCGTGCTTGACGAGCAAATCAACGGATACGATCGGCACGTTCGCTACAATCGTCGCCCAGTCTTCCGGTGGAATCCAGTGGTCGGACATACGCGTTCTCACACGTCACGATACATTACCGTGGCGAGTCAGGGATTCAGCATAATACAAGGTGGAGCCTCCGACCTCAAGGAGCGAGGTAAGCGAGCGAGTAGGTCGGAGAGGAAACCGATGAAAAATGACGCAACTACAGGACAATTGCCACCCGACTCCCGAGAGTATAAGTACCGTTAGATAATAATCTGAAATATGGAGGTGCGTCGAACCGCACCAGTCAAACTCATCGTTCCTGATGAGCGGCGCGACGATCTCCACGAATCCGCGCGACAGTTCCTCTACTGCGCTAACCGTGCCGCAGACTACTGTTGGGATGAATCCTCCTACACGGAGTGCGTCACTGCGAATACGACAGCGCGTGACGCGCTCTATGTAGAACTGCGGGAGGAAACTGATCTCACCGCAAACCTCGTCCAAGAAGCCATCCGACGCGCCGTCCAAGCAACGAAAGGCGTTGTTGAACGGTGGAAGCAGGGGAAGCGTGTGAGCCAACCGGAGTTCACGTCGTGGAGTATGCTTTACGACAAGCGGAGTGCAACGTTTTACCGGAACAAAATCTCACTTTCCACAGTCAATGGTCGTGTCGAGTGTGAGTACGAACTCCCATCGGACAGTCCGACGCCGTACGAACAGTACGTACTGTCCGAAGACTACGAGTTCCGAGCAAGTACACTCCAATACGACACGGTGACCGACGAGTTCTACGTCCACATCACCACACGGAAAGCCGGTTCTGGCGGGGGAGACGACGTTGAGGGTTCGGCAGACACCGGGCACCAAACAGTCCTCGGTATCGACCTCGGCGTGAACAACCTCGCCGTCTCTTCAACGGGACGCTTCTGGCAGGGAGACGACTACGACCATTGGTGCCGTGAGTTCGAGAAGCGACGGGGGGAGATGCAACAGCGCGGCACGCAGGCCGCACACAACGCTCTGCTTCGCCTTGGAAAGCGTGAAGAAGCGTGGCGAAAACAGTACATTCACACGGTTGCGAACGAGATCGTTTCGGAAGCCGTCGAACACGATTGCGATGTGATCGTGTTTGAGGATTTAACCGACATCCGTGAGCGGCTTCCGCAGGCGAAATGGCATCACGTTTGGGCGTTCCGACGGCTGTTCGAGTACGTCTCCTATAAGGCACCAGAACGGGGTATTTCCGTGGAGCAAGTCGAGCCGAACCACACGTCCCTACGGTGTTCTCGGACGGACTGTGGATTCACGCACGAATCAAATCGTGATGGGGAACAGTTCTGTTGTGTGAAGTGTGGTTACGAAGTGAACGCGGATTACAACGCTGCGAAGAACATTGGCGTGCGGTACGCCCGGAAGCGACAACACAAACTCCGTTCCTCGCCCACGTCGGGGGGTGGAGACGCACCAGTAGACGTGCGTATAAATGGTGGGACGGTGAACGGCGAGAGTCACCAGCCTATTGCTGGCGACTGATTGCCGGGAGTCCACATCAAAGCCCCATCCTCAAGAACTGAGGCGCGCGTATGCGCCGAAGGAGTAGGGTGGGGTAGTTTACAGCTGGTCTCCGTCCACGATTTGACATCTCATCGTCGAATTCCCGGCAATATAAACCGTAGTAGCATCCTGTGTTGATACGATGCCGCCGACGCCGCATCGGTTTGTCCAGTATGTGCTTGCCTGGATGTTGACGGCGCTGTTCGGGTTGACGCTGTTGGATGCGCTCACGTTAGAGGTGTTTTTCGTCACGTCGCTCATCGGGCTCTTGGTCGTGACTGAGTTGATGACGCCGGTGAATATGCGTCCAGCGTGGCACCGACGGTTACGGTGGGTGATCGTCGGAGGACTCGCCGTCTTCGGCTATATCGTCCTGCGGCGGATCCTAGAGTTGCTCCCCGTTGAGTTTACGTTCAGTTTCTAAGTAGGATGGGATAACACGCTTGTCACAGTGGTTTTTATAATCTTACACCTGATCTGCCGTGAAATCTGGCCTGCGAATGGAGCGGAAAAATCTCTGAATCTCTGGTGTTATGTAGACCAAAGACAGACTGGAAAACCCGACTGACTGCGTAGGCTGTCCTAACTACGGCAAGCCATTCTGCGCGTTCACCAAGTTCTCATCCCCATTCTCGACCGCTGTCCACCACGTCTTCAGTACAGCAATTGTGACAAGTTTCGGTGGTTGTTCAATCCCGATACAGGATTGGGTGTGTGCGTCGAGATTGCGCGGCGGATGAAAATGATGTACTGGCTTATTGGTGGGTTCATTCGCCGCCTCGCGCCCAAACCTGAATTCCAATCCTTCCTCCCGATAGTGGTACTTGTAGTCCCCATTTTCCCACCACTGAATATCGAAATACCCACCTCGCTCGTGGATTCCGGGGGTGACAGTGACTCGTGCCGCTCTGAGATCTTCTCCGTCCCGTTGTGTGAACGGGTGACCGTTCTGATACCGGAATCGGACGTTGACAACTCCGTTACCGAGTTGTTGGCGCATCTGCTCCACGCTCTCATCAATCGCTTCCGAATCGATTGGAGAGCCGTCCCCCAGCCCCATTACTGGAGCGGGGGCTGATTCCCCGTTTGTCTGGCTCCCGATTTAGTTATGGAGTATGTCTGTTCTTTCGCCTCTTTGAGGCGGTAGGCCGCTCTGAGGTGGCTGAGTTCCCGTTCGGCTGTCCGCCAGTGGGAGATGTCGTCGAGTTCATTCTGGTTGAGTTCCCTGTCTGAAATCAGGAGTTCCTCTGGGCCGGGTGCGTCATATTTGGCGTTGTACTCTGCGAGTTCTTGTTTTACTCGCTGGATTTGATCGACAAGCGTGTTGCTACCGGCGAGTTGCCTGATCTGTTTGAGAAGGTGCCACTCTGGGTCTCGATCGTACAGCTTTCCAGAGTTAGTCTGATGACTTCGAACGAGACCTTCTTCAGCAAGCTTGTTGAGCGTGGTTCTGGCTTTTGTTTCTGAGACTAGCGCTGTCTCTGCGATGTCGCCCGCAGATTTCGGAATCGTTGTGCTGTTGATCACCGTGCGAATTCGTTCGTCCGCAGTGGTGTTTTGTTTCCATTCTGCGGCTGCGAAGTCATCGATGTCCGCAAAGTCATCGTCATCCACAGTGAACGGGTCAATATCATCCACGGTTACCGGTTCGTCCGGTAGGTCCGCTTCGGTAGGGAACTCGTCGGGCCCGTCAGGAGCTGCTGGCTCACCGGTCATACACTATGCTTCTGCCTAGACACAGATATATTTTACTAGCACACATATCTGTGTGGTGGGTCTTTAGATTGAGGCACTTCAGATTTCACAGAGATTCGTAGTAAGGTTCACGCATCTTAGAGAAACTACATTTCAGGTACACATCTACCGAGATGAGGTGTGCAGAGTGGTACTTGAAACTCCTGTTCTGAGAGATGTCTGTATAGTGTGGGAACGTATTCGATGACACCCTCGGTCAGTTTCGGAGGGCGTCCAATGGTCGTACGTGTGCCATCCGCCAACTCGCTAGTACCCCGCTCAGGAGGCTCATCACGACGGCGACACCGAACCCGAGTGCGTACACGCGCGGTTGGAGTCGGACAACACCGTCGAACCCGGTGACGGCGACAGCAACCGTGTTCAACGCGTCGGCCAGCGGGATCGTCGCTGCGAGGCCGATCCCGGTGCCGAGGAGCCCGACGATGAGCGCTTGTGTGAACACGGTCCCGGCGATTGTTGTTGTTGAGCTGCCGAGCGCTTTCAACGCGGCGTACTCGGGGCGTTGCTGGTACACCATCGAGAACAAGATGTTCAGTGTTAACGCGAGCCCGGCGAGGACGGCGAGCACGATGAGGCTCACGCCGCCAGCGAGCACGACAGCTTGCCGTTCCAACGTCGCCTGTAACTGTTCCCGATTGGTTCGCACGTCTAACTCGGGGTATGCCTCCTGTAGCCTGGATTCGAGCTGTGCCGGGGATGTCCCGTCTGTCGTCGTAATGGCGATGATCGTTGCCGGGTCGGTCGCCGTTTTCCCAGTGATTTCTTGCAGTTCACTGAGCGGCAGCGTCACAGTTGGGGCGCCGAGGAATTGACTCCCGGTGCTGGAGATCCCGACGATTTCGAATTCGTTGGCGCGGGCGGTTGCTAACGTCCCGCCCACGTAGATCGTGTCGCCGACTTCAACGTTCAGCAGTTCGGCTGTACGCGGATCGATGAGGAGTTCGTGGGTCATCGGGCCGTCGTACGTCCCATCGGCGTAGTGACTGTCGTTCGCAAACCCGCGGCCTTCCGAGACGGCGACACCGTTACTACTCGGTAGCCCCATCGCTGCGAGTCGTTGGAAGTCGTCGCCAGTCCGGCTCACGTACACGGTTTGGAATAACAACGGGCCAACCGTGGCAACCCCCTCGCGTTGTTGGAGTTCCGCAGTTGTCTCGTGTGCGTCGTACACGGAGTTTTGAATCCCACCGACTTGTGTCGGCGCGAACTGTACCGGCCCGCCAGTGATCCACAGGTCACGCCCGGCGTTATCGAACTGTTCTTGCCCGGTTTGTACGACACCGATCCCGGTCCCGGCAAGCAACGTCGTTGAGAGGACCGCTAGTGTCACGCCAAGCACTGCTAGGACGGTTCGCGTTCGGTCGTGCCGGAGTTGCGCGACGGCAAGCCCTACGACAGCGGGGAGCCGCCGAGGGGTCATCGGCGGATCACCGCCAACGGGTCAGTGCGGTGTGACAACCAGATCGGGTACGGCGTCGCAAGCAGCCCGATGAGCAGTGCGACACCGAGCCCGTACACGAGAAGGCCCGGTTCGAACACTGCTAGGGACTCGACGCCGAACACTGACGTAGCGAGTCGATTGACAGCAACGATCCCGACTGCACCGAGTCCCACGCCGACCACGCCACCGACGACAGCGAGCGTCACCGTTTCCGCTGCAACCAGGACTGCGAGTGACCGGCTCGAATACCCGAGTGCCGTCAACGTCCCGAGTGTTTGCCGGTCGTTCGTGATTTCAAGCCCCATCATCGTCGCTGTGAACAACACCCCGACGACCAGCGAAATCAACAACGCCGCCACTCCCATCGCTGCCGGGAGACTTGACGTCGACACCTGCTGCGTAGCGATCCCGGACCGCGTCACAACCACCGTGTTCGGGTACACACCTTCGAGTCGCTGCTGTACCCCGGGCGAATTCGTACTTACGAGTAGTTGATCAGCTGCATCACCACCTGTTGCGCCGGTCACTTGTTGTAACTCGCTTAAATGCACAAGCGCGACAGGCGTCACCCCGACCCCAGTCGTGAACTGCTCGTCGGACACACCAACAACCGAGAAATTCCGATCAGTACCGCGCGGCGCGACGACACTCCCGGATGTCACGTTCAATATGTTCGCCGCCGCTGGGTTCACCACGACTTCGCCAGTCCACGTCCCGTTATACTGCCCGTCAGCGTAATACGGGTCGCCTGGTGTGAGTCGCGCGGTCGGTAACCCAGCGATCGTCGGTGTCGCGTTACGCGGCGGGACAACCCCGAGGAACAACACGTACTGCGGGCCGTCCGCCGACGGGACCGGCACCACTTGCAACAGGACCGGTGTCGCATACGACACTCGCTCATCACGACTCAACTCGGCAGCCAGACGGTGCGTATCCCCGAGTTTCGGGCCGTCGGTAGACACAGCAATCGTGTCGACGCTGCCGCCTTCCGGCACAACCCAGTAATCAACGTTCTCGCTTTGCACCGCGCTCTGTGATGCTAACCCGACGGCAACCCCGGACACCGTCGTCATCAACATAATCGCCACCGCAACCCCAGTCACGCTGAACAGTAACCGCGTCGACTCCCGCGTCGACAGCTTCCCGAGCAACCGACGAACACCGAGGCCAAGCACCGCCACCACGCGACGAACACGGGCACGCACACCCATCACCCCTCAACCGTAGTGACGCGGCCATCCCGCAGCCGCAGCAACCGTGTCGTTCGATCCAACGCTTGCTGATCGTGCGAGGCGACGACGACCGCCCGGTCCGTTGCCACCTCCGCTAACAGATTCAACACTTGCGCTCCGGTCTCTGTATCGAGCTCACCCGTCGGTTCATCCGCAATCACCAGCGCTGGATCCGTCGCCAACGCGCGCGCCACCGCCACGCGTTGCTGCTCACCACCACTTAACTCGCCAGGCTTGTGCTGGACCCGATCACCTAACCCGACTTGCTCAAGCAACGCTTCAGCTCTCCGTCGACGCTCACGTTTCGACCGTCCTGTTTCGATGAGCGGCGCTGCGACGTTCCCTCGTGCCGACAACGACGGCAGCAAATGGAAATGCTGGAACACAATCCCGACGTTCGCCAGTCGTAACCGCGTCCGGCGACGCGACGACACACTACTCGTCTCCACACCAGCGAGCGTCACGGTTCCCGATGTCGGCGTGTCAAGCCCGGCAAGCAAGTGCAGTAACGTCGATTTCCCACTCCCGCTCGGCCCCGCCAACCCAACCAGTTCCCCCGGCGTAATCGCCACCGACACGTCAGCAACAGCCGTTACCGTCTCCGCAGCCGCATCCCCTCGCGTGAACCACCCGCTACTCCCCCCGCGCGTGAACGTCCGCGTCACACCCACGCACTCAACCACAGGCTGCACGTCACTCTGCGGCGCAGACAAGACAGAGGAGGGAGACTCATTCGAACCAGGGACCATATTCGATACGCTGATACAAATGTCACCCCGATATATGTTTCCACCTCTTCCTATACTGAACGGATTTCCTAAGGGTGATTCTCCCCAGCACGTTGAGCACGGGTGAACTCCGGGAGATCCACCACGACGAGAACAAGTCCAAGCACGAGACCGGTAATCGTTGCTGGCGACGCACTGTACGCTCCGCTGATCGGGTCGACGTAGAACACACCTGACATCCCCCAGATCGTTCCGATGATTGCTGCCCAACAAACCAGTCCGACAGCGATCCCGACAGCACGGCGTGGTGACGGCGGGTAGCCGTCAACGACATCCGACGCCGCTACGGCAGCGTGCTCAGCGCGAACACGAGCTTGTGTCCAGGCGCTGACCGGCTCCGCCGCAACAGGTGACTCGTGCGTCGGGCCATCCGTCGCACTGTCATCCGCGTCATCGTCAGCAGCCTGTAGTTCCGCCCGGAGCTCGTCGGTGTAGTCGTCAAGTGCCCGCTGCACCATCTCGTCGCGCTCCTCCTCACGCGCGTCTTCCATCTCTTTGAGATCGCGTACCAGTTCATCCCCGAACACGGCAGCGAAGAGTGATCGGGCGAAGTGCCGGAAGTGATCACGCTCGGCCTTCCCTGTCAGGTAGTGCTTGTCGATAATCTCAGCCGACGACACGCCCTGTTCCTCAGCGATGATCTCAAGCTTATTCAGCCACGCTAGCCGGGCCTCACTGTAATGCTCATACCAGAACGAACGGAAGTGCTTCGATGTCGGTTGTTCACCGTCCGGGAAGGTGATTCCGGCACGCTCCACAATCTCACCGATCGTATTACTCACCCACCCAGACCCCCGAGACCCGTCTTGGGACTTCTTGCTCGGAAACAGCCATTTTCCATCCCAATGCTCCGTCTCTTTGAGTTCGTCCACCCATTTCTCCAGTACTTCGACACCCGCCATAATCGGGACAGTCGCCGCACCGGTCTTCCGATCCTCATCAAACACGATGTACGGGTCGGCCCGGTCAAGACGCAGATCTGCGACCGTGGTGTCAGTCGGTTCGGTTCGCCGCGTCCCGGATAACGAGAGGACTACGACGAGAGCCTTTTCTTCAAGCGATTCGGTCGCACGCCAGCACTCTCGGATCTGCTTCGCTACCATCCTGTGCTCGGGTGACTCTCGCTCATACGTGTACCCCATCTTATCACGCAACTCGCCAACCTTGTGACTCTCAATCTCTTCTTTAAACGAGAGGTACTCCGCAAACCGCTCCAAACTGCGCGTGTAATTCGACGCTGCACCCTGTGACTCCAGATGCGTATTGAGTGCCCTGAACAACTGTAGCAGCTTATTTGCCTCCACTGACGGGTCCGAACGGAGGATACTCACAAGATCGGTGGTCCCCAACGCTTCGTAGGCGACCTTGACTAAGGTTCGGACGTGCGTGCGAGCATCTTGCACACGGGAGTCACCCCAATTCTTGAACACATCTTGTTCAACATCAAGCCACTCCTCCACGAGTCGGCGTGCCTCGGCATCCTCAATCCCGAGCGGTTTCGACGAGCGTGAGTCGAACCCGCAAATATCGATCAGTACGTCCTGGACCGTCATATCGTTTCGACGAGCAAATCCTTCGATACCGCTATACCCGTTCTCACGGAGCCACTGCCTCGTCGGACACTTGTCAGGATTTAACCCCTGCGCCCGACGCTCCTCCCGCATTTTCGCCGGTATCCTCGTCTGTAATTTCTCTTTTGTCCATTTCATACACCTAATTTCTTTATGGTTACGTAAATAAACTACCCCTCATAACGGATCGTGTTGGTCATCTTATTGTTTGGTTTTCGTTGTGGATTTGTAGATCCTCAATTCTGCTGCCGTACGGCGATTATGTGATTAGCAGACAAAGCCCATCGCTATTCGATTACACAAACCGCACCACAAAGGCGGTACGCAAGCGACGAAAGACGTACGTCTTTCGTCCGCCCCACAAGGATTGATTCACAACTCACCCGATCACGTATTTGTTAGTATCCACACTCGTCACGAGACATAACCGAAACGACGTACCCCGCCACAAGTCGGCTAAAACCAGTGTTTGACTCTCCGTACCTTTTGAGGATCAGCGTAGTGAACGACCGTATATGGTCCCGCAACCACAGCCCGCCCCTCCACACCCTGACCGACGCTCACCTGAGCACGCCCCGACGAGTGACGCCCACTCACGAAACTCGTCGTCGCCCCGGACAGACTCGCCCGCGGAACTGCCCTCCCCGTCGCTCAGCGACGTGCTTCAGTTCGGTATCCACGTGACAGTGTACATTATGTTACTCACGGTCCTTACTCTCATCCGCGCGGTCCGGCATATCATTCCGTAGTGAGGCACGCATCCCCCTTCCCACACAGCGAGCAAACTACCAGACCAATATGACGCACTTGGAATGAACGAGCCGTACTCCGTCTCAACGGATCCGTACCGACTCCTCAGAGGTCGTACTCGGCAATTTCCTCACTACCACACGTTGGACACGTCGTAGTGGTGGACGACAGGGTCGTGCCGCACTGCCGACATTCGTAGAAAACCGCCGCCTGTGTCGTGCGTTGGGTGAGTCGTGCGAGCAGATCACGCCACGACATCATCGGGTCACGGTCTCCTCGTGGTACTGGTGTGTCATTCGAGACGCGTCGACCTGCGTTAAGGCTGTGTTACGACTACACGTGGGTTGACAGGGTGGTTGCGCAGGCGCAACGCACGCGTTGCGTGTCGTAGAGATCCTCGTCATTTTCGGGGTACGAGGGCGTTCTACTTGGCTGGTGAGGTGGCGGTGTGAGGCGCAGGTGACGCCGTCCGATTGGTGGGGAAAGGGGACCGGACGTGGGAGAGGGGGGCGTCGCCACCTGTTCCTCACAGTTCCGTGTAAACTACTCTTCGTATATAGATTCCCCATTCGACGTGGCACTGGATAGGGAGAGAGTCTTATAGCCTGCTACTACGCTAGTTCACCGACGTGTACAGGAGCGCTTCCAAGGAAAGTGGCCTGCCGTCGAATCCCCCCATACAGTTCCTCCCCTCGTCGGAACCCGGTTCCACCACGTAGTATATGAATATTCACGAATAAATTCATTCTGGACCGGATGCTAGAATTCGACTTCCTGACAGCTAACCCACCGTACACTCGAGCAGCGGACCTACCTTCCGAAGATCGTGAGAAACTGAAGCACTCGTTTGCGACCACGACCACCGTATCGATTAGCGGCAAACCACCGGTATACGTCTATTTTCTTGCCCGTTCAATCGACCGAGTCTCTAAAGGCGGCGCTGCGGGTTTTCTCACTCCGCAGGAATATCTCGCCACGCAGTACGGTACGGCTCTCAAACAATACTTGCTGACCGAGTGCGCAATCAAGGCGTTCATCCGATTCGACCCGACCGGCGAATCCCTGTTCGATGATGCGAACGTGACATCACTCATCACCGTCGTGGAAAAGCGCGCCAGCGACGACTCCGACAACGCGACACAGTTCATTCGCGTTGACGACTCAGCGGAGCTCCAACCTGAGTGGCTTCAGAACGTGATCGATAAAGGTGACGACGGTGACGCTGCCCTGCCTACTGGCGTGACACTCACCCGAGTCCCACAAGCAGACCTGGACCCGACGGAAAACTGGTTAGCCTATTTCACGCGCGAAACGCCTGCAATCAAGACGGAGCAACTGCCACGCCTCGGTGAGTTCGTATCGATTCACCGCGGACAAACCTCCGGTGCAGCTGGCTTTTTCTGCCTCACCCAGGACGAGAAAGACACGTTCGATATTGACACACAGCACGTGACGCGCGTGATCCGGAAACCAGCGCTTGTCGACGGGTATATGTTTACTGACGAGGATTGGGAGGCCCTTCGAGACGCCGGTGAACCAGTTTGGTTACTCGACCCTGACCGAGTCCCTGTCGTTCCAGATACGATCCAAGCAACTGTTGATCAGGTCAGCACCCAATCGACGAGTGCGGACGCCGACACGTGGAACCTCGCAGCGTACCTGGTCCGAGGCGTTAAAGAGCACGACCTGCACGAGGTGAACACGCTACAAGATCGGGAGCCGTGGTACCGGATCCGAGACCAAGCGTCACCTCGTGTTCTCGTCCCAGACGCCACCCGTGACGGGTTTACCTTCGTGTTGAACGAAACGCCAGCAAGGCACATCAAGAATTTCCGCGGGTTCTACGATGTGGACTTCGACGATGTCGAGCTGAAAGCACTGCTCGCGTACCTCAACAGCGGAGTTGGGCACCGCGTACTCAACCAGTACACGTACACACAGCAAGGCGGGTACGACCGGATCCGGATCAGTACGCTGGAAGATGTCCCGGTACTCGATCCGACTGACTTGTCGCCAGAGCTTCGCACCGACCTTGCGACGACGTTCGATGAGTTGTGTGCCACGGCGCGGTCCGGTGGTGACTGCGGCCCCGTTCGTGACCGGATTGACACGCACTTGTACGCTGAACTCCCGACCCAGTCGTCGTAACACATTTGTCCAGCATTGCTCACGTAGGTCGGGGAGCTCCGATTCTCACTCCGACTCCGCAGTCCCCGCCCAATATCTTCGCTGACTCGTATTGTTCCACGGTGAGAATCGGTCTCGAAGTCGGCCAGGCATTCACCATCCCGACTCGTGGTGGCTTCTCACGTCCTGTACGATAATGTATGCGAGGATGGTGAGGATAGTG
Source organism: Halobellus salinus (assembly GCF_014646875.1). GTDB lineage: Archaea > Halobacteriota > Halobacteria > Halobacteriales > Haloferacaceae > Haloquadratum > Haloquadratum salinum. The sequence goes on along the minus strand of NZ_BMOC01000001.1, from coordinate 256,951 downwards.
GCGGAAAACAGCGTCCACAAGTGGAGGTTGATGCTGTTCGGCCCGGCCCAGTACGGCACGGGTGGCCGTGGCGCGGCATCCATCAGCGGCCACAGCATATCCGGCGGGAGCGACGGGTCCGGGCCTTGCAACGACCGGTAATTATCGGCGAGGATGTGTGACGCGTGCCCGGCGATGAACGCGGCGCTCAACCGGGACCGGTGGGTGCGCCACCCGTACCACGCAACGACAAGCCAGACGGGTGCTGCTGTCGGGATCGAATGCATAAACACGCGGCCCGACGGGATTAGCCCGAACTCGTGCGCGAGCGGTTTATCGATTAAATCCGGGAACTGACTCCCGACGAACACCGCGCCAACGAACGAAAGCGTCGGGAGTCGCCGGTCAACGAGGACGGCTACGACGACCGCGGGGATGAACACGATGATGAAATGCTCGACCGGACGCACACGCACTATTTCACGCCGTACTGTAATGAAACCGGGTTGTTACGCCGTTGTCGTCGGCTCCCGGATGAGATCCCACACGCCGGGAAGCCCGTCAACGATCCACAGGGCGACCGCAACGACGGTTAGGACGATCCCGAACAGATGCATCGGCGTCATCGTGAGGGTAACGAAGAAGTCGATGAAGCTCTCAGCGCCAGGCGACGCGGGCACGGCAGTCACCGGCCAGAACAAGTACCTGAGCGCAGTGTAATCACCAGCCAATGCCGGGGCGACTCCGTCACCCACCACGTGTGTTGCGTACCCGAGTGTGAACGCCTCGGTCAACGCGCGCTGATCCGGGTATCGGAACCACACCCGCAGTACGGTGCAGAGAATACCAAACGCAACCAGTGAGTGGGCGAGGCTCCGCCCGTACGGCAGGAGTGGGACCGTCCACGTCAACGGCTTATCGATCAGGTCAGGGAACTGGGTCCCGATCCCGAGCGCCACCACTGTTAACCCGATTGGTGGCCGTCCGTGCCGCCACCGCACGTACACTGAATACACGAGATATCCAAGTGCTGCGTGCCCCCACGGAAGCATCTACATCGCACTCTAGTCGCTACCCGTATGATAGTTTCTCACCGATAGATACCCATTCCACTTGCGTCGTGCTGGAATTGTTCGACCTCCACACATCACGCACGTGGCCGTCGTGAGCGGGCACCCCAGCGCGGCGCGTTCGCCTTCACATTTATCATATCCACTGCCGTCTTGGCTACTATGCCTGCGCGGGCTGAACAGCAGTTCCTTGTCGCGACGGGCGATACGTCGAAAACAAAACTGCACAAACCGCTATCTGAAGCGAAGCCGAACACACCGGCGTGCAAACCCGCTGTTGAGTATCGACGCGTGTCCGAACGCATCGGAAAGCAGATTATTGGTGTGCCTGACTCGGCAGATGAGCACGACTGGAAGTGCCTGCGGTGCTTCTTCAAAGAGGAAATCGAGTACGGCACCCCCGACTGACGATGTACGATGCGTGACTGGCCACTACCCAGCATCGCACTCGAAATCAAGGGGTTACTCCACGACATAGGTGCCGACCTCTTGAAGACCCGTACCCCACCAGAGAGGGAACCGCACACCGACTTCTAGGAGGGCATCCGGCACGTTCACGACCCGTAATCTGGGGCGAGTTATGAGCGCCCGTCAGACGGTGATACTTATACCACGTTGGCGACAGGGGCAGTGTTACCAGACATTAGTCGAGTAGGACCCACGTCTTCCGGCGGCGTGAAAGCCCGTCTCGCTCCGGGGTCATCGCTGTCAACGCATATATTTCCTGTCTCTGTCGTCCGTTATCCTTATCTTTTTATCAGTTCTGGGAGAGTACCCCGATATGGGACGGTATCCACGGGCTGTACGGAGTGCGCGAGTCAAGTGTATCGCGTGTAACGCCCCTGCCGCAGAAACGATTGAGGACCGCTACGTGTGCGTCGAGTGCGGATCCGCTGTCGTTAAACCCCGTGACGCTTCGGACGACGACTGACCAGTGTTGCTCATCCGTCGAGAGGCAAGTCGATTTCGACGAAACCATTCCTGGCGCGTTCGGCTCGATGTCGGTACACACTCCAGCGGAGCAGGGCGAGGATACCAGTGACGAGCGCCGGTCCCGGGGTGGGCTGAGAGACAGCCCGGGCTTCGGGTTGCGTATTGACTGTCAGGCCACGAGGGTGTCATAGCACTATTCGCACCCCTCAGTCACAGCGAATCGAATCGTTCAGTTCAGAAGGAACATTTACTTGTACTGCTGGTATTTCACAATACGATGAAAATATCCCGAAAGAACGATGCTGCTTGGCATTTTACGGAACCAGACCACTGTGGTTGGGCGCAAACCTTCGCCGAACGAGGGTCTTTCGAGGAAACTATCGAGGTGACATCGATAGATGAAGTAGACGAATTTTGTTCGATGTGCCAAGAACGCCGTAAGTAGTAGGTACGCACACCTCACGCCTGACTCAGTGCGAGATTCAGAACCAAACACCGTGACAAGCCTAGATTGCCCGCCCTGGGAATCGAACCCAAGCGCGTTGTTCCTCCTGGGGTGCTGGCAGCAGGGGATTTCGGATCGCCACCAGTGGTGGGGGGAGGGACTCAGCGCGACCACGACGGGCGCATATATCCGTGATGAGCTCAGCGCCGACGGTCGATTCCGCCGTTCTCCAGCCACCGCGCGAGCGCATCACCAGACTCATCGATGGCATCAGCGAGTCTGCCCCGCAGCGCCTCAGCATCGTCAGGGGTGAGTGTGACGGAGATCGTGCTCTCCTCGCCCCCGATCTTCACGCAGACGCGAGACGTCAGACAGTTGTTGATCTTCAGTGCCTCGCCACTCACGTTGATTGAAACGTCATCATCGTCATCTCCAGGCGCGAACATAACGCTGGCCGACTCAGCGACAGGAGATCCGTGCTCGTCGCTCATCGGCGCAGCCCCGTTTGTTCTTGACTGTCCGTGCCGCCTCTCACAAACGCATCCAAGCGGAGCTGCGCTACGTCATCCATCGCCTCGTCCGCGTCGCTCTCTTGATCGGTACATCCATTCGTGCCGTCGGATTTATTCGACGGCGTTGCGTTGTTTGATATGGGTTCGTTCCGAACCCGACTCGTCCGCTGCGATCACAGCGGGCGGCTTTCCTGAGGCCGACTCGTCGGGCGTAGTTGTTACTGTATGCGTCACTGACTTAAACCTTAGTATCTCTAAATGCTATTACTGAACATCAAGACACTACACAATATTACTAAGTGTGTCTCTGTGAACCCACTAGACATAATGGAACCTGAGGACCTGAACCAAAGCGACCGTGAGATACTCAAAGTGCTCCGTGACGGGCGTGCGACGCCAGCGGCACTGAAAGATTGGACCGGGCGGTCGGGCCAGACAGTCCACAACCGACTTGGCCGACTCGTCGCCGCGGGGCACGTCGAGAAGGTCCACGGGAGTGGACTGTACGAACTCGTCGATGACCCAGAACAGGGCTAAAAATACCCCTCAGTACTTATTGTAATCACAGAGTGGGTGACATCTCTGGTGAGCGGGGCGAATACTTCTGCTTGCACTGTGATGCTGTGCTCCGAGATAACGACGTGAGATCTGACCAATCCGGTCGATACCGGGCACCGACCCGGCAGCTCTCCCGGACAGCAAACCGCCGATTACCTCTTTCGCGTGAACATAGTGATATCCGCAGTTCCATTCACGCAATCGTATTCAAAATGGCCGTCGACACGCAGTGACTACACCTCGGTCACTCGGAGGCGCGCCTGGTGCGGTACTGGTGTGCCCCCCACACGAGGATGGCGAGGAGGCCGGTGACGAGCGTCGGTTCCGGTTGTGTGCTGAGGTACAAGCCTGGACTCGGAGTCGTATACTGGCTGACGGGCCACAACAACTGCGTGGTCCGGCCCGTCGGGTAGAGGAGTAAACTGTCGGTGGCGAGGTGCGTGACAGCACCCAGCGCAAGCAAACTGCCGCCGCGGCGGCGCTCTGCGGCTGCCAGGAGGACGACGCCGATCAGTGTGCTTAGCAGGACGCCGCCACCGGTTGTGAAACTCCCCCAGCTGAACGGAATGCCAAGCAGTTGCTCAACGCGCCAACTCGGAACGAGCAGCTTGATTTTCACGAGATCCGGGATGAACGCCCCCACCATCCCGAGCGTCACGTACTGCCGATCAAGCCACACATACCGCCACGACAACACGCGGCACACGCTGTACGCGATGAACACGTGCGCTAACAAATCAGGCATCCCGATCACCGCCCCGAGACTGCCGCGCAGCGAGGAGCCGCCGTATCGACAGCGGCTCGGCGCGACGCTGGAATCGAAGTCGTGACACGTCGACCGTCCAGTGCGCGATGAGACGAGCGAGCACCCACAACCCAGCGAGGAACGACACGCTCCACGCGTACCACTGGCCGCTTGACGGGACCACGAACGCGTACTGACTCTGGATTGTCCGTGGGTCGGTCAGTGTCCCGAACACGCGCACCTTGTCATCAACGTCCGGGCGTAAGCCGCTGTCAGTGATCGTCACGTCGTGTTTTCCCTGCGTGGTTTCGACCTCGATGACGAGCGGCGACACCTGTTGTACGTCCCCGCCCGTTGTAACCGCCTCGCCGAGGTACGGCTCCGGCGACTGGATGAACTCCTCGTCGTCGGGATACACACCCATCTCCGGGTTCACGGGTTGTGCCGCGTACAACGGGCACAACACGGCCAACCCGGCAAGCAACAAGAGTACGGCCCCTGCACGGCCACGCGCTGTCCGAAGCATTCACCTATGGAAACGCTGCTGGCCGATCAAAGCACGGCTGACGACAAAACGATTACGCCGTCTGGGGATCTGCTGTTCTCACAGCCGGTAGGCGGTCGAAACGTGTGTGCGGTGCAGCCGCTGTCTGGCGATAGCAGATGCTGATGGAAGGCTCCGGCCGACCGCTGAGGGCCGCAGCGGCCCTCAGCTCCCTTGTCTATCTGCCAATCCAGTTGTCATCACAGCTCGGAGACGCGATCTTATGACTCGGGACGCCAGCGCGTGACGCAGATCTTCACCTATTCGGGCTTTCCCGGATGCCGCAGCGCGCGGCATCCGGGTTGTAGCGCCCATAACTCGGCTTCTTTCGCGCACGGACCAGTCAGCAGGACGTGCTCTGAGGCACGGAATACAGGTCGGTCTCTTGCGTCCCATACTTACGTCACGCTCCAGGGATAGCAGCGTTTCCATCGAGTCAGCTATCGAGACGTATGCCCAAGTGTACAGGCGGTCAAGGCGACTGCCCCGGGGCTTGACCCCGGGGTTGAAGCCGACAACACCCAACCTCCATTACGATTGAGTATGAATTAATAACAATGAGTTCGATGGAGTGCTACCCAAAACTCAGAGAACGCGGGCAAGTAACAATCCCAGAAGAAGTCCGAGACGGGCTTAATCTGGAAGAAGGCGACCAGTTGAAACTCACTGTCGAAAAACTCGACTAACACCGATGAAACATACGCTTCGCTTCCGCGCGTACCTGCCCGACGACGTGGCAAGCGAAGCGTGGCGGCACATCGACATTCTCCGGCAGATTCGTAATCACGCTGTCCGGGACTACTACAACTCAGACTACAACGACAGGCCATCTGACTACGACCAACACAGCAAACTCAAAGACTGGACAGACCAGTGGCCGACCTTTGCCGACCCGTCACAACACGCCGCACAACAGGCTATCAGCCAGATTCACAGCGACCTAGAGACGCTGCAAGAACGCCGAAAGGAGGGCTACGATGTTGGGCGGTTGCAGTGGCAAGGCAACGGTGAATTTCGCTCGGTGTCGTACAATCAGTCTAGTCGCTTCAACGTGGATTACAACACGGGCGACGACCGATTCGTGCGACTCAGACTCGAAAAGATTGGCTGGTTCAACATCCGTGCAGACCGCCACGTACGACCAGCAGAGGACATTGACGAGGTAATCCTGAAAAAAGAGACGACTGGCGAATGGTACGTCTCACTCGTCACCACTGTCGAAGACACACCCGAGAAACCGCCACTCAGTGAGATTGAGGCCGAGGACTGCGTGGGCGTTGACCTTGGTATCACCAGCTACATCCACACTTCGGAAAACCTGTCCGTTGATACACTCGACCTGTCCGATGAGTACGACCGCTACGCACGCGAACAGCGGAAACTCGACCGGAAAGAACACGGTTCCGCCAACTGGGAAAACCAACGCCGGAAAGTCGCCCAAGCGAAACGAAAAATCAAGCGGAAGGTGCGAGACTACCAGCATAAGCTCACTACGTGGCTTGTCACAGAGTACGATTTCGTGGCCGTCGAAGACTTGGATGTGAAACCGATGCTGGAAACCAGCCAGAACGCCAAGAACAAGCAGGATGCCGCGTGGTCGCAGTTTATCGAACTGCTAGAGTACAAGGCTGACCTACACGGCACACACGTCGAAAAGGTGAAGCCGGGAGGAACAACCAAAGAGTGCGCTGTGTGTGGTGTGGAAACAGCCAAGCCACTCTGGGTGCGTGAGCATTCGTGTCCGGCGTGCGGCCACTCGGAAGACCGAGATTTGAACGCGGCGAAGAATATCCTCTATCGTGGTTTGAAGCAGTTAGGGGCGGGACGCTCCGAATCAACGCCTGTGCAGACTGCGCTCCCTACGCTCACGCCTTACCGGGAGGCTGTGAGTGCAAAGCGCGTCGTTGAAGCAGGAAGCCCCGGGGCTTGACCCCGGGGTGGGTTCACAAAGGCGTGCCGGAAGCAGTGGGTCCGTCGTCTGGGCACACCTCATCTAGTGAATCGCCTCGGGGTCAAGCTTCGAACCATTCGCCTCGCTACCGCTGTAACTTTCTCCTTAGAATGTATTTGTATCCGTGCAGCGTCCCACGACAGTCGAGATCATCGAGAGTTTGTGACCCTTATCGCTCACCTTTATGACACCCTTGTTGGGGATTCTGTTGGGAGCGTCAGTTACCGATCAAGCCCCATTTGCGAACACCTCATCTTTGACGGAGTCGAGGACTGGCGTTTCCCGCAGTGTTAGTCCTTCTGTCAGGATTTCTTGGATCTGATCGTGCGTGACTGCTGACTCTTGCGTCTCCACGACAATATGCGGTTCATACCGGTCTCCGTCAAACCGTTCGGAAGCGAACTCGTCTTCGATCGAATGTGCTGTGCGTTGTGCGGCCATTCGGTCATCGTCCACAACGACGAACAGATCAATGTCACTGGCTCGGTCGGCATCGCCGCGAGCGACACTCCCGAACAAAACGATCCCAGCGTCGGTCCCGGTCCGATCCGTTAAACACTCCACAGCTCTGCGAACGGGCGCGTGATATTCGTCCTGTGGGATCGCCGTAATTCGATCGGCTGGGCTGCTGATCTTCGCCGGATTGATTTGCACCTGGTTTGCTCGACCGTCTCGATCAACAGTCACGAGTTCGAGCGTTTCTAACGCTCGTACTGCTGCATTCACATTTCCTAATCCCTTTTCTGTCAGACGATGCAGTTCCCGGTTGGTAAACGACTTTTCAGGATTGTCAATTAGCAGGTGCAGTATGGCTCCAGTCGCATTGTGGCTGAATACGTCGGGGTCTGGAATGGGAACGGGGATGCACACGTGGGTCCCGTTGAATCCACCCGAAAACTGAACTGGTTTACTGTTCACAAACAGTAGATCTGTTCATACCGGATTAACTCTTGTGCGGCAATTAGAGGTGAGTAGCTGACCGTGATCGATACCGTGGACGATGGTCATCCCGACGCCGTGGTATTTACCGTCGGTGTCTGCCACCCCGATGAGCACGCCTGTATCGACAACCGCCGCCGCCATCACGCATCCTCCGAGCACGCAGAGTTATCTTCGCAGCCAGCGCGATCGTGCGTCTTCTGGCCATGGCCACCCATCGGGACCGGTTCGAAGTCGTCGAACGCACCGTACCGCTGTTTCACGACCGCCACCGACAAGTCGCCTCACTTGTGGCCGTCGCACGTGATGCCAAATTCCATACTGATGAAGTCTATTTTTCCCTCAGACTGATGGCTCCCTCCGACGCGAACAGATGTGAACGGCAGCGGCGGTAGTGCGGTTAAGCGGTCGAACTGTCGTACAGTTCTCCGAACCCGTGCTCACCACGGATCAACTCGTCGACGCCATCGGTGAGTGTTACGTCGCCAAATACGGTGGCCCGATAATACGTGTCCAGGCCGTCCTGTCCGCGCTCTGTGCACTGCCGTTTTTCGACGAGTCCGACATCGACGAGCGTGTTGAGATGGTAGTGGAGCGTGCTGTCGTCGATGTCGAGTGTGTCCGCAAGTTCCGTCGGACTCATGTCACCGCTGTGAACGAGTCGATAGAGGATCTCATAGCGGGTGCGGTGACCGACAGCCGCGTGCATATCGAGGTATTTATGAAGGCTGAGCATACTCTCCGCTGGCAGCAGGTCTGCCGGATCGTCCGGGGCGTCACCGCCACCCGTCCGTGTTTGATCCGTCGCCATCGTCCGTCACGCTATGCGATAGCGACGCTTAGTCGTTGTCGAAGAGCCCAATCGTACCGCGCGGCGGTAGTTTTTCGTTTCGAGAGCGCGAAGAGAGCAGATGGTAGTGACGGACTCTCGAATACGCTCTGGCGACAAGTCAGAGGTCCACGATGAACCCCATATCAGGGGGAGTCGGGTGACGGTGCAGCACATCCACGCGCGGGTCGAAGGCCGTGGATTGCGTCCCGAGACCGTCGCCGAACGTCTGAATCTACCTGTAGCCGATGTCTCTGAGGCCTTGGCGAACTATCACCGGAACCCCGAGGAGATGCGGGAAATCGAAACACACCGCAAGGCGGTGGCAGACGAGTCCGAAACTCTGGAAAAGCCGGACTGAGGGTTCTACTCGATGAGAACATCGAGCACGAGGTATCCCACCGGCTCGGAAACTACGGACACGACCGCCTCCACGTCGAGATCAGCGACGAACTGAACAAGGGCGATACTGACGAGAGACTCGCAGCAGTTTCGCGGTCCAAAGACTGGATCATCGTTACCTATGACGATGACTTTCGAGACGATTTCGACGAAAGCGACTACCGAGGGGTGCTGTACTTCACAGATCAAACTCCCTCGGCGAAGACAGTCGCCGATGTCCTACACGAGATCTCGACCTACTACAAACAAGACGAGCTGCGCGGGTTCCTGACGGTTGGGAACAGTTGGTTGTAATCACGCCGGTCTGGGAAGGATCACGTCACCAACGCGGTACTCCCTGCGTCGAACCCCGTGAGTCCCCGTCAGTCTCTGATTCATTCTCGCCCAGCACGCAGCGCGAGCGATCAGTCACGCCCCGTCTCGAATCGGTCCCAGTTGATCACTCACTGCGAGAATGCCGAGGCCACTGCGACGACGAAATCGCTACTACGTCAACCCTTCATACACGAGCCCGTCACGTCGAATTGTCCGAGCCGCCCGTCGACCACGATCGGTATCGCCATCACGTCGAACTCCTCATCGAGCTCAGTAATTTCCGGCCAGTCCGTGACTGGATTGATTCTCAGTGTACGCGGAACTTCCGACCCGATAGTCTTTACAAATCTGTCCAGCACTTCAGAGGCGGTACGAGGACCCCCGATCTGCACTCGAACTCCGGTAGTACCCCGACATTTTCGATCACTGGTATCGTGTCCCCAGCAAGCGTCGCCTTCGAAGGCAGGCAGGCGTTCACCGTCACTACTCGTGGTGGCTTCTTACGTCCTGGATGCTGATGTCTGCTTCGAGATCGGAGAGGACCGTCGGACTCACCGGTACGCCGGGCGACCCGCCCGTTCGGTGCGGGCGGTCGAGTCCGTGTGTCCGGTTCGAACTGTCGCCCGGGACAAGTCAGGCGTTCGAAGGGGTAACTGGAACTGCTATCCTGTTTCCTGTGCGCCGCACACTGCTTCGATGTGCCGGATGAGATCGGCGAGCGCTGTCGTCGCTTCGGTCGCACGGATATCCCCCGAACGCGAGTCGTAGGCGACGGCGCCGACCTCGTCAAGTGTGTCGAGATGCACCTGATACAGCCCGACGTAGACACGCTTTCGTTCCTGGGAGTCAAGCTCACGAACGGGTTTCCCCAACTCGATGGCGGCGATCGCCTCGGCTACATCGCCCAGCTGTATTGAGCCGTCCTGATCGGCCACCAGACGGATCACGTGTCTGCGACGACTGTTATCGAGAGCTGATACGGCTTCGGCAACGTCGAGTGGGACAGAGTTATCACTGCCCCACGGAAGATTGTGTAGTGCTGTCATGCTTGGCAGCGGGTTCCGGCGTCACACCGCCGGGGCCTCTTGATTAGGCCATATGGGGATTTTGCTGTAGCTAAAAAGGTATTTGGAAAGTCAGTCAGTCAGCTATCAACAGCTGAAGCCGTTGGCTTGTCAGTGGACTCCCGTTCTGCCGACTAGTAGTGGTCGGACGCCACTTTAGTAGGCTCTTATGATGGAAGGATGTCGTTGTCAAGGAATTCAGAACAATCCACCGGAATGCTGGCCCAGGCACTATTGACGACTTCGTATCCAGTCCACCCTTCCGTCCGGATCATTTGACCTGTCGCCTCGCAGAATTCGCCCTTCGAAATGAGATCGTTATCGAGAAGAACGAAGAGCAAATATGGCGGTCCCACAACGTCAACGTCGTATTTATGGTCGTCAACCAGTCGCCGGATTGACCGACGCGCTGCTTCATCAAGAAGCGAGACGACCTGATACGAGTCCATATGTTCTGAAAGCTCTTGTTTCACCGATTCTTCACCTGCGTTCGGCCCGTGAGGGCGTGGAACGACAGTCACACATGACCACGACGAGGAATCGTCGTCTAATTGATCGAGCACGCGCTGGCTACCGCGTTTCAGGTACTGCTCGCGGCTTCCCTCTGGTGCGTACGTGTTCGAGTTGACGTGATTCTGGAGTTCGTGCTTGCAGACGTTCGTGGTCGTGAGAGAGAGTGACTCTGTCAGCTTGTTCCATTGGTCGGTGTTCGCAACGGCAATGAGGGAACTCGTATCGGCAAGGAGCGGATAGCGAGGTTCACTCACCATCGTTCTGAGCGAGGAATGCCGAGGTATCTCGCTTCATTGCAGACTCGAATGCGTCTATCTCCGCTTCCACCTGGTCAATCTTCTCGCCGAGGAGCACACGAGCGACATCTTCATCGATCTCACCGCGGCTGTATCGTTCATAGACAGCGATTTCGTCCTGTTCGTCCAGCGACCGGCGGAGCATCTCAATTAGCCCGGTCCGGGCAAGTTCGCTCACATTCACGCCGCCAATATGAATCTCATCAAGTAGCTCTGCAGCCTCTTTTTCAGCCCCGGCACGGAACTGAATCGTCTTATCGTAGCTTGAACCGCTCATACTACGTTATTCGCCGCGGGAGGGGTTATATGTTATGACGTGTACTGACTTGTCCATACATCTTTCCTCGGCACCTGCGTCACACTTGATGCGAACGCGGACTACTTCATCGACGTTTCCGAAGGCACAGTGCGTCCGGAATCGCCGCCACGGTAGCCCGATGGAGGCAACACACCACCCCCGTTTCTCCACTCGCGCGGCATACCTTCACGTATGAGCCACGAACCGCCGGTAGACGACCCCCTTTCGACGGACGCGCTGACCGAGTTACGGAAAATTCGAGGCGAAAGCCTCGCCCTTCAGGGCGGCGATAAAGCCGACCAACAGTATTCAACCGCCGATGATGGCATAGACGGGGTTCTAACGCAATCTTTAACCCATCCGGCTATGATAGTATGCATAGATGGTAAAGAGTACCCGTCACGCGAAATACGAACTCTACTACCACATAGTGTTCGTACCGAAATACCGGCGTTCGCACCTGACGGGGAAGACGAAGGAACGTCTCGAAACCATCTTCGCGGAAATATGTGAGGACAAAGACCTCGAACTGGCCGAGTCCGAGGTTATGCCCGACCACGTACACCTGTTCATCGGGAGCCCACCGAAGAACGCCCCGTCACTCATCGTCAACTGGGTGAAGGGCATCTCGGCGCGGAAGTATAACCAGCGGTACGACGACCGCGTGAAGTGGACTCGTTCGTACTACGTCGGCACGGCGGGAAGCACCTCGAAGGGCGCTGTCGAACAGTACATCGCTGAACAGGAAGGTGGTGACGAATGAAGCGCGTCAACACCTTCGAGGTCGTGCCACAGACCGAGAACGACAAAGAGTGCCTTCTACGGCTACTCGACGCCTCCGCCTCCCTGTGGAACGAACTCACCTACGAACGCCGTCAGAACTACTTCGGTGACGGCGACGTGTGGGACACCTCCGAGTACCGAGGCCGCTACAACGGTGTCGTCGGAAGCGCGACCGTTCAACAGGTCACGCGCAAGAACAGCGAAGCGTGGCGGTCGTTCTTCGCGCTTAAGGAGAACGGCGAGGACGCCAACCCACCGTCGTACTGGGGCAACGAGGAGGACGGACGCGAACTCCGTACCTACATCCGAAACAACCAGTACACGATTCAGTGGGGCAAGCGTAGCCGTCTCGAAATCCCAGTCGGGCAAGAACTGAAAGACGAATACGGACTCGGCTACCACGAACGACTCCGCCTCGAAGTCCGCGGCAATCCGAAATGGGACGGCAAACAGGGTCGTCTGGAACTTGAGTACGACGAGGTGAGCGACACGTTCAGGGCTTTCCAACCAGTCACCGTACCTGATTCTCGACTGGATTCACCACTGGCTTCTCACGAAGCCGCCCTTGACGTTGGCGCAAACAACCTCGTCGCCTGTTCCACGACTACTGGGAACCAGTATCTCTACGACGGTCGGGAGTTGTTCGGACGGTTCCGCGAGACGAGTGACGAAATCGCCCGCCTACAGTCGAAACTCCGCGAGGGACGCTACAGTTCCAAACGGACTCGACGGCTGTATCGACAGCGGACGAAGCGCCGTGACCACGCACAGAACGCGCTGGTGCGCGACCTCGTTGAACGGCTGTACGACGAGGGCGTGGCGACGGTGTACGTGGGTGATTTGACCGACGTGCTGGAAACACATTGGTCGGTCAGGGTCAATGAGAAGACGCACAACTTCTGGGCGTTCAAGAAGTTAATCCACCGTCTCGCGTGCGTCTGTGAGGAATACGGCATCAGCCTCGAAGTCGAGTCGGAAGCGTGGACGAGTCAGACGTGTCCCGAGTGTGGCGACCACGAGGAGACAGTTCGCCACGGGGATACGCTGACGTGTCCGTGTGGTTTCGAGGGGCACGCCGACCTCACGGCGTCAGAGACGTTCCTTCGAGAAAACAGCGATTGCGAAGTCAGGCCGATGGCACGGCCCGTGCGATTCGAGTGGGACGACCACGATTGGTCGGGGAAACCACACCCTCACGAAAGTCCCAAAGAAGTGCGCACAAACCCGCAAGTTGCCTCCGTGGGTCGGTAGCCGAACCCAAACGGAGGAATCCTCGCGCTTTAGCGCGGGGAGGATGTCAACCTCGGTCCCGATGAGTACCGGTCCGAGACGACAACACTCAGTATCAATACTGAACGACGTATCTTCGATCATTCCGTGTTTCGAACGTCCGTTTGGAGTTAATCACGACGGTCACGGGAGCGTTCCCGCCCCGATTCAATCACTTCTTCAAGCGTGTCAGCGTCTGTATCGGAGAGGATTCCCGTTACCTCTGTCCACGATCGTTCACTCGCAAGTCGCTTGACGACCTCGGAAAACGACTCTCCCTCGCGCTTGTGGGCTTTTAATCGCTTGTAGGCTTCTTCATCAAGGGAAATCGTTTTCATCGCCATACAGTACACAGTAATATTTTCGAATTGATAAGTAAATTGGGTGGAACAGCTAACTTTGAGGTAGTCGATGATAACGATCGCAGCAAGTGCTCTCAGACATTCCCAAGGCCGCACATCGGCTCTTCCCGCTCATTGTTCACGTCGGCGCGCTGCGCGGCGGCGCACTTGCTCGATATTCCCACCCCCGTAGCCGCCGACCTCGTCGCTCAACGGATCTTACTGGGCGCAGTTCCGGCTCGATAGTCTTCGGGACCGTCACCTATCTCCGGTCACTCACCTTTCGCTTGTGTTCTCGCACAGTAATCCATACTCTCCGCATACTATCGACGTAGCGGTGCTCGCAGCGTGCTCGTCTCACAGGTACAGATCAAGATAATCAGGTAGTACATAACGATTAGTGTCATCCACGTCGAGATCAACCAGAAGTTCTCCTCGCTGATTGCAGTAGTTGGCCGCCTCACCATCAGCCCTATACCCGTTGATGTCATAGGAAACGGTATGTCACGACCAGACGCCGAGACGGGTGACAGGCAGGACGACCGCATCGCCGAACGGATACGACAGCAGGACGAGTTCGCCGCCGACCTCAACGCACAGGGCTACACGGATCTCCTCGTCCTTCGACGGGAAAACGGGCGCGACGCCCTCACTGACGCCCGGCTTGCACTCATTGATTACCTTGATCGACACGGCGACGACATCGAATCCGTCCGCGACCTCGCTCGGCACCTTGACCGCGACAAGGGCGCTGTCAGCAAGGACCTTCACCGCCTCGCCGCACTCGACATCATCGAGTACGACAACGCAGGTGACGGCGACGCGAAGCGGCCTCGTCTGAAGCACACCCACGTCGTCATCGAACCGATCGTCTATTGAATGCACAAGCTCAGGACACTCAATCTCCCGCCACACCGCGGTCGGGAATTTTTCGCAACGGTCTTCGTCGAACCTGCTCCAGATGCGTTCGACTCATTTGACCTCACAACCGATGCCACACAGTGGGGAGTGAGCATCCACTTCCAGCCCAACCACCCGTACGCAAGTCACGTCGAAATCGCTCGGATCGATACCGAGCACGGTGAACCACACTTCGACCGTCTGTACGAACCCGATCAGCGCAAAGACTGGCTCGGCCACGACTACACGTACGAGGACGCCCGCCGTGAGTTGCTCTCGAACTGGCGTGAGTACGCCGACCAATTCCTTGAGAACCACTACTGCGAGTAGTTACTGCGACAGTCCCGAGGCCACTGCGACGACGGAATCGCTACCACGTCAACCCTTCGTACACGAGCCCGTCGCGTCTGTCGATCGCACGCCGCCCGTCGATCACTACTGGGGTTGCCATCGCATCGAACTCGTCGTCAAGCTCAGTAATTTCGGGCCAGTCCGTGACGACGAGCGCCGCCGCGGCGTCGTCGAGCGCATCGGACGGCGTGTCCGCGTACGTGATGCCCGGGAAGTGCGCCTGTATCTCGTCAGCAGCAACCGGGTCGTACGCGACGACGTTCGCGTTCCGATTCTGTAACCCGTCGATGACGGGGATCGCGCGAGAGTTCCGCACGTCGTCCGTCCCGGGTTTGAACGCCAGGCCAAGCACGGTGACGCGCTCGTCGGTCACGTCGACGTGGCGATCCATCAGCGAGAGGAGCCGTTCGGGTTGCCGATCATTTACTTCGGTCGCCGCATCCAGCATTACGGGTTCGTAGTCCTGCTCACGGGCTGCGGCGCGGATCGCCGCGGTGTCTTTCGGGAAACAACTCCCGCCCCACCCGAGGCCCGACCGGAGGAACTGGTCGCTGATCCGGTGATCTAGCCCGATCGCCTCCGCCACGTCGTACGCGTCGATCCCGAACTCCTTGCAAATGTTCCCGATGTCGTTGATCAGCGACACCTTTGCGGCGAGGAATCCGTTGTTCGCATACTTGATCATTTCCGCGGTGCGCGTGTCAGTCTCCACGACCGGCGCGTCCGCCTGTTCGATGAGTGGGTCGAACACCGCCCGCATATCGTCGCGTGCCCGGTCGTCATCCGCACCAAGTACCACTTTATCCGGGTCCAGGAAATCGTGGACGGCAGAGCCTTCCCGCAGGAACTCCGGGTTCATCCCGACCCCGAACTCCTCGCCCGCCGTCTTCCCGCTCGCCGTCTCTATGACTGGTGTAATCACGTCTGCAGTCGAGCCCGGGATCACGGTGCTTTTCACCACGACCGAGTGCCAATCAGGTTTCTGCGCGAGCGTGTCACCGAGTTGCTCCGCCCCCGCCTCCATAATCGACAGATCGATACTGCCATCCTCGTTTTGCGGGGTCGGCAAGCACAAGAACGTGACAGCAGTGTCGAGCACCGCGTCGTACTCAGTCGTCGCGCGGAGTCGGCCCGTACTCTCACTGCCAGCGTGGGTCGCAACTAACTCGTCGAGGCTGTCCTCGTGGATTGGCGGGTCGCCGTCGTTGATCGTTGCAACAGTCTCCTCGTCGACATCGATATTGACGACGTCGTGCCCAAGATCCGCGAAACAGGCGGCGATCGTCGTGCCAACATACCCGCTCCCGATAACAGACAAACGCATCTTAGTTCACGTATCCACGGAACGCTACATCAAGTGATGGGGTGACTCTGCACGATCAAGTTGCGATGTGGGTTCTGCTCATAGTACTGCCTGTCGTTTCGTCGTAGTAATGACAAAAGGTATGTGAGTCGCCTTTCCAGTCGTATCCAAGTATGGACGTAACGAAGGCAGTGATTCCGGCGGCCGGGTTCGGGACGCGGTTCCTCCCAGTGACGAAGGCCCAACCAAAAGAAATGATGCCGGTGTTGGACAAACCGACGATCCAGTACGTCGTCGAAGAAGCCGTTGAGGCTGGAATCGACGATATCCTCATTATTACGGGGCGTGGGAAGCAAGCGATCGAACGGCACTTCGACAAGTCTTACGAGCTTGAAGAGGCGTTGAAAGCCGACGCGAAACACGACCGGCTCGACCGCGTCCAAGACATTGCAGACCTGGCCGACATTCATTACGTCCGGCAGAAAGAACGCGACGGGTTAGGCGATGCCGTCCAGTACGCCGAAAAACACGTTGGCGACGACCCGTTCGCGTTACTTCTTGGCGATACGATCATCGAAAGCGACACGCCGTGCACAGCGAACCTGATCAACGCCGCGGAAACCCACGAGACGTCCGTCCTCTCGTTAGAACGCGTCCCGTGGGCCGACGTTCCCTCCTATGGGGTAGCAGACGTCGGCGATGTCGAGTCCTCAGGCGGGAGTTTCCCCGTCACGGATTTTGTCGAGAAACCCCCGCGCGAGGAGGCGCCGTCAAACCTCGCAATCACCGGACGGTACGTGCTTACCTCGGAGATCTTCGATGCGCTTGACCGCACTGAGATGGGTGTTGGCGGTGAACTCCAGTTAACAGACGCCATCCGGAAGCTCGACGGTGTGCGTGGGGTCGAGCTTGACGGTGACCGGTACGACATCGGGAACATCCCGAGCTGGTTGCAGGCGAACATCGAAATGGCGCTCACCCACGACGACGGCGAAATGAACGACGCCGTCAAAAACATCTTGGAGGCACAATTCTCGTGAGCCGCATCCTCGTCACCGGCGCCGCCGGGTTCCTCGGCTCATTCCTCTGTGACCGGTTATTGGAAGACGGGCACGAAGTCATTGGGATGGACAACCGCGTCAGCGGGCAAACCGAGAATTTAGAGGACGCGTTCTACCACGACCGGTTTACCCTCTACGAACACGACGTCACCGAATTCATCCACATCTCCGGCGAGTTAGACGCCGTGTTGCACCTCGCCAGTCTCGCCTCGCCCGTGTTCTACCGGGACCACCCGATCAAGACACTGAAAGTCGGGGCGTTAGGGACGCACAAGACACTGGGCTTGGCGAAAGAGAAGGACGCGACATACCTGTTCACTTCCACGAGTGAAGTATACGGCGACCCCGAAGTGAACCCACAGCCCGAATCATATCGTGGGAACGTTGATCCGTACGGACCACGGTCGTGTTACGACGAATCCAAGCGCTACGGCGAGTCGCTAGTGCGGGCATATCGAGATAAGCACGAATTGGATGTTCGGGTGGCGCGGATCTTCAACACGTACGGTCCGCGGATGCGACTCGATGATGGGCGCGTCATTCCGAATTTTATGAAACAAGCGTTGACTGGTGAGGATTTGACTGTGTATGGGGACGGTGAGCAAACCCGGAGTTTCTGTTACGTCTCCGATCTGATTGATGGGCTGGTGGCGTTGTTGGAGTCCGATGTGGAGGAGCCGGTGAACATCGGGAATCCAGACGAGCGGAGTATCAATGAACTGGCCGAGATCGTATTGGAGGTTACGGGGAGCGACAGCGGGATTACTCACGAGGAGTTGCCCCCGCAGGACCCCCAAGTGCGACGGCCCGACATCTCAAAGGTGCGCTCGGAGTTGGGGTGGGAGCCCGAGGTATCGTTGCGGGACGGGCTTCGGAAGTCGCTTGGGTACTTCGAAGAGCGGGTGTAACTGCGGTGCTCATAGGGTTACGGAACACGCATCATCCGCGAGAACGTTGTCTCGAGCCATACTACCCGGGGAAGCGCTGGCGAGTAGTCCGAACCACCTGTTCAGTTACTAGTGAATATCGCCGCGAAGTACCACGAAGAATGTGTCTCCTGCCCGTGTATGATGATAGCTCTCACCGTATGACCGGTGGGATGCGTTTATGTGCTTGCCACGACGTGAACTGACATACTGACTCTCCACCATGTCTGATTCGAACGTTTCTCGGCGCGACAAAATAGCCTCCCTCTGGGAGGTGGCCGAATTTGACCCAAAGCTCACGGCGCTAATCATCGTGTTTGGCGTCACTGCGGCGGGCCTTGAAGCTGTTGGATTGGGTTTCGCCTTCCCGTGATCGAACTCGTCCAAGCCAGCGGGGACCCAGCTACGAATGCGACGGGTGTATGGGGCTGTTCGTGTCGGCGTATCAGATCCTGAATGTTCCGTTCTCTCTCGCCACGGTCGTCGTCGGTGTTACAGTGGTGATGTTCGTTCGGTAGGTCGTGTTTAGTTAAGGATGAAGAGTGAGGCGGAATGATTTCTTGCTGGTCTATGGCAGAAATCGCCCGCCTCACCGGATGTACTGATTGGATTGATTTGGGTTTTGTGGAGCGACAGCGGACACCCGAGCGTGCGATGAAGCTCGGTATTCAACTGCAGTTAGCGGGGCTATCGCTGTCGAATACCGTCTCCGTGCTCGAAGAGTTGGGTGTCGAGCGATCTCGCAAAGCAATCCACGATTGGATCCAGAAAGCCAATCTACAGCCCACAGAGCGTCGAAACCCGAATCACGTTGCGGTTGACGAAACGGTGATTCGAATCAACGATCAGCAGTTCTGGCTGTATGCTCCAGCTGATCCCGACACAAACGACCTGCTGCATCTGCGGCTGTTTGCGACGACAACGACTGCATTAACCGAGATCTTTCTCCGAGAACTTCGCCAGAAACACGATGTCGAATCCGCCGTGTTTCTCGTCGATGGCGCTCAACACCTCCAAACTGCCCTGGCCAGAGCATCGCTCCGATTTCAAACTGAACGGAATGGAAATCGGAATGCCATCGAACGAATCTTTCGAGAGCTCAAGCGTCGAACGTCCTCGTTCTCCAACTGTTTCAGCCACGTACAGCCTAAAACTGCCGAAAATTGGCTCCAAGCATTTGCTGGCTGGCTCAATGCTCCAAACTAAACACGACCCCACCCCCGTCAGCCAATTATATATATTCCCTGTGAAAAGAAATGTCTATGACACAGCGGCCGAATATCCTCTTCGTCGTTTTAGATACAGTGCGTGCAAAATCAACCACTTTCGCAAATAGGGATATTACGCCAATTATTGAGGCCGAATTGGAACGAGGTGAGGGTTATCATAACGCCATAGCTCCTACCCCTTGGTCACTCTCCTCACACGCTTCAATGTTCACCGGAAAATACGCAACAGAACACGGCGCAACACCGGAAAGCCGGTGGCTTCCTGAGGAACACATAACGCTCGCTGAACGGTTATCCGAAGAAGGATACCGGACCGGAATTTTCACTGGGAATTTGTTCACTTCGGCCGCGTTCAATATGTCTAGGGGATTCAATACTACTAGCTTTTCGTTGCGGAAGAAACTATTTGATGACGGTCACTCTCTTGATGAAGTCCTTTTTCGGGAGGACTATCCCGGAAAGCGAGCATTACTGATGATGGGAGTCCGAGAACTGCTGTTCGGAGACCGGAAAACAGGCTCAAATATCCTTTATGCTGGGTTCAATAAAGTGCTTGGACGGACCGTTGAAAACGTTGACGAACGAAAGGAGCTGGACGATTATATTGTCCCAGACGCGAAACGGTTCATCACGTCCAAAGCTAGGTCTGAGCGCCCGTTTTTCGCATTTGTAAATATACTGTCGGCTCACGCCCCTTGGGAATACAGTAAGTCACGTCTCCGAGAAATCGGTGTTGAGCCCTCTGATTATGGGTCTGATGAGGAGTGGGAGTACCTTGCATCAGTCTCGGAGAACCAGTGGCCACACGCAGCGGGGGAGTTAACCTTTGATGACCGCGAACAAGAGATGCTGACATTGCTCTATGAAAGTTATGTACATAGAGCAGACAAACTTGCAGGAGAATTACTTCAGGCACTTGAGGAGGCAGATATTCGCGATGAGACAATAGTTATTCTAACCTCAGACCACGGAGAGGCTATTGCTGAAGACGGGGTACTTGGTCATACGGTATCGCTGCAAGACGCTTGTGTTCAAGTCCCTCTCGTTGTTTCTGGTCCGAAGTCTACTACCACTGAAATAAATGAAATAGTCAGCCTAAAGAATTTGTATGGGACACTACTCTCCCGTGCTGGGGTTCAAACGGATGCTCCAACTCTGCACGATACGCTTGAACAAGATATAGCCTTGACTGAACGATTTGGAGTCCCGTTGGAGGGAATTCAAAAACACGTTGACAATATCAATGATGACATTAAACAATACACTCACCATCATCAAAAATTGTATTCTTCTACATCCTCGGTCGAACGGTGTACTGATACAGGTGAGGTGTTCGGCGACGCCGATTTGTCGTCTGAATTGTCAAATTTCACCAATAGTTTAGAGCCACACACCGGAGAAAATAAACAGGCGAGGGCTTCGGAGAAGGTGACCGACCGATTGGAACAACTCGGATATATAAATTCAGAATATTAAGTTTTGTTAATATATTGTGTTCCTAATCTTTGTATTTACAAACTGTAACTATAGTCCTCAACCCGGTGCGGTTGTTGGTCAATTCTGCGATGTTGTCACTCCCCTCCTCAGTCCAGTCGTCAGTCCCTACGATGTACCCGATTGCCTAGAGGCCAGGATTATCTGGCCGAGTCCCTTCATCAAACTTCACGACAGCAGGTGTGGTCATCTCACACACCACTTGTGTTATCCTGCCT
This sequence comes from Halobellus salinus, assembly GCF_014646875.1. Classification (GTDB taxonomy): domain Archaea; phylum Halobacteriota; class Halobacteria; order Halobacteriales; family Haloferacaceae; genus Haloquadratum; species Haloquadratum salinum. The sequence goes on along the minus strand of NZ_BMOC01000001.1, from coordinate 235,683 downwards.
ATTGTTCGCTCGATACCTCACACAACTCAGATTCATCCTACTCGGCGCTGATGATTCTTTAGCACCAACACCCTCCACCTAATAGTCTCGCTCCTCCTTCATCGAGTCGGCTATCTCACTGAATCTGCCGAGTGGACGCCAGCGCCGTATCCCATTCGAGTCAGGTTCACCATCCTTGCCACAGCTCATATGAGCGCACCATCGCTCGACATACTTAGGGCAGTGTGTGGCGTCGAGCTTGGCTTCATATCGCGCTGAGTTGGTGGATGCATCCATCTCCACCGTATCGCGGAACGTCTCGATAGCACTCAGTACAGGTAGGTTAGCGCCCACTTCTTGCGCGAGGGCTGTGGTTGCTCCTCGCTCTTGCTCAAGGTCAAGCCGATTGACAGAGGACGGAGCCTCCACCTTGTCAGAGCGGTGATACCGTATCGACACATCGACGCCCTCCTCTCGCAGTGGGTCGAAGCACTCTGACGAGATGAAGGTGGGAATCACTATCATATCGTGAGCGTGTGTCGTTTCGGCGCAAGGCTTTGGTGCTACGTCCTTCGGCGCAAGGAGGGATACACCAGCAAACTCCTCCCAGTATCCCGTCGCTTTGATGCACTCTCGGCGCTTCGTCTGGTTGGGATACTCAGGATAGAACTTGTCTGCGTGTTCGGCAATAGACTCATCCTCGCTTCGAGGGCGAGTGTAGGTCAGTAGGACTGTCGTGAGGGTGGGGTATGCATCGAGAAAGTACCGCTCCACATCCTTGGCTCGAACCGATTTCTGTCGTTCGCTCTTGTAGGTGTATGCGTGTTCGACAGGATGCTGGTGGATTCCATCATCGTACTCCTCTCGTCGCATATCGCGTTTGTCCTTGCACCACTCGCGGAATCTCTCGATTTTGTCGGAGGGTGTTGGTGCTACAGTAGCAGAATCTTCGACTCGCCAAAGCTCGCCCAACACGTCGCCCTGTGGTGGGACAGGTATCTCGCTCCTTCCATCGAGTTCCTCCGCTCCGAGCCAGTCCCGAATATCGCTCTCGTCGTATCCGTTTGCATCACCTTGAGCGAATAGCTCCGCTATTTGGAGTGGCTCACTGACATTTAAACCGAGATATTTGCCTGCCTCTACTGCGAGCCGATGAAGCCTCTCATCATCGGGTGTCTGTGCTGTCTGTACGCCTGCTGTCTGCCTCTGCGTGCTAACTGTTGACAATATATATCACGAGCCGAATAGAGTAGAACGACTACAGATTTCGCTCTTGGGTAGAATATTGTTGGTGGCGAGCTGTCGGGCGGTTTTGTTGTACCTTTGTTCATTGATCGGGATTGCCAGAACGGGAGAGAGCCTGGGTGAACGACGGAATCGACCGAGTTGACTCACCCCGGAGAAACCTCACCAACAATCTGTTCCACAAGAGCGATGATAGAAATTTCCTGTACAAGCAGTAATCATTTCTACTTTGTCTTCCATACTGGGCTACGAGCAGATTGGGAAGGAATCGATTGACACACCTTTCTTGGCGTAAATACGATGGGTTAGACTATATTAAACGATCCGCGATAAGGTTCTGCGCAATTCAGACGGGTCAATAATCAAATTAGAGTTGATATCATCGGGTTTTATACTGCGACCTTGGATTGGTTGATAATTATGTCCCAAATTATTTGCTAGAATATAGTAATGATCTCGAATATAATTATTGTGTAATTCAATGATCTTTGCGTTATTGGCCCAGATCATATTTGTGAGTCCAGCTCCGTGGGGGCCGAGTATTACCTCTGCATTTGAAAATAATTTCACCTGTTGAGTAAAGGCGAAATCTTCTGCGAGTACCCGCTTAAACCCAAATTTATCAAGCACATCCTCTATTTGATTTTCATTACTTATTTTCCTTTTTTGAGCATTCCCACGCGAAATATAAATGCGCTTCTGTGACTTATGTTGGCCCTCGGTGAGCGGAGCCTGGATGTGTCTTCTAAGCCATCGCAGGTTTTCGGGGGTAGCCTCAGGATATGCGGGCAATACCAAAGTATCTACATCTATCGCAGGTGGATTCCACTCAACACAAGCAGAAGTGTCAATATTTAGAACTTTAAGACTCTCAAGAACATATGGAGGGGGATCATTTGGTATGATTAGTGTTGGTTTATTTCTTGTTTGAGCTTCATAATGTCTTACTCCACGAATCTTAGGAAGATGTTCAATAAGCCAATGGTAATAATTGTTCCACTTGCTATGTAGTAAGCAAGCATACTCTAATGACTGCGAGGGGCTTGCAGAGAAATATGGCGAATGGATCCCATTAAGTGTTTGTAATGTGAGGAGTGGATATTTTACGAAAGCGCGCCGCACTGATTCTTCTATTCGGACGGGTTCTTGCGGTATAGTAATTGAATCAGCAATAAACTCACCTGTATTTGTGATACCGACTCCATTTGGACCAATTATCCTTATATTATCAATTTCACATACGAAATCTTCTCTGTATGTATATTCGCATGACTGTAAAAAATTCTCTCCCTCATATTCTCTTCCAAATGGATGGGCGCTCTCAGATCTGTCTAATTGATCATTATCAATCGTCGGTAATTCCCATAGACGGTCTTTATCGTACAGGTCTCGACTTTTGATTACTTTACTTGGTTTAAATGGATAATGATTCGGCGTGAGGTTCCGTACCCCTGTTCGAAATATCCCTTTCAATATCTGTTTGTAACCTCCTCGTCTGTATGCTCGCTTTATTCGTCTCAAGATATTGTATCTATATTTGCCGTTGTACATATATTCGACCGTCTTATCTTCCTATATTTCCAGCTCGTGATCGAATTTTTTCTCTCTATTGTCAGCAATTTTTTGTGTAGAGTATATGATGCCCAAGAAAGACGCTACTGTGGTGTATATCTACTCAACGTAACCTGGGTCCCGTAACTGTTCCGTTGGGAGTTGCTCATCTGAAAATTTCACACCCTCCTCTGTAGTGCGTATTTTCTTACGCTTGTCATAGGGTAACTCCAACCATGGTACTTGAACAAGTGGGTCAATATAGGCTCCCGGCGGATGGCCATATACCTCCCATTCACCGAACGCATTTCCGTGATCTGATGTAATAACTGTTTTTCCACTGAGCGAATCCGATAAATCTCGGATATATGGAAGTGTTATACGGAGATTTTCTTCATACACTTCCCAGATCTGCTCTTTTGTCAGTTTACCATTCTCGAGCTGTATCCAAATATGATCATCCCGGTTCTGAGATCTATATCCATTCTTTGACATAAACTCCTGCCCTTTGGGGCCAATCCAAGGATAGTGTGGCTGCAAGAAATGACTAATTAATCGCTTATTAGGATATCTTTCTTCTGCTCGTATCGTTTCATCTACCATCTCTTTCGGTGGTACAGTGTGAAGATCGTCATCCCATCCCGTTTTCCAAACTTCTTCAACTGCTGCAAATTCTGCATCGGCTTCGCTTGCTGGATTAGGATTGGATGATACATATACAACATCACGGAATGATCCATTCTTAAAATTTTGTTGAATAAACTCTCCAGTATGTGATCCCCGAGAATGGAAACGCTGTAATTTCCCCTCGAGAATATTCGCTGACTTAAAAAGATCATATCGGCAGGCGTCAAGAATAATTAGATCGCTCTTGTGAAGCACATTGTTGATTTTCAGAGGGCGGCGTTGAGAGCGTGTTTGAGTGCTTCATCACCTGGTTTTCTGAAGAGTTCGCGCCGGAGCTGAAAGGCTCTGAGATACGGCGTTAGCTTGGTTTTTGATACTCCTCGGTGGGGCGAGATCCACCGTCGCGCCAGCGACGCGTGGCTCTCGCAGGTGTTGATGTGGATGTCGTCGTCAGCATATTCTCCGTTACTGTGGACGACGTATTTCCGGGTGAATGCGTCATCTTCTTCGAGCGGATCATACGCTCGAAATCCGTCCGTATAGACGGTGAGCGACTCCTGGTGGCGGTCCGCCAGCAGGAGTCGAATGGTCGATTCATCCGCGGATTTCGCTGGCACGACGTACCGCTCGTTCGAACCACGATCAACCAGCGTGAACACCGGTGGTTTGTCACCATCATATGTTCCGCGCCCACGCGTGGACAGCCCACGCGAGCGCGACGCTTGGTCGCGCTCGCAGCCTTTGAGCCCAGCAGAGACGTACACTTCGTCGATTTCGACCGGGCCAGACAGCGTGATCGAAGGCGCGTCGAGCGCTCTGGCGAAGCGCTCGACGCGCCGCCTCACTGTTTTGTAGGAGAGATCGAGTTCCGCTTCGATTTGCCGAATGCTCGTGTTGAACCGTAAGAATAGGTAGATCGTAAAGTACCATTCTTTCAGCGAGAGCTTCGAGTGAGCAAAGATCGTCCCGGTCTTATCATTGAACGTCCGACCGCAATTCTTACACAGATACCGTTGATACACCCGATAGCTGCCGTTTCTGACCGTCAGGTCAGAACGGCAGCGGGGGCACTCGACACCATCACACCAGCGAACCTGTCGTAGCAGGTCCGCTGCAGCCGATTCCGACACAAACCGGCTTACTGGGAACATATCGGGCACCGCTGGCGCGGTGCCCTTGCCCTCTTCGACTTTCAGTCGCAGCTCTCGATATCAACAATCTACTTCGCAAGAGCGTAATTAGATTATCCCAATCCTGTTCCATAATGTAATCCCCAAAATTACCGCCAAATATAGAATTCATCACATCTGATTTACGTCTAACTAATTCTCGTAATATTAATCTTGGGCGACGGTACGCTTTCTTTATATCTTTAATATCATACATATCTCCAAGGCTTTGAGCTAGTATTACTTAAATTAACTGGGAAACACACTACTTATAATTGATGCTATCTCGGAATGATATATGTGTAGTGGAACGCGGCGAAAGCTTTGACCCAGCATTCTACTATTTCCAAGTCCTATGGTACAGAATTGACTGTGGAAGGTCCAATTCAGTATTTGAGTGCTGAACCAACTTCGGCCAATGACTGTTTTCCACGGTTCATTAATGTGAAGTTAGGGGTTGAGATCGTCAAGGGCCTATAATAGCGTTTGCAAGTCTTCACTCACTCGATCGCACGACGGCGTGCGATCGGATGAGTAATCAGTTGCAAACGCTACTATAGTTATCCACCACAACTACATCGCTGTGACAGCACTTCAATGTTTGTTGATCGACAGTAATATACAGAGGTTAGATCGGAGGCTCTGATGTGTATAACTTTGAACGCCTCAGTATTGACGGTTTCCCAGACGGGACCTTGGTCGTTTTAATGCTGAGTTTCAGTCCCTCACAAAGCATCGCCAGTTAGCGTGACCTGAGCCATCTGTTCTGTTGTGGCGAGGCGTCGCCATATATTCGTAGTGGAGATACCGCCACGCGTTCTACAACAGTAGACTCACCACGACGTAGATCAGTCTCACCGTCGGATCTCGCTTCGTTGTGGTCGCTATCGCTTGCTCGGACAAGCAATAGCTCGACTCAATACCGAAGCGTTTCGAGTAGTGGTATCGAGCCTGGTGTGGTGTCTCGATGAACGGTGCATCAGCGGCGTAGCCGTGACGCGCCACTCTGTACTCGTCATACCGTCCATTCAGGTACGTACAGTCGATGTAGACGGGAAACTCGACGGTCACAGGTGGACCGTCGAGTTTCCGTCAGGTCGTGGTTGATCACGCGACTCCATCCTTCCGCGAGTTCCTGCTGAGTGGTATCTCCCCACCGAATGATCGGCATCACGTAAGCGTGGTTGTGCGCCTGCAACAGCGTGAGACACTTGCTATCGTAGAATCCACGTTGAGGTAGCCTTGACTCCGGTGTCCAGGTCGTCAAGCAGTCCAAGAAACTCGACGATGACGCTGCTGGCGGTGGGCTATCTTGAAGACGGCGACACCGCCAGCGTGTACCGCTTGTTCTTCACACGCGCGTAGAGTGCGGTAAGCGTGGAACGCGGTGGTTCCGCGCTTGCCTCGGAATGATAGAGGGGGTCTGTCTCGTCTTCGTCACCGTAGTAGGGCCGCAGGTGGAAGTCTGCGCAGACCTCCACCTGCTCGGGAAGCAGGTCGACGATATTTCGCCGGAGGAGCGTGTTATCGACTCGTTCGAGCCGTTCCGGCTCGAACTTTGTTCGCAGATGGTAGAGGATCGTGTTCGCAGGCGGTGAGCCCTCACTGGACTCACACAGCGTTGAGACTGAGGTCCCGTCGGCGGTCGCGCCGACGAGGACTTCGTAGATGTTCTCAGCATCGATTTCAGCATTGGGAGAGAGAAACTTCCTCGTTAAGCTGATTGACGAGGAAATTAAGGAGCTGGTCTTCGTGGATTTCACTGTCTGCTTGCTGCTGGTGCTTGGACACATCCTCAGCAAGCAGACGTTCTAACTAACCAGTTTGTGAGGTACTGAGTTTGGTCTCCTCAATACGGTTGTCGAATGGTACGGGTCCGACTTTTCCACGTGGTAATATGAGGAACCAGTATGGAACAGAAGGCTGCTTCGACGTGCTGTACAGTCGGCAATTCCTTCATAAATATGTGTTTGCGTGTGTCTACTTAATGTGCGGGCGGGTATCTTCGAGATACACTGGAAGGCTCAACTACTCTCCCTTCACACCAAGTTTGACGTGCTTGGATCACCACATAAGCGATAATTTATTACTAATACTTGATTAGATGTAGATATGCAGGTGATTATATCCGTTCCTGGATCGTTTCACGTTCCAATGCTGGGTGGAGAATTAGAGGAACGGAATTACCTGAAAATGATATATTCTACTCAACCGAACTTTGGATCTGATACTTCCTTAATTTCTAATAGAAAGATATCGCATATTCACCATCCACATATAGTTGAATATATTACTCATCGTTTTCCTCTTTTAACAAGTCTCATACCGGTGAATTGGAATGACCCTTCAAGACGCTTGAAGACGATGCTATTCGATAGGTCTGTATCTAGAAGATTAGAAGCCACTGAAGATGGTATTTTTATAGGATTCGCGGGGGGCTGTCTTAAAAGTTTAGAGAGAGCTAATGAATTGGGATTAACAACCGTGGTTGAGAGAAGTTCTGTTCATATTAAGACACAAAAGGATATTCTTGACGAAGAGTTTGGAAAATATAACCAAGGAGAATGTCCTATTTCTGAACAACATATCTGCCGAGAAGTTAGAGAATACGAAATTGCGGATTATATAGTCACCCCGTCAAAGTTCGCCCAAGATTCATTTTTAAATCGGGGCTTTTCTAGATATAAAGTGAAAAAAGTCCCACTTGGGACCCAGATCCCTAAATTTTCAGATGGGAAGAAGGCACAAAGTAAAAGAGTAAATTTCGACGAAGACAAGATCTATTTTATATATTCTGGTCAGGTTTCCCTTCGCAAAGGGATTCAATATCTGCTACCTGCCTGGGATTCTCTAGATCTAACTGAAGCAGAATTAATCATCACGAGCGCTATTCAAGATAGTGCACGACCATTAGTTCAAGAGTATCAGAATAGGAAGGACATTCACTTTTTAGGGTGGGTAGATGATTTATACCAATGGTTTGAACGTGCAGATGTTTTTGTATTCCCTTCTATGGAAGATGGATTTGCACTTGTCGTAATAGAGGCGATGGCATCAGGTCTTCCAGTGATCGTTTCTGAGAACACCGGGGCTAAGGACTGTATAAGAGAAAGTGTGGATGGGATTACAGTACCAGCGGGCAAGATTGAATCATTAGCAGTGGCAATACAATATATGTATGATAACCCTGATGAACGCTGTCAAATGGGCAGAAATGCTAGGAAACAAATCCAGTCTAAATATACTGCAGAGGATTACGGGTCACGTATATCTTCAGTATATCGGAATATGATTTGATATTATTCAGATAGTCAGGTAAGTGTAATGAATAGGTTCTCTAATTGATCAACAGCAGATCGGATATCGAACTTCGTTTCGATAGTTTTTCGCGCGTTCTTTGCTAACCGTTTTCTTTGTGCTGGATTATCAAGAAGTTCAGCCACAGCCTTTGCTATCACTTCGGAATCATTCGGTTCTACTAGTATTCCATCATAGCCGTCGGTAATGAGCTCCGGTATTGCAGATACAGTTGTTGACACACATGCTGTTCGGGTCGCCATTGCTTCTTTCAATGCCACCGGCGCAACATCTCGGTCTCCATCCGAAGCAATTACGCAAGGAAGAACGAACAATTCAGCATCATAAAGTTCCGATTTTAGACGATCATCGGAAACATGTCCTAAGAACTCAACATAACTTTCGATACCAAATTCATAAACCCTATCCCTAAGAAACTGCTCTTGCTCTCCCGAACCGATAATATGGTATTCAATATCGTATCCCTGCTTAATGAGCTTCGCAACTGCGTCAATCATATATTTATGACCTTTCTTTTCAACAAGCCGTGCAACCGTAAGGAGCCGCCCTGATATACAATTGCCAGATTGATCAAACTTATTGGCATCCGTTGTCGCCGGAACTACAGTCATCTCAGTATTTACTCCGAATTTCTCTCGGAGAAACTCTCTATTATACTTAGAAGGGACAATCACATGATCAAAGCGCAAAAAGAGACGCTGTAGTCGTTGAATATCTGGATTAGAGAAGATCTCGTAAGCATGCGCGGTAATGGTACAGGGGATATCGTAATACGCAGCCGCATATGTGACTGCTATACGGTTTGGCACTGCAAAATGAGAATGTATTAAATCAACACTGCCTTCTGATTCAATAAATTCGATAAGCTGCTTTCCGAGATGAAGGCAAGAGGCGTGGTAGCGTGGTTCATCGACAAATGCTGCTTGACGTAATACGGTCGGATTCAAAATATAATGTGAGAGGAGATCAGGAAGCGATTGAAGAGAAGGTTGCTCCGCATAGTGAACTGTCAAATCTATATTTTGAAGTTCTTTATGAACGATTTCTTCATCTGTCTGAGTAATGGCAAATATAGATACAGTATGCCCTCGTTTTTTAAGCTCATATATTTCATTTATAACGAAACTTTCGGACAATTTTGGAAACTGACTGACGAAATAAATTATTTTCATAACAAATTTTCTGTAGATATTTTATGAATTAATAGCGATTAATCTTCATTCCGATGACTGAACTCCTGAAGAGTCCTGCTCAAGGATAACACGATATTGGAGTGTTAATAGATTATTCATTTTCGTATGCTCTGGTCTACGTTACGCTTTCGCTCGTCGAAACGGCCCGACAAAGTATTAATTTTGGCACTGTTCAGATAAGATCGAAGGATGAGGCGGACGTAGTTTCTTGGTGTCCATACCAGAAACTCGCCGCCTCACCGGATGTAGCGACTGGCCTGAGTTAGGATTTGTGGAGCGAGAGGCGACACCCGAGCCGGCGATGAAGTTGGGTATCCAACTCCATTTGGCGGGATTGTCGCTGTCGGATACCGTCTCCGTCCTCGCTGGCCTGGGTGTCGATCGGTGCCGATCCACTGTTCACAACTGGATTCAGAAGGCTGACCTACAGCCGACAGAGGGACGGAATCCGAATTACGTTGCGGTAGACGAGACAGTAATTCGAGTGAATGACCAGCGCTACTGGCTGTTTGCTGCGGTCGACCCCGACTCAAATCGCCTGCTACACGTGCGACTGTTCTCGACCAGAACCTCTGCGTTGACCGAGATGTTTCTCACGGAACTCCGCGAGAAACATCTCGTTGACGACGCGATCTTTCTGGTCGATGGCGCACCCTGGCTGCAGGCGGCCTGCCATCGCCACTCGCTCCGATTCCAACACGTCACCCACGGGAATCGGAATGCCGTCGAACGCGTCTTCAAAGAGCTCAAACACCGAACTGAAGCCTTCGCTACCCACTTCAGACACGCCGATCCGAACACAGCAGAAACCTGGTTGCAAGCATTTGCCGTCTGCTTCAATCAACTAATCTGAACAATGCCTCAGAACGAATGGTGTTGAGGTAGCGCTTGGTCTGGCAGTTTCTATTTCGATCCAGACTAAGAAGTCAGAGTCTTTTTATCCGTATGTACCATAAATAAAGGTAGACCTGTCTTCACACAAGTATTTATGTCTGACTCGCAAAATGCCACTGTCACCCGTCGAGAAAAGATTAACGCGCTTCTGGATGTAGCTCGGTTCAACCCGAAGTTTACGGTACTGATCATCGGGCTGGGACTCGTTGCTGCAGTCCTCGAGGGGGTCGGTCTAAGTTTTATTCTACCAATCGTTGAGATCGTCCAGGCAGAAGACCCCGTTGCTCAAGCTGATGGGCTTATGGCCGTGTTCGTGACGGTATACCAAACGCTGGGTATCCCGTTCACCCTCGGGTTTGTCGTTGTCGGCGTTGCTGTCGTGATGACAGCCCGGTACACGATGAGTTTCGTCGTGGCGTGGTTCCGCGAGGCGTTGCGAACGTACTACATCCGCGATCTACAGATGCGAGCATTTCGAAGTGCGTTGGACGCCCGAATCGAGTATTTCGACGAAGAAGGATCGGACGATATACTGAATGCGATTGTTACGCAAACAAATTACGCTGGGCGGGCGATTCAGCGCGTTGTCAAACTTACAGAAGTGCTCTTTCTGGCATTAGCGTATCTCTCAGTCGCACTGTTCATTGCCCCGGTGCTCACGGTGGTTTCACTCGCGGTTCTCGGAGGTCTCACTGTCCTGCTTCGGAACGTTATCGAACCGGGATATGAACTCGGGGAATTGGTCGCCGAGGCAAACGAACAGCGGCAGGAGGCAGCACAGGCGGGGACACAGGGGATCAGAGATATCCGTATTTTTGGTCTCGCCGAGGAGCTGTACCAAGACTTTATTGACGCGATCGATCAGTTCACCGAATCCCGTATCAAACTTCGACGTAACGAGGCTGCGCTCAGTAACTTCTATAGTCTCGGTGTAGCTGTTTCGGTATTCGTTTTGATTTACCTCGCATTAACCTTCGCCGACTTGTCGGTTGGTGCACTCGGAGTGTTTTTATTTGCGATGTTCCAACTCGGGCCGAGAGTAAGTCGCCTCAACTCGGAGTTTTATAATCTCGAAAATGACTTACCGCATCTCGTCCGAACGCAGGCGTTCATCCGGAAATTAGAAGACCGGGAAGAACCGAATGAACCCACCCGTGATGTTCCAGCCGAAATCGAATCCGTCGAATTCGATAATGTGCGGTTTTCTTATAATGATGAAGAACAGGTACTTCGTGGAGTTGACTTCGAGGTTGAGAAAAGCGAGTTCATCGCCTTCGTCGGGCAATCAGGGGCTGGCAAATCCACGATCGTGTCCCTGCTGGCTCGCCTGTACGAGGTAGATGAGGGAGAGATTCGAGCAAACGATGTGCCGATAGAGGAGATGGACATCCACGAGTGGCGAGAGCACCTTTCGGTCGTCCGTCAGAGTCCGTTCATTTTCAACGACACGCTGCGGTATAACCTCACAATTGGGAATCGCGATGTAACAAAGACAGAATTGGATCGTATTTGCGAGATTGCACGGGTTGACGAATTCTTTGATGATTTACCAAACGGGTACGATACGACGCTTGGCGACAATGGTGTTCGCCTTTCCGGGGGACAGAAGCAGCGTGTCGCGTTGGCGCGGGCGCTGTTAGAGGATGCAGACTTGTTGGTCTTAGACGAAGCGACGAGTGATCTGGACTCAAACTTGGAGCAGGAGGTCCAGGCAGCGATCGAAGCAATGGACCGGGACTACGCGTTGATCACTATCGCACATCGGTTGTCTACGGTTCAAAATGCCGACCGGATATACACGATGGAGAATGGCCAAGTAACTGAAGTCGGGACACACGCTGAACTGATAGATAACGGTGGGCAGTATGAAGAGTTGTACACGATCCAATCAAAATAAAGAGATCAAGCGTCACATCTCAGAGGAGAAGCTTGACGAGCTTCTCCGCGACGCCGAAGACAAGCACAGAATTCAGCGTCTCGGGTTTGTGAAAAATCTCTACCAGGGTGATACGATTGCGGAAGCTGACGACCGTGCTTCCCGGTCGGCAGCGATCGGCGGCTAATGGGCGGATGCGTGGAATGAGGGTGGACTCGAAGATTGATGTCGAGCTTTGGGGGTAGCCGGCCCCCGAAACTCGACGAAGACGAACAAGAAGGGCTCTTCAAGCTCCTCAAAGAAGGTCAGCCGTGGAAATCACAGGAGATCCAGCACCTTCTGGCCGAGGAGTTCGGCGTCGGGTACCATCCGGATTACCTCGGGGAGTTTCTCCGAGGCCTCGGCTTATCGTACACGAAACTACGTCCAAAACGTCCAAACCGGCCGGAGAATCCGGAGGAAATCCTCGATGAGCGCGTCGCTGACGCGCTCGACGAGACTGACGACCAACCCCACCACAAAGAGCATCCGTATTCGGTTAAGGACAGAAACCAAGTGACGGCACTCCGATTATGTTATCGCTGTAGACCGCGTAGGGAGAGGTGTGAAACCCAAACTCTCCCCAGTCCTCATACGACGCTGATTGACTTCTCTCTTTCCAGCAGTGCGTATAGAAGACATCGCGCGTGAGCGGGATGTCGTCCGCCGCCACCGGAAACTCGATGTCTCTATGTTCGTCTGGACGCTGATTGCGGGCTTCGCCGCTGGCGGCGAAGCACGCGCCATCGCCGCATATCGCCGCTCCTACAACGCCGCTACTGGTCACGGACTCTATCCATCCAGCATCTACAACCGCTTTACCGATGAGGTCGCTGATCTCCTTGGCGACCTCCTCGAACATACTATCGAGGAGGTCGCCGTCCCGCATCATCTCGCACCAGCCTTCGACCGATTCCGTAGCGTCATCGCTGCTGACGCCACTATCGTCCGCTTGCATCGGTTCCTCTCGGCTTTTCCAGCAACTCACGAGGGTGTCTCCGGTCTCCAACTCTACCTCGTGCATCACGTCACCGAACGGTCGATGATCTCCGCCGAGATCACCGACGAACGCACCCACGAGAGCACACTGTTCAAAACCGGCTCGTGGATGCGTGGACGCCTGTTTCTGCTTGATCTCGGCTTTTTCAAGTACCGCCGGTTCGCCTTGATTGACGAGAACGACGGCTCCTTGGTCAGCCGCCTCAAGCGCAGTACGAATCCACTGATCACCGAGGAACTGGAGGGATGGCGCGGGCGCGCTATGCCGCTGGTCGGCAAGCAGATTTTCGACGTAGTGGGTGACCTACACCGCCAAGGAACCGACGTTCGGTGAAAGTCTCGGTCAAACGTCGTCCCTACGATGAGAGCCAGTCGATCACGCCCAAGCGGTTCCGAGTCGTCGGCGTCCGGGACGAGGACGCCGACGACGGCCACCGGCTGTACATCACGAATCTGCCCAGCAAGGAGTTCAGTCCCGCCGAAGTGAGTGCGCTGTACCGGGCTCGGTGGAGCGTGGAGTTGCTGTTCCGTGAGTTGAAATCACGATACGAGCTGGGGTCGTTCCAGACGGAGAAGGCGCATATCGTCCGGATACAAGTGTTGGCGGCTCTGCTGACGCTGGTAGTCAGCAGAGCCATCCTTCGAGTGTTCGTCGATCACGCCGACGACTATGGAGACGGTGCAACGTTCCCGCCGGAGCGCTGGGCGACGACCTTCCGGTCGGTCGCCCAGCTCGTGCTGTTCGATATCGTAGAAGCGTACACGGGTATCCACCGCCAAACCTACCCGAGTTCCTCTATCACGAAGCGCAGCAACCAGATCCATCTCGGGTTACACTGCTCGGGGAGGTGAATGCAGAGCTATGTAGCGGTTTCCAAGCTCAACCGAATACGAATGGTTGACACAGTATCTCAGAGCGTTTCAGTTACGTCGGGAGCTGTATCGGAAACCTGGTCGGGGTGCTCTCAAATATGCTGTTTGAGCGACGCTGTGAAATCAACAATGTGCTACGGATGAGCGTATATTCTATCCGAGATAAGACGCATAGACAGGTAGCTAGAAATGAAAAACGAATTATTTATTTACGATTAATGGATAAATTTCCGTACGATGTCTCTGGCTTCTCTATAGATAATGCTAAGTGTATTCGGTAGTGGACTTAGACTGAAATATGGCAAATTCAGAAGGTATACTCTATATCGCTACTGGCAAAAAATATATTAACGAGGCAGTAACATCTGCGCGCAGCTTAGAGGAACATATGCCAGATATCCCAATATCAATAATATCTAATAGAGAACCTGATTCTGACATATTTGATACTGTATTTACGGTTGATAATCCATCTTATTCTTTCAAAGATAACGTAGATTACCTTCGTAAGAGTCCCTATGACAAGACAATTTTCTTAGATTCTGACACATATGTGTGTCGGGATATCTCCGAACTCTTTGAATTACTCGAACAATTTGATATTGCTGCAGCTCATGACACTGGTCGCCGACATAAATTATATAAAGACGACAATATAGAAGTTCGAGCCCCAGATAGTTTTCCAATGTACAATTCTGGCGTGGTAATATTTTCTGATAATATAGAAATTGACAATTTATTTGACAAATGGGAAGACATATACTATCGTCATACTGATAAGGCCTCTGGTATCGTAAATCAACCTTCATTCCGAGAGGCACTGTACAAGACCGACGTTCGGATTGCAACTCTCCCGCCGGAATACAATTGTAGGCTTCCGTATCCGACCTATCTAAGAGGCGAAGTGAAAATCATCCATGGTAGAACCTCAAATTTTGAAGCTATTGAACAGATACTGAATGAGGAACCTACTGAATCACGTCGTACGTTTTTGAACTTTTCTGGTCGAAAAAATCCACATATACTACGTCTTGATCTGGATAAATGGCAATATCGTCAACGGAGTTTGTTTGAATCTTTGTTCAATAGGGGTATAAAAGAAACAGCAATAGGACTCATTCGTTGGTACAAAGGAGATAATTTTTGGGAATCATAAATTCCTAATTAAATATAGGTATGTCTATGAGATCCCCTATATTCATCTTCATATCGGTTTCAACCGGTTCACATAGAATACCTATGTATTCGTGGCCACACTCCTGAGCTAAGAGAAAATAATGCGCACCGCGTGTGTTGCCTGAATGTATGAGTTCAACAAACACTGCACCTGTCGCAAACACCATATTCGTCGCTCCCGCACCATGTGGGGCGACGATAATCTCTGCTTGACTGAACAACGCCACCTGTTGTCTGAAACTCAAATCAGAGAGAACATACGATTGGAATCCTAAGGGGCGCAATTCAGCTAATATCTCGTCGCGATTCAGAACGCGCCGCGAGTTGGCATCTTCACGCGAAATATATAAATAGGGAGACACATTTATATTATCTAAAACCTTCGTATCGACGTTCGACGTGGTCCGGTCCCTGAGCCACCGGCAGTTTTCGATAGCGGGTGGAAAATAAATTTCCATACTTCGGAATGGATGTTCTGGAACGATCAGATGGTTCACCTGTGTTGGTTCACCTGTCCATTCGACCCAGTCATCCTTGTCGTAGCCACAAACAGCGAGGGATTCGATCATCCAGTTCGGCGGATTTTGTGGCAAGATTAACACTGGAGAAACGCCTTCTTGAGCGGTATAGTGTTCGACTCCCCGAAGCTGTGGCAGATGTTCGATAACCCAATGATAGTAATTCTCTACATTGAACGACGCGAGAGAAACAGCGTAGTCATACTCTTGGGTCGGTTCAATTTGGTCCAAAAGCGCTTTGAAGGTGTCCCTAAGGCCATCCTTCTTGATCATTCCGGAGAGAGTAGGCCAAAAGAGATGGATATTGCCCCCCGCAGTTTCGGTAATCACACTCTTAGGACCGGTGACTCCGAGTGCGTACGTCCCGACAAGGCGGACATTTTCAAATTCTCTAACATAGGTGGGCGGATTTTCGTAGGTCCCGGTTCGCTCACGGTAGGGGTCAGGGAGTTCTCCGCTACCTGAATCAATCGTAGTAGACGACGTGGACCCGTATCGGAATTCTTGGTCCGGATTTGTATCTACTTCTGTGAGCAGGCTAACAAGAACTCTCGCTATCGTTCGTCGAGTAACAAATCGTGTTCCATCTACTGCGAACTCTCGTAGATCCCGTTTGTGTATGTTTTCTCGTGCACGAAGATACCAATCCATCAATTGTATAGTGGTTACACTCTGATAATAGTTCTACGGTTGTACTGTCCAGACTGCTGTATGAATTGCGGTGTCTTCGTTGATGGTTCCAATTCGAGCTGCCTTGTTAGCTGTGACTAATGTGGTCGCAGGGGGATCAACTCACTCCCGCACAGAGGCTGCCATTCAATAAGTGGTTTCTACAGCTGTATAACCAGATATAATGTTGGTATATCCACATACACCAATCAGCAAGTTTAACGCAATTGTCCTGGAATTAGAGGTGTATGTCGGATATCGCTATGCTGTATCATGGACACGCCGAGGAGTTACACCCTGCCCATCGCGGCTTTGCCGAATCTATCGATGCAGATATTGTGAGTGTTTCCAACACGAGCCCCCATACCACAAAATCGTTCTACCAAGAACTGGTTCGAGGATACTCAATCGGAAAGTACGAAACAGTCATCGCAGAAGGGTCACGACCATTATATACTGGTTTGATACACAAGATGATACACGGTTCCACCCTCATATACTTATGTGCTGACCATCGCCTCTACGAACTCTGGAACAGTTCAGTGGAGATTGAATCAGTATATACCTTCTTCAAATATTTGCTCGGGGAATACGGAAAACCGGTAGTTCGCGCTATTGCGCAGTACGGCGTTGATGGTATTATCGCTGTATCCGACTTTGTGAAAGAATATCTTCGACCGATTTTCGGAAATAGTGTCCCGATCCATATCGCTCATCCGTATATCCAGCCGGATTTATATAATCGCCTCGGCGATATTGAACCAAACCTTGAGCAAAAGACCGCTTTAACAGTCGGTAGATCTACACGATACAAAGGGGTTGATCTCCTTGTTGACGCGTGGCCAGCAATCCGAGAACGACATCCCAATGCGGAACTACACGTTGTGGGAGATGGACATAGTGAATCGTACGCAAACACAGCCGGTGTGACTGTACGCGGCTTTGTCGAAGATATCACTAACGTTTATGCAAATGCAGGGTTGTACGTTCAGCCATCTCGGGCTGATCCGTTCCCAGTGACAGTACTTGAAGCACTCCGAGCTGGGATTCCTACTGTGGTCACTGAATCAACTGGCTCTCAATCTGAAGTTAAGAAACTTGATGATCGCCTGATCGCATCCACTACATCAGAGGGACTCAGTAAATGTGTAAATTGGTTTTTTGATTGTGAAACGGATACGAAACAAAGATTGTCTAATTATGCCAAAGAGCGTGGGAGATGGTTTAATTCTGGCCATAAGAAACAATATTTTCGAAGGAAGTTTGAAGAACTTATGACAGAAATAGAGTGATGAAATGACGATATATCATAGAATGTCGGATTTTACCATATCAGCTATTACGACTGTTCCTCTTGTGAAGCACATTGTTGATTTTCAGAGGGCAGCGTCGAGAGCGTGTTTGAGTGCTTCATCACCTGGTTTCCCGAAGAGTTCACGTCGAAGCTGAAAGGCTCTGAGATACGGTGTTAGCTTGGTTTTTGACACTTCTCGGTGAGGCGAGAGCCACCGTCGCGTCAGCGACGCGTGGCTCTCGCAGGTGTTGATGTGGATGTCGCAGTCAGCATACTCTCCGTCGCTGTAGACGACGTATTCTCGGGTGAATGCGTCGTCTTCTTCGAACGGATCATAGGCCCGAAATTCATCGGTATAGACGGTGAGCGACTCCTGCTGGCGATCCGCCAGCAGGAGTCGAATGGTCGATTCGTCGGCGGATTTCGCTGGCACGATGTACCGTTCGTCCGAACCACGGTCAACCAGCGTGAACACCGGTGGTTTGTCGCCATCATATGTTCCGCGCCCACGCGTGGACAGGCCACGCGAGCGCGACGCTTGGTCGCACTCGCAGCCTTTGAGGCCAGCAGACACGCGTACACTTCGTCGACTTCGACCTGCCCAGACAGCGTGATCAAAGGCGCGTCGAGCGCTTCGCTAGAGCGCTCGACGCGCCGCCTCACCGTTCTGTAGGAAAGCTCGAATTCTGCCTCAATTTGCCGAATACTCGTGTTGAACCGTAAGAACACGTAGATTACGAAGTACCACTCTTTCAGCGAGAGCTTCGAGTGAGCGAAGATTGTGCCCGTCTTGTCGTTGAACGTCCGACCGCAATTCTTACACAGATACCGTTGATACACCCGGTAGCTGCGGTTTCTGACCGTCAGGTCAGAACGGCAGCGGGGGCACTCGACATCATACGCCAGCGAACCTGTTGTAGCAGGTCCGCTGCAGCCGATTCCGACACAAACCGGCTTACTGGGAACATATCGGGCACCGCTAGCGCGGTGCCCTTGCCCTCTTCGACTTTCAGCTGTCGCTATCACCGTCAACAATCTCCTTCGCAAGAGCGACGACTGTTTTATACATAATTTGAACTATTCAAAAATATTTACATTTTCTCTTATTTTGCTAATTGTCTGATCGGCTACTTTTGACCAAGTGAAATTTCTTGCTTTCTCAACACAGACGTTACGATCAATCCCTTTCACCGATTTAACACCTTCTGGGAGATCGGTAGTAACTCTTCCATATGTCTCATCTACAATTTCAGCTGCTCCACACTGGTCACTGATAACGACTGGAGTACCACACGCTAATGATTCAAGAATAACATTACCGAAGGCCTCAAATCGTGCCGGATGAACAGTAGCAACTGCCCCAGTATAAAGTTCTGCAAGTCTGTCCTGGTTCACTCGACCAAGTGCAGTAATATTCTCATCTTCTACCTTCGAGGGACCCACTACCCAAACCTCCTCCGATAATTGATTTGCGTATTCTTTTACTGTTAGTAATCCTTTTCGCACAGAATCTCCGACAAATAGGACATAGTCTTTTTGCTCCTCTACTTCTCTTGGATAGAATATATTAGTGTCAACGCCATTGTAAATTACTGTTGTTGATGTTTCAACCTCATAATGTTCTTTCCAGGCATCACGACAGAGCTTACTATTAAAAATGGCAAAATCAAGATATCTAATAGATCGTTGCTCAATAAGTCTTCTAGTAGGATCAATAAGTGAATCGACAATTTTTTTGGGACCACTTAATTCTTGACGAAAGAAGGGACGTTGCTTACGTGAGCAACCATGGTATTTTTGTATCGTAGGGATACCCAATTCAAACGGAATATGAGTATGCGTTAGTGCCACATCGAAATTTTCCACTTCAAACTCTCGTAAGCGGTTCTTAAGCGCAATCGAAAACCAAAGATGGTGTGCGTGAAATGTTCCGTATGAAAATCGCTCCACACGTATACTATCGTTTATCAAATTATGAGCTGTTTTGGAGCTTTGTGAACAGGTTCCTGCCAATACTGTTAATTCATGTCCTAGTTCTACAATTTTCGAATATAAATACCCCAGATGATATCCCATTCCACCGATCACGTTAGGTGGAAATTCTCGTGTCACGACGAGTATTTTCACAACGTTAAAAGAGCTAGCAACAATTTAACATTTCTGGTATCTGCTTTTGGTTGTGGTAAGTTTAGATAAAGAGAGCTGTTGGATTGCCTCTTATTGTCTATGGACAGATCAATTGTTTCTCACTGTCTAGAGCTTCTAACAATGGCCTCTCCAAAAACTAAGTCATCATCACCAGAAGGGTGTCAACCTTAGCGTGAAGGATGCGGCCGAGCAAGGAAAAGTTGGTGACTCAGTAATGCTCGGCCGCGTGGTTGGGCAAGTATGCGAACAAGAGATATTTTCGCGTGAAGACACGCAGACGGAGCAACGTGTCGAGACAGCGTTCCTGTATCATACCGGCTTGTCGTATCGGCGCCTCGAGAAGGTGATCGGACGGTCGTATGAGGCCGTGCGCCAGTGGTATCACAGGCTGGCGCACCTGTTCGATCCGGACCCCGATCACCGCTCGACGGTTGCAATCGATGAAACGAAGCTGAACGTCGAGAAACCGAGGTCTACATCTGGGCAGCGATCGATATGGAGACGTTCGAGGTCATCCACATTGGGGTCTCGCCCGGCCGATCTGCCCTCGATGCGTTGCTGTTCATCAAACAAGTGCTGAAGCACTGTCGTGGCGATCCTGTTGTCCTCGTGGATCGCGGTCCGTGGTACAACTGGCCACTTGATGACCTCGATCTCTGTGAGTCACGCCGAGAAACGTGGGGGAACGGTCTCTCGTCGAAGCGTGGTTCGGCCTGCTGAAATATCGAACCAGGCTCTTCTACAACCGGTTCCCCCACTATAGCTCCTGGAAATCAGTCGACCGCTGGGTCAAAGCCTTCGCAGCATTTCACAATGCTATCCTCAAACCCTGACACCTTTCCAGCAAAAACCCAACAGTTATAAGATTATCGGTACTTCCCAACTGGCGTGAGAGACGGAGCTAAAGCGTCGGTCTGATTGAGGAAGATGTCTGGTTCGGTAAGTGTGCTTGAACTACCCGAACCAGACGGTGTTCTTTCGGCGGCAGATGTCAAAGAAGTAGCGGCTGACATAATTGGACTGCTCCCACTGGAAGGAATCGAGGGCTCGCCCCTCGATTCCGATGACATTTGGCCTGTCGTTACACTGGCCAGCGTCAATCAGTCGTCCGTCTGGGAAGTCACGTCCCAGACGGACGACACACCCTGCGACGATACTGTTCTCAACTGGTTGCATACCCTTCAGCGTGGCCAACTCGAAATGGCTGCCAACATCCTCTTTCGACACCTCGCTCTGACGATTCTCGACCCTGACCGGTCGAGAATCGTCTCCATCGACTTCGTCGATAACCCCTACCACGGCTCTCCTGACGAGGATGCTGGTGAACTCTGTACAACCAGCCCAACCGACGGTACCACAACCTGCCACCGCTACTGTACCGCGTACGTCGTCTCAAACGGGAAGCCGGTGACGCTGGCGCTCACCTACGTCCGCAGCGACGAGAAGGAAGCCGACGCGGTCGAGCGCGTCCTCGACCGCGTCGGCACCTATCCCTTCGACGTTGACCTCTTGCTCGCTGACCGCGGCTTCTACAACGAACGGGTAATTCGCCGCGCACGCGACCTAGCGACGACAGTGATCCCCGTCAAAAAAAAGGGTGAGCGAATGAAGGACAAACTCGATACGCACTGCTCGTATATGAGCACCTACCGTATGTACAAGGACAGCGAGCGGGAACTCCGATTCCCGCTTGCGGTCTCTGTCTCTTATCAGAATGACGATCGAGGAAAGCACGGTGAGGTCGTTCGGGGGTACGTGGCGTGCGATCTCGGAGATCGCACGCCCACACAGGTCGAACGCCGCTATCGGAAACGCTCGGCAATAGAGACCAGTTACCGGCTGTTTCGCCAAGCGCGAGCAACGACGACAACTCAAGATCCACTCGTCAGGTTTGCGTTCGTGATCGTCAGCTTCCTGTTGGAGAACCTGTGGTTGGTGCTGCGATGGGCGGTCGTCGCCCGCCCACGACGGGGCGGGCGCGACCTGCCCGAGCAGTTCACGTTCCAGACGTTCTGTGACTGGATTCGTCACGAGCTGGAAGTAGAGTTACAGCGGCGGTGGGAGACCGAGATGAACGGTGTCGGCGTCCCCGATGCGTACGCCTCGGCCGCGGGCTGACCCAGCCCGCGGCCTTGGGCCAGCGACTCGTCAGTAACAACACTCTACTAAGGCCATCTGAACGAGCCGTTCTTGTCACAGTTTCCGCTTCTCTGAGACTGATGCTTCACTTCAGTAACCTGCCGCTCCGAGTTCGAACGACTCACACCGACTCAGCTCGGCTTCCGATTCCTCAGTTGGGAAGTACCGATTATAAGAGCGGGTATAGCTCGTCAGATATCTCGTTATTCAGCCGGTTGTTCGCCAATCTCCGCAAGGATCATAATACGTCGTATAGAGTGGTTTTCGTCAATTCTGAAGAAATTTTGATTGCTATCCAATCGCTGTCATCGCTCCCAAAGAACGTCTCATTTCTACTTTTATTTTAGAATAAAATTTTATTATATGAGCAGAGCTAAAAGGAGCGAAATTATACCTAGAAGAAGTAATAATTGTTGATTTGATTACGATATTTTTCCATATTTGACCACTACCACTACGTTACCGATTCATACACATCTTTCAGTTTTTGCGCTGACTTATTCCAACTTTGTGAGACTGCACGTTGGTAGTTTGCTTCCCTCACTGTTTGTAGGTCATCGTGTTCGCGAACTTGTGTCAGCGCACGTACTAGCGCTTTTGGATCGCTCTTATCATAGAGGAATTCATTTTCTTTAGGTGTTGTCGCTGGAATACAACCCATTTCAGGGGCCACAATCGGTAACCCAAATGATAGGCCCAGATGGACGGTGCCAGAATTGAGAATATTTCGATATGGCAATACGAGTGTATCGGCTGCATTCATATAGAACTGGACCTGATCTGCCTCAACAAACTCAAAAACTGTAAAAATATTCTCGGCATCACTAACACATTCTTGTATATCCTCACGAATTCCCTCAGATGATGCATTTCCAACGATCCACAGCTCTGCATTAGACTGATCAATATTATTGAAAGAATCGATCAGATTTGGAATTCCTTTATACTCTCGTATCATTCCGAAATAAAGATATACAAATGTGGAGTTGTCAACTCCAAGCTCCATACGAGCTTCTTGCTTGGAAATAGAATTCTCGTATGCTGGAATATAATTTCCGTCTGAGACAACGTACATTTTATCTAAACCTGCCATCCAGAAAGCAGATTCGACTTCGCATTTAGCGTGCTCACATTTGACTGTGATGGCATCAGATACCCAGCACATCATCTCATTCACGATACGTTCAGTTCTTGGATATTTACTCTCATGATGGCTCTTGTTATGAACTGTCCAAACGACTGATGTTTGTCGGAAGTAGATGATAAAAAGATCAATTAGAAAAAAAAAAGTACGGCAAACAGTTATTGCGAAGTCAGCGATTCTGGTGCCCGTAAACCCGTTTGCCATATAGTATCCATACAGCCAATCCAGTTGAATGACTTCCGCATCTGTGTGATCAAGTGATGAACGAGTCAGGGGAAGTAACTTATAATTCACACCCTGACAGACAGTAATTCCTTCATCCTCTAATGCATTGTAGAGAAGATCTACATATGGATTATCATCGCTCTGCTGCATGCCCACTATAGAGATCTCTTTGTTAGGATCCATTGGTAAAGTAACGGTATCCACTCCGGAAAGTTGTTACTCTATTCCACAGCATTGAAATCCGTAGAGTGAGGTTAGTCAACAGACATACCCGAGATGTTCAGATAATTCACAATCTTATGTGGTCTAATTTATAGACACAGTGTCTCATAACTCATATTTCATAACTAAAAGCCAGTACGGCACTGTCTAGTTAACAGCCACAGGTGGCGTTCGATCATTTAGGGCTTGATGCGGTCGTTGAACGTTATAATAGTACACGAACTGTGCAAGCCACTGGCCGACGGCAAGCCGACTGCCGACCCACAAGTAATGAAAGCAGTCGATCCTCATTTTGAGGGTCTGAAATCACTTCTCAATGACGCTTAGGTCAATGTAGTCAAGGTGACCGCTCAATCCGACGCAAAAGAGGGGAGTCAGGTATCCGTAGCTATAGACTAGATATTAGTGTTCGAGAAATCGTGTTTCTCGGAGAGTTACCCAAGAAACTCAGCTGCTGGATCAGTTCCTCGCTGTTCGAAGAGATTGATGCCGAGCAGCAACTTTGAGTGTAGGTTCATACAGCGGTACGTGTTTAACCCGAAGACGCAACAGCGGGCACAGCCTGAGCTCGTGGGATCATCTCGTTGTTTCGAGCGATTCGCTTGAGCTCTTCGTAGGGATTGCGTCCCTGCTGGCGGTAGGTCGCCAGCAGGGACAGCAGCGTCTTATGCACGAACATTCCACGGTCGTTCCGGAGCGTTCCGATGAGCTTTCGGAGAACCACCGGCTCACGAAGCGCATTTTTAGCGGCGTTGTTCGTTGGGGAAACCGCTGGCTCACCGATGAAGGTGAGCCAATGGTCGAAGCCTCCTTCAACTTTGCCGAGTAGTGTTGCCACTGGTCCGTCGGGAACTGACCGTTCTATCAGCGATTCAAGCTCTCTTCGCGCCACACGTTGGAGTTCTGCTCGCTTACGGACTGTCAAGTCCAAGTCCTCTCCAGCCGGGTCTGGAGAGCGACGTACAGCTGTTTGAGGGCACGATAGATCGGTTCGCCTTCCGCCTGCTTCTCGGCGGCGTCTTCAGCCTCCCGGAGAATATGTGCCCAACACCGCTGGAGGTTGCTGCTGAATGCCGGATACGCCGTCCACCCATCACAGACGACCGTTCCCGCGAAGTCCTCGCCTAGGACTTCTGCGGGAACATCACTCCCTCTACTCTCCCTGACCGCGTAAAGCGTGTGGTTCTCGGTGGTGAACGTCCAGATCCACGCCTGTTCGCCGTCGCGTTTGATACCAGTTTCGTCAACGTGGACAACGTTGGCTTGCTGTATCTGGTGACGGATTTGCTCATACTCACAGCGACCGGCGCGCGCAGCGCGCTCGGTCGTGTGCCACGCGGCTGCGCCCGACAATTCCAGTCCGTGGAGTTGCTCGAAACGGTCGCCGATCTTCCGGTAGGGAAGACGGTGATCGTACCGAGAGAGTGCCGCCTGTGCGATGACGTTCACCCCGAACTGCCCCTCCGGGGCAGTTCGGGGTGTGAGGCGACAGTCTCAGCACCACAGGAGTGACACTCGTAGTGGTGGCGGTTGTACTGTGTGACCTCCGGTGGCTGTGGATCAGGGAGTTCCTCGACGAGTCGAGGGTAACGCCCGCCGACTCGTCGAACCGTTCGCCGCACTCTGGACAGCAGTCGCAGGTAACCTCGATTTCTTCGTCTGGCTCAGGAGCGTCACGCCATTCCGGGTTATGTCCGGATTTTCGGCCGGGCGTGCCACCGTCAGTACGTGGTTGTTCGTCGTCCTCGTCCGGCGGGGACGAGGACGACTTTTCCTCATCGGCTTGTTCCTTGCTCGGTGGCGTGTACGGTCCCTTGTACCACCGAATCTTGGCCCTAGCCGCTTGTTCTCCTCTCGAAGCTTCTTGTTTTCTTCCTCAAGCGCAGCCAGACGTTCAAGGATCTCTTCCTTGGTGCTCCGAAGAAGTTATGAACAGGCGAGACGGGATGTTCTCCCGGCTGGAGACCATTCCTCAGGAACGCGCATACTCACCTGGCGTATCAATCTACGACACCAGTCGGGCCGCCCCTACGAGAGACTGGCGGAATCGGTCTCGGAGTAAACACGTACGGTTACTCTATGTAGCTGATTCCTTCATATATTACAGAAACCCGACAATTCCTTATGATTATTGTGGTTAGTTCCCATCGTATATTTTTGCGCGACCATTTGTATATACCAAGTCCTTATTTGTGAACTCCGGCAGTTCAAAATATTCGTAATAGATGAACCCATAGAACCCGGTTGTTATTGATCCACTCGTCATATCTACCTGAGCAATATACGTATATCCTTTATTGAGATCAGTCGGCTGCTGTATATCACGAATGATGGGGCCGGTTCCATCGGACGATCTAGGTTGCGTCTGGTACGTCCCTAACCGACTTTTATATACCATACTCTCGTCCGGGATATGCTTTGCAATAAACGAAGACGCGAAGATACCGCTTTCAGGCGTATACACCCGATATAGTGCGAACTGTTCCAGCCGATCGCCGGATTGAACGATTCGATCTCTGTCGAAGTTCGGTACCCGTGACGCGTCGTGGGTCACAGTCGCAGCGACGAACCCCGAAGAAACCAACATAATAATAACGAGGAATACGCTTGCCGGGACAAACCTTCCTCGGAGAAGCTTGGGAAGACACATTGCGAGAATGGCAAATGGACCCATAAACACCATCAGAAGTCCGAACGTACGCGCCGAGCTCAAGATGTTGGGACCGAACGACAGCGGAAAGAGCAGTGCAAACCCGAGCATCATACTCAAATACGCGCCACTTCGTGTTGCACCGTGAGCATCCATCCCAACGAATTCAGACAACCAAGTGATGAGCGGGTGCTCTACCGAAAGCAATCGTAGTAGGTAGACGAGCGCGACGATACCGACGCCGAGGCACGTGAAAGCGGCGATGATCAGGTGCGAGTAGAAGAATACCTCGAACGAGAGCGATGGCATCCCGAAGGAGAGGGCGTTCGTCGCGGCGGTGTTGCTCGTCGGTTCGAGGAAATTGAGTGCCCGACCAATGAGGACGCCAGCGACGAAATCGAATGTGTCGCTAGTTACGTAGGCGTACCACCCGTAGGTCAACACAACATAGAGTGTGAGACTTACGAAACCAGCCATTGGTTGGGACCTCTCTCCCAAACGTCTGAGTACATAATAGCAGAGGTATGCTGGGATGATCAACAGCAACACCAGAGGACCGATGCCGTAGTGAGACGTGATTAACGCCCAGAAGAAGGCGAGTGCGAGGAAATTTCGATATCGCTTCTCGATACCCGCATCAAGTATGACAGCAACGAGAACGGCTGTGAAGAAGACCGCGGCACCGGTCCGCGTGTTCCGCGGGAGTAGCCGATATGTCTCCGGGAGGAAAACGTACAGCGCGCTGCCGAGGAACGCGACCTCTTTCGAGAAATATCGAGTTGCGAGCAGATAGCCGATCACGGGCGTGAACGCGAACACGAACGGATGAGCCGTTTTGAATACCCACAGAAGCGGAATATCCATTATCAGTTGATACGCTGCTTGCATCGGTCCCACTCGAACCATCGCTCCCTTCGTTCCTGTCGGGATCCAATAGCCATTGTTGAGAATTCTCTGAGCAACACCATATTCCGCCATACCGTCGCCGAAGGCGAGATGCGTCGCTAAGAGAGCACGCTGCAACACGAGGGCGAACGAAATCGCCAGTATCGCTAGTCCGAGATATCGTCGCTTCTCGTCGAAATGGAGTACGGAAAGCGGGAGAACAGCACATGTAGCGAGGACGAAGAGCGCGATACCGTTCTCACTGACGCGGTTGATGAACAACGCACCGGCAACGCCGAGAATAGGGAGGGTAAGCAGTAATACGATGACTTTGCCGTTGTATTCGCCGATGTAGGTGAATACACGACGTATCTCATCAGCAGGCGTCTGGTCTCGGGTCAAATTCCATACTGAAACAGTGAGTGCACCGATTACGCCGACGTAGGTCCAAGGGAGAGTAGTTCCGATAAACGGCTTTGAGATGATCTGAGACTGCACGTATACCGCGTTTGTTACCCAGGCGACGAACATTGAAAACGTGAGACTCAGCGTCACTGCATATAGCACGTCTATCGGACGGAAACGCTTCCGTATAACGCGTAAAATCAGCAACCCGGGTATGAATGTCAATAGAACGAATCCGAGGACAGTTTGAATCGCCGTCATTGGTAGATTGTCCGGGAAAAAGACACTCACCGCATAGAGCATCGTGATAAACCCCGAGAAACGAATCGACTCGTGAGTGTTCGGAGCGATGGCTGATAGTACAGCACTTCGGAACAACTCCGTCCGAGTCACCTGAGTAGTTGCCATTAGTGTGGGTCTCCGTCAGGGAGTAGATCTCCTCGTTTGTTACTCATCGTCCTCACTAAGCATAGGTACTGCGCCAAGTGCGTGTATTAGGTGCTCTCTGAACTCGTCGTAATCCTCTTCGGTGACGTGATGCGCGTTCCTAAGTGATTGTACTGCCGGAATCGACTCGAAAGCGACGATCTCTAAGTCAAAGTAGCTCGCTTCGGAAAGTGGAAGCCCCCAACCTTCCGAGAGTGAGCACGTGGCGTAGACGTCGCTCCGGTTGTAAATTCCCGCGAGCGTCTCATCGTTGACGAATCCCGTCAATACGACATCATCCCCCGCTCGCCTTCGGACGCG
The DNA here is from genome assembly GCF_014646875.1 of Halobellus salinus. Lineage (GTDB taxonomy): Archaea > Halobacteriota > Halobacteria > Halobacteriales > Haloferacaceae > Haloquadratum > Haloquadratum salinum. The sequence goes on along the minus strand of NZ_BMOC01000001.1, from coordinate 207,698 downwards.
CTCGGAGTACTCGGGCATACTCTCCTCACCGACGAGGAGGAGTTTATACCCTGTCTCCCCGTCTGTCGCCTCTTGGAATATGTCTACCAGTCTGTGAATGTTCTTACGGGGCGAAATCCGCCCAACGTGAAGGACGACGGTATCTTCGGGTGTGAGGACGAAGCGTTCGTTGATGGTCTCTTCGGTCGCAACGTCCTCAAACCGTGACTCGGTGATCGTGTTCGGAACAACGGTTGCCTCGCGTCCGGTTTTCGTTTCGATATACTCTCCAGACTCCTCACTCACCGCACAGATGCAATCGGCCCTTCGAACGGCGTAGTTCTTGGTTTCCAGGTGATGTTGGACACGCGCCCAGACGTGAGCGAGCCCCTCGAAGAGTTCGTCCGATGACCCGGACGGATGCGACCAGTAGACGTAGGGAACGCCGTGAATCACTTTGGCCGCGTGCCCCAGCGTCGAGAACGGAAACCGATGGGCGATAATCAAATCAAACCTATTGGCCGACTGGATAAATCTGAGAGCGCTCGGACTAGCCAGCGTGATCAGTTTGTCGACCTCCTTATACGGACTGGTCTCGAAGCGTCCAAGTGAGTGCAATAGGACTCCTTCTGGAGGTTCCCGTGTACCTTCCAGTGCGAATATTTCCACGTCGTATCCGTCGTCCCGCAACTCCGAGGCCTGTTGTTCGATCACCCGTGCGACGCCACCGATGTCGTTATAGGACGTTCCACAAATCGCGATTCGTCTCACGTCGTCCTGTAGCGAGCCAACGAAGTCACTGATAGAGTTGTAGTCAGCACCCATCTGCCACAACCTCTGCCTGTACAGTTTCCTTCAGGTGGTTTCCGTATACTTCTATGGTCCGCTGGACTGCCTGGCCCCACGAGCGCGATTTCGCACGTGCGCTGTTTTTTATCTGCTGCGTCTCCTTTTCGTCTCGAATCATCTCTTTCAGTTTCTCGGCGATCGGCACCTCGTCTCGGGATACTACGTACCCATCCTCTCCATCCTGAATAGCCGTCGGAATCCCCCCCGCATCCGTCCCGATCACGGGCGTCCCACACGCCATCGCTTCCAACAACACGAGCCCGAACCCCTCGTACCGCGACGGCAACACGAACACGTCCGCCGACGAGTACAGCACCGGCAGTTCCTCGTCCCCGACGTACCCCAGAAACCGCACCTGATCCGCGATCTCCAACTCCCGCGCCAACTCTCGCAGCGTCTCCTCGTGCCGTCCGGTCCCCGCGATCAGGAACTCCACGTCCTCGTCATCGACGCGAGCCAACGCCCGCAGCGCCAGATCCAACCCTTTCCGCGCACCCAACCGACCCACGTACAACAGCGTCGTTTTTTCCTCGTCGACGGCTGGGTGCCGCTCCTCGCGCGGATAGAACCACTCCGTATCGACGCCGTGCGGGATCATCTCCACCTCGTCCTCACGAAGCCCGTACCACGTCGTCAACTGCTCGTAGGCGTGGTCACTAATAGCGATCACCCGATCCGCGTCCCGGCTCGCCACGTAGTCCATCGCGACGTTCATCGGATGGAAGAAGTACTTCAGTAAATAGTCCGCGGGCGTCTCCAGCGCGACCGCCCGTGCCTCCCCGATCGACGTCCCGTGGCTCGTCAGCACGACCGGCGGCTCCACGTCGTTGAACGGCGTCACCGCGATCGTCGAGGCAGGCATCATCGTCCCGTGAATGATGTCGTAGTCGTCGAAGTCAATCTCGCATCGCGCCCTATAGCTGAACCACAGGGTCTCGAACGTGACGAGCTTCCGCCTGCCTTTGCAGATCCGTTTCACCGTCACGTTCTCGTGGACGTCCGCTTCCTCGTCAGGACTGTCGATCCACTGCGTGAACACGTCGACGTCGTGTCCCCGCTCGGCGAGCCCATTCGCTAGTTCGTACGCGTACGTCTCCGCACCGCCGACGCCCGGAGGAAACTGCTTCGAGATGAGACAGACGCGCAGGGAGTCCGCCATACTACTCCGTGTACCCCAGCGCACTCAACCGTCGTTCGATCTCCTCGTTGATCTTCCCGTCACCGACGTTCGCATCACCGTTCTCGACGCGCACCCGCGCTTCGATGTGCGCTTCCAGCTCGGTACGAAGCGACCGGTCCGACGGCTCGACGAATTCGATCCCTCCCAACTCCGTGTCTCGTTCACAGAAACAGCATCCCTCCGAGGTCCGTACCGCATATCTTCGAATGTGACTGTGCTCGTCTTCGCCGCGTGTCTGCGAGAATACCCGCCTGTCGTCCGACACGTCGAACAGCGACGTTCCATCAGAACGGTTCTCCCGGACTGCGTCCTCGATCGTGGCCGCGACGTCCAGCGTACTCGTGGGCGCGTCCACGACCTCGCTTGCTCCACCGGGCGGCCGCACGAGCAGAGGCACGTGCGTGAGCTCGTCGTACAAATACCGCGGATGTTCGTAGTACCCGTGCTCGCCGAACGCGTCACCGTGATCAGCTGTCACGATCAGCAGCGACTCTTCTAACAATTCACGTTTCCGGAGCGCATCTAGGAATTCCCCAATCTTCGCGTCGTTATATCGGATCTCCCCGTCGTACATATCTACTAAGAACTGCCGCTCCGACTCGGTGATCGACCCCGGCTCATCGATTGCACGCTGATACAGCGACTGGGCGTCCCGTCCCGACAGTCTAGTGTCGGAATACAGCGTAGCGTACTCCCCGAGCGGCTCGTACGGCCCGTGGGTGTCCATATAGTGATTCCACAGGAAGAACGGCTCATCTTCATCCAACGAATCAACCCACACCAACGATCGCTCGTTGATCTCCTCAGCCCGCGCGTAGTGCCGATTCCGAAGTTTATCGACCGCTCGTTGTGCCAACGCGATCAGCTTGTGCTGGCCCAAATGTAAGTCGTCGTCAAAGTGATCGAAACCCTGATCGAAACCGTACGCACGAGAGACGAACGGATTCGAATGAAAACCTGCGGTCGCGTACCCTTCGTCTGAGAGTATCGAAGCAACAGTTTCGGCAGCTAAATTGTACCCCGAATCAACAGCGACATCCGGATACTCACCCGTCAACAGTGCTGGTACCGCCTCTCGCGTGTGCGAACTCGCACTGTAGGCATTCATAAACTGCAGGCTTTCTTCTGCGAGTTCATCAAGGATAGGCGACGTCTTCCGAGAGTATCCGTAACAGGAGAGGTGGTCTGCACGGAGCGCATCCGCAGAAAGAAGAATCACATTACGCCACTCACTACTCATCTTACTCGAGTAGGATTTCCTACAGTGATAATAGTGTTTCGCTCACACGTTGCTTATCGCGTTTCCGTCCATCAATCCGATGATGAGGCACCCGATACGAAGAGCGCAGCCACACTCTCTCACTAAATTCCAGATATTTGAGGGGATATACAACCACGGCCTGTTTCAAAACTCAGAACGAAATAGTATTACTGCTGGATATTCATAAACGAGATGATGCGTGTGGCGTTCGTGAGTAACGTGGTTTTTCCATTCGTGAAAGGCGGTGCGGAAAAGCGCATCCACGAGATCGGCACTCGCCTCGCCGCCAACGGCCACGATATCACTGTCTACGGGCGGCATTTCTGGGACGGTCCCAAAGAAACCACCCACGAAGGAATGACCCTCCGAGCAGTCGCTTCAGAAACGGAGCTCTATAGTGACGATCGGCGCTCCATCACAGAAGCGTTGGATTTCGCGGCGCGATCGATTCCACCGCTTCGCCGTCACCTGCGAGCAAACGAACACGATGTCGTCGTCGTCAGTGTGTTCCCGTACTTTCCTGTCCTGACTACGAAGCTCGCAAGTCTTGGCACCGATATTCCGCTCGTCACGACGTGGCACGAGATCTGGGGCGACTACTGGGAAGAGTATCTCGGCTACCTCGCCCCGTTCGGCAAATTCACGGAGCGCTTGACTGCGCGAACACCCCAACACCCGATTGCTGTCTCTGGGAATACAGCCGATCGACTTGCCACAATCGGTCCCGAGCGAGACGACATCACGATCGTTCCGAACGGTATCGATGTGGATCAGATCCAAACCGCACCCCGTCCAGAGACAAGCTACGATGTACTGTTTGCGGGGCGACTCATCGAACACAAGAACGTCGACCTGCTCTTGGATGCGTTCGACAAAGTTGCTGGCAGTCACGACGCCACGCTCGGCGTTATCGGTGACGGTCCCCAGAAATCTCGACTCGAAGCCCAACGTGACGCGCTCACCCACTCTGACCGCGTCGACTTTCTCGGCTTCCTTGACGACTACGAAGACGTCCTCGGCCAGATGCGCGCCGCCGACGTGTTCGCCTCCCCATCCACGCGCGAAGGGTTCGGACTCACCTTTGCCGAAGCGTTGGCCGCCAACTGTACCGTTATAGCAGCTGATCACCCCGACTCAGCGGCAGACGAAGTGATCGGTGACGCTGGCTTTCTCGTCAAGCCCAACGTAGATAGTCTCAGTAATATACTCGGACGCACGCTTAATGGAGCACAACCTGCGCAGAGCCCATCGAAACGTGCCCAGCAGTACGACTGGGATACTGTCGCCGATCAGGCTGAACAAGCTTATCAGCGTGCCATAGACGGATCGTAGTGATCTATTCGCATTTACAGGGCCGGGGCCAGATAAAATCACACAGAAAACAGTTCCGCTACAGTCTAAATCGCTAATCTTGCGGTTCTTCCATCCATAGGAGAGTGTTTCCTACTTTTCGTGATGAAACTAAACCTCTGTCAGACATTTCTCGTAGCCGTTTGTAAGCAGTGTCGTGAGCGCAGCCAACCCGAGCCGCGATATCACCTGTACCAACTGGCCCATCTTCGTTACGAATAGCATCAAGGAACTCCTCGGTAGAGTATTCTCCAGTATATTGGCCGGTCTCCTCATCCCGGTCGGGCATCATTCTTTGATTCAATCCCGTTGTGATTAGTCCTAACGATCTATGTTGCGATTCCATTATGAGTACTCCGAAAGGTATTTACCAGTCGGAGTTCTAATAATGGACGTGAAGCCCAGCCGCTTCGGGGCGCACTGGCGATCAGAAATGCCCGGGTGCTGGAGACACCCTGGCTGGGTTTCCCACAGACGTGAGACAACCCATGACAACATACAAGCTACCAGGTCAAGAAAATACCGACAACGAGTTAATTGAAGACATAAACCAGTTGCAAAGAATTGCGCTCGGGGCAGGGGCCGCGGTTTGCCAGCGGTGCGGGAAACAACTACACGGCGGCGAGCGCGTGTTTGTGTACGTGTTTCGCCGCTGTCCGCACGCGGTGTGGCTGGCGGGCCAAACACGCTGTGCGGACCACCCTTTAGATCTTGACTCACTCGCGTCGCTGGGCGTGAGCGAGTACATTGTTGCGGGCCGTGTCGGCCACTGTATCGACCACACGCTGCAACGTGAGTACCCGGTACTGCTCGCGCCGAGACTGGAATCGACCTCGCCACCCGATACGGAAATCGCGTTCAACCTCCCGGGCGTCACCCCAGCTGACGTGACGGACTGCCCGATAGCCCAGACCACATTCGAAGACGCGCCAGCGTTCGCGTACGCGGAGGCGACGCGATGACTCTCGACTTCGACGCGTCGAGCCTCCCCGCGGACTTCACGACCCCGACCGACGAGAAGCTACTGCTCCCGGACGTGTACGTCGGACTGGAAATCGATTTGCTCGCACCGGGCGACGGCGTCGTCACAGATCGGCATCACGCGTCGGCGGACAACTACGAGGCGGACGATCCGATGAATCAGATCGAAGGCCAAATCTCGCCGTTCACCCTGTCAGGGTGGTTGCGGCACGGCTGTGAAGCGGTCCTCCAGGATCTCGACACCACCGCGTGCCACCCGGGAGAACCGAATGCGGACTTCCGCCGGGCGAACGTGTACGACCGGGACTTGGAGTCGGGCTATCACGAGAAAGGGACGTGTACGGAAGCCCACGAGGATGGTTGCACCGTCTACGATCTGTTCGGCGGGTTCGGTGATAATCCGGGGAAACTCCTGCGCCGCCCAGTCACGTTCTCGCCGATCAGGAGAAACGTGGACGTCCTCGCTGGCGAGGCGGAAGCGCACTACCGACAACTCTCTACGCAGGTGCGCTCGCGGAACGACGAGGATGGCGGGAAACCACTCCGCCAAACCGACAGAGATGTCCTTGGGAACGTGGAGGGGACGTGGAAACTCACGCTTCGAGAGGTGAAACCGGAGTTCGTCGGGCTGCTCGTTGAAGCCGTCCAGTTCTTGAACACCCACTCCGCGGAGTTTGCGTTCCAGGTCGGTGGCGCGCGAAACTTCGGCGCTGGCGACGCGGACGTGTGGGTGATCAACCCGCTGTACACGGAGGGAGAAGTCCGCCGTGTGTTCAACCGGTCACAGTCGGCGACGCGGGCGATGGACGAGAAGGACGAACAGTGGACCGACGAGGTCCGCCCGGCGTTCGTGGATGCGTTCCACGCGCGTGTCGCCGCCCGGGACCCGGACTGCGACGCTGGGATCCCTGACACAGATACGATCGACGGCACGGGCGGTGATGACGCGTGAGCGACGCCCAGACCCCAGACGCAACCCCGGAGGCCGAAACGGACGCACCCCCGATGGTGGCGGTGTACCGGCACGACACGCACAAGCTGCGTGGACGAGCGCACGAGCACGCTGCTGAGGAGGTGGCGGGCGTTCGGGTGAACGAACCGGTTCCACTGGGTGCGGATCGGGACGCGGCGCTTCTCAGCCGCCCACGTGGAGAACCGGAGCAAACGGTGGACGCACACGCCTCACCGCGGCGACTGTCACTCCTGACGGGCGACCCGCAACGCGACCCTACACGTACCGATGCTGATGCGGCGCTCCAAGAACTCGTGACACCGACGGACCCAGAACAACTCCACGAGCGGTGGCTCTCGTCAGAGTTTGCGGCGCGGTTCAACGAGTCGGTGTACTACCCGTACACGTCACTAAAATACCATACGCTCCTCGCTGCCGCGTTGCTCGATAATTACCGGGCGGGGTTCGCGTTCGACGAGTTGTACGTGGAAGCAACTCCGGATCGAGCGGTCACGCCGCACCGGACGGTCCTCGCTACACCGCAGTGCTCGCTTCGAATCACTGGCGATCCGTCTGGTCCGGCGGCGCGGCTCGGCTCTGAACCAGCGAGATCGTTCGGTGCCGTGTGGGCGCAACTCCCGGAGTGCCCGTTCGACACTGGGACTCGAGAATGGCGCGTGGTGGATGCGCAGTTGCGGCGGATCACGGCGTGGTCCACGGGGCTGCAGTACATCGAGGAGTACACGGCGGCGTACACGCCGACAACGGACGCAAGCACCGCCACCCAAGGTGACGACGACGTAGACGAGGAGGTGGATGGCGGCGGTTCGCCCGGGTGGGAGGTGACGAACGGTTGGGCGGCGACGCGTCCTGTGTCGTTCCGGGTGGGCGTCGGCGTGTCCGGCGGGCCGGGCCCGCAGATTGGGGCTGCGGGCGCGTCCCCGGCGACGCTCGACGGTGCAGGGCGGTGCGCCACCACGCACCGCCTAGTTGGGCAGCGCCCATCGTCCCGGCTGTCCCCCGGCTGGGTGCGAGGCTCGGCCCGGCACGGCGACTGACAGCGACGATCGGTGCCACGGGAAGGCTCGTGACGCGGCCCTTGTAGTGGGGTTCGTTGCGGACGGTCGCACCGATTCGCGCGCGGCGTGAGTGACGGCACGCCGCGCGGGTCGGTCGTTGGCAGTGAATCGCGCGATGAGGAGCGACGGGACTGCTCGGAGCCGGACGGCGCGGGCGATGAACACGAACACGAATACGAATACGAAGGATGGACCAGGAACAACGGACTCGACGATCGACGAATCGACTCGCACAGACAAGCATCGGAAACGCGACGCGGCGGCGACACGGGCGGCTGGGAGGTGCGGGGCGGTGACGCGACTGCAACAGGTGCTGTTCGAACTGAAGGCGCCCTATATGGGCCACGCGTACTATGTCCCCGGGCACGCGCTGTACAACGCGCTCGCACGCCGCGTGGATGATGCGACCCGACAAGCACTACACGTGAGTCACGGCGTGTTCCTGCCCGGCGAATGGGCGGAATACCCTGACACGCACCCTGACGAGGGGTCGCTCGGGAAACTGTCCGGTTCGCTTCCCGAGGTCGAATCGTACGCGGATTGGTTCCTGCTGCGGAACCCGACACACCCATGGCTGCTCGATTCCAGACCCAGGGACGCGCACAACACACAGGACCTCCAAGAGTTCGGGGGCCGGGTGGCGGCGGCGTCGGAAACGCGGTTCGCGCGCCCACCTGAAACTAGGAATCGGCAACGGTCGGTGCAGTGGTACGTGCACTGCTACGTGCACGCTGACCACCCCGATGTGCTCCCGCTCGACACTGACACGCTGGACGGGATCCAGGTCGGGGCGGCGCGGAATTACGGGTTCGGTGAACTCACAGTAGCGGACACGAACGTTGTCGCGCTTGATGACCTGTCGTTCGATCGGTTACAGGACGCGGCGGAGGGCGAGGACCCGTGCCGGGTCGAGTTGGTGACGCCGTATGTGACGGAGTCGAAGTTCCCGGGTGCGGAGCCGCAATCGGTGCCGTGGTGGTGGAACGTCTCTGAGTTCGATGCGGCGCCGGGGAATTACGCGCAGGCGACGGGGATGCGGAGTCGAGTGACGCGACTCGCACACGGCGGGGAAGCGTACAGTGTGCGCGTGTTGGATCACGGGCAACGCGTCGGGTTCGCCGGGGATGCCGAGCGTGTCGTGGAAACGGCGCGGAACGGGATTTGCCGGATCGGGACGCATTCCCGGTTCGGGTTCGGGGAACTCCGGGTGCGCCCGCCGGAAGCGGTGCCGCAGTACGCGCGGCGGGACGACGAGTCGCGTGCGGCGCGTGAAGCTGAACCGGTCGCCAGCGACACGGCGAGAGAGGCCCAAGAAGCCGAGGATGCGGACGGGGACCGTGACGCCGACGAGCCCCGGCGACGCGTCCTGGTCGGTGCTGGCGGCGTGGACGAGCGGGGTGATGGGTCGTGACGTTGGACGTGGTGGCGTTCGATATCGAGACGACGGGGTTCACCGTGGGTGACGAGGTGACGGTTGCGGGGTTCGCGTTGGAACTGGGGGCGCGTGTGTTCTACCAGACCGGGGGGCGTCCGGCGGACCCGGTCGAGAAACAGGTCAGGGAGGCGGCGACACAGCCCGTGCACGTGTCCGCCCACGACTCCGAAGCTGAGTTGTTCGATGCGATGACGGGGTTCGTGGCGGAGCGGCTCGCGGACCGGGACGTCCTGCTCGTGGCGTTCAACGGGGAGACGTGGCGCGGCGGGTTCGATGTCCCGTTCCTCCGGACGCGGTACGCCGCCCACGACGCGGCGTGGCCGTTCACTGACGTGCCGTACGCTGATTTGCTCCCCGTGGTGACGGACCGGTTCAACACGACACGCGCGGGGAGCGACACTGGTGCTGGTGGACCCGAGTCAGGGGCAGCGACGGCAGATGAACCGCACACTGTAGGAGGCACTGACGGCGACGACGCGGGTGCCGAGCAGGTGACGCGCCGGGACTTAGACGGGGTGTACGAGACGTTGTGTAACGGGCGGGTCGGCGACCTCGACCCGTTCGCTGATAGTGCGGAAGCCGTTGAGGCGTTCGCTGAGGCGCGGTTCGGTGAACTCGTGCTGCACAACGTTGCTGACATCCTGCGGACGCGGGCGCTCGGCGTGCTCGCCCACCGGTACTGTAGCAAATCCGACTTCGCAGTGAAGTCGTTGACGGCGGCGCACGACGCATAGGCCAGTGACCAGCACTCCACACGACACGCGACAGCACACGATTCACGACAATGAGTGACGCACCAAGCGATCACGACGCGAGCGACGACGCATCGACACACGATCCACGAGAACCTGGGCCTGAGTCCGGGGACGCGAGCGGCGGTGCTCCGCCGGTTGCGCCGCTGGATGTCCAGGGGCGTACCGCGGGCGACGGTTCGTCCCGGGCGGGCGGTGCGGACCCGGTGGCGGACTGGGTGGAGCGGTTCCGCGGCGGCGGGGCAGAATCAATACTTCACTTGTGGGGGAAACTTGCGTTCCAGCAGCGGAAACAGCGCCGAGAAGCGCCGTGGTTCCACGCGCCGTACGAGTTCGAACGCACGGCGGCTGATTGGGTCGCCGACTGCTTGGTTACGGGTCGTGACTCGCGCGCGTGGATCGAGTTCGTCGTTAGCAGCGAACAACAGTACCGTGCGAAGACCCGGGCGGCGCTCCGGTTTGGGTACCCGATCTACTGGGTGATACTCGACAGCGCTTCGGATGCGCGGCGCGCGGCGCGAACTGCGTTAGCACCAGAACTCACCGACGCCGAGGACGTTTCGTTCGGGACGTTCGATCCGGCGTCGAACACGCTTGACCTCGGGGACCCGGTGACGTTCGACCAGTATCGCGTCCCCGTCGAATCCGTGGATGCGTTCCGTGTTGAAGACGTGTTAGGGTATCGAGCTGGGGCGGCACACGTCCCGGAGACCGAGGTCGGGTGCGACTTCGGGTGGGTACGGATCGCAGGCGACGCGTATCGCGTGTACGCGACGCGGGACGGACGGGAAGTCCGGCTCGTCCCGCCCGGACGCCCTGTCGACTATGGCAACTCGTACCCGCTCACCGACGACTCGTCGTGGCTCGCGCAACGCATCGCTGCTGACGACGTTGAGCGTGTCGGTCCGATTCCGCCGACATCGACGTGTGAGCGACGGTCGCCCACGAACCTGCCGCCGCGGTAAAAGACAGACTGTGCGTCGATCACAAGTCGTGGCAATCGCACAGTTTATGCGGTTACAGACGCATACAAATACATACAAATGGCGCCAATCGATCTCCGTGAACACAACCCTGATGACGGGATCGACATTCGCCCTGGGACGAACAAAGCCGCCATTATCAAACTCTTGTATCGGGAGACGAATCTCGCCTATACACCGTCAGAGATTCGAGACGCGCTCGACTTGCCGCGCGGCACGATCTCGACCACGCTGTCCCGTCTGCACGACGACGGGCTGATCGGGAAAACCAGCGATGGGCTGTACCACGGGTTCGATCACCGGGACGACGTGCGCCGGTTCGCACGAAGCCTTGTTCAACTCGACGAGATGTTTACCCGGTACCCGAATTCTGGCCTTGGACCGGACGACGTCGAACAGACCGGTACGGGTGCAAAAACGGAGATCACCCGCGACACGGAAGCCGAGCACGACACATCCGGGTCGGAACCAGCACCTGCTGACTGGGTGACTGGAACCGACACGGACACAGACTCGGGGACTGCGGACGAAGACCAGTGACATCGAATAGAGATGAGGTGTGGGTGGCAGGATGACGTATTATTACCCGCAAGGGAGTCTCGTGTTCGCTGCGGATCCGACAGGCGCTCACAGTAACCCGCGGCCAGTCATCGTGATTTCCGATGGTGACCGACCGTACGTTGAGCAAGAAGCCACCGTCGTGTGTCTAACGACACAGACGGACTACTCACACGAAGTAACACGGTTGCCGAGCGACTTGCTTGATGATGTGGAGCTACGGAAAACGAGTTACGTGATGCCGTGGGCGGTGTACACGATTCCGCTATCCTCGATACGTGATAATCTCCCGTCCGGAACGTTAACGTCTGAAGGGATGCGGCTCGTTGCTGACACGATTGACGAAATGATTCGACCGTAACCCGTACGGCATAGAAGACGCCACGGGAACTCGGTGGTGATGTGACGTTCGAGACGTTCGACCCGGCGTCGAACACGCTCACGCTTGGAGAACCGGTGACGTTCGACCAGTACCGCGTCCCTGTCGAATCCCTGGATGCGTTCCGCATCGAAGAAGTGTTGGGGTATCGAGCCGGGGCGGCACACGTTCGCCAGACCGAGGTCGGGTGTGATTTCGGGTGGGTGCGGATCGCAGGCGACGCGTATCGCGTGTCCGCGACGCGGGACGGACGCGAAGCGCGGCTCGTCCGGGACGGGAACCCTGTCGACGCTGGCAACTCGTACCCGCTCACCGACGAGTCGTCGTGGCTTGCGCGTCGCATCGCTGCCGGGGATGTCGAGCGTGTCGGGCCGATTCCGCCGATATCGACGGACGAGCGGCGGTCGCCTGCGAACCTGCCGCCCCGACGGGAGTGACAAGGAGGGGTGATCGTCGGCTCACGGAGGAAACTCGTACGTAGCAGAGCAGTACTCGTTCGTCCACGTGTATTGAGATGGGTATGTAGCCGACTCACTGCTGACGATGTCGAGATATCGTTCCGCAAGAAAATCACCGATGTCCGTCATTACGAGTATGTCTTGCTTGTAACTCGCGTCAACAGCTGGCGGCATATCACTCGTACCTGCGTCAGGAGGATAGTGGAAATGGTCATCGGTATTGTGAGCATTCGGATGGCGTCCCCATCGGCACTCCCAATAGTCACCATCCCAGTTCTCACGGTAAGTGACTGAGAGCCCACCAGTCTCAGCATAGGTGATCGTGAGTTCAATAGCCGTGACGGGGTCAGGATACGTATTCGACTCAAGGAGGACTCGACGTTCACCGTCGGTCGGATTCGTTACCTTCCGGATTTGAATACCGCCCGTGGGTTTCAGTACCCGACGAAGTTTGTCAGTGTACTCGTCAACAGGTTCGGTCGAAAACGCGACCATTCAGGACTGCTCCGGGGCTTCGTTGCTGTCTGAGAACTCGGTGATGTCCGTCTGCGTCTGACTGGTTAGGAGGTTCGTGCGTAGATCCGGGAACGGTGGATGCAGCGTGTTGAGGTGCTGAAACACGTGTGAGTACGAGTCCCGAGCCGGGAGAAGCGACTGGGCGAGGTGAGTCTGCTGTGGGACTACAGCTGCGGAGTCAAGGATCAGTTTCGTGTCTCGAAGCTGTTCCAGTGCTTCGATGTGATCCTGTAACGCGTCGTATGTCGCACTCCACTCACGAAGCTCGTCGACGGCGTCGTCACCCTGCTCTTCGTGAAGCTGTTCAATATTAACTGTGGAAGGATGTTCCGTGTCGAATTCGTGTTTCCACTGGTGATGCTGCTTCCACCGATCGGCGATCGCTGCGCGTAATTCCGTGTCGGAGTGCGACTGTGCAAGCTCGTGTCCCCGCCGGAAGCGGAAGTACGCCTCGTTCTTATCGTATTTGAGTGGCCCGTCACCGGTTTTCGTAACGATTCCGAGTTCTTCGAAGTGGCGCAAAATATTCCGTGCCCCCTGGTCAGAACAATCCGCCATATCGGCGATCACACTGACTTTCGTCGGTCCTGAAAGCGCATGAATGGTCCCTAATAGCCGCTCACGTGTAGTCTGCTCGTATTCCTCATTTTCCGTGGAGGAGGAACGCTCCGAGCCAGGCATAGTAACCAATAATTATTGGAACAGCATATAATTATTGAATTTCGTGTCGCTCCGAATCGACAGGAGCAAGCAACCTCGCAGCGCACAAGTCCGTTCCAAAAGTCACGGAGATGATTACGGTCGAGACACTTCCTATAGACCCACTTGACATCCAGGAGAGCCACGGGAACAACGCACTTGCCAGGGCATCGAGTACGGAGCGAGGGCGATGTAGACCAGGCGACTCTGCGGCAACGGCACCGAATCCGCGACGCACCTGTGGGGGAACCTCACGTTCCAGCACCGGAAACAGCAACGGGACGCACCGTGATTCCACGCGCCCGACGAGATCGAACGGACCGTCGCTGATTGTCTCGTCACGAGGGGTGACTCGCGGGCGTGGATCGAGTTCGTCGTCAGTGCTGAACAAAAGTACCGTACGAAGACCCGCGCGGCGGTACGGTTCGGGTACCCGATCTACTGAGTGGTTCTCAATAGTTATGACGACGCGTGGCGCGCGGCGTGGGACGCGTTAACGCCGGAGCGTAACGACGACGAAGATGTCTCGTTCGGGACGTTCGATCCGGCGTCGAACACGCTTGACCTCGGGGACGCGGTGACGTTCGACCAGTACCGTCTCCCCGTGCTCCCTCACCGACGCATCGTCGTGGCTCGTCCAACGCTTCGCCGCTGGAGACGTGGCACGCGTCGGTCCGATCCCGCCGACCTCAACGTACGAACGCCGCTCGTACGCGAACCTGCCACCGCGGCGGGAGTGAGAGTAGACGAGTATTGGTATCCTAACCAATATTCTTATTGTATTGGCCTGTGTACCAATGTGTGAGGATGGCCTCGCTGACCGATGACGACCTCGATGGTGTGAGCGAGGGGAGGAAGTATCCTGACGGGACTGTCGTCCGCGTGTTCTGTATGCGCACGGATCGTGACGCGTACCCGTCTGGGTGGGCCTACAAACTCCACTACGGCGCGACAGAACCAGACCCGCCTCGCACGCTTGATGATGGGACGATTCGTCGGTACGACAACTCGCACGAGGATACGAAAGGGCACGAACTGCACGTTGCACCGGACTCCGACCCAGACAGTATCACGTTCCCCGGGATGGTCGAACTCTGAAATCGGTTCTGGAGCGAAGTCCCGAAATCCGAGTTCGAGGTCAAGTGAGGCCATCAACCACGGTGATACCTATGAATGATACCACGCCGCTGCACCCGATGGAACGCGAACAGCTTCGGGCCGAATCAACTCTCGTCGTGACCGTGAAGTCATCCGATGAGTTCCACGACGATGTCACAGACGGGATCGAGACGCTCAAACAGGGCGACGCGGTAGAATCCCCGCTGACGCTCTCGTTCACCAGCTACGACGACCTTCTGGGGACGCTGACACCGCGGGTGCTCGATCTCATCGAAGCCATCCGTCGAGAAGAACCAGCGAGCATCAACGAGACCGCACGGGTTGTTGACCGGGATGTGAAGAACGTCCACGAGGAACTCAGCCAGCTCGCCCAGCTCGGAATAATTTTCTTCGAAGAAGACGGCCAGCGGAAGCGTCCGGTCGTCTGGTTCGACGAACTCGTGATCAACCTCCCATTCGGCCCAGAGACTGGCGACACGGCTACTGCCGCACCTTGACTGATTTCCCGCACTGAAGCGCGAAGCTTTCTCCCCGAATGTCCGTAACCCGCCCAGCACAGACGGCGTCACCGAAGCTCGCCGAGGACGTTATGGTCGCTACGTTAGACCCGGCGTCGAACACGCTCTACCTTGGCGACGCGGGACGGACGGGAAGTCCGGCTCGTCCCGCCCGGGCGCCTTGTCGACGATGTCTCCTCGTACCCGTTCACCGACGAATCGTCGTGGCTCGCGTGTCGCATTGTCGCCGGGGCGTTAAGCGTGCCGGTCGGATTCCCGTGATTTCGACGGACGAGCGGCGGTCGTACGCGACCCTGTTGCCGCGGCAGGGATACGAGTGGGTGGGTTCGGGATGGCTTGAATCGACGATTCGACAACGCTTATAGTAACACGAAAGTAATACACGAGTATGTCTAACACCGATGCTGGGGTCGACGATGATCCAAATATGACGACGCTCACAGTGAAGATTCCGCAGGCATTTTTTGATGATCTAGATGCGACCTGGCGGGCTGAAGACTTCGCGTCTCGAAGCGAGTTCATCCGATGGGCGCTCCGAGACGCTGTGAAGCACCCTGCGTTTTCGCGGAAGAGCTGGAAAGACATCGCTGCCAGCGAACATCAACTGGCGACTGGCGAGGGGAAGACATACAGTAGCGACGAGATTCGAGCGCGATTGCACGAGGATTCGGATGGGACCGAGTGACGGCGACTGGGACTGGAAGTTCACCGATCCCGCGGAACGAGCATACGAAAAGCTACAGCCGCACGAACAGGAGCGGATCGTCTCAAAGCTCGACGAAATCGTGACAGACCAATGGCGCGACCCCAGCGACTACTTAGAGCCACTGACCGGTGCACCGCATTCGAAGCTCCGAATCGGTGCATTTCGGCTCGGCTGCAAAGCACGCCATACCGACCAGATCCTGTGGATCCACACCATCGAAAAGCGTCCGGGCGCCTACAAGCCGGGTGATGATTAAGGAAGGTATCGCTGCCGGAGGTGGGCGACATACTGCGCATCCCACCCTTTGGTCTCGACGTAGTAGGTGAGTGCGGCCGCAACGTATTCCGCGGGGAGAACCGCTCGAGCCGCGAGCGTACAAAGGATGTGTGGCGTTGTACAGAGGATATTCCGATCGTTGAGTGCGAGGTTGATGAAGAGGTAGTTGGTTGTATTGAACTCAGCAGTGAGGAAGAGGTCTGCTCCCAACTCGTTAGCCAACCAGATACAGTCAGATTCGCCACGGTCGAGACTGTACTCAAGCGGATCGTCACTCTGGTGGTCGACATCGTGATCGTGGGTCGTTAGATGGTGCACAGCTTGGAGCACGAGAGCAGCAGCTGCAGATAGCAGGTCACCACTCCCTGTCGCATCGGTGAGTTCCCCGAGGATGCGTTCGGGAACGTGCACATCATACGCCATAAGGAGTGTTTTGAGCGGGTCTGCGCCAGACGGAGCGTTTGGACGGCTATCAACAACGGGGAGTGCCAGATGCAGCAGTACGTTGGTGTCGACAACGGCGATCGCTTGCTCCGACATCGTCAGACGTGGGGCTCGTCGTCCGCCGATTCAGATGACTGAGAGTCCGTCCAGTCAGGACTCTCGCCGTTGTAGAAGGCATCGTCACTCGGGAGCCCGCCTTCAACGTGAGATTCGGCGGGTGTCCGGTCGATCGATTCCCGCAGGAGTTTCATTCGAAGTGCTTCCTCACGACCAAGAACATCGTCGACGGTGTCGTACCCGATACGACCGTCGTAGTAGGCGTCGCTGAGCCGACGCCGGAACTCCTCGTCAGCTGCAAGCTCCTCGAGTTCATCCTCCAAGGCATCGATGAGGAGCCGCGTTCGAGAGATATCAAGGATCTCGACGACACTGTCGGCACGCTCGACGAGAGACTTTGGAGCGTTGAAATCGACGCGGGTTTTTTCTTCAGCCATTCAAGTATGTGTAGAGTCTACACATACTTAGGTTCGGTGCCGTGGTTCGAAGTGACTTTGACATCCTCCCGCCTCTGAAGGGTGGCATTCCTCCGATGGGGATGGTGGCTATGCCGTTCTGAACGGTCTATCGAATCCGTCTGACTGACTCAACTCCCGAGACACCAGCCAGTCTATCTCTGATCGCTGCCTCGCTAATCGCCGTAGTCCACCGGATCGTGATTTCGACGGTGATGAGTGTTGCCGACAGTTGTGGCTCGATACTATCCAGTTCGTCAATAGTAATTTCGTCGATAGTTTCAGGTCGCGAGAGACGCCTCTCAGCGTCCGTGACGAGGCCCCTATCTGCGCCGCTGGGGACTCGGATCGTCACGACGGCAATTGTCGTCGATTCTGGGTCGGTGGTATTGGGTACTGCCATACTATCATCTCCGATGAGGCGCGTCTCACGGGCCAGATGTTCGACAACTGTACTCCGAGTGCGCGAGGAACGATTCGAACGCCCGTCTCGGTCGTGGCACAACCGCGTGTGTCCGAACTCCACCACTCGCGCATCCTGGAAAAATACGGACAGCGCTAGGTCGGGTCGAACGCCTCGATCTCATCGATGATCTGCTTCGGATTCTCGGCGTGATCGATGAACGAGAGGACGTTCTCCGACCATCCCGAGATGTTGTAGACGTTCTCGTAGCCGTCTGGCATCACCAGGTCGCCGTAGGCTGCGAGGTCGACGAGATACAGCGCGGTGTCCGCAGACACCTCGTCCCGATACGTATCGAACGCGTCTTTGACCGTCTGGGAATCGCGCGCTGTGAACGGCGTTTTGTCCCAGATCTGCATATCAGTGAAGACGATGATTCGTTCAACAGTCTCCTCTCGGTCGTGGAGGTGCTTGATCGCCTTCCAACCGTTCGTCGAGTTCCCGACATCCTCGTCGATCGCCAATACCGCCGATTGGCGCTGCAGTACTGGCGTCTCGACGTGCGTCTGAACTGTCTGGAAGTCGTCACCGAACCCGCCGATGTCGGCACCCTGGTCGGCCAGGATCGCACCGAACAACGCACCGATCTCCTTCAGTCGGAGCGTGCTGTTCGCGGACAGCGGATGATCCATCGATCCCGACAGGTCGACCGCGACAAAGGTCTCGCCGAATCCGCCAGGCACCGTCTCGACCGCGACATCAATTGCGTCTTCGAGCCACTGCTCGACCGCCGGTGCCTGGATATCCGCGTCTTGCAGCGCGGTGTAGGCCTGGTAGTACCGGAACGGGTACAGCGGCGCGTGCCGGACTGCCTCCAGGTCGAGGTGACTCACGACGGTGTCCTCCGGAACGCCCGTTTCGAGCATATTTCGGAGGTTCCGGATCGACGCGAAGATGGGCAGCGTGTACTCGTCGTCCTTGAGGAGTAGTTCCCAGGCGTCTTGGGTGTTGCCGCGCTCGGAGATGACCGTCTCCCACGTGTTCGGCGCTGGCAACGAGTCAACGCCGGGGGAGTCGTCGAGGCCGCCGCGCATAAACCGCTCGAAAAGCGCTTCTTGCTCGGCGTCGACGGGCGTGGGGTGGACGCGGTTGAAGACATCGTGCAGCGTCACCTCACGCCGCGACAGGTCGTATTTGCCCAGCGTGTAGGTGTCGGCCATCTCCACCAGCGCGTCCTCGATCCCGCGTCGAAGCGGCCACGGCGCAGTCCCGCCGAACAGCTGATCGTGGACCGCGAGCGCGGTGGCCGTCTCGTCCATCCGCTGGATGATCGCTGGCGTCCATTCGCGGATGAGCGACTCGGGGGAGTCGTCCTTGAACCGGTCGTCGTTGGCTGCCAGCACGAGTAGTACTTGTGGGATGTCCCGCAAGTGGAGTTCCTGCCGCGCATAGGCCGCGAGCTTCAGGACGAACTCCGGGTTGTCGTCTGCGGCGGCATCGAATTGGTGAACGACAGCAGCCAACTGCTCGTCATCTGACTCATAGAACGACCCTTCCAGCAGCTGATTGATCGAGCGCTTGTACAATGCGAGTCGAGGGTCGGCAGGCTCGAACGCTTCCCCACCTTCGTAGTTGGTGGTCCGTGTTGCCTCCGCGACCGTTTGCTTTGGCGTGTTGAATTCCATCCTATCACCCGGAGCCGCAACAGGTGGCTCCGACCGCAGCTGCTCACACGTTCTGTGAGCAGCGAGTATCGGGAGAGAAACTCTCCGTACCCAGCCTCGCTTCGCTCGGCTGGACGTTCCCGGCACGATTCGAACGTGCGACACCCGGCTTCGAAGGCCGGTGCTCTGTCCTGACTGAGCTACGGGAACACGAGTGGCCGGACAATTCCTGGAGCGAACGACCGGATTCGAACCCGTAGAGTGCCATCGACGTAGCGCTCCAGATCGACGGCCACTGGCGACACGGCGACCGGAAAACTGTCGGAGCGGGACCGGTGTCGAGCGTCCTCTCGTACGCTCTTTGTCCGGGATGTTCTCGATGGGCTGCGCCACCGACAGGATTTGAACCTGCGAGTTCCTGGCGAAGCAACGCTCCGACTCGGCGGTCGCCACGTGCGGTCGGGCAACCGGTGGTGCGACGGGCTATGACTCCCGTTGGTGTGCTTTGCGGGCGAAGAAACGCACCACCTCGACGACCACACGCTTGGGGAAAGCCGACCGTGACAGCGTCACGGATCCGTGGCTGCCCGCTATGTCAGACACGGGAAAACGCTGTCAGGGCCAGCCCCCCGAGTGCTCCCGAGGGGAATCGAACCCCCGGCCTCCACCTTGAAAGGGTGGCGTCTCTCGCCAACGGAGACTCCGGGAGCGCAGTAGGGACGAAATCAAGCACCGAGTTACGGCGGACACGCACGGATTATCGCAGGCGTTCGAAGCCCTCGAGTTGCCCGTGCGTGAACGTCACTTGATACATGACGAGTGTCTCGAGATCCTCGAAGGAGTGTGTGAGTTTGAAGCGGCCGTGGTAGTCGTCTCGTTCGATCCAGCCGTTGTGGACTCGATTCAGACTGCCAGCCATATAGCGGAAATCGTCCTCGCCGACGTCGTCGCGGCTCGCGTATGGGCGGTCCTCGGGCGGGACCGCTTCGGTGTGCCACTCCTCTTCGAGGAGCCGCCCGTCCGCCGTAATCCGAAATGTGGTCATAGTCGGTCGATCGATGCTTTTCGTCTGCCAGTCGACGTCCTCGGCAGGAGTAATCCCTTCGAGGTACTCCGGCAGGTGGACGTCGTCATCGAGTTCAACGGTGTCGAAGAGCCCCATTATCATCACCTCACGCGGGCTGGGTAGGATTCGGTCCTGCGTGTTCTCGTGCTGTTTGACAGCACGCACTGTTCAATTTCTGACTGTCGCCTGCGAGGCGAGAGTAGTCACTAGCTCCCGGGCACGGCACGGACGAATGACGGTTACCTCGTTCCGTGGAAGTACGCGCCGTCCTCGGTGACGCAGATGTTCACGGTTCCAATCGTGTCGATGGATGTTGACTCACCGAGCGGGACGTGGCGGGACGCTTCCTCCTCGCAGGCGGGGCAGACATTCGTTGTCATCACGCCGCGACCCGGATTCGAACCGGGAGGTCGAACGCAGACGGCCACGGCATAGTAGGCCGCTGGGTTCCCCGATACCCAGTCGCGGCACCCTGAGCCGACGAGGGCTCGATCCCTTGGTTCTGTGCGTTCAAGACACAGCCCGTCGGACGTTGGACTGTCGGCTCAGAGAGACTGCTGAGTATTCGGCAGTTGGTCATCAAACTGTACAACTCATTACGACTGCGCAACTGCGACTGATCGGTCGTAGCTGCGTTTCTCATCGCGGGGGCGTACTTCGGGAGGTCCCCGGGAATACCACACCGGACCATGGAGGTTGCAGACCCTGCTGGGTCCGTTACCGCTGGACCGATCGGGATGATCGGACAGACGGCCTGTGCCTCCCTCGATGGGTATCCCCACGTGGCCACGCCACGCATCCACACCGTCGGAACCGCGTTCCGACGAGCACCCGGTTGGCTTTGCCTCCCGGGTACGCCGACGCCGGGATTCGAACCCGGATCACGACCGCGACAGGGTCGTATGCTCGCCGGGTTACACCACGTCGGCATCGGAGTCGCCCCGGCCGGGATCGAACCGGCGACCTCCGGATTCAAAGTCCGGCGTCCCTCGCCAGCGGGGACTCCGGGGCTCGGCATCGCCGCGGCTATCGCTGCGGGGCCGTTGGCTGACGACTTCCGTGCGCTCAGCGCGAACGGAGTCCGTTCGCCCTTGTATCGGAACGAACGGAAACCAAGCAGCCGCGAGCCTGGCATCCCGCACTCGCATCCGGCTGTGTACTGAGCGAGTACTGGGCACAGGCAGGCGGCAATCCCGTGTTCCCCGGCCCCTGACGGGTAGTCCGTATGAGGGCCGAGTTATGCGGGTGAGAGTGTCCGGCCGTCGCCGGATTGCGTCGAACTCTCGTATTCGAAGCCGACGTGGATCCGGCGATTTGCGCCCGGTCTCTTCGCACGCTGATCCTGGAGGCACTCGCCGAACACGGGACCCGCGGCTAAGCGAGAACGAGCGCGCCGCGGGGTGAGGCGAGTGATACTCATCGTGTTGAACGCTCCCAGTTTGAGGGGTGTATCCGAGGTCAACCTGGAATATCGTGGCAATTGTATTAAAATTAGTCAGGGTGTGTTACCCACAGGCACGGTAGTCACACTTCAAAAGAATCCCCAAGGCAGATTCCCCGCCCCACCGTGGGCAGGGTTGAAGCCGACACTCGCTGTCAGTAACTACGGTATTACATTTCGAATACGGTGTGTGGGGGGTGCTGATGTCTCTTCTTCACCCACGATTACATTTCGAATACGGTGTGTGGGTGCTGGTGTTCTTTCTTCACCTACGATTCCATTTCGAATACGGGGTGGGTGTTCTCAGGAGAGATTGGATTTCATTTCGATCGTGGTACGGGGACCGTGATCGATTCGGACAACCCATATCGCTTCTACCCCGTGATATCGGCGAATTTCATTTCGAAGAAGAGGTCTTCATTTCGAAACAGGTGAGGTAGATTTCGTCTCGAAAATGGACACTAATAGAAATACTCTGAGTAATCATATTTCAAAATATCGTATTTCAACATACAGTATTTCGGTTCGAGGTCACGCGAGGCGTCCTGCGTGGCGGACGCGATTGGGTGCCGGGCTGGCGCGGCGCACGTTCCGCAGCCCGAGTTCGGGTGCGATTTCGGGTGGATGCGGGTCGTTGGCGACGCGTTGGCTTGACCCTAGTTACCTCGATGTTCGAACGGCAGTCGGATCGAACCAGCCGTCGCAGCGGGAGGAGCTGAAACGAAGACAGCCCGCTCTTGAGATGGCTTGATTGGCTACTCAACCGCGGTGCGTGTCGGTCTCGGTGGCCGTACGAGTAGTCCATTCGGTGGGGGCGGTGAATGCACTGCGGAGAGTTGTGTAGGCGGCACCGAAGACGGTGCCGTACGTGAGTAGTGCGGCGAGGCCGCCCCAGTGAACAACTGGGACCGACTGGCTAGTCAGGATCGGGAGAATAACGATAGCGCTGGTAAGCCACGTGGCAACCCCTCCAAGACACCCGATTCCAGCTCCGAACACCGGAGCCGAGATGCGAGATTCAAGTAAGGCGACTTCGATTGCGATGGTCCACAGCCACGCCACGCCAACGCCCCAGACCCCTGTGATCACCCAACCGGTGTACACGCCGGACAGTCCGACGAGCGCAGCAACGCTACCCAGTGACTGGTGAATGCTGATCGTTACCCCGAGCGCGATAGTGGCAAGCCCGGCAGCGATGACGGTCGCAACACCCGCGATTACTGCTCGCTCACGTCGTGTTTCGGCGGATCGTGTTACCGTCCGGTACCGTGCTGCGATCCACACTGACGCGACTGTTACGGTGAAGACGGCGATCGCCGCGAAGATGCTTTCGTGGTACTGCGCTCGGATCGCTGCCCGGTCGAGCGTGTAGTGCAGTGCGAACACTTCCACCCACGGGCTCGCGTGGAACGCATACAACGCGTCATTGTACGCGGGCGCGATGTGGTGAAAATCCGGCACCACGCCCCACACACCGCCGATCGGAACCACCCACAGCGTGTGTTCGACGGGAAACTCATACCGAAGAAGCGCGATGAGAGCGACGTATAAGAGGAGAGACGCACCGACGAGAAAATGCGTGATTGCAGGCGCCATCCGGTGCGAATACGCAGGACGAACGCAAAAAGCCAGGCATAACAAAAAGAGTGGCTATTGGATCCCGCCAATGGGAGGTACCGACTAGAGCCCTGAACAAAGGCCACGGGACGGACAAACCTCCGTGAATCTCTATCTTAATATGCCGCCGCTCCCACGCGAAGAGCTGTTTCCACTCTCTCTTTTCCCGCCAGCATAAACTTAAAGTATATTCCAGCAGTATACCTGTTTCGTTAAAATGCGACTGCGACGACCGACTGATTTCTTGATCTTGGATGTCCTGTCGGATGGAGAACGGAATACGGGGGCGAACATTGCGGACCTGATTGAGCGGGATCGTGGGTATGTGAATACACAATTGCCGACGATTGAGGATCAAGGGTTCGTGAAGAAAATCGGTCCACACCAAAACTCTGGGCTGTATCAAATTACTCCACTCGGTATTGCTGCAGTTCAGAAACAATCACTCTATAGCGAAAGCGAAGATGAATTCGAAACGGCAATCCGTGAGCTTGCAGATCAGATCGAAATCACACGGCCATCCGTTACGATTCACAAGTGAACCGCCTCGGGGTCAAGCCCCGAGGCACTCGCCTTGTTCATCTGTAGACCTCTCTTCGAGCCTCAGTACGCGATTGTTGATGGAGAACCGGTATCAGCTGGGGCTGGAAGAAAACACGCTCTCGGTGATTAAAACGAAACTCCGCCTTGGATGTC
Organism: Halobellus salinus; assembly: GCF_014646875.1. Taxonomy (GTDB): domain Archaea; phylum Halobacteriota; class Halobacteria; order Halobacteriales; family Haloferacaceae; genus Haloquadratum; species Haloquadratum salinum. The sequence goes on along the minus strand of NZ_BMOC01000001.1, from coordinate 183,825 downwards.
TTCGAGGACCTCTGTTTTCGCTTCCGGAGTGGGGTGTGCATATTTCCGCGCGGCTTCGAGGGATTTGTGACGAAGAATTTCAGCGACCATTTCGAGATCACGTTCTTGATCGTACACGTACATCCCGGTACTGTGCCGGATACTGTGCCAGGTTAATTTCCGACCGTTTGCTTCGATCCCGGCCGCATCCATTAAGCTGTCAAGCAGGTCGTTCAATGAGGCAGAATTGTACGGGTTCCCTTTGCGATTAAGCCAGATATGATCGCTGTCATCATACTTTGCTTTGTTCGAGCGCTGGGCCAGCCATTTTTCAAGGAGTTTGACTGACCGGGTCGTGAGTTCATCTTTCCAGCGTTCGTTATTCTTGATCGCGACCTCTGCCGGAATGACGATCTGACCATTATCGAGGTCAATGAAGGCTGTTTGAAGCCGACCGACCATTCCTGCTCGCCAGCCAGCATCGAGTGTTGTCGAAATCAACGCAGGGTACTTCCAACTCGTTTTCAGCGCCTTCCAGTCGTCAGGTGACACTTCGTCTTTCGGTTTTTCTAAGAGCTGTGCAAGATAGGCGTTCCACGCATCCCGCTCTTCAGGTAAGACATTGCTATAACTCGGTGGAGATTGATAGTCGAACGATGCGTTCAGAAGTAATCCTCTCTCCCGCTTGTTGTATGGATCCGACGCGTAGGCTGGGGCAGTATCGCGGAAGCCGACCTCGGGTTCCCACTCCGTGTCTGCAAATCTGAAATAGGATTCGAGCGCGTTGACGAGCTTCCGCTTGCTGCCCCGCTTGTACGCCTCACCGTTGTTCTTCGTGATGGTGTCCTCTAGTAATCCGTTGACGAACTCATCTGCCACTTCTGGAGTTAATTCCAGGACTAACCGATCCTGATTCCACGCGTACTCAAACACTTGGTGGATACGGCGAACCCGCGGTCGGATCCCGGAATCTTCGTACCCAATTCCTCTCTCAGGGGTTTTCCCTTGCGTGCGAAGGTATGCGATGAGATCGTCCCACAACTCAGAGTAGAGGACCTGTTGCTGGTAATTGAGAGCAGAAACGCTCTCGGAAGATAAATATTCGAACTGAATCTCCGAGTCCGCGCTCATAGCAACCCATAGGAGCCAGGGGTACGAAAACGAGTTGAGGTGTAAGTCACTTACACGTCGAAATCATTTATAAGTATTCCAGTGATAGAAATATTTGACAGACATAAAAGCAATACGTGTCCACTCCAAAGTCAAAATTAATGATAACAGACAAAATGAAGCACCTCAACCGACCCCTCGGCTACGAGATTGCGAGTCTGCTCATCGATTCGAAGCTGTCCTTCCCTGAAATAAAGCGTAGGCTTCCCTACGATGATGTAAACGACAACGAAGTAAACCGGATTCTCACCGAATACGAGACTGATGCAGAGCTGTTTACCCTTTCAAAAGTGAATGGGGACATAAAACACACATTCAATTCACAGGTCTTCTCAGACGAGGAACTTGCGACAATCCACGACCGGGCAGAGGAACGAATCAACGACACCCTCCCGGACAAAGACCGGAGTGACACGTCACAGACCAACCAAGCAGGTCGACATATGAATCTGCCGCATATGGAGAGTCAATTCATTTAGACCCTTGGGAAGTCTAAAATTCACACCAGTTAACATCGGAATCACTCAGTACAATTTGAGAATCAGTTGACGCTGCTTATACTGCGGAGAGAGGGTTGGGGGGGAGAAGCGTGTGATACGCTTCTAATAGTATATTCTAATACAACTGTGGTAAGTGCTTGGTGGCATTACGGTGAGTACGTCTGATCAAGTTGTAAATTCGTTCTGACAGCCAATTCAGTGAATTGAGCGCTAGATAATCCACCAGATGTTATGTGACATTCAGAAAAAATTATAGTCTATTTCCTCACACACAGTTGCATAGTGGTGGGGATACAACAAAGCGTTCGAGCCGGGGCGAATACCCCGGTTGGACGACGAACAGTACTCCAGTCGGGGGTTGGAGTTCTCGCCGGGAGTCTTATGACCAGCGGGGTAGCAGCCCAATCCAGCGGTGACGGCGAAGCCTGGCCGTCTCAGGGATTTGACTCTGGGAATACTAGTTATAATCCGACCGGAACACCGCTCCGGGCAGACCCGACGCAACTCGCACAGGTCGACGTTGGCGCCGCTCACCGCGGCGACTACTTGCTGGCCGACGAGACTCTCTACATCCATAGTGCCGAGAACGGACTGGGGGCGGTCGAAGTCGGGTCAGGCGACCTTCGCTGGCAGTTTCAAGAGGCTTCCGCTCCGGTGGTTCCCACGTTCGTCGACACGCCGGTGGTCGGCGCCCGGGCACTCGACGGACCGCTGTACGGCGTTGACCTATCCGACGGCACCACCACCAACGAGGTGTCGCTCGGTATGGGCCGCGGCCTAGGGATTGCTGCCGACGGACGATGGTTCGCACCGCTCTCCGAGGGGGCAGTGGTCGCCGGGCAGGCCAGCGAGAGCGGTCTTTGGCGGACCGCTGTCGAAGGCGTCCCCGTGCGACCCGCGGTCGCCGACGGACGCGTGTTCGTCTCCACCATCGAAGCATCTTCAGAGGCGTTGGATCTCGCGTTCCCCAACGAAGTGATCGAAGAGTTGGATGCACCCGGTCGGCTGTATGCCCTTGACGCCGAAGATGGTGAGATTCTGTGGGAAGCAGAACGCGTGGGTGCTGGTATTGCGGCACCGACAGCTCGGAACGGGCGGGTATTCTGGACAGGTGACGACGGTGACATCCTAGTTCACGATACCGAGACCGGCGAGCGCGTGTGGGAGTACAAGACGAACGGAGCGTTTCATACCTCGCCTGCGGTAGCTAACGGTATCGTCTTCGCCGGTAACGAGGACGGAAGCCTCTATGCGCTTGACGCAGAAACCGGTGAGCAGGTCGCACGTCCGTCAACCGGGGCAGCGGTCAGGGGCGGCCCGATCGTCGTTGACGACATTGTGTACTGGGGGGATCAGGCAGGTACCGTCGTCGCTACCGAAGTCGGTGGCGGCGACGGCGGCTGGACCTTCGAGGTCGAAGGGCCAGTTCGTGCTATGACAGCCGGGTACGGGCGCGTTGTCGTCGGCACCGACTGGGCATACTGGGTTTTGGGTGAGGCCGGAAGCGGCGGTGAAACCGCAAACGGCGACAGCGATATGACTTCTTCACCCGACGAGACCACGGTCAACGAGGGCGAACCGACTGAGCGGCAGCGTGGGTTTATTTCCAATGGTGAGGATGAACCGGATTTCATCTCGAATGGACTGAATATGACAGTACTGGGATTCCTGCTTTCGGTCCTGGGGATCTTATACCAGATGACACAGGGGCGGTAACAATGGCACGTGGACTCCCTGCGCTGTGGAGCGCACTGTTCGGATTGCCACTCGTGGCTGTCGGGCTGTACACTGGCGTCGCCGAAACCTTTGTTCCCGAGGAAGCCGGGATCCCGTTCGTCGGATTCGGACTCTTCATTATTCTATTGGGGGTATACGTCCATTACGTCGCCGCTCCCAACCCGCCGACGATGCGAGACGGCGAAGAGATCATCGAAACCAGAAATCCGGCGCAACGGGCAGCGCTCGTTAAAACGATCTTAGGACTGGTGCTGCTGCTGTTGGCCGCGTATCTCCTCTTTTTCACGTTTGAACCCTATATCTACCCGATCGTATCCTTGGTAGCTGGGCTCTACACCTTCTCAACGGGAGTTCACGCGTACTGGACGAACACGCTGACAACTTACTATGTAACTAATCAACGCCTTATCAAAGAGTACCGGTTTATTTCACTAACAAGACAGGAGATTCCATTTGATAAGGTCCGTGGTGTTGAGGAGAACAAGTCGATCTGGGAAGCCTTCGTCGGTCTCGGCAACGTCCGCGTCGCCTCGGGTGGCGGCGCGACACTCGAAGTAGTCATCCGCAACATTTACTCACCAACTATGTTCGCGGATGAAATCCGGAACTTGCTCTGAGACGAGCATCTAAAGCTCTCGGGCACTAAATTAAACAGAGCACCGCTCACGGGCCTCACTCCTGGTCTTTCCGTTCCACAGAGACGATGAAGGAACGCCGCCGAAGACCGCATCGCATCTGTACCTACCAGCGGAGTGTAAACATTACATCTGAGTGATCGGTGTGTTAGGTCTCCACAGAGCGAACTCAGATTAGTGTGATCAGCAGTCGCCGATACGCTGCTGGCACTCCTGCTACACGGCTGAAGAACTTACCGTTTGAGACGAGCGGCGGGGTACTCCTCCTCGATAATCAACAACAAGACGATACCTCATCTTGAGCGATACGCACACACGTTCTCTCGGCTAATTCGTGGGGATTATACCCGAAAATAGGGTTGGGAATTGCTCAAGACAGCACACATATATTGAGACAATCTGGAATAATATCACACCGATATATTTGCGATACAGTACTTACCGAATCGGTGTGGTACGTGGTTACCTTGTTTCTCTGCTTGGCGTCTGTATCGTTTCTTATGCGACGCTGTCTAGTAACGAAAAGATGTGAAACTCACGTGGTGAGTCCGACGAGGAACGACGCCAGACCGATGAGTATCATAACTCCGGCCCAGACGTATGTATAAGCGCGGTCTTTTCGTTGTGCCTGTTTTGGGTCCTGTTCCCATTCCGCTCCGCTGACAAACGAGCGCCCCCGGGAGAGCGGGTCAAGTGCCGTGTAGACAGCAAGGCCGATACATCCGACACCCAACACAATAAGACCCCCATTCACAATACATCGTAAGTATGTACTCGAAAAATAAGTTCGGTGATTCAGGACTTCATCGCAGTGAACACTAGACCGACATTCATTAATTTCTACAGCGAGACCCCGATATGACCTCTCTCCCTCACGACAGCCAGGTCTCTGGAGAGTATGGTTACAGGCGATCTCTGTATCTCGTCGACTTCCCAGCAGGCAATCCGCTCAAATTCCGTTCGAATGCGAAAGGCCAAACGTCGCTTGCCCGTAATGTCAGATAATGGGTGAGTCAACAGACACGGCCACACGGCCGAAAATAACAGTTGCAGTCGTTGATCAGACACACGCGAACGAAATTCCTGATAACATTGACTCCGAACTGTATACGACAACACGACCAGAGTCATCGTTAGTTGAGTTCGCAGTTGACCCTGATAGCGAGTTGGCAGAAGCACTCAGGCGGAACGGATTCGATGCCTAATCCACACCACGGGTGCCCACTTGATCGGCCGAATTGGCCCTTTTGAACCCTCAGTTGGTGATAGATTTTAGCAGTCGTACGTAGGACACAGCGTATAGCTTGGTAGACAATTCTCTGATAACCGGATCGCTCAACACAGACGAAGTGTCTGTTACTCCCTCAGTTTCTTAACGCTCTGAATGTATCTCGTATGATATGACAGAGTTGTATTCGCTGGCCAAGCGACTCGAAGTTGACGACAGGATAATTCTGAAAGCGGTCAAGGCCGAGGTGGAGAACCAGACTCCCAAAACGGTCACATCGGTTCAGAATCGAGAGGACAAGGTTCGCGTGGAAGTCGAAGGACCACAAGGAGGAGAATATGCTTTTGAGGTGGATCGAGATGGAAATCACACCGCGTACCACATACATACCGATGGGAATGATGAGGACCGCGGACCCCTTGGAACAGTCAAACTCGTATGGACAAGTGAATAAGTCGCAAGCGCGATCTAATGACCAATTCAGCGGTTCTCGGTTGAAAACAACGAACGATAACTGCTCAGTACAGACGAACGCTGTATCACATCGGATCGTCAACAAGAAGATTGCTAAGACGCTGGTTTAGATCTATACCATAGAGCTTCTTGTGGAGAAGCTCAACGGCATCATATGCACGCTCAATATCACTATCAACATTATTCAGCACATCGGTGACTGCTGTATCGTCAGCATTATGGGCCAAATCGTTTCTCGTACCGTATGCCCGTCCGATTTTACCTTTTTCGCCGCTATCGATGATACCTGTCATATACAAAATCTCTTCACGCTCGGTCTGTGGCATCCGTTTAACCTGCTTCCGCTGGCTGTCGCTCTGGCGATCCTCTCTGATAACCTTCTCAAATATAAGATCAATCGAGAGTTGCTCAATCATACCGCCGACCAGCAGGAAGTAGTTAGTTGCCTCATCCTTGATTAGCAGACGTTTGAGGTCCTCTCTTGTTATTTTTGGGTCAGCAGGCATCTCCTTTGGTGGAGAGATTATCGAATCATATTTTGATTCTATTTCTCTTTTCAATCGTTTCAGAGTCAGGACCCGAAGTGCGTGCGGATCAGTCTCAGAAATCACGGACTGAATCTGCACAAAGGCTTCCCGAACGGTCTTCTCATCAAGATCGCTATTGGCGTTTACTGGTCCTTCCGCGAGACGATCTCTTTTCTCCGCTGACTTCCTAACGAAGTCATCCACGAGTGCTTGCTCGGCATCAGACAACTCGTTGAAACTACTCACGTGAGGAGAGTTCGGTTACTCTTCTTGATATAGGTTGGCCTCAAATACGAGGAGACGCTGACTACGCAAGCACGTTCTGATGGCCAATTCAGTGAGTCTCAGTTGAAAACAACGACAAGAGCTGCTCAGTACTGGCGAACGCTGTTTCACCTCGGGAGTGCCTTCTACTCAAGATCTGATAGGACCGAATTGCTGAATATAGTAAATGATGTTCTCAGTATCATCTAGGCACCAATCCAAGCAAAATTTTATTATATATTAACATAGAAAATAGAATATAATGATCGATGAAGACTATGGCAGGGAAACCTCCAGCAGAGTGCCCTGACTGTGGGGCTCTTTCAGTTCAGATTACGAAAGTACCGCCTTGGAATCACGATCGCGGTGACGAGTGGGTAACACAGGCTGAATGTGACGGCTGCGATGAGTATCAAGAGTGGTTTGACTAACAAGCCAACCAGATTTCTCCGTATTCACGCAGGTTCCAATGGCTAATTCAGCCGTGTATTCGTGAACGTAACTACCGTAGCACGTCTGCTATGGGTCTCTCTCGGGTTTAGTTTGTTACCCCATCCTGTCGAGTGCGTCTTGTCTGTCTTCGACTGGAGTCTGATCGTACCGCATCGTTGTCCGCGGCGATTTGTGACGGAGCTGCGATTGTGCCGCCGCGAGATCCTCTTCGCGCACCATATACGTGCCGACGGAGTGCCGCAACGCGTACCAACTCAGTCGCCGCGGCTCCGTGTCGATCCCCGCGATCTCACAGAGCCGCATCAGGACGTGCTTCAACGCACTTGACCCGTAGGTGTTCCCCTCACGCGTAAGCCACAGCGACTCGCTGTCGTCGTACATCGGGTACGCGTCTCGTTCTTCTACCCATTGCTCCAGCATCGTCGCTGTTCGTTCTTTCAACCCGACCGTCCAATTCTCGTAGGATTTTGCGCTGTCCTCCATCGGGATGCGCAACACACAGTTGTCAGCATCCACCCACGCAGGCCGGGCGCGCTCGATTTCCACCGGTCGCAAGCCTGCATCAAGACTCGCCCACACAAGCGACGGGATTTTCCACCCGTTAGCGCGCTCCCAATCACTAGGTCCGATCTCGTCTTTCGATTTCTCAAATCGTTGTGCGAGATGTGCTCGCCACCGGTCTCGTTCAACTGGAGACAAATTCGAGTACGACGGGATACTCCCGTATTCGAGCGCGGCTTCTCGAATCTGTGTGCGCTCATCACGAGTGAGGAACTCACGTGGTTGTGACGCGGTCCGACCGGAGAACGTGATCGATGGTTCCCACTCCGCGGCTCCCCGCTCGTGGTGCCGCCATTTGAACAACGACTGGATCGCCTTCTGACAGTTGGCTTTGTGCGCACCGCTTTCGTCCTGCTGTGCTAAGTGCGTCATCCACTCGTCCGCGTGGTCGGGCGTCACGTTCAGGGTGTACCCGCCTTCGTGGTCCCACACCCACCGGTAGAATTGATCCATCCGACGTGCACGCGTCTTCACGGTGCTGAGTGCGTACCCGTCGTGTTTCTCCGGATCCTTCCCGGATGTGAGCAGCCACTGGATACACGCTTTGCGTTCGGCGCGGTAATCCTGTAGTTGTCTGGGATTCAGGTACCGCTCCGTGGGGGACAATACGAGGGAAACCTCGTCGAGGTCGCTCATTGAACGATCACCTCCCCTGCTGGGTGCGGCTGCTTCTCCCCGGCTTGTACACCCGTCGTTCGTGCGAATCGGGGTGGCGCGCCAATAGCGATAATCGCCCGACTGCGTCGGGGTCGGCGGTTCATCTGAATTCCTGTGGCGTAGCGTTGTGGCGTCATCGTTGGCTCGTCACAGGCCAAAACCGCAGGACGGCGAAAGGATAGGGATGCGCCAGCCGGGAATTGAACCCGGGCTAGTGGCTTGGGAAGCCCCGTCGGTCCGAACGACAGGATTCGTCACCACCCCCGAATCCCTACGCCATATCCCGGATTTTGGCCTGTTTCAGCCCTGATTTGCGTGCTCTATTGAAAATGCGGTACGGGAGTCGGATCATAGTGTCTTGGAGAGCCTCTTGATGTTGTTGAGCGCGAACAGGGGAACGATCTCGCGGAACTGGCGGTACCAGAACCGCGAACGCAGGGCGGAGTCCTGGGTTCGCTTGACCGTCGAGTAGGACGTTTCTGACATCCACCGCTGTGTGTAGCCCTTCGACCGGATGAGAGTGTTATTTGCGGTTGCCATCATCGACGAGCCGCGGTAATGAACGAGGTACTCGATGGGGGTCAAAGAGAAGTTTGCTACACACGTTTTCGTCTGTCCTGAATGCGGATTGAGCCGGGTGTACGCTGACATAGATGAGTAGCTAGCCAAGCGTATGAGTCATACGTGCTGGCTGAGTCTCCGTCTCCCACGCTACGCAACGCAGTCTCTGCACTTTGCGCTCTCTGGTCTAACTGAGTGTGCATCTGCTTCCGGCACGTCGAAACCCTGTGTGTTCAGAGTGTCTTTTTTACAGTATAGTGGGTAGGAAGATCTATGGACTCGACGAATCGAGAGGAAGCACCCCAAGCCACAGACAGACGGACGACTGTCGAGCAGGTCCTGTATGGGGAGACCGACACGCGACTTCGAGCAACCTGGCGGATCCTATTCGCAGCGGCGGTGTTTATCGGACTTGTCATAGTCGGAGACACAATCTTCAGTGCTGCCGGCGTTCAACCTGTCATCACAGAACTGAAACTCCCATATCTCGCCGCACTTGTCGTGACTGTTGTGGTTGCAGTCAGACTCGGAAACCGGTCTGTGTCGGGTGTTGGGTTCGGTATCAACGTCGTCTGGGTCCGTGACCTCGCTGCCGGCATTGGATTAGGACTCATTTTCCAACTTGCTGTCACCGTCATCTGGGCCGGAACAGGCGGGCTCACAGTCACCGACACGGCGGTCAGAGGCGTTACGACGGGGCCGTCGTCGCTCGCTCTCATCACTGGCGTGAGTCTGTTCGGCATATTGGTGACCGCAGTATGGGAAGAATTCGTGTTCCGGAGTTTACTGATTCGGAACGCCGCAGAGGGACTTGTTGCACGGAGCGTCTCACGCACAGGTGCACTGGCCGGTGCAATTATACTGAGTGCGCTCGCGTTCGGAGTTCCGCACGCGTTCGGTGTCGCAGCCGAGTTTACGAATCCAGTGTTTGGGGCACTACAGGCAGTTATCTCCGTGTCGTACTTTGTGACGGCATATGTGGCTACGGGAAGCCTTGCGCTCCCGATCGGGATCCACTTTGCATCGAACGCTTGGCTTACACTGGTCGTCGGAAAGCCTACCAGCCCGTATCCAAAGCTATTTGTGGCCGAGCGAGCGGTGGCCGGAACCCTCGATACACTACTGATTTTGCTGCCGGGTGCTCTCCTTGTTGCGCTTGTACTGTGGTGGGCACGTTTCACCGGGCGCACGGGGTTGTCGGTCAACGATGCCTACCGGCGCATCGTCGAACGTTCCTGACCGCTCTCGGCACTTCACAGTACAGGCGAGTCAGGTCTTCCTCAGTGGCTTACACGCTTGAATAGCGTCTCCCGCGAGTGAAAACACAGTCAGCGTGCTGCCAAGCGTATTCTTTGTTGAGGTGGTGAACTCATCTCGGGAAACCGTATCCTTCCAATCAACACGCCGCACGTGTGGGTACCCCGGCGGGTGATCACCAGGCTGCCACTCGTACTCGCTTGTGACGTAACTCAAGCTCTGTCTAGAGCGTGTCATAGAAAGCATCACACGTAGTTCGTCTCACCTTCCGAATGGAGTGTCCCGACGAGGATTTTATGCAAATAGTCGTTTCAATTATAATCGCTATTTTGACCGTTGTTAGCCAATCTCTCAGATATGAATCGTCGCGTAGGCTTTGGTTTGTCAATGCTTCTGATGAGTCTCTGGATGGGGCAGACTGCCCTTACCGAGTCAGGGCTGGTTATCTCGCTGGGTATGGGGATTCCGGCTGTTATGTTAGCGTGCTTTGGCGGTAGCATACTCACAGGGGTGTTTGAACCGGAAGGTATCCCCGACGAACAGATGAGTTCTCTCACGAGCCTGCTAATCGCAGCGATGCTTGCTGTTGGTGTGATAGCGCTTCTACTGATAGTCCTCTTCCCATACGTTTGACCGCCTGGCCCGGACACTAGGTATGAAGCGCGATGAGACTGTGACCGATTCTATGACACCCTGTGTCGCGTGATGTTCTATTGAGACTCCGTCAGAACCAGTCGGCTGAATACAGAGAGCGAAGTCAGCACTCAGTATGCGATAGCTCCAGCCACTTTCGTCCATCCTGTTGCCAGATTATATATGTGGTTATTACAGTAGAATTTGTTATGTCCACGGGTGGGACTACCCAATTAGCGTATATTCTGGGTCATGTGCTCACAGCACTGGTGTCTCTTACCGTAGGCTACTGGATCGTGTTCCAAACCGATATGCGCGCCCGTCGTCTCTACGGTGTCTACGCACTCAGCAATACTATATGGTCGATTGTTTCGGTTTTCCTCGTTGTTGCTCCTACTGGTTCTCTACTCCTCACACTCAGGTCAATCTGGGGGACAATACCGATGTTTTCTGCAATTCCCTTGGTCGCCTTTACCGCTAAATTTACTGGACGGAATTGGCGGCAAAATAACACTGTGAGAGCGGTGACCATTGCGGCAATTATCGTCTCTCCTTTCGTGTTGACGGCCCAGTTCCACAATTTATACTGGCAGTCAGTCACTTTCTACACGGAACCGTTTGCACATATTATGATTTCATACGAAATAATGTGGTTCGCGGCAGTTCTGATCATTCTTTCTGCCTTTCTTGTGTCATACTATTACTTCATCGAGCTGTACCTCAAATCCCGACACAGACCCAGTTCGGCACTGATACTAATTGTCACGGGTTTTCTCTTGGGTTTGACCCCATTTGTTCTCTCAAGACTCAGACTTGGGCTTGTCCCGACGTATGACCACACAGCATTTGGCATCATATTCCCAGCGCTGTCATTCGTATTCGCAGCTCAACGGTTGCAACTTGCTGATGTGACTCCCCTGGCGCGAGACGAAGCCATTGAAGACTTGGCTGATCCATACATCGCTATTGATGCAACAGCAAGGCTCGTGGATTACAACCCAGCAGCTGAAACATTACTCGATATCTCTGGCAGCGACATCGGCGACAAGATAGCGGAGATTGCCCCAGCCGTTGCGACCGCAATTCAACACGGCGAAGACGAACTCACGCTCTCATCGGATGGAACTCCACGCCATTTTGATCTGACCATCTCACCAATCAGTGGCCCGGTGGCTGACCAACTTGGTACACAACTGCTTATGCGTGAAGTAACAGCACGTGAGGAGCGCAAGAGTGAGCTTGCTCTGCAGAACGAACAGCTCAATCGATTTGCTTCAGTGGTCTCTCACGACCTTCGGAATCCGCTCGGGGTAATCATCGGTCGTGTACGACTTTTAGACGGAACGACGAACGATCAGGATGATATAGATGCAATCGAGCGGTCAGCAGTGCGGATGGAGAATATTATGACGGATCTGCTTGAGTTGTCCCGTGCCGGACAGAGCATCGATGAGACAGAGCCAGTATCACTTGCCAGTGTTGCCGCGGACAGTTGGGACAAGATCCAACAAAATGGGACGGAGCTTGATATGCAGGTTCCCGAGAGTGTGACGGTCGAAGCGGATCGAGACCGTCTGATGCATATTTTTGAAAATCTCTTTCGTAACGCCAAAGAACATAACGAGCCGCCACTCACCATCCGCACCGGCGTCATCCCCAGCGAGACAGCGAACAAAGATGACAAGTCATTTATCAGCTTCTTTATCGAAGACAACGGCGACGGCGTTCCCGCGGACGACTGTGACGAAATCTTCGACCACGGCTATACGACCAACCCGGACGGCACCGGATTCGGGCTCTCTATTGTTGAAGAAGTCGTCGACGCTCACGGGTGGTCCATCTCGGTCTCTGACAGTGACGACGGCGGCGCACGCTTTGAGATCACCGACATCGAGACCGGAAACTGACCGCTTGATACCCCGTACTCATCGATCGGCGTTAATCGTTTTCAGCTTTCAGTAGGTGTCAGTAATTATATTCCAACGCTTTGGAACCCTCGCATTTCAAGCCGGGGAGAATGCTAATTCAAGATCGTCTGTCTGAGGATCTAAACTCCTCATCCACGCTCGAATCGCTCCTATTGGCACGAGATATACCAACAGCAACACAGTCCGTGGGGGAAAGTCAATATCTGTGACCATTACACCCCCCACGATCACAAACGTGACTGGAATAAATGCGTAGAAGATGATGAATAGCACCTCACTAACTGGAGCAAACGCAAACTGTACCGCGTCCTGCGGTGACTTCTGTTGGTATGATTGGTCTGCAATGAAGTATCGCCATACTCGCATCAATTGAAACAGAGCAATACCGACAATCGCAAGTCCAACCGAGAGAGGTAGTGCCGAAACTACATCAGAGTTCGAAAAAATAGCTATCATGAGCGCCACAATGAGGATCCCGGGGAAAATCGACTTATTCCCAACGAATCTGACATTCCGAAAATAAACCGGTGGGAGTAGAGAAATTGGCTGAAGTGCAGCAGGTCTTGTGTCCCACACGTCTCCATCACGGTCATCTAGTGGTTGCGGAGTAAACAGCCCGACAGTAAGGAAGAGGAAATAGATAATTGTGCTCTGTTGAATAGCGGTCTAACCAGCCAATATCACGGGTTTAGAAGGATGAAGCCGAGGAATTCGATTCTGTCCTATGGAGATCGATCTCCTCGACTTCGTTGAGCGGTGTCGTGACCTAGCTAAACAAGCGTTGGGGAAGCACGCGGGCGAGCCCGCCAACGGCGGGTTCGCCCGCTGGGTGCACGTTGTTCTGCACTGTTTTCGGCTCGAAGAAGGCCACAGCTACCGTGAAACGCCGAATCGGTTGAAGTATATGGCCGAGATTCGTGATGCACTCGGCTTAGATCGGGACGATTTGCCGGACTACAGCACGATCTACAAGTCGTTCGACCGGCTGAAAATGTGGGTGTGGCGGGCGCTGCTGCGCTACGCCGTGCGAGCGCTCGGCTGGTATCGGCAGTTCCGTGAAATTGTCCTGATGTTCGCCATCACCAACATAGAACCGCTCTGTGAACCGCTCTAACCGTGCTTCAGCATCTATCCAACAGAGCAGGAAATCGTAACTGCATAATCCGACAGATTTGCGACGGCCATTCACCTCAGTTCGATGACGATGACGACAGTATCGCTGGAAGTGATCTCTCAAGACGTGATCACAGCAGTCACTGGCGAAGTCGATTTAGAGTCGTACTCGCTGCTTGTGTTTGGACGGCCCTCACGTACACCGAATCATTCGATTCACGAGTACTTTTGAGGTGTTCCACGAGCGATCCGTTCGGTCAAAGCAGCTACGAGATGCTGCGGCGACCGTCGCAAGGACAGCGCAGAAGGGGCTGGGGTGGTATTTCGGATGTATGACCGATGACCCATCTGCAGACACGCTGGAGAGCGGCGTTCCCACTGTCACGTGTACACGGTGTGGCCGTGAGTGGGACCTCGACTTCGAGCTTGAGGAACTGTACGCTGGTAACCAGGCTGTCGAACAGTTCGCACTTGATCACGAACGGCATACGGGTCATTTTCCCGATGACGTGACGCCGTGGACAGTAGATTGTCGGCAGTGTCCGGATGGCGATCAGTATCTTGAAGAGCGGCCTGCTCGCCGGTGGGCGAAGGTGCACGCTCGGCATACGAATCATACAGTGGAGTTACAGCCCCCAACAGGCGGAGATTCAACTGAACAGATCAACGCAGAGTGAGCTGCATCTCACCAAAGACTACCACACTCAAGCAGGTCTATGTCCTGATCTTACTGACCAGAGGTGTTGTATCGCTCGGTTTGATGCTGCCCCACGGTGCATCACATTCCAAAAAAGTAGAGTTTTGGTGGAGTCACCGGGTTGGTCACGTGTCGTCTGCGATGTAGATGAGCGTCTGTACGTCGATCATTGTTGCGTCTCCAGTCCGGTCTTTGATTTTCGAGAGCAGGTCTCGGCACGCGACGGCAACTTCGTGGTACTGCCGAGCGTTGAATCCCGTGTCGAGGCTGTCAAGCGTTGAGTACTCGCTGAAGAAGTTATTCATCCGCCGGTATTGGAACGTGATGTGCCGGTCTGGGAACGCGTACAGTGACAGAGCTGTCGCAGCACGGAGTAGTGAGCCGGGCGGCCGGTCGTTTTCCTCTCGTGTCGTGAGGTGGCGGAAGAATTCATAGAACTCGTTAAGACGGTCGACAACGGAGATCTCTTCGTTGTACAGGTCGCTGAGGACCGCCGCGGCCTCGTCGGGGTTGTCGTGGCAATAGGCGACGATGTCCTGCCACGTCAATCAATGGCATTGCCCACCCATCATTTTTGCTGGGACGTTCGAGACGGCATCGAACTCCGCGTCTGGGTCTTCGATCGCTTCGAAGAATCGGGGGATATCCGCCGCGGTCAACGCTGTCAACTCGAACTCTGCCCGGATGACATCCGCGAAGTACTCCGCGAACTGCCACTTCCACGATTCGATGTAAGTCCCACCCCAGTGCGAGGTTTCCAGATCATCGTACGCTCCCGAATCACGGGCCTCGACGTGTGCGTCGATGAGAGCATCCACACCCTGCCATTCGACCGGTTCCGCAGTGTCGTTGCGGACGCGGTGCCCGATAAGCGGGCGGAACAACGCCGCGTACGGTCCCGTCACCTGCACAGTGATCGTATCCTGGTTGGTAGTTTGTATGAGGCTAAAGAATTCATCGATTTCAGCATACATAAGGAGTTCGCACGCGGTGTCTGCTGATGCGTGTCCGACGACTGACCCGTACTCGTCAGTGAAATCCCTGACCGCAGTCGTGACTGTGGCCGGCGTGTCGACATCGGTATAGCCGAGTGATTTCAGAGCCGATTTCGCCTCAAGCGTCGGGATCGGATCAACTCCACCTTGCAGTCGGGCGTACAACTCGTACACGCCCCACGCAGTCCCGGAGCCAGCGAGGCGGTCAACCCACGTTGAATCGAACTCATCGGCAGTCGTCATCTCCGAATAGACAGCGGTAGCGAATCGATGGCGGAGTCAGCACCAAGCAGAACAGCAGCACTCGGAGCCCAGTAACTGGCCAACGCGTCTTCAGACCACAACGCTCGAAACGTCTCCGGAGTCGGGTCTTCGAGAAACGCGCCACACCGACACTGACACACTCGTGTCCGATTTGTATCGGAGAAATCAACCCCGGCCCCTGTCGGCCCATCAGACACCAGCTCGCGCCACGCAACCAGGGCCGGCGTGAGTGACTGACTAAGTGTAGAACGTCCCATACGGAGCACCGTGTGCAGACACGCATAATTCCCGGTCGGGCGTGCTGCGAGGCTATCTAGGGTACGTACAGATGCTCAGAACTCAACAGCTAGTCCTAAGTCGGTCAGTTCAAAAAGAACTCAGTTACCAAGAGTCGCCGTACCCTCTTTTTTATACAACGTAACATAGGACTGTACCAAATTATTATATTCCTCTAAACTTTGGATACAGGTATGAGTGATCAAGAACAGCCAGAGGAGTTTGCGGACATCAATGAGGCAGTCGGGGCCCAGTGGGAAGCCGAAACAACGCCGTACGAGCGGATTCGACGGGTTATCGCGCACACATATGAGCCTGTCTCGACAGATGCTGTCGCTGAGGATGCGCGGACGGCCCCGAAAACGGCTCGAAAGCACCTGAAAGCACTCGTTGATGAGGGGTTCGTCGAGACAGTCCCCGGAGAACACGGCGGGACACAGTACCGCCGGTCGTCCGAATCGCTTGTCGTTGAGCAGGCGGCCGACATTCTTGAGCACGTCTCGACTGACGAACTCGTCACGCGAATTCATGAGATGCGTGAGCAACTCTCCGAATACCAGTCCGAGTTTGGCGTCGACTCTCCGGAAGAGTTGGCCGTCGAGCAGGCGAATCAGGCGCTTGCAGCATCTAAATCCACCCAGCAAACGATTGATCCGGAAACGATTCGTGAATGGAAGACGCTACGTCGAAACCTCGCGTTTGCGAACGCGGCTCTCTCAATCGGTAATGCAGAACAGTTTGTCAATGACGATCATCGCTCTGCTGACGACACGGTTCCGGTCTGAAAATGACCGGGTCGCCTGACCGATCGGAAGCCCACACGCTTCGTGGAGCGACAGATCGAGCGGCGCTGCTCAGACTCCGCGATATCGTTGAGACAATGGAGCCGCTGGCGACGGCTGAACTCGACGATTACCTCAATCCGTCCGTTCTCGAACTTACGCTTGAAGACGGGCTTTGCGAGGCCAAGACAGCTCGAATCGATGTCCAGTGGACGACACAGGGCGAGTATAAATTCCACTATACGGACGACCAAGGAGTGGACTTCCGGTGGGGAAAGCACCCACACGGGGGAGACTACATTCACGTCCCGAGACTCGAACACTATCATCCGCCACCGGATGCGAGTTCGGAACCTGACGAGGTCGAAGCATCCTGTATCACACAGGCTCCCCCGGACCTCGTCATACGTGCTGTGCTCAAACTCTGGCGAGTTGCGTACCATACCAACTCATACGAACCGTTGAACGCAGGCCAAAATCCACCATAGGAACCAGTTTATGTTAGTCAGTTTGACTATAGCACTTCGGCTGCGACGCAGTCACACCGACTCTGCATCGCTGATATCGAGGTGGGACTCGGGAACCAGGAATCGGTAGCAGATTTCAGCTTTCGATCGGTACGGAAGGGCCATCTCGGCATCTCGTATTCCGCGTACAGCCGCCTCACTGAGGACCTCGGGAAACTTATACTCCGCCGCGACTGGGGAATCCATAATGAGAGTACGGAATAGTTTGGGACGAGCTTTCGGGGGCGATAGTTGAGCCCCAATCTCGTTACGAGCACGGTACATTGCGATATACACCTGATAGACTTGCCTTGTTTTGCCGCTGGCTGACTGTAGTTTCAGACGATCTCACAGGAAGATTCCGTCAAGCTAACCAGGAATTGGACGCCGTCTGGCGATATTGGATCGCTCAGACGGCTAGCGATGCTGTGTCGAGATCTTGCCAAACAGCACGTAGATGACCCTGACGTACCCGCCGCGCCGGACGGCGCGGACGGGTACGCCAAGTGGACACAGATCGCGTTGATTTTGTTCCGCGTTGAGTTGGAGAAGAGTCTTCGTGAAACTGAGGATTACCTCGACGAGATGCCTGGTATCCTCGCCGTGTTTGATCTTGACGAGGCACCACACTACAGTTCGGTCTGCCGGTGGGAAGACGAGTATCGGATGCGTGAACTCCGCCGCCTGCTCCGCGCGTCGGCGGAGCAGGCGGGCTGGAGTGGTGAAGCCGCAATCGATGCAAGTGGCTTCCAGCGTGATCAGACCAGCTATCACTACCGTGACCGTGCGAACTACTCGTTGCAGTCGATGAAGACAACAATCTTGATCGACGTGAACTCCCTAGCGACCAAAGACGTTCATTTCACGACACAGAAGGCGTGGGACGGCCACATCGGGATGCAGGTCTTCCGCGTTCCGGCGGAAGACCTGCGTGTATTGTCTGCTGACGCGAACTGCTCGTGGGGCGAGCTTCGTGAGGAGTGTCGCTCCAACTCAATGCGACCACTGATCAAGCACAGGGAACAAACACTGTTGCAGAAGGCCCACAACGCCCGAATGAACGAGGATTACAACCAACGCTGGATGAGTGAGACGGGGTTCTCCCAGTTGAAGGAAGACGACGGCGAGAAGCTCCGCTCCCGAACCTGGCACGGCCAGTTCCGGGAGCTGACTCGGAAGTGCATCGTCCATAACCTGACGCAGGCGGCGAGTTAGGCCTCGCCGCCTGCTCCCTTTCTCCGGACGTATCCGGGAGAGGCATCGCCGCCGTCACTGACACAACGAAGCAAGATAGCATAGTCTTGACCCTTCGACAACCGCCGTGAGTGACCGCTACTGCATCTTCTGACTGCAAGATCGCGTCTCTGACAGCCAGAGACTACAAACAATCGACCCTCCCCCGTCGCTGTCTTGCGCTCAACAAGGCAGGCTGTGTTCGGCTGGCCTGTACTTTCTTCGTTCGTGCGAATCGGGGTGGCGCACCAACAGCACTAATCGCCCGACAACGTCGGGGTCGGCGGTTCGTCCTGATTCGTGTGGCCTGGCGTTGTGGCGTCATCGTTGTCTCGTCACAGGCCAAAACCGCAGGACAGCGAAAGGATAGGGATGCGCCAGCCGGGAATTGAACCCGGGCTAGTGGCTTGGGAAGCCACTGTCCTACCACTGGACCACTGGCGCTTGCCGTAGGCAACATTATCCCCTTTCAGGGGTACTCGTCGGCTACATATCAATAACACTGGTTGGCTGATATAAAACATTCGGAGTGTAACGGAATGATCCTCAAAGCATCCATAATAACACTACACGCAACCGTTGAAATTTATCAAGGATGTGATTTTAACTACCTGTTTATTCTGCTTGAAGTGTAGACCTCAACCCTCGACTCTTAGCGTTCCTCAAACACGAGATGGTTCCGTCGAAGTGTTGAACAAGCACTATGATGCCCGTTCTAAGGAACAAGAGCGAGAGGGCCGGAAGCAATTCTTAGACCTGATGTAGAACGATTCCTACCTCTCCATACTCCCAGTTTCGGGGAACTCAACACCACAGATTTCGGACGAATTGCTACACAAACAGATCTCGGGACGCAACCCCCGGGGTTCAACCCTCGAAGATCTCCATTTCACAAAAGAACCCGACGCTGTCTCCCGGTTTCGGTACTTATATCCCGCTGGACGTTGTCTTTAGAGTGAAGGCAGATTCTCGCGGGAGACTCCATCTGACAGGTACGACTGTCGCTGTATTCTCGGCGTTTCACAGCATCGAGCGAGGTTCAGTCACCCCTGAGAGCCTTCGCCAATAATGTCCGTAGACCCATCTACTTCGACCGTAGTATCATCTGAACCAAACAAAGAATCGATTCGTGGCCGTGTGACCGAAATAATTCGCCGTGGATTCTCCTCCCCGGAGATCACACTCATCGAGGCGCTTCCTGCTTCGGGAAAGAGCTACGGGGTTCTTTCGTGGGCGGCAGAGACAGGAAATCAGCTCACAGTCTTCGGCCCACATCACGACCTCTTGGACGAGTATGAAGGGTGGTGTAAACAAGGTGACCTCGATCTTTCAGTAACCCGACTCCCATCGTTCCATCGAGACTGTAAGAGCGTATCACTCGATAAGAAAGGACGACCAGCAGACGAACTCACCGAGAAACTCCTTGCGAGGTATCGGCAGGGCCTCAAGGGAGAGAAGATACACGAAGAGGCGAGCAGATTGTACGGAGAGGATCTCCCTTGTCAGCACGACAGTCAGTGTCCGTTCATCCAGAAACTCAGCATTGAGGTGGAGGATTACGATGTTCTTCTTGGTCACTACCTGCACGCATACCAAGACGACTGGACTGATGATCGATACGTAGCCATTGACGAATTTCCCGGTGATGCGTTCGTGCAGGAGTACACAGGTAAAGTTGCACCAGCTGTAACGGCTTACCTTCGAGAAGAAGACCAACTTCCATTTCACGACTATGACGATCTACTTACGCGGGGATCGGATTTTCCAATGGAGGTTGAGGCGTGGAAGGACGACCTCTGGCAGCCCTACGATTCCACTCACGTACTCCAGAGTCCCGCCTCCGCAGCCCACGCTCTCGCTCCCCTAATGACAATGGCGAATCTGGAGAAGGAACGTCTCGAAAACCGGTGGCAACACGCTGATCTCGGTGATGGTAAGGTGGCCGCTCGAAACACCGAACACGAATGGTCGTTCCTGCTACCACCTGACTTCGAGAACGCTGAGAGCGTCGTAGCTCTTGATGGAACACCAGTCACCGAACTCTGGGAACTCGTACTGGGAACAGAGGTCAACCACCTGGCTCTCTTTGCCCACGATCAGCGTCAGAAGTACTTGGAAGAAGTTCTCGAACTCAGCATCGTACAGACTACCGAGAATTGGAACGCATATCAAAGCGGAGAAGGTGTCGCTCCAACTGTCGATATTCCATTTGTCGAAAAGGTGGGCGACATTGAGGGGCAAAAGCCTGGGGTGATTTCCTCGAAGGAGGCCCTCAAACAGTACAAAAATCACGGCATTAAGTCGCTGGTATCGAAAATGGAGAACTACGGCGGTCTGAAGGGGATCAACAGCTTCGGAACGCTACGGTCTGGTGTTATCCTCGGGAACCCACACCCCGGTGATGG
Source organism: Halobellus salinus (assembly GCF_014646875.1). Classification (GTDB taxonomy): domain Archaea; phylum Halobacteriota; class Halobacteria; order Halobacteriales; family Haloferacaceae; genus Haloquadratum; species Haloquadratum salinum. The sequence continues at coordinate 162,990 of NZ_BMOC01000001.1, read as the reverse complement.
TGTTATCGAGAAGTGGAGTGCGTTGGCTGGTTACTCCGCCAAACGAAAAGAGGGAACTGAAGGTGAGGATACGGATTACGGATTCTTCGGGAACCGCGTGATGGAAGCGAAGATTCACAACGAGGTGCTACAGGCGGTGATGCGCTTCGGTCGTGAGGAATGTAATGGGGAAAAGGGCGCTACGGTGTATGTCCACACATCAGCACTTCCGAAGTGGGTAGAACCAGAGAAGCGCCTCGTGGATATTGATTCGTGGATCACCCAGAAGAACGGGATGATCCAAGTGATCGGAACTATCCAGAGTCTCGATGATTGGGAGACTCGCGAGTGGAAGGTTAGCGACGTAGCAGACCAAGTGGATGTTTCGAAAAGATCCGCTCGGGAACATCTGAAGACACTTGTTGACCACGGCTATCTTGCGAGTCGAACAGCAGGACAAGGAGGTGCGTATCACTTCTCAAATGTTCGTCTCGAAGAAGCAGGAGAGTACGGACACGTTGAGTTCTCGGAATAGTTTCCGAAGGCAGGGTATTATACTCAATAGGGAGAGTTCGGAAAGAAGATCTGCTTAAGGGGGAGAGTTGTTTTTGCAGGAAACCACACAGTACAGCTGACCCCTAATGTAGATCTCGACTGTTACAGTTCATTGAGTGGGCTTTTTGCTCCTGAATTGTTCTGAGAACAGAACCACACAACTAACACCGAAAATCAAACTTCATTGGATGGACTGTAGCTCTCAATCCCCCTCAATGCAGAAAAACGTACGATTGGAACGCAGAAAGAAATTCGAGATCAGCCTTCTCAGACTCTGTTTGTATTTTGATCCACGAGGTAGTCATAGAAGATTTCCCACACCAAGCAGGAATTAATCAGTACAGAGCGTAGGATCAGTAACTACTCGTAGTCAGTAAGCAAAACAAGTAAATTGTGCTGGTAAATATTCTATTGCTACACAAAGGTCTTAATCAGTTGGTAATATGAACTATGTTGTGGCAGACAACCGACCTCCTCAGAGTCGTATTAAGAGGGTACGAGAGGAGGATAATAACACCTGTCAAAATTGTCAGAGAAGTTCATACACCGATGATGTAGAACTACACGTGCACCACATCGTTCCTCTCAAGGATGGTGGTTCAAATAAGAAATCTAACCTAATTACGTTATGTGAGGAGTGTCACAACGCGGTTCATACAGGCACTGACGCTCCTACTGCCAAATCAAAATTTTCAGGGAAGAGTGAGTTTGTGGAAAATTTTGCATACCTGTCAGTTCTGGTTGCAGGAAAATACCCTGTTATATTGATGTTGGGTGTAACTGTTCTAACGCTCATATTTGTTGCCTCCGGTCAGAGAATCATTGCTGTTTTATTTTTTATATGTTCCTCTGTGTTTGTCGGGATAATGCAGTACGCAAAAGCCAAAGGCGAAGGTGGCAAACTCAGTTAGCAAGCGCGCTCTTACCAGAGACTCCCACACTTACGGCGCTATAATTATCTGGCCGCGACACTCTGGAAATCCTATGGGACAGTACGGCGACCAGTACGTCGTCGGGGAAGAATACCGGAACTCTACAGATCTCTCCACCAATGAATATCGTGGGTGGTTAAACGCACCACTCGATGGTGGAGTTAGCTATCGTGGTATTGAGGCGCTTCGCAATCCACAAACTGATGCTTGTGAGCTTATTGTACTGTACTCCTCAAGCACAAGCTCTACTTCACACGATCCTTGGGAGGATATAATCAATCTCGAAGACGGCATTGCCTATTACTGGGGTGACTCGAAAGCTGGTGATGGACCGGACCCACTCAGCCGTCGTGGCAACCGACTTGTGAAAGAGCAGTATTGCTCCACTTACGCTCAGAATAATCGGGACGAAGCGCCCCCGGTATTGTTGTTTCAGAAAGAACGTGTTGGTTGGGTAACGTTCAAAGGATGCTGTGTCATTGATGATCTGAGTATCACCCGCCATAGAGATGAGGGTGAAACGGTTGTCAACTACCGGATTGACCTCGAAATTCTTGACACTGACACAGTCGATCTTGAATGGATTCATCGCAAGAGCCGAACTGGATATGATGTTGGTGGACCTGACGCGTGGGATCACTGGGTGGATACAGGAACAGTCCGTCGATATTCAATCTACAACGAGCAGATCCGCTCGAAGGCTAACCAACAGCCAGATACCCGCTTAGAGCCGCTCCACGAGGATATACGAACCCGACTTGACGGAACCTCCAAAGAGCGTGGTCAAAAGCTGGAGATGCTGATCGAGCGTTTGCTCGAAAGTATGGACAATATGACTCAGGTTCGTCGAACGCCCTCAAGCGGAGACAAAGGTGTGGACATTATTGGTCAAACAAACTTGCTCCCGGACGTGACACTTGGCGGAAATAAAACCAAGCTCAAATTCAAAGCACAGGTCAAAAACAAAAAAGGATCGGTTGGTGGTCGGGAACTGAGTCGTCTTGCTTCCCGAGTTGGTGATGGTGAAATTGGCCTATTCTTTACTATGTCCCATTACACGGACGCTGCCCAGCAAGAGAGCCTCTCGACCTATCCAATACGGCTGTTTGCTGGTGGCGATATTGTTGATATGCTCGTCCAGACAGACCTCACCGATGGTCCACGGTTGAATGATCAGGTCGTCAAAGAGATCAATAATAGCGTGTGAACTTGTTTTTGACAGGGGAGTTTGTTCCAATAGTTCATCGAGTCTTCTGTTCACTCTCCCCCGCTCGATGCTGGTTCTCTTCGGACTCACACACTACCTCTCAAAGCTCGTCGTAGAGGTCGAGATGATACTCTCGAATAGTTTTCTGCCAGTAGTTTCGGAAGGCAGAGTATAGTATTATAAGGGAAGACCTCGGAAAAGGAGGACCAAATCATAGAGGGGAAAACGTCTCTGCAGGAAACTCTCCAACGGTCAACTGATCCTAATGTAACCCGCAATAGATTCAGTTCATAGAGGGGGTTTTAGTCCCTGAATTGTTGTGGGAACAAAATCACACAACTAATACCAGTAAACAAACTCGTTGAGTGGACAGTAGTTCTCAATCCCCCTCTATGCAGTAAAACGTAGGATTGGTATCATAGAAGACTTCCCACATCAAACCGAAATCGCTCAGTACAGAGAATCTATATATCGAACTCTTCAGTAGGTATGGTCAAGGTTTCTTAACGACCGATCATATTGAACCTGATATGAATCCATCCAAAATACTGGAGCAACTGGCAGACGACTTAGCCTCAGCAGTTCCCACTGTCGATAGCAAAGCCGATCATACCCGATGGCAGGCGGGTATCGGTCCCTTCGAGGAGAACAAGCAAGTCGAGATGCTCCGAGACGCCGTCGAAGGCGGCACCAGCTACTCCATCGAGACAGAAGCACCATATCTTGATGGAGGACAACGTGTTGACCTCTTCATCGAGAGCGAGGAAGCAGCGATTCCGGTTGAGGCGAAACTCCTCCGCTTCCGCTACGACAACGGCAACATCGACCCGAATAGTTTTGCGAAAGTGTTCAGCCCATTCCCAGAAGAGACAACCTCTACTCTCCTCACAGACTCGCAGAAACTCTACGAAGCAAGGTTTGAGGAAACTGGTGGACTGCTCGGCCTCTACTACGAGCCGGTGGATGAGTCCTACGAACGGATGAGTCCCGAAGCTGTCGCAGAAAAGTTCGCTCTCGATGTAGACTACTGGTATGACTTTGAGGTTGAGACGAGGAACGTGGCTCACTTCGATGGATTGCGTCATCCAGTTCATCAGCAGGGAGCCGTCATAACATGGGAAATAATCGAATGACCCGAGAAATCGGCCTCGTCAGTTGCGTCAAGACCAAGCGAGACGAGCCAGCCACGCCGAAGAATCTCTACACCCCCGACTACTTCGAGAAGATGCGCTCCTATGCAGAGCAACATCACGACGACTGGTGGATTCTTTCAGCCAAGCACGGCCTCCTTGACCCAGACGGTGAGCCTATCGAACCATACAACGAGACGCTCACTGGCTTAAGCGTGGCAAAGAAGCGGGAGTGGTCCGAGAAGGTTGCCGAGCAGTTAGACAACGAACGACTGCTCACCGAGGAGACTACGCTTGTGCTACACGCTGGCAAGGACTACTACGGGGAACTCTTACCTCTCATCGAAGACAGTGGTGTCACCATCGAGATTCCCACAGAGGGCCTATACATCGGTGAAAAGAAGGCGTGGTACACGGAGCGAGTATGACCACGAAAGAGGAAATCTGGCAGGAGTGGACTGACCGCTACGTTGACACAGAGAATCCCATCCCGCTCTTCGAGACTGACAAGGATCTGACTGTCGAGTACAAGAACTACGGGAAAGACGACAGACGAATCTTGAAACGAAGCGAGGAGATGGAATCGCTCGTTCGAGAGGAGGGCCGAAAGGTCATCAACGATTTTTCGACCTCTGATGACAGCTATGACGGCTTGATTTATTTGATGTACTGGCTGGAGGACGGGAATGTCATCCCCCTTTACGTCGGGAAGGCTGGCAAGTACGGACGAGACGGTGAGGGACTGAGCGCAAATCTACGTGGTCTTCGAGGGAGCAGTACTGGTAAGTTTGCCCGATGGGGAGACGGCCACTACTACCACATCGGTAATCTCAGCGCTATCATCTTCAACCACGACAAGAACCAGAAGCAGAAGTACGAGAAGTGGGCTGACCAGCTCTTTGACGAGGGGCGACACCTCCGACAACAGACGTACTTCTGGACGAAGGCGTGGCAGCAAGAGGACACTGGCCTCTACCACGACTTCGAGGTTCCGCTTGAACAACTTGAATATCAGATTATCGGCTTAGTTTCCGACCTCTATCCAGAGCAATTGCTGAATGATGAAGGGGCGTGAGTATCCACAAGGCTGAAAGAATCCAGCGTCGGATTCGCTGACTGCTGAATATCCACGCAGGGTTTCACGGTTGATTCACCTAAAGACAACGTGAGAAAAACCTGATTCTCAGCCAAAAAATTCGCAGAGCAAGCTACCTATTATACGCTCGCCTGCGCCGATTAATGTTCTAACTGGTTGGGATTTCTGCACATAGTCACCGGATCATTCTCTTCCGCTCGATGCTGTGTTCCCGTCGGGCTTACACACCACCTCTCGAAGCTCATCGTAGAGATCGGGATGATGCTCTTGCAGTATCGCCACGTCGCTGGTTAGCTCGTCGTTGATTCGACCACGGATTCGAGATACAGCTTGGTACCTTCGATCATCTCCGTGTTCTCCGGCGATTTGTTCTCGTTCGGTTTCCGTAAGGAGCGCCCGTGTTTTCGCCATACAGTACGTTTACGCCCAAGCGGAAAAGGTTCTTACATTTGCTTATGTTAGCAAATATGCTAACTATTAAGTGGGTGGCCGATAGACTACTGAGTACGAAGCGCGGTGTTGCCATCGCAGAAATGGCCGGTGCTGGTACACCGACCGTGCTTCGTGGGCTACGAAGCAATGTCAGATAACGACACTACGGCTGATAAGAGCATCGTCGAAGAACTGAACTTCGGAACCAAAACCTCGAAGCGGGCAACGTGGGAAGCGTTCGAGTTCTCTATTGAAGCGCCGCACCTCGTCCGTGTGACCAACGCATCGTACGGCGTGGAGAAAGATGAGCATAGCTACCTCGTTGGTGTCGAAGACCGTGAGGGGCTGCTTACGCCGGCTGAGTGCGAGTGTCCTGCCGACCAGTACAACGAGGAATACGACTGCAAGCACAAGGTAGCTCTCGGGACTATCGGCGGTCCCGTCGTTCTCGAAGCGTCCGTAGAGTTCCAGACCGAGAGCGTAGACACCGACCACTCGAACACATCGACGCTGTCGGAGAAACTTCGAGCAGACGGTGGGGAATCCAACCGCCTCAATGCGGAGAAACGTGAGGAATGTCTGAATGGGTCGGAGATGTGTCCGGGACCGAACGGTGATTCACTCCCGTGCTTCCCGTGCTACCAATCGTCGGAGGAGCAATAATGGCGCTTGAACGCGACCCTGCACACCCCGGGGATATTGGCGACAACGAGCCGGAAGAAGAACCCGATCCCGACCGTATCTATGAGCAAGCTATTGAGCGTCGAATTGAGGAGGTAAGTGAAGACTAATACTGCCCACTCATCGTGATCTCGACGCGACTTCTGTCAGAATTTCACCCGAACTGCACTTGTGTACTACCTATTACTAATCAAGTGAAATCCCTTTACCAGTAATTATAACAACCAATACGGTAATGATAATTCCAGTCTATTGTGTACGTTGAGTTAATTGGAAGCACGACAGCAATATTAGGTCTCTTGGGAACTGGAGTTGTAGGTTGCTGTTGTTCACAGCAACAACAACAACAACAGATGACGGTTACTACGGATAATGAATCAGGGACTAAGCGTGTCTGTCCTAATTGTGGAATAGAGAATCCCAGAAGTGCCGATCATTGCGGTGATTGTGGATACGACTTTAAGTAAATAGTAGTGAATAACAGTAGAAAAACGTAATTAAATAGGTTATAAATGGATAATAATAACAGCGATAAAGGAGGTCTAACTGCCGATAATAATCCAGTAGTATCTTGGATAATTATTGTGGTTTTTTTCACAATTGGTGGTGTTGGGAGTTTATTATTGGTCCCGAATAGCAATTTTGTAGTATTCGTTGTAATTGGGATTGTGATTGCTTCCCCATTCTGGATTCTCCTAACTGAATCAGGAGCGCAATGGTTTATGAACAAAACCAATGATTCAAAATCAAATCAGTCACAAACAATCAATACTACTTCAACTTCAGACAGAGAGATAACTTGTCATAACTGCGGATGGGAGAATCCTGTAGAAAACAATTTTTGCTATGATTGTGGAGAGGAATTGGAACTTCCTGATGATAATCCAGACTCCCAAGCGGCTAAAACTGCGGATCATAATGAGAACTCAGGCACTGCTAAGGAAGAAGTTAGTAGTCTAACTGAAGACTCTGACGAGGATTTCAAATTTGGAGTAAGTAGGGATATATTGGCTGTAGCCACTTACATTTCGTCATTGCTTGGGGGACTCTTGCTGGGAGTTTGGTTCCTTGCGCAAGGAAATCTTATGATAAGTGGTTCTATTCTCCTCATAGCTGTAGGTTGGCCCCTTATTACAAAACGTGGGCGAGCAGCTGTGGGTCAAAAACCGGGTAGGGAAAGACGGCCGAGGAGGAAGAACGAACCTTCATCAAATACAAAAGAATGCACAGAATGCGGTTGGCACAATCATCAGGCTAATAATAACTGTGTAGAATGTGATGCGCGATTTTAGCGTACAGAAGCCGTTGACTGTGATCTTCCGTCTCTCGAACAGGTTACTCCGACCATATCCACTGTGTCACTCTCGTCCAGACCGATCACTGTGCTACCAAGGCCGATACTTCGGATTGTGCGCGCGCTGTACGGGGATGTACACAGCAGGACTCCTTACCGTTCTTATCTCGTTACTCTGGACCTTTCCACTTAGCCCGAGATTAACCTCTTTCTTAGGAGGTTTGCTTATTTTACCCGGTGGAATCGATGGCGTTACACAATTAGTCGGTGATCGTGAGAGTACGAATCTATTACGCATTCTCACTGGACTTCTACTTGGTATCGGTATCGTTCTTATGATTAAAGGAAGTATATTGTGGGTTCACAGCCAGTTTTGATGTATTGGTCTTTTAAATAATTCCGCTCATATGCTATGTTGCGAAAACCGTGATACTGCGAAGAGGTAAGAGTTTCAAATCAGAAGTTGGTATATAAAAGAAATGGCGGGTCTATCCCATCCGTTCGAGTACCTTCTGTCGGTGTTCCACCGGAGCGTTATCGGATTTTATGTCGGCAAAGCAATATCAGAGAGCAAGCCCAACCCCTCTGCCTTAGTTGGCCGGGGGGATTTTTTACTACGTTACCAGATCGAGTTGACCTCTTTTGTTAGCGTATCCCCGGAGTTTCGAGTGTAGCGAAGCGTCGTCTCGATGGACTTGTGCCGCATTTGGTTCTTCGCCTTGTAGATCCCCTTATCCTCAGCCCACACAGTAGCAACTCCGTGGCGAATTGAGTACCACGAGAGATCCCGCCCACGCTGGTCGATTTCGGCTTTCTCCATCAGATCTTGCAGGATGGGGTTGAGCGAGTGGGAGTCGTACCCTTCCCCGTACTTCGTGAGCCATAGTGCGTCCGTGCCTTGGTATTTCTCCATCGAGGAGCGTTCATCGAGCCATTTTCGTAACGCGCTTACTGCCCGGTTCTGGAGCGCACACCGCCACCGTTCACTGTTCTTCGAGGATTGGTCCTTCGGGATAATCATCTTCTGACGATCCAAATTGAACCAATCCACCTTCGCACGCTTCACCTCAATGGGTCGAAGCCCGGTATCGCAAGTAACGGCAATGAGAGAGGGAATTTTCCAAGAACTTGCTTTCTTGAACTCCTCAGGCCCGATCTCGTCCTTCGGAACACCCAATCGACGGGACACAAAGATCTTGAGCTGTTCTCGCTCTTCCGGCCCCATCGTCTTGTTGTTGTAGCTCTTGACCGACGAGTGTTCCAGCGCCGCTTGGTATATATCCCGAAACTCGGTGGGATGGAGCCGATCTTTCTGGTGGTTGGATTTGGCGCTGTTCGTATTCGTCAGATCAACATCGTGTTCCCATTCTTCGATGTGTTCTCGTCGCCGGTCACGGTAGTAATCGAACAGTCGGCGGATTGATTTGACGTAGTGGTATGCGACGGAATCAGGGTGAGGTGTCCGGTTGTGAACAAATCGGACTAACTCGGTCGCTTGCTCTGGAGTGAGGTCGCTGGTGTATTCTTTTTCTTCGTCCCACAGCCAGCGGAACACCTGCTCGATGCGGTAATGCGTCCCCTTGACCGTCTGGCGGGAATATCCTTTGTTTGCGTCAGGCTCTTTCCCCACGTCGTTGAGGTAGTCGATAAAGTCTACTTTGAAATCCTTGTAGTCTTCTGCGAGAAAGGGCGCGAAGTGTTCCAGTTCGTCTTGAGTGGGTCCGGCTACAGGTGGCCCTTCAAAATCTTCGGTGGGATCGTGGTCTTCGTCGTCGGGTTGGTCGTCGTAGGTGAACATAGTGTTATTGTGGGTTTGTTCACCGACGAGTTCACCCCTTAGATGGCGTATATTGCCGTTGTGCGCCGTCAGACATTGGAATCGCGGCGCGGCGCTTGGGAAGCCACTGTCCTACCACTGGACCACTGGCGCGCTCGTGGCCACACTCGTGAGAGGTCGTTCTGTGAGTATAAAACGTTCGGAGTCGGCGACGGCGACGCGTCTACGGCCGCAATCGGGTCCGGGGATCGTCGCTCACTCCAACTCCAGCCCCTCCTCGACGTGCGTCTCGTCGGCGCTCGGGAACGACCCTCCGACGACCTCGTCGCGGTACGTCTCGACAGCCGCAACCATCTCTTTCCGGACGTTCCCGAACGCGGTCGCGAACGGGGGCGGGTGCTCGGAGAGTCCCACGACGTCGTTGACGACGAGCACCTGGCCGTCGGTCTCCGGCCCCGCGCCGATCCCGATCGTCGGGATGTTGAGTTCGTCGGTCACCAACGCCGCGAGGTTGGCGGGGATGTGCTCCAGTATCAGCGAGAACGCACCAGCCTCCTCGTGGGCTTCCGCGAGATCGAGAATCTCCGCGGCGGCCGCCTCGTCGGTGCCTTGACGCTGCAGCCCCACGCGGTTGATGTGCTGGGGCGTCAACCCGAGATGCGCCTGGACCGGGATCCCGAGTTCGACCAGCCGCCGGGTCAACTCGACGGTGTGTGGCCCGCTCTCGAGTTTCACCGCACCCGCGCCGGCTTCCTTCAGCATCCGCCCGGCGTTCCGGAGGCTCTCGGCTTCGCTCACTCCGTAGCTGAGAAACGGGAGGTCCGCGACCACGAGGGCGTCGTCGACGCCGCGGGCGACAGCCGCGGTGTGCGTCGCCATCGTGTCAAGCGCCACCGGGAGTGAGGAGCCGTGTCCCAGGACCGCGTCGCCGATGCTGTCGCCCACGAGGACGACATCGATCCCGGCGTCGTCAACGATCCGTGCCGTCGGCGTGTCGTACGCCGTCAGCACCGTGATCGGGTCGGCTTCCGGGTCGCGGTCGACGATCTCCCTGACGCTCGGCATACATCGGTAGTGGGTGGCGCCGGCGCATAAAGGGCCGGATCTGCCGCCTACCGCACCCCCGCTCCGGCCTCCCACCCACGGACCAGCGCGGCGAGCAGTCCGTTCACGGGGGCCTCAAATCCGTGTTCGTCGGCGCGCTCGGCCACGACGCCCGAGATGGCGTCAATCTCGGTCCGGCGGCCGGCGGCGAGGTCCTGGAGCATCGACGACCGGTTGTCGGCGGTCCGGCGCGCAACGGCGCGCGCCTCCGCGGCCACCGCATCCGCGTCGAGACCGACCCCGTCGGCGCGGGCGACTCGTGCGACCTCCGCCGCGGCCCGCTCGGCGTACGCGGCGGTCGGCCCCTCGAACACCCGACCGTTTCGGATCCGGGCGAGCGCCGTAATCGGGTTGATCGCGGCGTTGACCGCGAGTTTCGCCCAGAGCCGGTGTCGGATGTCGGGGTCGCTCTCGGCGTCGATCGACGCGGCCCGGAACGCCGCGGCGACCCGCGAGGCTGGATCGTCCGTGGCGTCGACCTGCGGTGTATGGTCGCTGGCGCCGTCGACGCGCCAGTTTCCGACCGCGACCGCCCCCCGCCCCGTCCACTCGACGACTCCCGGCTCCGACAGCATCGCGCCGTGGGTCGTGGTCCCGGCCACGATCGGACACTCCAAGCCGGCCGCAAGCGTCTCCTCGTTACCGAGGCCGTTCTGGAGCGAGACCACCGCGCCGACGTCGCCGGTAGCGAGGTCGCGGGCCGCCGCGGCGGTGTCGTAGGACTTCACCGTCACGACCGCGAGGTCGGCGTCAAGCCCCGTTCCGTCGGTCGTTGACGCCGGCGACGCCTCGAACGAGTCGACGCCGGTCACCCGGAGGCCGCGCTCGCGAGTGGTTGACACGTGCGGGTCGCGCCCTACGAGCACCACGTCGTGTGCGCTGTCGAGCAGCGCGCCAAGCAGGCTCCCCAGGCTTCCGGCTCCGAAGATGACGATCCGCATGCGATGGTCCAGACTCGTGGCCCCGGGGGATATAACCACGCCCGTCGGCCCCTGGTGGCGCCGGCTGCCTTTCGCGGTGGCCTGACCGGATCCGGACACCGATTTGCGCCACAACCAAACGTCCGTCCAGTGGCTCGCGGGATCAGGCGAGTATTAGTGTACGCAGCCGTAGATACACACGATGAGCACGGAACATCCGGTTCTCCGATCCGACGCACCGCTCGACCTCCGGCTCTCCGACACCGAACTCGACGCCACCGCCGACCACCTCGCGACGTTCATCGAGGGTGTCATCGCCGACGCGGGCGCAGAGGGTGCCGTTATCGGCCTCTCAGGGGGGATCGACAGCACTACGGTTGCGTATCTGGCGGTCGAGGCACTGGGCCCCGACGCGGTCCACGGACTGGTGATGCCGAGCGTCGCCAACTCCGAGGAGAACATGAGCGACGCCGAGTGGGTCGCCCAGGAACTCGGCATCGAGTACGACGTGGTCGAGATTCAGCCGATTGCGGAGACGTTCTTCGACGCGTTCCCCGAAGCCGCCGACGACCGGATGGCGGCGGGCAACGTCTACGTCCGCACCCGCGCGGTCCTGAACTACTTCGTCGCCAACCACGAGGACAAGGTCGTGCTCGGGACGGGCAACCGCGCGGAGGCGATGGCCGGCTACTACACCAAGTACGGCGACCAGGCGGTCGACTGCAACCCCATCGGCAACCTCTACAAACAACAGGTCCGCCAACTCGCGGCCCACCTCGGCGCGCCCGAGAACCTCGTGACGAAGACACCCTCCGCGGAGATGTGGTCGGGTCAGACCGATGAGGAAGAGATGGGACTCGGCTACGACACCCTCGACGCCATCCTCGCACTCCACGTCGACGGCCCGCTGTCGAAGGCCGCCACGGTCCGGACGCTTGACGTCGACGAAAGCCACGTCGAACGCGTGGTCGACCTCTACGAGCGGAGCGCCCACAAGCGCGCGATGCCGCCGGCACCCGAGCCGCTGCACCGGTAGTCGGCTCGGACCCCCCTACTCGACCACGACGCTTTTGCCCCGCCGCCGCGGATCAGACACCGATGCGACTCGGGATCCTCGGCACGATCCAACTGGCAGGAACCGTCGTTTTCGCCGCACCCGTTGGGATCTTCGGACTCACCCGACTCACCGAAGGCGACGCCGTCCTCGGTGGCGGGCTGGCCGCGGTTGCAGTCGCTATGGTTGCGCTCCCGCACTACCTCACGACCCCGGGTGAGATCCCGATGCAGATCGCTGAGCGGGTCATCGGGCGGGCGGTCGTGACGCCCGACGACGAGGAGGACCCGGAGTAGCCCGGCGCTGGCGCACTCTCCTCACTCCCGCGGCGCGAACGACCACTCTCTGTCGCCCAGCCGTTCGTAGCCGTCTGCGGTCACAACGACGAGGGCGGACAGCCGGGCGGTGCCCTGTTCGGGGTCTTTCACCCGCGGTTCGACGGCCACAACAGTCCCGGCCTCCAGTGCCACGTCGTCGTTGAGCAACGGCCGCTCCCGCCGCGAGAGTCCGACGCCGTGACCGGGCGCCGGCTGCCCGGCCGTAACCGACGCCCTCGCGGGATCGAACCCGAACGCCGCGAGTTCGGCGTCGGCTTCGCGGCCCACCGCGCGTGCAACGGCGCCCGCCTCGATTTCGGCGAGCGCGGCGTCCAACGCCGATTCGGCCGCGATGTACGCGCGGCGGTCCCACCCGCCGTCGCTGTCGACAACGACTGTTCGGGCCAGAGAGCCGTGGTATCCGTGTGGCCCACGCGGCGAAACAGCGACAGCGACGGGGTCGCCCGCCCGGATCGGGGTGTCGGGTGTGGCGCGCTCCGTGTCCCCGATCGACGCTGCCGTTCCCGTGCCCGCGCTCACAACGGTGTTGCCCGCGTCGGTGACACCACGCCGGGCGAGTTCGGCGTTCGTCGCCCGTTTGAGTCGGTCGACGGTCAGCGGGTTCCCTTCCCGGAGAAGTTCGCCGTCGGCGCCGATGTCGGCCGTCGCGAGCAGGCGCTCGGCGTCGCGGACGGCCGCGGCCGCCGCCCGCTGGACAGCCTCGATGGCGTCGACCTCGGCGTCCGATTTGGCGACGCGTGCCTCGGCGACCGCGGTCGTCGACTGGAGGTCGTAGCCCCCGCGTTCGAGGTAGACCGCGGCGTCGTGGGGAATCGTCGGCGGCACGAGCACCGATCCGGGGTTCGACCCCGTGCGTTCCGCCCCGCGTTCGTCGTCGAGGACCGCCGCAGCGCGCTCGCCCGCGGGGTCGCCGACGCGGGCCGCAACGACCGCGCCGTGAAACTGCGCTTCAGCCGCCCGGATGTGCCCCACCGGCGCGCATAGCACGCTCTTCCCGGGGACACGCACGAACGCGTACCCCCGTTCGGGGCCCTCGAACCGGGTGAGGTACCGGAGGGCGGGATCGAACCGGTCGCCGACCGCGACGAAGCCGACCGCGCCCGCGTCGTCGATCGCGGCGTCGAGCACGTCGTACTCGGTCTCCGGCGGGTCAGGAATCGAAGTCCCGTCGAAGCCCTCCGACTGGTCGGACGCCACGGCCGCTTACGCGTCCGGCTCGGGCGCCGGCGGGTCGGCGTCCTGGGCGGCCTCGAGTAACTCCTCGACGGATTCGTCGCGGATCTCGTTGTGGAGGAGCACGCTCACAGGAAGGGTCGGCGCGCCGCTCACCAGGTTCTCGAGGAGGACGAGCCGCTCTCTGGCCCGCGACATCCCGACGTAGAACACCCGGCGCTCGTTGTCGGTGAGGAGCGGCACCGGGTCGGTCTTGGCGGTGAACTCCTCGACACCGGGGACCTCTGCGTCGTCGACCGACGCCGCCATCTGCTCGACCACCTTCTCGGTCAGGTCGGTGGCGACGAAGACGTGATCGGCCTCCCGACCCTTCGCGGAGTGGATCGTGCCGATCCGGACCCGGCTGGGATCCATCCCCCGATACTCGCCGTCGAAGTACGCCTCCACGGAGTTGCGCTGGAACGACGTGACCTTTCGGAGCATGTCCCCGGCGGAGTCGGTGCCGGGCGCGAACGGCGCAAATTCCGAGATGGTGTCGGGGTCGACCGTGAGCTCGGTGAGGTCGTCGGCGTCCGACCCCTCCTCTAACTCGTCGATGTGATCAAAGAGTTCGTCGCGGTCGTTCGTCCCGAACGCTGACTCTTGGAGCATATCAGCGAGCCGGCGGGCTTGGAGGCCGTCGAGTTCCGCCCCGGCGTCGAGGGCTTCCACGGCGCGAACGTACTGGGTCAGCCGGTCGGTCCACATCCGCTGGTCGGTCAGCGCCGAGAACGGCATCCCCAGCGGGAGGAACTCGTCGATGAACTGAAACAGTTGGTAGCGCGCCCGGAACAACACCATGATGGTCTCGTCGTCGTCACCCTGCTCGATGGTGTAACGCACGTTCCGGGCGAGATCGAGCATCGACGGGGACTCGATCCCCTCGACAGTGCCGCCCTCCTTGCGGGGCTTGAGGTCTTTCTCCTGGCGGTTGTCGATGTGGCGAATCTCTCGGTTCACAACGCTGAGCACCCGCGAGGGCAGCCGGTAGGAGTTCGGGAGCACGACGTCCTCGTCGCGGTCGGCGTCGAGAAGCAGGTTCGGGTCCGCGCCCTGCCACGCGTAGACCACCTGGTCGTCGTCGCCGGCGATCAACACGCGGTCCATGTGCGGCTTCCACTCTTCGTAGGCGTCGTACTGCAGAGTCGTGATGTCCTGGAACTCGTCGATCACCAGGTGGTCGACGTGGGGGACCAGCGACCGCTGTTTGACCCGTTCGAGCATGTCGGCGAAGCCGACAAGCCCGTGATCGCTCTTGTACGACCGCCACGCTCGGATGACCTCGGGGACGTCGACCCGGTCGTCGTCGGAGGGCCACGTCGGCGTGTACTTGTTACCCTCTTGGGCGTTGGGGTCGACCTCGGGCGGGAGACGAACCTCCTCGACGTTCCACTGGAAGGGGACGTCGTACCAGTCGGCGACGTCGCGGCGGGTCCGCTGGAGCCACTGGCTCGTGGCGATGATCTTGTTGCCGATGGTTGTCGAGCGGGCGGTCCGGCGGCCGGCGCCGCCGTACTCGTCTTCGAACTCGACGCCGTACTCCTCGCAGAACTCCTGTTTGTCGTCCTCGCCGACGACATCGCCGCGAGAGAGGTCTAACAGCTCGTACGCCTTCGCGTGCATCGTCGCCACGTTTCCCTTCAGCGAACGGGGGGAGACGCCGAGCCGCTCGGCGAGCCGCTCGCGCACCTCGGCGGCGGCCGCGCGGGTGTAGGAGACGACCAGGATGTCACGGATCGTCACGTCCTCGCGCTCCAACAGCTCGTCGACGCGGTCGAGGGGGGCAGTCGTCTTCCCGCTTCCCGGCCCACCGAACAACCGGGTTACTGTGGTGTCCGAGTCGGTCATTGGACCGTTACACACGCTTGTCCGTGATAAGTCACCTGTTTCGGGAACGCGACCTGTGCCGTCCGACGCACCTACTGGGGCCGCCACCCACAGACCGCGCAGTCGACGGCGTCGGCGTTGTGAAGCGCACCGCACTCCGGGCACTGCTTTTTGTTATACGACTCCTCCCACTGTACCGGTTGGGTCTCGTGACCGCGGTCGTCGAGGAACTCGTCGAACAGCGCGTCGTCCGGAGTTGGTGTCGCTGCCATACGACCCGTGGTATGCGTTCTCATCACTTAGGTGTACCGGCGAACCCCGCCGGCCGGAAACGGGTGTTCGTACTGACGCCGCGTCCGGGAGGACCGCCCGCTCAGACCGCGTCGAGGTCGTAGAGCGCGCCGTACTTCTCGGTGACGTAGTCGACGAACGCGTCGGCGGTGAACCCCGATCCGGTGGCCTGTGTCACGAGTTCGTCTGTCTCGTATCGGGCGCCGTGGCGGTGGACGCTCTCCGTGAGCCACTCGTGGAGCGGTTCGAACTCGCCGGCCGCCACCGACGAGTCGAGGCCGTCGACGTCGTCTTCGGCGGCGGCGTACAGCTGTGCGGCCATCGCCGACCCCAGCGAGTAGGTGGGGAAGTACCCGAAGTTGCCGTGGGCCCAGTGGATGTCCTGGAGACAGCCTTCCGAATCAGTGTCGGGGCGGATTCCGAGATACTCCTCGTACTTGTCGTTCCACACTTCCGGCACCTCTGTCACGTCGAGGTCGCCGCGGATCAGGTCGCGCTCGATCTCGTAGCGGATCACGACGTGGAGGTGGTAGGTGAGTTCGTCGGCCTCGACCCGAATCAGGTTGTTCTCGTACACCTGGTTTGCGGCCTCGTACGCCTCCCGCGGCGTCACGTCGGCGGCCTGCGGGAACTGTTCGGCGACCGTGGGGAGAAACCCCTCCCAGAACGCCCGCGACCGCCCGACGTGGTTCTCCCACAGCCGCGATTGGGACTCGTGGACCGAAAGGTCACGGTCCTCGCCCAGGGGGGTCCCGTAGTGGTCGTCCGGAAGCCCCAGGGTGTAGGTCGCGTGGCCGAACTCGTGGACGGTCGACAGCAGCGACCCCAGCGGATCCGACTCGTCGAACCGGGTGGTCACCCGGGCGTCGAACGTCGTCCCCGACGAGAACGGATGCGGCGCAGTGTCGAGCCGGCCGCGCTCCCAGGGGTACCCAAGCGCCGAGAGCACCTCCCGGCACAGTTCCTCCTGTCCATCGGCGGGGTACTCACCCAGCGACGTGAACGCGTCGGTCGCGAGGTCGACCTCGGAGTGCCTGATCTCCTCGATCATCGGCACCAGCGCGTTCTTGAGCGTCGCGAGGATCGACTCCGCGCGCTCCAAGGAGAGACACGGCTCGAACTCCTCGAAGAGGACCGCGTAGGGGTCGCGGCCAGGGTCGATGTGCTCGGCGTACTCACGGCTGAGCTCGACGTGGGTCTCCAGGTGCGGCGCGAACGACTCGAAGTCGTCGTCGGCTTTCGCCCGCTCCCACGCGGGCAACGCCTCCGAAGACGCGGTCGACATCTCCTCGATCAGCGCGTTGGGCACCGCGGCCGCGCGGTCGTGCCTCCGGCGGATCTCCCTGACCGACGCCGACTGCTCGGGGGTCAGCTCTGCGCTGTCGAGCTCGGCTAGTGCCTTCCCCACGCCATCGTCGGTGAGGAGTTCGTGCGAGAGCCCCGACAGCGTCGAGAGCTGCTGGGAACGGGCGGGGGTTCCACCCTCAGGCATCATGACCTGCTGGTCCCACGAGAGCACGCCGCTCGCCGCTCGGAGGTTTGCTACGCGTCTGTACTCCTTGAGGAGCGTCCGGTAGGCGTCCGGCGCCGACTCGGCAGCCTCGGTTTCGGATGCGTCTGTCGCCATCGTCGGACGCAAGGCGGCGTGTGGCAATCAACCCGGCGGCTGTACGCGGCGCCGACGCGGAGGCTCCGGCGTGGGCTCCCGACTCCCAGCTACTCCACCGGCCACCGTTCGGCGAGGTCCTGATAGAGCCGCCGACACCGCTCCACCACGTCGATCGAGACGCTTTCGTCGGCGGTGTGTGCCTCTCCCGGCTCTGACGCGCCGGCGATGACGCAGGTCGTCCCGGCGTCCGAAAGCCACCCGGCGTCGGTGGCGTGTGGCTTGACGACGTGCTCGGGAGTCGCCGACTGCGCCGCGTCGGCGGCGGCGAGCGCGGCATCCGCGAACCCTGCGTCGCCGCACGCCATCGGCGGCAGATCCTGGTCGACGACCCACTCGACGCCCTCAACGTTCTCGGCGCGTTCGAGCGGGACCCGCCCGCCGGGGATAGTCCGCTCGTCGACCGTGACGCTGCACGCCTCCGGAACCACGTTCCACCCGGATCCGCCCTCGATCCCGGTGACGGCGACGCTTCCTTGCATCCGGTGACCGAGGACCGTGGTCCCCGGCGTGGGGAGGTCGCGAACGACGTCGACCGCGTCACAGGCGCGGTAGACCGCGTTCACCCCGGCGTCGGGTTCGCTGGCGTGGGCCGCCCTGCCGCTGGCGGTCAGGGTCGACCCCCGCCGTCCGCGGTGGGCGACCGCAACGTCGGTCGCGTCTGGGGCGGAGTAGCCCGTGGTCCCCTCGCCCACGACGGCGTAGTCCGGCGCGAACCCGTCGTCGATGGCGGCGCGCGCGCCGACGCCGCCCTGCTCTTCCCCGACGAACGACGCAAACACGAGTTCGGCGCCCGGGTCGGCGTCGCGGAACGCACACATTGCGGCCGCGAGTGATCCCTTCATGTCCGCGGCGCCGCGGCCGTAGAGCCGACCGTCACGCTCTTCGACCACGTACGCCGGGTCGGAACCGTCGGGTGTCCCGGCCGTCACCTGCGAGGAGTGGGGGTCGACAACGTCGTGATGGCCGACGAGTGCGAGCGACGCCTCGCCCTCCCCTCGGCGGGCGATCACGTTGCCGTGGTCGTCGCGACGCACCGCGGCGTCGGTCTCCGCGCGCAGCCACGCCTCGATCTCGTCGCCCGCCGCCCGCTCGTCGTCGTGGCTCGGGATCGAGACCAGCCGCCGGGTCAGTTCCGCCACCGCCGCCGTGTTGCGACTCACACTACCGCGTGGGGTCGGCTTGGTACAAAAACCTCCGGAGTGGCCAGCCGTGTCTGGTTACGCGATAGCTGCCGGCCACCCGCCATCGGGCGGGACTGGAAGGGGCTGCGGTCTCGGCGAAGGCGGGCGATGCAAGCACTGGGGAGCGAACCGGGCGAGACCGGAGGTCTCGCTGGAAACCGGCGGCTCGCCGCCGGTGACGCAGTGAGCGACGAAGCGCGTCGTTCGAGAGAGCGCTCTCTCGTGATCACGAAAGACGCGAGCGTCTTTCGGACGACAGCGAGCCCATCGAGTCGAGACCGCGGGGGCTTCCGAGGTCTTCGCTGTTCTGTCCCCGACGATCCCATACCTGGATAAGTAGCCCCGACACTCCCCTCCGCACTACGCCTCGACAGCGACGTCCTCAAAGAACGCGAGGTCGTGAATCCGGCTGTCGGCGGTGAGTTCGGGGTGGAACGCGGTGCCGATCACCGGTCCGTCGCGGATCGCAACCGGGTCGCCCTCCCACGTCGCCAGCATCTCAACCCCGTCGCCGACCTCGTCGATAACGGGTGCGCGAATGAACACCGCCGGAAACGGCTCGTCGAAGCCGGCGACCGGCAGCGGCGCCTCGAAGCTGTCGACCTGGCGGCCGAACGCGTTGCGATCGACCGTGGCGTCGACCAGATCGAGGGTGTCGACCCGGTCGTCGTTGGCGTCGCTGGCGGCGACGATCAGCCCCGCACACGTCGCGAGCACGGGGTTCCCCGCGGCAACGTGGTCGCGGATCTCGACGTCGATCCCCTCCCGGGAGAGGAGCCGCGAGATCGCGGTCGATTCCCCGCCCGGCAACAGCAACACGTCACACTCCGGCACCGTCCCTGACTGCCTGATCTCGACGACGTCGACGTCCTTGCCGTGGGCTGCCCCCGCCCGCCGGATCGCCGCGGCGTGCTCGGAGACATCGCCCTGGACGGCGACGACACCTGCTCGTAACATACCTGACTGGAGGGATTGCGGCGACAAAAAGCGTCCGTTCCGGGGCCTTCCCGCCTCAGATCGCGACGGCGTTGAGCACGATGACGCCGACACCGAAGAGGAGCCCGAACGCGACGATGGTCTTCGGATCGATCCGGATGGCGTTGCGGTCCTCGGCGTCGAAGTAGCGGACGAGTCCCGCACTGGACATCAGCCCGCCGGAGTTCTGGCCGCTGCTCATACAGGCTGGTCGGCGGTCTGCCGTCTAAACGTTTCGGATCGACCCGTCCCCAGGTTTGATCTTCCGTCCGGAAAAACGGCCGCGTATGAGCGACGACGACTCGCTGTTCGACCGTGCCCGGCGGGCGGTCGCGGGGCCGACGCCGGCCGAACGCGCCGCAGAACTCGACGACCGAGCCGACGGCGACCCGTCGGCGCTGGACGACGACAACGTCGAGGACCTGATCGACCTGCTCGACGCCGACGACCCGGAGGCTGTGACGGACGCGCTCCACGCGCTGGGGTCGCTCGTCCGGGCCCGCCCCGGTTCGGTCGAACCCGCGGTTCCGGCGGTGTTCGCGGGCCTCTCCGAGCGCCCGGCGTCGGAGTGGACCGGTACGACGCTCGGGGACGCCTCCCAGTCGTTTATGCACGATCTCTCCCGCGGGGAGGTCCTCCTCCACGTCGCGAGGTCGAACCCTGCGGCGCTTGATCCGGTGGTGGACGACCTCGCCGACCGCTTCGCGGCGGGGACGCTGGAACCGAGAACGATCTTCGCGCTCGCGTACGCCGTCGCCGCCGCACCCGACCGAGTCGACGTTGACCCGTCGTCGGTTGCGGGCCTCGTCGCCGACAACCTCCAGGAGACCGTCGAATCGGCGGCAGAGTCCGACGACGAGGGATGGACGGAGTTGAGCCTCCAGCCGATGCCGACACGGGGCTACATCGATCTGCTCGACCGGTTCGACGACGACGCACTCGGCGCCGACGCCGTCGCGGACGTCAGAGACGCGCTCGAAACTGTCAGCCGACTGAGCCACGACGAGGAGACCGTCGCGGCCGCAGAGGAAGCGCTACCAGACGGTTAAGACGGGTTGTCGCCGTCGAACACGGGTGCCTTGCCTGGTCCCGCCCCCGGCCGCAGCTGGGGTGGTGGAAACGCTTATACAACGGCCGGAGCAACGGAGCACCGCACACGATGACTGTCCGACTACTGGATTTTCACGCCGACTGGTGCGGCCCGTGTAAGAAGCAAGACCCCATCTTAGAGGAGTTGGCCGACGAGTACGGCGATGTCGAGTTCGTCAAGATCGATGTCGACGACGAACAGGACGTCGCGAACCAGTACCAGGTCCGGTCGCTGCCGACAGTCGTGGTCGAGCGTGACAGCGACATCGTCGACCGGTTCGTCGGCTTCACCCAGCGGGAGGACATCGAGTCCGCCCTCGAGCAGGCCGCCCGGCCTGCGGGCGCCTGATACTGTCGGCTATAACTACGTGAAGATTTTCGACACCCCGGGGTGTCGAAATACGTCACGCGACTATAGCCGACAGTATGAACGTTCGCTTCTCCACCACGGTGCGCCGCCCTGCTGTGTGTACAGGCGGCCAAGGCGACTGCCTCGGGGCTTGATCCCGGGCTACGTTCACTGCTTCCAGCGCTCTCGGTCCCAACGAAACGACCCCATCGACCGTCTCGCAAAGGTTATTGCCCCACACCCGGAATCGGAACGTATGCCAAAGAACGACGCCGCGGTCGCACGCGAACTGGAAAAGCAGATCTGTATGCGCTGTAACGCCCGGAACTCCCAACGCGCCGACTCCTGCCGGAAATGCGGCTACAAGAACCTCCGGCCGAAGTCGAAAGAACGCCGCGCCGCGTAGACGCCCCGGGTCGTCGGACTCGGGCGCTATTCGTCCGGATACTTCGGTTCCCGTCGCTCCGCCCGTTTGAGCGCCCGCTCGATTACTGTTCGGACCGAGTCGCCTCGCTCACTGGGGGCCGCGCGGTAGACATCACCGTGACCGGCGTACAGCCCCGACACCGTCTCGGGGAGCCGACTGAGGATGGTCTCTATGCTCCCGATCAGTCGCTCGCGCGACTGCCCGGGGTAGTCGGTCCGTCCAAAGCTCCCGTCGTTGAACGCGCCATCGTTGTACACCACCACGTCGCCGCTGAACACCCGGTCGGCGCCGACAAAGGAGACGTGATCGTCGGCGTGGCCCGGCGTGTAGACCACCTCATAAGAGTCCCCGGAGAGGTCAACCGCCTGACCGTCTTCGAGCCCGCCGGTCCGGCGTGGGTGGTCGCCGTACGCGTAGAGGTCGGCGTCGAACCGGTCGAGCACCGCGTCGAGTTCACCCACGTGGTCGCCGTGTTGATGAGTGAGGTAGACCGCCTCGAGGTCGTCGACGTGCTCGGCGATCACGTCCGCGACGCCCGGCATAGTCCCCGCGTCGACCAACGCCGGTGCGTCGCCCGCGAGCAGGTACGCGTTGCAGGTGAACTCCGTCGCCCCCTCGGTGACGGTGTGGATCTCCATACCCGGAGCGTGCTTCGCGGCGCGCAAAAATCCTCGGCCCAGCCGCGGGTCGCTCGGTCGGACCCCCCACGTTGTGGCGTGGCTCAATCCTGCGTGTGTTTTTTATCGCTGCCCGTGTTACCGTACCACGTATGGGATTCGGGAGCTACGACGAGTCCGAACAGGAGAACCAGGACTTCGACACCGACCTCGACGACGAGGACGGCGTCGCCACCTCCCAGGCGGACCACAGGGGCGACGTCAACTTCGAGATCGGCGCGTCGAACGACGAACTCCTCGACCGGCTTGAAGAAATCAAAGGCGAGTAACCACCTCCGAGGCCGGAGACGCGGGGGCGAACAGTGGTGAAACCGGGAACGCGGGCGCTGGGTATCGCCGAGTCGACAGCCGACGACCACTGCCTGCTCTGCGGGGCTGTCGTCCGCGCCGACCGCGCCGTTGACGGCGTCGGCTTCGCGTCGGCGACCGTCGGGGGGCTTGACGCCACCGACGCGGTCCTGCGGCTGCTCGACCGGCTCGACCGCGACGACATCCGCTACCTCTTGGTGTCGGGTGTCGCCCCCGCGTGGTTCAACCTGCTCAACCTCGACCGGATCGCCGAGGCCGCCGACCGGCCGGTGTGTTCGGTCTCCTACGAGGCGAGCCCCGGGTTGGCACCGGCGATCCACCGGGCGTTCGACGGCGATGGGAGGGCGAAGCGGCTGGCGGTCTACGACCGACTCCCGCCGCGGCGACGAGTGGGCGTGAACGGCGAGACGGTGTTCGTCCGGAGTGTCGGCCTCGGCAACGGGGACGCCGCACACCACCGCGACGACGGGTCGGCGCCGACAGCCCCCGCGGAAGTCGCGAGGGTGATCCGGGCGTACACGCCGGCCGGCGGCCGCCCCGAACCGGTCCGGGTTGCCCGCCTTGTGGCCCGGGGTGGGCAGGCGTGGCGCGCTGGCGACGCCGACCGTCACGGGTAAGTCGCGTCCGTCCGGTGGTCCGGTATGACATCCGGAGCCGACAGCGACGGAGCGACACCGGGCGGGGACGGACACGGTGCCGTGCCCGACGGCGGCGACGCCCCGACAACTGATGGTGTCGACGTCGCCTCGTGTGCGCGGTGCCCCCGACTCGTCGAGTCGCGGTCGCGAATCGTCAACGGCGTCGGCCCCGACGACGCCGACCTGGTGTTTGTGGGTGAGGCCCCCGGTGCGAACGAGGACGACCGAGGCGAACCGTTCGTAGGGCGGTCGGGAAGTGTCCTTGACGACGCGCTCCGCGACGCCGGCGTGGCCCGCGCCGATGTCCGGATCACCAACTGCGTTCGGTGCCGGCCGCCGGAGAACCGCGACCCCACTCGGGAGGAGCTCGGCAACTGCCGCGGCCACCTCGTGCGCGAACTCGAGAGGGT
The DNA here is from genome assembly GCF_014646875.1 of Halobellus salinus. Lineage (GTDB taxonomy): Archaea > Halobacteriota > Halobacteria > Halobacteriales > Haloferacaceae > Haloquadratum > Haloquadratum salinum. The sequence goes on along the minus strand of NZ_BMOC01000001.1, from coordinate 139,437 downwards.
CGACCCCGCACTCGTCGTCACGCTCGGGAAGGTCCCCGCTGAACACCTGCTGGATCGGTCGGTTCCGGTCACCTCGGAGGCGGGCGACGTCGTTGACGTACGGCTCGGCGAGCGATCCTACCGCGCTGTGATCTCGGTTCACCCCGCGGCGACGCTGTACGACGGTGGCCAGCGGGAGACGTTCTTCGACGCCGTCGCCCGCGCCGCCGATCTCGCTGGCGTCGGCGACGGCGACGCCGGCGGACAATCGGGATTGGACGCGTTCTGATCCGGGCCGGAAGCCACGCGCCGACCGCCGCCCGATAGGCCGTCTCTCACTCGTCGTGCTATTGATCGCGGAACCGACCCGGCGTGAACCGTCTCGGGGTCAAGTGGTTCGAGACACGAGGCGTCCGGTCATCACGGACATCGAAGGTTTCCGCACGACTCCGAGGCACTCCCCTTGTTTCCTCTGTAGACCACTGCTGGTGATCGGTTGTCACCCAACCGTGGTGGTGTGAGCGGTATGCGCACGTGATACACTGACAACCACGAAACCGATAGGACTTAAATCGGTGGCCCGATATATTATTATCACCTGATTCTATGCTCGCGGTACATCCGGTTCAGATCGGGTACTCGGCCGTGTTCGGCGCGGCCGCGCTGATCTGTTTTACCGCTGTTTCCCGAGCACTCAACCGGCTCGAGGACTCGGATACCCGGATCGGACTCGTTGCGCTCCTTGCCACCACCGGGCTGTGGGCGTCGTTCTACGTCGGACGAATCCTCTCTTCGGCCCCAGCAGTCCAACTCACGTTCTACATCCTCGGACTCACTGCAGGCCTGACCTCGATCGGGGCGTGGCTCTACTTCTGCTCGGCGTACGCCGGGAAGACCTACCACCGGATGTCGCTGTTTCGACAGCTCGCGGTGTTCGTCTTCGCCCTCATCCTCACAATCAAGTTCACCAGCCCGATCCACGGGCTCTACTTCAGCACCACACAGTCCACCACCCCCTTCCCCCACCTCGTGATCCGGTTGGGCGTCATCCACTGGATCGTCACCGGACTGGCGTACGCGCTGTCGGCGGTCGGGTTCTACATGTTGTTCGAGACGTTTCAGGGGTCGAACTACGCAACCGGGCGGTTGAGCCTCCTGGTCGGGCTGGCGGGGCTGCCGGTCGTGTTCGACGTGATCGCGTACTCCGGGTTCGGCCCCGTGATCACGCTCAATTACGAGCCGATCGGCGTCGCGCTGTTCGCCGTAGGTATGCTCTACGTCGCCGACGGAAGCTTCGTTGCGGTGCGGCGGTTCGGGCGGGAACAACTCCTTGCTGAACTCGATGAGGCGATCGTCATCGTCGACACCGACTGGCGGATCAAGGACACGAACGAGTCCGCCCGGGAACTGTTTCCCGACTTGACCGACAGTCTCAATGAGGCCCTCGCCGATGTGGTCCCGGAGTTCGACGACCTGCTCCCGGTCGCGGACTCGCGGGTGGCGGAGTTCGCCGAGTCGATGCCGGGCCGCAAATACCTGTTGTCAGCGCAGCCGCTGACCGCCGGCCAGACGACTGTCGGGCAGGCGCTGGTGTTGACCGACGTGACCGCGCTCGAACGCGAACGAGAGCGGGTCCGGCGCCAGGAGTCCCAACTCGACAACTTCGAGGAGGCCATCACCCACGAGCTTCGCAACATCATCAACGTCGTTCAGGGGAACATCGAGTTGGCCGCCGCGGAGTTCGACGCCGGCGACACCGAGGTCGAAGAGCGCATCCGGACGGCGTCGGCGGCCATCGACCGGATGGGGCTCATCGTGTCGGACCTGGTGACGCTCGCGCGACTCGGACGCCGCGCGGAGGAGATTGACGCCGTCGACGTTGACGCGGTGGCCAACCGGGCGTTCGCCGCCACCGCGACCGACGACCACGACCTGACGACGGTGGACACCGGCGAGGTCGACGCCGACAGGCGGCGAGTCGAGCAGCTGTTCGAGAGCCTCTTCGAGTTCTGCGTCCGGAACGACGCCACGGCCGTTGAGGTCGCACAAACCCCCGAGGCGCTCGTGATCGAAGACGACGGCCGCCCGCTGTCAGGCACGGATATCGAGCGCGCGTTCGCGTACGGACAGGCGGTTCCCGACGCCGAGTCGGGGCTGTTGCTCCCGGTGGTGCAGACACTCGCGGAGGCGCACGGATGGACGGTCGACATCGACGCCGCGTACGACGACGGCGTCCGGTTCGTGATCCGGCGGTGAACCGGGATCCGAGCCGGCCCCGACGCCCCCGGCCGGTCACCGCTTCGTCGAGATCCCGAGCCACTTTCCGGGGTTCGCGAGGTCACGGAGCGCCTCAACGACCCCTTTCGCGTCGTGCTCGCCGGGGCGGAGCCGAGCGCGGATCCGCGAGGAGACCAGTTCGATCCCTAACACGACCACGAACACCATGATCAGCCCGGCGGCGGTCCGCTGGAACTGGAAGAGATCCTGGCTGTTCCGGATCATCAGCCCGAGCCCGCCGGCGCCGACGACGCCCAGCGAGATGGCGATCCGGGTGTTGATCTCGAGGATGTAGAGCGTCCACGCGATGAACGACCGCGATACCTGGCTCAACATTCCGAAACTCACCGTTTGCGTGCCCGAGGCACCGGTCGACCGGATGGCCTCGATCGGGCCCTCGTCGATCTCTTCGAGATCGTCGGTGAACAGCCGGCCGAGGTTTCCGATGCTGTCGGTCCCGATCGCCAACACCGCAGTGATCTGGCTGGGGGGACCGATCGGGATGTAGAGGAAGATCCACACGATCGCGGGGATCGCCCGGATCGCACTCAGCGTGCCCCGAAAAAGGAAATTGAACGGGAACGGGGTGACGCGCTCGCTCCCCAACACACCCAGTACAAGCGCGAACGGGAACGCGATCACGGTCCCCATGAACCCCAGAAGGAGCGTCACCAGGCTGGCTTTCACCAGCGACAGCCGCTCGGAGCTGAAGCTCTCGAAGATCGGGGCCCCCCAGTCTCGGAAGCTCGCCGGGATCGCTCGGAGTCCGGTGATCTCGTTTTCCTTGGTGTAGACGGTGAAGTTCTGGAAATCCGGCGGAAAAAATCCCTGCGCGATGAACTCGTACATAGCGGGGAACCGGCCGGCGACGACGCCGGCCTGGAACCCGATGAACCCCACCCCCCAGTAGGTCACGCCTACGACAACCCCGAGGACCGCCACCCACAACAGATACTGGAGGCGGCGCAACCGGCGCAGGGCGCGGCGCTTCTCCTCGACCCCCCGGCCGCCGGCGTCGGCCCCGGAGCTCACGCCCCGTCACCCCCGTCGGTGGTAACGCTTGGGTCGGGCGTCGTCGACGGGACCGCGTCCGTCCCTGTCGGGTCCGTAGCGGGCGAGTCGGCGTCGGCGTCGCCGTAGTAGATCCGGTCCATCTGTTCCATTGTGAGGTCGTCGGCGTCGCCGTCAAAGATGACCTCTCCGTCGCGGATCCCCAAGAACCGGTCCCCGAACTCCCGGGCGATGTTCACCTGGTGGAGGCTGGTCACCGTCGTGAGGTCCTGTTCGGTCGCCGCCTTCTTGAGGTACCGCATCACCTCGCGGGCGGCCTTCGGGTCGAGGCTGGCGACCGGCTCATCGGCGAGCAGGATCTCGGGCTCCTGGACCAAGGCGCGGGCGATCCCGACGCGCTGTTTCTGGCCGCCGCTCATCGACTCCGCGCGCTGGCTGGCCTCCTCGAGCAGCCCAACGGTCTGCAACGACCTGAGCGCGGTGCGTTTATCACCCCCCGAGTGGAGTCCGATCGCACTCCTGAGGAGGCCGTTGCGCGACAGCGCACCGGTGAGCGCGTTCCCGAAGGCGCTCTTGCTCTCGATGAGGTAATGTTCCTGAAACACCATACCCACGTCGCTGTCGTTCTCGGATATCTCGGCGCCACCGACCCGCACTGAGCCCTCAGTCGGATCGGTGAGGCCGTTCAACACACGCAACATGGTGGACTTGCCCGCCCCAGAGGGCCCTAGGAGGATGACGAACTCGCCTTCGGAGACGCGCAGCGAGACGTCGTTGAGGGCGACGGTGTCCGCATCGTAAATCTTGGTGACGTCGTCGAATTCGATGGGTGGCATCTATTATTGTCAGCGTCGCGGGGACCCGCCACAAGGGGGACGCGGCTGTCCCTGTTTGGCGGCGGGGGACAGTTACTCGAAGATGTCGGTGCCGATACCGAGTTCGCCGGCGACGTCGATGACCGACTGGTACTCCGCTTGGCCCGCCTCGCGGACGTCGCCGAACCAGAGGTCGTCGTCGGTCCCATCCTCGCCGTCGGCGCCGTAGTAGATGTCGTCCGGGCCCTCGAGGAACGCGTTCTGGACCGCGGTCTTGGCCTCCTCGCTCAGCTCCGGCGACACCACGATGGGTGCGCGCGGGAGCCCGTTGTCCTCGTGGAGCGTGGTGGCAACCTCCTGCCACTCCTCGGGAGTCGGGCCGGTCTTGGTGTCGCGGACGAACCCACCCATCGCGGCGGCGTCGACCTGGCCCTGTTCGAGGAGCGTGTACGATCCGACGTGCCCGCCGGCGAAGCGCGCCTCGAACTCCGCTTGTGAGCCGTTGCCCTCGGGGAGTTCGCCCACGTCGAGCCCGCCCTGATTCGACATGCTGTACAGCGGGTACAGCGCGCCGCTTGTGGACAGCTGATCGGAGAACGCGACTGTCTTTCCGGAGAGGTCCGAGAGTTCGGTGATATCGCTGTCGTTGGGTGTCGCGATGATGCTCGTATACTCCCAGCTCCCGTACCCATACCGCTGGAGAACGATCTCCGCGTTCCCGGTCATGACGCCGAGCCCGGCGGCGAACGGCCCGGTCTCGGCCACGTCTGTCGTGCCCTGGCCGAGCGACTGGATCACGGCGCTGTAGTTGCTGCCGACCGTTCCCTCGACCGACAGGCCGCCCGGGACGTCGTGGTTCCCCTGTAGGTACGTGCCCACGTAGTCGAGCAGCGGCGAGTACTGGACCTCCATGTCCTCCTGCGGGACGGACGGCGAGAGCCCGAAGTTGACCGTGTTGTCGCCGCCAAACGTCATCTGTGGTTCCGGCGTCGCTGTCGGCGTCGCTGTCGCGGTGCCGGTCGATCCATCGGTCGACGCGTCGGTTTCGGTACTGCCACCGCCGCTCGACCCACCGCTACACCCTGCGATGAGCCCGGCCGCCCCGACGGCGCCAGCGGATTTGAGAAACGTTCGTCGCTTCCTCATGTGAACACCTGAAACTACGACATCAGCCAGATAAATGTTCTGCCACGGATCTATATAGCCAACAATACTCGAAAACAACCCAAAACCGCCCACTGTCGACGCCGGTCGGAACCGATTTGTCCCGCGGCCACGAAGCCCAGATATGAGCGCCCAGACGGCAGCCGACGTGGTTCTCGTCGACTACGGACTCGGGAACCTCCGGAGCGCCCAGCGCGGCCTCGAACGCGCCGGCGCGGCGGTGTCAATCACCGACGACCCGGCGCAGTTCGCGGCGGCCGACGGGATCGTGCTCCCCGGTGTCGGCGCGTTCAGCGAGGGGATGGAAAACGCCGGCCCGTTCCGCGAGCCGCTCGCGGCAGCCGCGGACCGCGGCCAGCCGGTCTTCGGGATCTGCCTCGGGATGCAGATGCTTCTGACCACGAGCGAGGAGGCCGACCACGCGGGCCAAGGCGAGGTCGAAGGGCTGGACTTCGTCCCCGGCACCAACCTCCGGTTCGACACCGGGGTGAAAGTGCCGCACATGGGGTGGAATGAACTCGATATCGAGCACGAGCACCCGATCGTCAGCGGCGTCGACAGCGTGGGATCGGAGATCCCACTGGCGGACGGAACCACCACAGGTGGGTCCGTCGACGGCGACTACGCTTACTTCGTCCACTCCTACTACGCCGACCCCGCCGACCCCGATTCGATCGTGGCGACGACCGACTACGGCACCGACTTCCCCGCGGTGATCGCAAACGAGGCGGGCAACGTCTTCGGCACGCAGTTCCACCCCGAGAAGTCCGGCGAAACCGGCCTGCGCATCCTCCGAAACTTCGTTGAGTACTGCGCCGACCGATAGCTCCCCGAGGCCTTTTGAGAGTCCCCGGAGTACGCCACCGTATGCAGGTAGTCACGCTGGGTCCCGCAGGCACGTACTCCCACAGAGCCGCCCGCGCAATTGACGACGACGTGGCGTTCCGGGAGTCGGTGTCTGCGATCGTCGCCGCGGTCGACGCCGAGGAGTACGAACGCGGTGTCGTCCCAATCGAAAACAGCATCGAAGGCAGCGTTACCGAGACGCTCGACGCCATCGCCGACGCGGATGTCGCAGTCACCCAGGAAGTAATCACCCCGATCCGCCACGCCCTGCTGGCGCAGTCGCCGAATTTCGACACCATCGCCTCCCATTCCCAGGCGCTTGCACAGTGCCGGTCGTACCTCGAAACCGAATACCCCGGCCACGATCTTGAGGCGGTCACGAGCACCGCCGCGGGGGTCGAACGCGCCCGCGAGGACCCCACGGTCGCCGGAATCGGCCACCCGGACAACGCCGGCGATGATCTCGAAGTCATCGCCGAGGACATCCAGGATCGCTCCTCGAACGCGACACGCTTCTTTGTGGCCGCACCCACCTCGGCGCGGTCCGAGGGCGGAGGCAAGTCCACCGTGGTGGTCTACCCGAACGCCAACTACCCCGGACTCCTACTCGAACTGCTCGAAGCGTTCGCCGACCGCGACATCAACCTCTCGCGGATCGAGTCCCGCCCGAGCGGGAACCGGTTGGGCGATTATCTCTTCCACATCGACTTCGAGGCCGGCCTCTACGAGGACCGTGCGCAGGCAGCGCTCGACGATATCGATGCGATCGCCGAGAACGGCTGGGTCAAGCGGTTGGGGTCGTACGACAAGCGGCACGTGCTCTACTAGCCACCTTTTTTGTCGGGGGTCCTCGGCCGCGCTGCGCGCGGCCTCGAACCCCCGCAAAAAATCTGGATCAAAAGATCCCGACTCACGGCCCGGCCGTGAGTTGGTGAACCGCTCGCTCACTGCGTTCGCTCGCGGATACCGCTGGATCCCACTTGTTTATACTGTGTGATAGAACTTTTGTTATGGTGTTTATTACACCATTAGAGCGTGTCATAGAAAGGTTCACACAGCTCACTGAAGCAGCTTAAACAAATTGAAATCGCCGTGCACTTAGTGCACGCTGATTTGAGCTTGTTTTAGCTATGACGAAAGAGAAGTTCGGAGTCGCTGTTGGCGAGGAGACCGTGCAAGAAGTGGATGAGTTGGTCGCAGAGTGTGACGATCTCGGAGCGGCTGGCTCCGAGATCGTCGAAGCCATCCTCACAGCGTTCGTTCAATCCGAGACAAACCACGTTGAACAGATACGAGAGATCATTATTCGGAAACGAAAGGGTACTCTCTGACTGATTTTAAACTTCGTGCACCAAGTGCACGTACTTCTAAGCTAATAGCCTGCTATAATAGTAATTAAAATGATCATAGTGTGTGAAGAGTTCTATGACACGCTCCCATTAAATAATTGAATCAGGCGTGAGATCTTGGTTGCGTGCTGAGCGATCACCGCTTTCGCAATCAGTAACTGACCACAACGGTTATACTCAATCCCACTTTAAGTGGGAATATGACGAAGGTGGATTCAAAAGGGCGGATCGTCCTCCCGAAGGAGGTTCGAGAACGGCTCGGTATTACTCCTGGCACAGAAGTAGATATCCACGAAGAAGACGGGAAAGCAGTCGTTGAGCCGGAGGACGATCCCGAGCAGGTTATCGAGCGGATGGAGCAACTCATTGCGGACACATCGTCGGATCGTGGAGAGACGACTCCGCTTGACGAACCCGTCAATCCGATTGCCCAGAAGCATAGAGACGCTGTTCGGAAAGGGGCAGAGAAAACCAGCGATGAGTGACGCTGGGAGCCCGTATCTGTTCGATGTCGGCGTGATAGCCCTCGCACATACAGAGGCCCCTGTTCGAGATGCTGCGCTTTCGTATGTCCGAGATGCCATCGCTGGCGACATCGATGCCGTTGTTCCGTATCCTGCGCTATTCGGAGCGCACACTGTCCTGACGACGTACTACGGACGGTCACACGCAGACGCATCCCGGCTGCTCCAGAATTTTATGGATGCTAAACGAATCCAGTGGTACGACGGGATGCCTGAGGACGTAGTTCGGGGTGGGTTTTCTCAGGCGAGTGACGCAAACGTCAGTGGGTGGGACGGGTACTATGCGCAGGTAGCGGTCGACGAAGGGGTGAATACCGCGGTGACGATCGACGACGACTTCGAGCGATTTGACGCATTCGATACTGAGATCATTCTCTCATCCGACGAATTTAGCGAACTGAACAAATTCCTCGGAAACTAATTCCAGCGTCCGAGCAGAGTGCGTCTGTGGTGAAGATCAGTTGAAGGGGTTGTCAGCGGTGTCCAACCGAGAGTCGATGGATACAGTGACGTGACGTACATTACCGCTCGTCTCCGTGGGCAACGTACAGCGTTCCGCCCCCGGGCAGTGACGTCGGCACCGCGGAGACTGCCGGCGGGTCGCCGCCGAGAGTAGTGAACCGGAAGTCGGCGTCGACCGCCTCGGCTACCGCGAGCGCCGGACGGTGCAGTTCCGGCGGGAGGTTCAGGCCGTACAGGAGGTCGGCGTCGTAGACAGCGCCGGGATGGTCGCGCTCGCTGGCCGTGACGACGTCGTCGCGGGCGAACGACACCGACGGGGGCACGTCGCAGTCGACGACATCCGTGGCGGCCACTGCGACCCCGGCGTCGGCGAGCCCCGCGGCGATGTCGGAACGGCGACCGATCCCGACCTCGACCGCTGAGGCGTACTCCGAAAACCGGCCGACCAGGGCGGTATCACGGCGCGTACTCACGGCGGGATATTTATCACTCCACCCTGTTTAACCGTTCGTATGCTCGTCGACATCGTGCCGATCGGGGACCTCCCGGCCCAGGTCAAACGGGAGGCGTCGGCCGCGCTACGGGGGGTCTACGACTGCGAAGTCACCGTCCAGGAGGAGCAGTCGATCCCCGACGGCGCGTTCGACCGGAGCCGGAACCAGTACCGCGCCGAGCAGTTCATCGAACTGGCGAGCCGGGTCGGCACGGGCGAGAAGAACATCGGCATCACTTCTCAGGACCTCTACTACCGCCGGCGGAACTACGTGTTCGGACTGGCGTACCTCAACGGCAACGGCTCCGTGATCTCCACACACCGGCTTCAGACCTCCTCGGACGGCGGTATCAGCTCGAAGCCCCAGTCGGAGGTGTTCGCCGACCGCGTCCGGAAGGAGGTGGTCCACGAAATTGGCCACACGTTTGGGTTGGAACACTGCGACAACAGCAAGTGCGTGATGTCGTTCTCCCCGACCGTACGGGAGGTTGACGTGAAAGAGGAGAACCTCTGTGGCTCCTGCAGCCAGTCGCTGTACTGATACGTTCCCCGACGTGCGCCCGGCATCGTGACACAGTATTAAGCTCGCTCCCCCCGTATCGCCGGGTATGGAGTATCTCGTCGCAGTCGACGGCTCGGAGTCGAGCACCCACGCGCTCGAACACGCCACCGTCCCCGTAACCGTGGTGAAGTGATCCCGACCGCTACGCTGGAGGCCCGGGCGTGATCGACCTCGACGGCAGCGACGGCGGCGGCCAGTTGGTCCGGACCGCGCTCACCCTCTCGGCGCTCGACAGGGAGGCGTTTCGGATGGAGCGGGTCCGCGGGAACAGGTCGAACCCGGGACTGAAGCGCCAGCACCTCGCGTGTGTGAAGACGGTTGCAGCGCTCACCGACGCCGACATCGAGGGGGCCGCGATCGGCTCGGAGACGCTCCGGTTCGAGCCGACCGCGGGCCCCGACGCGACCGACGCCCCCGACGAGGTCGCGGTCGATATCCGGACCGCGGGCAGTGTCACGCTCGTTGCCGATACGCTCCTCCCGCTCGCGACCCGGATCGACGGTCCCGTCCGCGCCGACCTGACCGGCGGAACCGACGTGCAGTGGTCGCCGTCGACCGACTACCTCCGGCGGGTCAAACTCCCGCTGCTTCGCGGGTTCGGGCTCGACGCCGACGTGGCTGTGGAGCGACGGGGGTTCTTCCCCGCCGGCGGGGGCGAACTCGCCGTCGCGGTCCAGCCCTCGTCGCTGGAACCGATCGAGTTCGGGGAACGTGAGGGAGCCACTCCCGATAGGGACGCGCCCGGCATCGACGCCCCGAGTTCCGCTCCCGACGCCTCTGTGCACGCCGTCGCGGCGACCGATCTCGACGGTGGTGACACGGCCGACGAACTGGCCGACGCGGCGGTGACGGAACTCCACGACCGCGGGATCGACGGCGCCGCGACCGCGGCGACTGCGTCCGTCGACGCCGACTCCCCCGGATCGGTGCTCACAGTCGCGGTCGGCGAGCCACCGGGACCCGGAGGTGAGACAGGTTCGCCGGCTTCACGAGCCGGGTTCGTCGGATACGGCGGCGCAGACGATCACCCGCCGTCGTTGGCCGAAAGCGTTGCCGACGCGGTCGAGCGATGGCTGGCGACCGGCGCCCCGGTCGACGCCCACCTCGCCGACCAGCTCGTGGTGTGGGTCGCGCTCGCCGGCGGTGCGGTTCCGATCCCGCGGCTCACGGATCACGTCCGGACCAACGTCGATCTCGTCTCCGAATTCGGGTACGACGTCTCGATCGCAGACCGCGGCGGGACGCCGACGGTGGTCTCGTCGGGAGACGGATAGCGAACAGCGGTCAGCTCCGACACGACATCGACGCTCGAGCCGCTCTCACGGCGCGTAGTAGTACTCGCCCTGTCTTTTCTGCTCCCGGTCGAGTTGGGAGTCGGGCTTGTTGATCCGCGGTCGCTTCGTCCGCTCGTCCCGGCGGAACGTGATATCGAGGTCCTCGAGGAAGTCGTTCATCCCCGCACGCATCTCCTGGGGGACACCCGCGTGGCCGTACTCGGAGGGCTCGCCGTCGAACACCATCAGCCGGTCGGCCAGCAGGTCGATCATATAGATGTCGTGGTCGATGACCAACACCGTCTCGTCGTGGTTCTCGGCGTACCGGCGGATGGCGGTCGTCGCCTGCACGCGCTGTTCGACGTCGAGGTGCGCGGAGGGTTCGTCCATCACGTAGAGGTCGGCGTCCTCCGAGAGCGAGGCCGCGATTGCGACCCGCTGGCGCTCCCCGCCCGAGAGGTCGTCGAGGTTGCGCTCCATAATCCGTTCCAACTGGAGCGGCTTCGCCACCTCGGTGTTCCAGTAGGAGGTCCCGAAGTCGTCGGTGATCGACGAGAGGAACGCGTCGACGCGCATCGGCTGGTCGATCTCGATGTACTGCGGCTTATACGAGATGTCGAGCCGGGCGTCGAGGCTACCGTCGTCGGGTTCCAGCGCACCGGTAAACAGCTTCGCGAGCGTGGACTTCCCGATCCCGTTGGGGCCGACCACGCCCAGGACCTCCGACTCGTAGATCGTGCCTGGGTCGACCTCCAGCGAGAACTCCCCGTCGCCGTACGATTTCGACAGCGCTGGGTACTCAACCAGCGGCGTCGACTTCGAGGCCTCCCGCGGGGCGTGTTCGTGGAACTCGATCTCGTCGGGCCGGATGCGCATGTTCTCGTTGGAGAGGTAGCCCGTGAGGTACTCGTTGATGCCGTTCCGGACCGACTTGGGGTCGGTGACCACACCGAACGCCCCGGGTTCGCCGTAGGCGACGTGCAGCGAGTCCGCGAGCAGGTCCAGAATGGCGAGGTCGTGTTCGACCACGAGGACGGCGCGGTCCTCCTCGTCGGCGAGTTCCTGGATCAGCCGCGCGGCGGTCACTCGCTGGCCGATGTCGAGATACGGCGACACCTCGTCGAGGAAGTAGAAGTCGCGGTCGCGCGCGAGAGTGGCCGCGAGGGCGACCCGCTGGAGCTCCCCGCCCGAGAGGGTATCCAGCGGCTGGTCGACCACCGGCCGGATCCCGAGACGGTCGATGTAATCGTCGAGGGCCCCGCGTTCGTCGGTCGAGGAAAGCAGGTCGATGGTGGCCCCGTCGAACTGCGCCGGGAGTTGGTCGACGTACTGAGGCTTCCGGGCGATGGTGATCTCGCCGGCTTGAACCCGCTCGATGTAGGTCTGTAGCTCCGTTCCGCGGTAGCGATCGAGGACGTGCTCCCAGCCGGGGTCGGTGCCGTAGTCCCCGAGGTTCGGGACCATCTCGTCGGCGAGTGCCCGGACTGCCGTGGTCTTCCCGATGCCGTTCGGGCCGAGGATCCCCGTGACGGTTCCGGGTTCGGGGATCGGCAGACCGTACAGGGCGAACGCGTTCTCGCCGTAGCGGTGGACCGGGTCGTCCTCGAGTTCCGTGGGGAGGTTGATGATCTCGATCGCGTCGAACGGGCACTTCTCGACGCAGATCCCGCAGCTTTCCCCCAGACAGATCTCCTCGGAGATCCGGATCTGGTTGGGGTCGCCGTCGAAGGGTTCGTCTTTGTCGTAATGTTCCTCCCGAGTGACGATGCACTCCTGACCCGTCCGGTTCGGCGGGCAGTAGTTCGCACACTCGTAGTTACACCGGTCGGGCTGACACCGGTCGAGGTCGACGACCGCGATGCTGTCGTCCGCCATCGATCAGATCGAGACGCCTTCGGTCAGGATGATCCCGAACGTGACGAACCACAGCGTGAACGTCATGAACACCACGTAGAGGTAGTCTTTCGCGCCGAACTCCGAGACGTCGATCCCGGTCACGCGCAGGATGGGAAACTGCGCGGCGGTCAGCGCGCCCACGATGAGCAGCGACTGCCTGCTCGCGGCGTCTTCGACGCCGGTGCCGACGAACCGGGCCGACACCAGTGCCGCGATCACCCCCGCGAGGCAGGCGAGTGTGGTGACCGTGACCCCCCGGAGGTGATCGGAGAGTCCGTCCTGCGATTCCGTAGCCATACTTCCGTATCCGTCACGGGGCGTCAAAAGCCGTTCGTTCCCGCCGCCCGGAGCCGCCCCCCGTTCGCTCCGAACACCCGACCGGGGAGCCCGGATACGGTTTCGAAGTGGTTAAAACCGCCACGGCGGTAGAACCGACAACTCGCTGGTCGGACGGGACGCCAGCGGGCACCCGAGACATCGGGACGAAATGTGGGTCGGCGTCGAACGCCGCCCGAATCGCAAGCGCCCGTGGTGAACCCAATGGCACGAAGCTTCTACTCACACATCAAGGACGCATGGAAACAGCCCGGCGACGGCAAACTCGCCGAGTTGCAGTGGCAGCGAAAACAGGAGTGGCGCGACGAGGGCGCCATCGTCCGGATCGACCGACCCACGCGGCTCGACAAGGCCCGCGAACTGGGCTACAAAGCCAAGCAGGGCGTCGTCGTCGTCCGCGCGTCGGTTCGCAAGGGCAACGCCCGCAAGCAGCGATTCACAGCCGGCCGCCGCAGCAAGCGCCAGGGCGTCAACCGGATCGGCCGCCGGAAGAGCATCCAGCGCATCGCCGAGGAGCGCGTCGCCCGGAAATACCCCAACCTCCGGACGCTCGCTTCGTACTGGGTCGGCGAGGACGGCTCCCAGAAGTGGCACGAGGTGATCCTCGTAGACCCCGAACACCCCGCGATCGAGAACGACGACGACCTCTCGTGGATCTGCAGCGACGACCACAAGGGGCGGGCGTTCCGTGGCCTCACCAACGCCGGTCGCTCCAACCGCGGGCTCCAGAACCGCGGGAAGGGCGCCGAGCACACCCGGCCCAGCATCGGCGCCGAGAAGCGGCGCGGGAAGTAGGAACCCACCTTTTTTCACCGGGGCCTCGCACCGCCTTCGGCGGCGCTCGACCCCGGGCAAAAAATCTGTCTCGCTGAGCGGAGCGAAGCGAGGCTCGTGAGGCGCCTGCGCCTCACGGTGGACCAAAAAATTCGCCGACATCGCGGCCTTCGGAAGAGCAAGCTCTTCCGTGCTCCCGTTCGCCTCCGGCTCACGGGAACTCCGGCCGCTCGTCGGCGTGAACCGCTCGCTCACTGCGTTCGCTCGCGGACGTTTGACGACGATTACTCTCCCGATTCTTCCGTCACGGAGTGGACACCGTCCACGAGAGGCGCCGATAACGTACCCGAATCAACAGCCTACCCCCGCGGGTCCAGATCCGGTCCGGGGTACGCCCCGCCGACGACCTCCGGGTACAGACTCCCGGCGTCGAACAGCGCCGCGAACGCCTCCGGGTGGCGTGCGCTCACCGTGAGATCCGTCCCGAGGGTCGCGCCCGCCTTCGCCGAGCGGAGTTGGTCGTCGAACGTGAGGAGGTGCATCGCGCCGCCGCGGTAGGCGCTCCCCAAGGCGGGGTTGTCTCCGGGGGGATGTGAGACGGGTTCCCGCCACGCTTCCACCCGCTCGCGCCACGCCGTTGCGAGGGCCGCGTCGGCGAGGTCGGCGACGGCCGCCGCGGCGTCGTCCAGAAGTGGGTCGCTCGCGAGCAGCGTGGTCCAACTGTGGCTCCGGAGAGGGTCGAGCGCGTTCCGGGCGTCGCCGCCGACGAGGAGGTCCGCCGCGAGTATGTCGGCGTCGGCGACAACGCGGGCGGGGCCGGCATCAGCCGGCGGCGACACCGGCGATTCGGGGTCCGTGTCCGCTCCGTTCCCCGCCCGAACCGACGCGAGCGCGTCACGGACCGCGCGCTCGTCGGCGTCAACCTCGGCTGCGCGCTCGAACAGCGAACCCCACGAGTCCATATTCAGCGATAGGTCGTCGGCGACAAGAAGGGTGCGATGCGCAACCGGCCGGCTAATCGAACCGGAACGTCTCGAGGTTCCGCGGGGCGTACGTGCGCATCCCGAACTCCTGGTAGAGCCCCGAGGAGAACTGGTCGGTGGAGGCCTCGTCGCCGTGGACGCAGATGACTTCCTCCGGCCGGGGATTCATACTCCCGACGAAGTCCTCCAATCCCTGCCGGTCGGCGTGGCCGGAGAACCCGCTGACCGTCTCGACGTCGAGTCGGAGGGTCAACTGCTCGCTCCGGCCGCCGCGGTCGGAGAAGGGAATCTCCCGGCGGCCGCTCTGGATACGACGGCCGAGCGTGCCCTGTGCCTGGTAGCCCACGAAGATCAGCCGGTTGCCGGGGTCGTCGCCGAGGAGCTCAAGCCACGACATGATCGGCCCGCCGGTGACCATCCCCGACGTCGAGAGGATGATGCAGGGCTCCCCGCCCGCGATGTCCTCGCGCATCTCCTGGCCCCCGTCGACCTGCTGGAACTGGTCGGCGAGGAACGGGTTCTCCTCGTCGTGGAGGATCCGGTCGCGGAGGCCATCGCGGAGGAACTCCGGATACGCGGTGTGGATCGCGGTGGCCTCCCGGATCATGCCGTCGAGGTAGATGGGCATTGTCGGGAGCTTCCCCGTCCGCATCGCCTCCTCTAAGACGAGCATAAGCTCCTGTGACCGCCCGACCGCGAACGCGGGGATGACTACGGTGCCGTCCGTCGCCGCGGTCTCTCGGACGAGTTCGACCAGCCGCTGTTCGGAATCGTCCTGGTCGGTCTGGTAGTCGTCGCGGCGGCCGTATGTCGACTCCATCACCAGCGTCTCAACGCGGGGGAAATCGTTCGAGGCACCGTTGAACAGCCGGGTGTCGGTGTGGTGGATGTCCCCGGAGAACACGACGTTGTGAAAGCCGTCGCCGATGTGGAAGTGTGTGACTGCGCTGCCGAGGATGTGACCGGCGTTGTGGAACGTGAGCTTGATGTCCGGCGCGATGTCGGTCACATCGCCGTAGTCGACGGTGATGGTGTGTTTCAGCTCCTCGCGCACCATCTCGGAGGTGTACGGCGGCGTCCGCCCCTCCTTGGCGGCGACGTCGAGGTAGTCGAGCTGGAGCAGCCCCATCAGGTCCCGGGTGGGTTCAGTGGTGTAGATGGGGCCGTCGTAGCCGTATTTGAAGAGCAAGGGCAGAAGCGCGCTGTGGTCCAGGTGGGCGTGGGTCAACACGACCGCGTCAAGGTCAGCGATGGGGTTGGCCTCGGGGACTTGGAGGTACGGGACCTCACCCTCGGCGCCGGGCTTGTCGCCGCAGTCGATCAGCACCCGGCTTTCGGGCGTCGAGAGCACAAACGCTGCGCGCCCCACCTCCCGGCAACACCCGAGTGTGGTCACCCGAGCCCAGTCGGTGTCGTCGGTCCCCTGCCGGTGGATCTCCCGACCGACGCGTTCGAGGAAGTCCCGACGGCCGTCGCGCTCCTGCATGAGGAAGTTCCGGACGTTGTCGACGGTCGAAGACTCCATCGGCGGCGTTCGGAGGACTTCGGGCGTCCACCCGACTTCCTGAGTAATCTCCCGGAGGGTGCTGGCGCGGCGGCCGATCACCAGCCCGGGCTTTTCGGCTTCGATCAGGACCTCGCCGGTCGCGGGGTAGAACTCCAGGTTGGTGATCCCCGCGTCGTCGGGGATCAGACTCAGAATCTTGCGCTTCGCCTCCGCGGGGTCGAGCTGTACCCCCGCGGCGGGGCGGACGGTGATCCGCTTGCGGAGAACGCTCGCGAGCCGACGGATCAGGCCGTCGCGCTCGGCGAACTTCTTCGGCGTCTCGGTGTAGACAACGAGTTTCGGGCCCTCGTAGGCGACCCGAGAGACCACGAGGTCGTCCGGGATCTCGTCTTCGAGGCGTGCTCTGACGGATTCGAGCGGATCCGTGGTGTCGTTCGTGCTCATACGTGTCTGGAACGTCGTCGGCCGGAGCCACCAGAAGTCGAGGTCGCATCGCCGGTTGCGGTCGAGGCGTCGGCCCCGCCGGCTCCGGCCGGTCTGACGAGTTCGCTCACCGAATCTTACCTCACGGGGCTTATAAACGTTTTCAGTACGCCGCTACGGTTCGCTCACGCGGAGGACGGGCTTGATCGCGCTGCCGTCCTCAGAGGCCTCGACGGCGTCTTGGATCTCGTCGAAGTCGTAGTAGGACACGAGTTCGTCGAACGGGAACCGCCCCTGGCGGTAGAGTTCGATCAGGTCGGGGATGAACTCCTTGGGGTTGCTGTCGCCCTCCACGACGCCCGTGATCGACCGGCCGTTGAGGATGAGGTCGTTGACGTCGAAGCTCGCGCGGGTGCCGAGCGCCGGCGCCCCGACGACCGCGAGTTCCCCCCGCTGAGCCAGCGTCTCGATGGCCTGCTCGGCCACGTCTGGGACGCCCGTGGACTCGACGGCGTGGTCGACGCCGCCGCCGGTCTCCTCGCGGACCGCCTCCACGACGTCGTCAACCTCGCCGGGATTGACAGTCGCGGTCGCGCCGAGTTCCTCGGCCTTCGCCAACCGGCTCTCCTCGAGGTCGACCGAGACGATGTCGGTACAGCCCTTGATGTTCGCGCCGAGCAGCGCCGATAGCCCGACCGATCCGGCGCCGAAGATCGCGATCGACGACCCCGCCTGGGGGTTGAGGGTGTTGATCACGGCGCCCGCGCCCGTCTGGATTCCGCACCCGAGCGGCCCGAGGAGTTCGAGGGGAACGTCGTCGGCGACGGGGACGACGTTTCGTTCGGTCGCGATCGCGTGGGTCGCAAACGATGATTGGCCGAAAAATCGACCGCTGATCGCCTCGTCGCCGCGGGACAGCGGCGACGTGCCGTCCTCCGGACGGGCGCCGCCGAAGTTGTGCGCGAAGAAGTCCTCACAGTACGCCGGGTGGCCGGCGTTACAACTAGTGCACTCCTGGTCGGAGTCGAAACTCAGCACCACGCGGTCGCCGGGTTCCACGTGCGTGACATTGTCGCCGACCCGCTCGACGACACCGGAGCCCTCGTGGCCCAGTACCGCGGGGAGCGGTGTCGGATACATCTGATCACGCACGATCATATCCGTGTGACAGACCCCCGCGCCAACTACTCGTACGAGAACCTCGTTGTCCTGCGGCTCCTCGAGTTCGACCGTCTCGATCGTGAACGGTGCGCCTTCCTCGTTGGTGACCGCGGCCTGTATTTCCATTCCAAACGACCGTTCATCGCTCGTCATCCTAAAGATTCGCACTCCGACGGTCGCTTTCCGGAACCGTGTTGTTGGACGCGTATTCCGGGGGGAGGCGGGCCGACGAGGAACGGGGTGTCAGCCGGAAAATTTCACGAAACGGACAGATCCGTTTGGGTGTTACGAAGGTTTCCACACCCGAGTGGACAAGATTATATGCCAAAGAAGCAAACGTTCACTCAATGTCTGGGTCCGATCAGAATTGGTGGCCGAATCAACTGCAGTTGGACATCCTCGACGACAACGCACAGAACCTGGGGCCGCTAGAGGACGGCTTCGACTACGCTGAGGCGTTCCAGAGCCTCGACCTCGACGCGGTGAAAGACGACTTGGAGGGACTCATGACCTCCTCGCAGGAGTGGTGGCCCGCGGACTACGGCCACTACGGCCCGCTTTTCATCCGAATGGCGTGGCACAGCGCCGGTACGTACCGCACCGTCGACGGCCGCGGCGGCGCCGCCGGCGGCCGACAGCGCTTCGCGCCGATCAACAGTTGGCCCGACAACGCCAACCTCGACAAGGCGCGGCGTCTCCTCCTGCCGGTCAAACAGAAGTACGGCCGCAAGATCTCGTGGGCCGACCTGATGATCCTGGCCGGTAACGTCGCGATCGAGTCGATGGGGTTCAAGACGTTCGGCTTCGCCGGCGGCCGCGAAGACGACTTCAAAGGCGACGACGCCGTTGACTGGGGGCCCGAAAAGGAACTCGACACACAGGAGCGCTTCGAGGAGGCCGGCGAGATCCAGGGCGGCCTCGGCGCTTCCGTGATGGGCCTCATCTACGTGAACCCCGAGGGACCGGACGGCCAGCCCGACCCGATGGCGTCGGCGAAGAACATCCGGCAGACGTTCGACCGGATGGCGATGAACGACAAGGAGACCGCCGCGCTCATCGCGGGGGGCCACACTTTCGGGAAGGTCCACGGCGCCGACGACCCCGAGGAGAACATGGGGCCCGAGCCGAACGCCGCGCCAATCGAGCAACAGGGGCTCGGGTGGGAGCAAGATGGTGCCACGAGTGGCGCGATGATCACAAGTGGCATCGAGGGCCCGTGGACCTCCTCGCCGACCGAGTGGGACATGGGCTACGTCGACAACCTGCTCGAATACGAGTGGAAGCCCGAGAAGGGCCCCGGCGGCGCGTGGCAGTGGACGCCGAAGGAGGGCGAACTCGTCGCCCCGGCACCCGACGCCCACGACCCCGACGAGGATGTCACACCGATGATGCTCACGACGGACATCGCGCTGAAGCGGGATCCGGACTACCTCGAGGTGATGGAGACCTTCCAAGAGAACCCGATGGAGTTCGGGATCGCGTTCGCGAAGGCGTGGTACAAGCTCACGCACCGTGACATGGGTCCGCCCGAGCGGTTCCTGGGCCCGGAGGTCCCCGACGAGGAGATGATCTGGCAGGACCCCCTGCCGGACGCCGACTACGACGTCATCGATGCGGATCAGGCTGCCGAACTCAAGCAGACCGTCCTCAACTCGGAGTTGTCGGTGCCGCAGCTCGTGCGGACCGCGTGGGCGTCGGCGTCGACGTACCGCGACAGCGACAAGCGCGGCGGCGCAAACGGCGCCCGGATCCGGCTCGAACCCCAGCGGAGTTGGGAGGTCAACCACCCCGACGAGCTGGAGACCGTCCTCGACACATACGAGGGGATCCAGGCGGAGTTTAACGCCGCACAGTCGGACGACACCCGCGTCTCGCTCGCGGATCTGCTCGTGCTGGGCGGCAACGCGGCCGTCGAGCAGGCCGCGGCCGACGCCGGCTACGACGTCGAGGTTCCGTTCGAGCCGGGCCGAACCGACGCCACTCCGGAACAGACCGACACCAACTCCTTCGAGGCGCTGAGGCCGAAGGCCGACGGGTTCCGGAACTACCTCGGCGACGGACTCGACGAGCGCCCCGAGGAGACGCTCGTGGACAAGGCGGACCTACTGAACCTGACGCCCGCCGAGATGACGGCGTTGGTCGGCGGGCTCCGCGCTCTCGACGCGAACTACGACGGCTCGGATCTGGGTGTCCTCACCGACCGGCCGGGAACGCTGAGCAACGACTTCTTCGTGAACCTGCTCGACATGGGCACTGAGTGGGAGGAGGTCCCGACCGCCGAGCCGATCTACGAGGGGTACAACCGGACCACGGGTGAACTCGAGTGGGAGGCGACCCGCTTTGACCTCATCTTCGGGTCGAACCCCCGCCTCCGGGCTATCGCGGAGGTCTACGGTAGCGACGACGGCGAGGAGGAGCTCGTCCACGACTTCGTCGACGCGTGGAGCACGGTGATGCAGGCCGACCGGTTCGACCTGGACTGAAACGGAGTCGCGTACTGAACCGCCGGTCGTCCACCGCGTCTCCGGCACCTGACCACCACCGTTCGTAGGAGGTCCCACCACGGCCGCGGGTGCGGCCGCTGCGGCCGATCCGTCCCGCCAGATTCTTTATGCGGAAGGTGGTGGATTCGACCGAGCCGCCCTCCGTTCGGCTCGGTGCACCAATGGACACCGAACAGTTCGAATCCGCCACTACCCCCGACGACGAGACGTTTCGACTCGAAAACAGCTACACGCTCGACGCTGCGGTTGACGGCACGGTGATGGCCAAGGCCGGCTCGATGGTCGCCTACACCGGCGACCTGTCGTTCACCGGCCAAGCGAGCGCTGAAGGCGGCATTACCGGATTCCTCAAGGAGGCCGCGACCGGTGAAGGCACGCCCGTCATGGCGATCGAGGGGTCCGGAACCGTCTACCTCGCCGACCACGGCAAGAAGGTGCAGGTGCTCACACTTGCCGACGGCGACGCCATCACGGTCAACGGCGAGGACGTTCTGGCGTTCGACTCGGGCGTCGACTACGAAATCAACACGATCGACAGCCTCGCCGGGTCCTTCGCGGGAGGCTTCACCAACGTCTACCTCCAAGGTCCCGGAGCCGTCGCGATCACGACCCACGGCGACCCGGTCGTGGTCGAACCGCCGGTCTCGACCGACCCGGCGGCGACCGTGGCGTGGAGTGACACCTCCCCGACGGTCGAGGTGAACCGCAGCCTCTCGGACATGGTCGGTCAGGAGTCCGGCGAGCGCTACCAGATGACATTCGAGGGGCCGGACGGCTTCGTGGTCGTCCAGCCGTACGAGGAACTGTAGCCGGCGATCGGGGGCGACACGCCGCCGCGCCGCGCCCCGTAACCGGTCATTTATGGGGGCGCCTGCCGTAGTTGAGATGTGACTGAAGAATCAGGGCGTCGGAACCTTCGAATGCCCAACGACGACGAGCTGTTCGCCGTGGTTACCGAACACAACGGCGGGAACCACGTCCGCGTCCGGTGTGCGGACGGCACAAACCGGATGGGTCGGATCCCCGGCCGCATGAAATACCGCACCTGGATCAACGAGGGCGACGTCGTCCTCGTGGAGCCGTGGGACTGGCAGGACGAGAAGGCCAACATCGAGTGGCGGTACTCCGAGCAGGACGCCGAACAGCTCCGCGAAGAAGGACACATCGAGTAGCCCGGCAGCGGCCGACGCCCGCGTCCCGCTCGGTCCGACGGTAGTTTTCGTGGGGCCGTCTTCAACACTCACAGCGCTCGAGCCACAGCGTCGCTGATCCCGCGCCGAAACCGCTCGCTCCCGAACCGGTCCGGTGGCAGCACGGGCGGGTCGTCGGCCGCAGCGGCCGCCGCGACCAGGTCGATCGCCTCATCGACCGATCCGAACAGCCGGTTTTCGCGGCCGTTGAGCACCTCGCGCTGGCCGCCGCTATCGGGGGCGAACGCAACCATGCCGCTTGCGACGTACTCCGCGACCGACATCCCGAAATGCTCCCGCGGTTTGCAGTTCAGCCCGTATTTGTGGGTGCACAACAGTTCCTCCAACCGCGCCCGCGGGGCGTTCTGCTCGACTGTCACGTACGGGCGCTTGTCGGCCATCGACTCGACACGCCGGACGTACCGGCGGTACGACCGCGGCGCGGCGCCGACAACCTGAAGCGAGAGGTCGTGACCGCGCGCCCTGACCCCGTCGACGATCCGGACGGCGTCTCCGATCCGCTTGTCGGGCGCGAGCCGCCCGACGACGACGATCCCGTCCCGGCGCTCGCCCCACGCGTTCCGCCCCGCGATCGGATCCACCGGCGGGTGAAGCACCGACGGCCGGACCCCGTAGACGGTCTCGGTCACGCGCGCGGTCCACGCCGAGTTCGCGAGCAGCGTCGTCTCGTCGTCGAGGTCGTCGGATCGGGGGGCTCCGAGTCGACTCCACACGCGGTTCAGCCCCCCACCGTCGCCGTCGGGGAGTCGGTGGGTCCGGAACTGCGGGTAGTGGACGTACTGGACCGACGGGGTCGGCAGCGACACCTCGTTTGCGGTGCTCACCACGAGGTCGAACGCGCCCAGTTGCCTACCGACGGCCCGGCGGAGCAGGACGCTCCGGAGCGCCAGCTGCGGGCCGACCGCGGGGGCACCCGCCGACAGCATCCGCGCGAGGGGTTCCGCGCCGGTCGGCATCCGAACGTCGAGCGACGCCGTGTCGAGGTCGATCCCGAACCGCGCCGCGAGGTCGCCGGGATCGCTCTCCGAGATCGTATACAGGGTGACCGAGTGTTCGGCCTGGAGTGCCGCACACGCCGACAGACACACCACGTCGGCGCCGCCTTGGAAGTCAAGCGTGTTGTGAAGGATCGCGACCCGGGCCATACCCGTTCTACCGGCGGCGGCGGGATATACCGTCGGGGTTTCGGCCACCTCGTCAATGTTGGCGTCGGCGTTGACGTCGGCGGAACGCGGCCCGCGTGCTTTTGAGCGTCGGGTCCGACTACACGCTTATGAAGTGTGCGTTCGTCGGCGCGGGCGCGGTGGCGGAGCAGTACGCCACCGCCCTCGGCGACTCCCCGCTCAACCTCGCCGCCGTCTGTGACCTCGACGCAGCGCGTGCCGAGTCGCTGGCGGGGGCACACGGCGCCGCGGCGTACACCGACCTCGACTCGCTTCTGGCCGCCGAGTCGCTCCCACTCGTCGTGAACCTCACCAGCCACGCCGCCCACGCCGACGTCACCGAAACATGTCTCCGCGCCGACCGGCACGTCTTCAGCGAGAAGCCGCTCGCGCTCGACGCCGACCGGGCGGCCGACCTCGTCGCCACCGCCGATGACCGCGGGGTCGCGCTGGGGTGTGCGCCGATCAACCACCGGTGTGACGCCCAGCGTCACGCCGCCTCGCTCCTCTCGGACGGTCGGTTCGGCCCGATCCAGTTGGGGTACGTCCACGCCCACGTCGGTCGGGTCACGGCGTGGCACGACAGCCCCGATTCGTTCCTCTCGGTCGGGCCGCTCTACGACGGCGCGGTCTACCCGCTGTCGCTTCTGGCCGCGTGGTTCGGCCCCGTCGACCGCGTGCGGACCGCCGACGCCGTCGATGTCTGGCCCGACCGGGAGTCACGACGGCCCGACCGCCCTGCTCACGTTGAGGCGACCCTCCAGTTCGCTGCCGGCCCCGCGATCCGACTCACTGCGAGCCTCTACGCCCCGCACCGGAGCCGCGAGTTCACCAGCCTCGAACTCCACGGCGACGACGGGTCGATCTACCTTGCGGACGCGGGCGCACTCGCCGCCGACCCCGAGACGGTGCGCGTCGGCGGCGCGGGCCGGCCGTACGTCGCCGCCCCCCACCCGGCGCCGCGCCGGGCCCGGCCGTACCTCTCAGGCCCCGAACGGGTGGCCACCGCTATCGGGCGTGGGGACCGCCCGACCGACAGCGCCGAGCGCGCGGCCCACGTTGTCGCCGTGTGTAACGCCGTCGAGCGCGCGGCCGACGCCGGCGGAGCGGTCGACGTCCCCCCGGGCGACCTGGAGCCTCGGACTCCTGACACTCGGTCGCCGCGGGTCCGGCCGACACCGCCGTCGGAGCGTATCCGGCCCCCGGAGACGGACCGAGCGGCCGACGCCCCCGCTCGCCCCGCCGCGCTCCGGCTTCCCCCCGTCGGCTTCGGGTGCTCGCGGTACCGGGACGACGAGTACGTCGACCGGATCGACTCCATTGCAACCGCGGTCGATGCGGGGTATCGGCTGTTCGATTCGGCGGAACTGTACGGCAACGAGGCGCGGATCGGCGACCTGTTCGACGCGCCCGGGTCACCCGACCGCGAGGGGGTGTTCCTGGTCAGCAAACTCTGGAACACCAACCACGAACACGTTGCAGAAGCCTGCCGCGGCAGCCTCGACGAACTCGGGGTCGGCGCCCTCGACGCGTACCTCCTGCATTGGCCCGACGCGTGGGCCTACCAGGGGCCGCTGTCGGAGCTCGCGGAGCTCCCGCCCGACGACCAGGAGGCGGTGACGTTCCCGACCGACGGCGACGGCGACCCCGAAACCGTCGACGCGTCCATTGTCGACACGTGGCGGCGACTCGAACGCGTCCACGACCAGGGGCTCGCTCGGACGATCGGCGTCTGTAACGTCTCTTCCGACCAACTGGAGACGATCCTCGACGCCGCCCGCGTGCCGCCCGCGATTGTGCAGGTCGAATCCCACCCCTACCGCCCCAGAACCGACCTGATCGAGGCGTGTCACGCCGCGGGGATCCGAGTGCTCGCTCACTCCCCACTGTCGGCGCCGGGGCTGCTTGCGGAACCGGTTCTGGCTGAGATCGCCGCCGAACACGGGACGACGCCCGCGGCGGTCGCGGTCGCGTTCCACGTCGACCGGGGGGTCGTTCCGATTCCCGCAAGCGACGACCCCGACCACATCGCCGCGAACCTCGCGGCCGCGCGGCTCCGGCTGACCGACGCCGACCGCGACCGGCTCGCAGACCTCGCGGACCCGGAGTTCGACCGATGACCGACACCACGGCAGTTCCGACGACACTCCGGCGGGAGTGGGCGGCGGTCGCGGCCGCGATGGCGTTTCTCGTGGTCGGCGGCGCGTGGCTCGTGGCGCTGACGCTCGACGGCCAGGGTGCTGTTCTGCTTGAGGTTTTGGCCGACCTGATCCGGCTCTCGGCGCGGGGGATCGTCGACTTCGCGGACGCGATCTGGATCGCCACCGGGTTCGCGTCGGTGCGGTGGCTCACTCCCGTTGCGGCGGTGTCGGCGTTCCAACTGTGGTTCGCCTACCGCCACCTGGACGCCAACCGGCCGGACGGAAGGGATACGCCGGTCCCGGTCCACCGGTCGTTGGGGATCCCGAACCTCATCACTCTGGGGCGAGGGGCGTTGGTGGCCGCGGTCGTGGGGTTCGGGACGCTCACACCCCGCCCCGAGATCGCGTGGCTCCCGGCGGTGCTCTACGGGGCGGCCTGTGGGCTGGACTCCGTGGACGGGTTCCTCGCGCGCCGGACCGAGCGCACCACGCTCCTCGGCGCGAAACTGGACATGGCAATCGACACCACCGGATTCTTCGTGGCACCGGTGGTGGGGGTGCTCTGGGACCAACTTCCGGTCTGGTATCTGTCGCTGTCGGTGGCGCGCTACCTGTTCAAACTCGGGTGTTGGAATCGCCGTCGGCAGGGAAAGCCGGTGTTCGATCTACCGCCCAGTCTCCTCCGGCGGCCGCTTGCGGGGACACAGATGGCGTTCATCACATTCGCGCTGATGCCGATCGCGCCGCTCTCGATCGTCACACCGCTGGCTGCGGTGGTGCTTACGGCGTCGCTTGCGGTGTTCGTTCGTGACTCCCTCGTCGTCGCCGGGGTGTACCGGACGGGGGATATGTAACGGCTACCCCTCGTGGGCCGCCGACGGGCTCCGTGTGCTCGGTGCATCCGAGGCAGTCCCGGCGCTTCGGGAGGCGTATCCCGAGGAGTCGGCGGACGACGCCACTCGGGATGCGTTCGACGACGCGATCGCGGCACTGGCGGCCGACGCGGGTTCCGGCACCGACGACACCGACGCGTAACCCTTTGCGGTCGGCCGGCGTACAGGACGACAATGCACGCGACTGACGGGTTCAGGTTTGACTATCGCCCGGGCACGATCCGGGTCGGCACCGGGTGTGTCGACGAACTGGGCGCGGAACTCGGCAGCCGCGGGCTCGACCGGGCGCTGCTCGTGGCGGGGCGGACCGTCGGTACGACCCCTGCGGTCGTCGACCCGATCCGGGCCGGTGTCGGTGACCGACTCGTCGGGGAGTTCCCGGAGACGACCCCCGACAAGACGCTCGGCACCGCGCTCGCGGGGCTCCGGGCGGCACGGGCACACGACGCCGACGCGGTCGTCACGGTCGGCGGCGGCAGCACGCTCGACACCGCGAAAGTACTGTGTGCCCTCTCGACGCACGGCGACGCCGCCGCACAGGTCGCCGAGGAGGCGGTCGAAACGGGCCACCTCTCGGTTGCGGACGACGCCGACCCCCTCCCGATGCTCGCCGTCCCGACAACGCTCGCGGGTGCGGACCTCTCGGATCTGGCAGGGATCACGCTCACCCTCGACCGCGAGGTCACCGGGAACCGAACCCCTCCGAGCGGCGGCGTCCGCGACCCGCGGCTGATGCCGACGGCGCTGTTCTACGACGCCGACCGCTACCGGACCACCCCGACCCCCGTCCTCGCGGCGTCGGCGATGAACGGCTTCGACAAGGGCGTCGAAATGCTGTACTCCCCGCTTTCGACCCCGATCACCGATGGCACGGCCGCCCGCGGCCTCCGATTGCTCCGGTCAGGACTCGGGACCCTTCTCGACGATCCGATGGACGGCGACCGACTGGCCGACGTGCTCGCGGGGGTCGTGGCCGTCCAGTACGGCCTCGCCGGCACGGAGGGGTACCGCGCGTCGATCATTCACGCGTTCGGCCACGGCTTCTCCCACGGCTCCGGCGTCCACCAGGGCACCATCCACGGGATCGTCGCCCCCCACGTGCTCCGGTACGTCTTCGACCGGGTCGACGGCCGTCGGGACCTGTTGGCGTCGGCGCTCGGCGTTGCAGGCGCCGACGCGGATCCCGCTGAGGCCACCATCGACGCCGTCGCGGGCGTCCGTGACGACCTCGAGCTCCCCGCCCGGCTCCGCGACCTCAATGGCGTCGAGCGGGCGGATCTCCCGTCGATCGCCCGAGCGATCCGCGCCGACGACCTGCTCGGTGTCGCGCCCGACGGGATCGACCCGAGCATCGACGGGATCGAGTCGGTCCTCGACAACGCGTGGTAGCGTCCCGAACACGGGTCAGGCGTCGGCGTCTACGTCGGCCTCGTCGATCGCCGCCGCCAGCCGCGACCCCTCGGGGACGGCCTCGCGGAACGCGGCCGACTGCACGTCGACGTCACCGTTGACCGAGCAGAAGCCGAGCCCGCCGTGAGACGCGTTATCGAGGTTTACTAGAAACGCCACCGTCCGGGCGGCGGAGACCCCATCGACCGAGAGTTCGGGGGCAACTGAGGCGTAGAGCGACCGGTGCTCAAGCACGTGTTCGACACACCCGACTGTCGGCGCAAAAAGCAAAAGCAAACGAAGCCCGGGACCGTCACGACCCAGCCGGGTTCGGAGGTCGTGGGCGTCATCCCGGAAGAAGTACCGTTCGGCCCGTCGGTACTGCCGGAGGATCTCGTTGGCTCCCGACGCCATCCGGACGGCGGGATCGGCCTTCAACTCCGCGAGGTAACTCACCCGTTCCGGCGGCGCAGTGCGGGCGTAGACGTCGACAACGCCCCGGGTGCCGTAGTGGTTGTACGGCTCCTCCAGCCGGATTTCGGGGTCGTCGAACGTAGCCTCGAAATGGTCGACCACCGCCGTCGCCAGTTCGTCCTCCCGCATCGTCGGAAGGGAGTCTCCGCGCGGATATATGAACTCGGGTGTCGGCGCCGACCCGCGGCCGCCACCGCGACCCGTCACTCGTCACTTTCTTGCGCCACGGTCGGGAAGTTCGGGTATGCGCGCAAGCCTCGTACTCGCGGGCGGTCGCTCGACGCGGTTCGGCGACGCCGACAAGGCGGTCGCCGAGCTCGCGGGGACCCCGATGATCCGCCGGGTGGTCGACAGGGTTGCAGGCGCCGTCGACGAAGTGGTTATCAACTGCCGCGCCGATCAGGTCGACGTCATCCGCGACGCCCTGGGTGGGAGCGGTTTCGACCCGGCGTTCGCGGTCGACAGAGACCCAGACGAGGGGCCGATGGCGGGGATCGCCCGCGGGTTGGAAGCGGTTTCCGCGGCGTACACGTTCGTGGTCGCCTGCGATATGCCGTTCGTCGACCCCGCGTTCGTGGAGTTCCTGTTCGAGCGGGCCGCCGGCCGCGACGCCGCGGTGCCGCGCCCCGACGAGTGGTACCAGACCACACAAGCGGTCTACCGGACCGACGCGATGGCGGCGGCGTGCCGGCGGGCGCTCGACCGCGACGCACACCGGATCGTCGCGCCGCTCGCAGACCTCGACGAAGTCGTGATCGACGGCGACGAAGTCGACCGCGTCGCGGCCGCCGACACCTTCGACAATATCAACACCCGCGAGGAGTTCGCGGCGGCGAACGACCGATTCCGGGAGGCGTAGGCGGGTCCGACCGGCCACCGGCGCCCCGGTCACACCACGTCGACGACGGGATCCGCGGCGCGCATCTCCGCGAGCACGACCCGCGGCACGTTGACCCGGTCGTGGATCTCCCTGGCGACCTCGCGCGCGCTCGCTTCGAGGTCGGAGTCGTCGACCATGTTCAGTAGTGGAACGTACGTCGCGCCGTTCGGCACGTCCTTCCGGCCGCCGCGGTCGCTCGCGAACACGTCCGCCACGGCCGCGGCCGTGATCTCCTCGCCCGGTTCCAGCCCGGTGATCCGGTTCACCTCCGGGACCCGGTGGACCAACCCCTCCGAGAGCGGTTCGCCGACGACGTGAGCGCTCGCGATTGCAACCACCGTGTCGGCCGTTTCGGGGAGCCGTGGTTCGTGGTCGTCGGGCGCTTTGAACCGCCGCATCCGGGCGCCGTCGGCCTTCACCAGCATCGGCACGTCGAAGTCGGCGACGCGGTCGATGGTGTCGGGGTCGTACCCGCGGTACCGGTCCTCGCGTTCCTGCTCGGGCACGACCCCGAGCGGCCACTCGTCGGGGTCGGACCGGTCGAGTGCGGCCTCGACGGTCCCGACGGGGTCCTCGGTGATCACGACCCGTCCCGCCCACTCGTCGAAGATGGGGATCCGGACGGTCGCGGTGACGACCGCACGGTCCAACCGTCCGCCGAGCGCCGCCATCGTGGTTTTTTTGCCCCCAGCGCCGACAACACAGGTCGTCCCCGTGGCGGCTCCGAGCGCGCCGACGATGTCCATACCCGTGTCACGCCGCCGGCCCGCTTGAATCGTGTGGTCGGCGACAGCGACCCGCACCGCGGACCGACCCGGTCTCGGCGCCGCCTACGAGATCTCCGCGGTGATATCCGTCGAGGAGACCATGCCGACGAAGTCGTCGTCGACAACCGGGAGGTGGCTGATGCCGAAGTTCTCCATCATCGCAGCCGCCTCGGTGAGCCGCAACCCCGGCGGCACGGTCTCGACGGCGTCTGTCATCACCGCCGAGACGGGGGTATCCGCGGGATCTACCCCCTGTGCGACGGTGTCGATCACGTCAGTGCTGGTCACGATACCGACCTCGGTCGTCGGGACCAGGAGCGCGTTGATGCCCTCATCACGCATCAGGCTCGCGGCCTCAGCGACACTCGCGTCCGGGGTGATGGTCACGAGCGGCGTCGACATCACGTCGCGAACGGGCGTCGAACCGTTTGACATAGGTGTCCCGATGCGGGCGAGTGGCTTCGGTTTTTCGTCCGCGGTGTCGGGGGCGACCCTGACTACCCCTGGTAGCGCTTCCGCTCTTGGGTCGGGTGATCCTTGATATACACCTTGGTGTGGTCCGGCACGTCCTCAGTGATCCAGGAGTTGGCGCCGATGCTGACGTGGTCGCCCACCGTGATCGACCCGAGGACCTTCGTGCCCGCACCGATCACGACGTGGTCGCCGATGTCGGGGTGGCGTTTGTAGTCCTTCTTGAGCGCGTGTTCGTCGCCCTCTTCCTCCTCGAAATGGAGCGCCCCCAGGGTCACGTCCTGATAGAGCCGGACCCACTCCCCGACGGTCGCGCTCTCGCCGATGACAACGCCCGTGCCGTGATCGATAAAGAAGTATTCGCCGATCTCCGCACCCGGGTGGATGTCGATCCCGGTCCGGGTCTTGGCGTACTCGGTCAACTCGCGGGCGTACTCCTCGGCGCCGATGTCGTAGAGCACGTGGGCGACCCGCTGGACCGTGATCGCCAGGAACCCTGGATACGATCGGACGATCTCCATGTACGTCTTCGCGGCGGGATCACCCTTGTACGCCGCCTCGACGTCGCGTTTCAGCACGCGGCGGATCCGGGGCAGGCTGTCGAGGAGCGCCGACACCGTCTCGCGCGGACGCGTCTCGCCGTCGGAGTACGGACAGATACCCGCCCTGAACAGGTCGCCGATCGTATCGAGGTGGTCCAACACCGCGAGTTCGTCGCGGGCGAGTTCGGGGGCGTTCCAGCAGGTGGGAAACAGCAGTTCCTGTAGTAGCTCGACCTCCTCCCGACGGTGGTTACGGTCCGGAAAGCACGCCGTCACGCCGGTCGGGAACGGCTCGGAATCGTCCTCGTAGGCGGCAGAGAGCCGCTCGTGTGCGTCACCGTCGTATCGGTACTCCATACGTCCATTCACTCCAGGACGGTATTATATTTGTCCGGTCGGCCCTCACGGTGGCAGTCGCGGTCTGGGTGGCCGACTCCTGGACAACGAGGGTCCCGATGTTGGCGGGCGTGCCGGCTCGCTCGCCACCCGTGTACGGCGACACGTCGTCGCCGGCGGGATTGATCGCGTCGTTGAGCGGCGTTACCGACCGGAGCGCCTCGTCGTCACTCCCTCTCGGGCCGCAACCGCGACAGCCGCATCGCGTTTGCGGTCACGCCGACGGTCATCCCGGCATCGCCCGCGAGCACCGCGAGCCAGATCGGGACGTAGCCGAACGGCACTCCGACCGCGAGCAGCGCTTTTACGCCCAGGCTGGCCCAGACGTTCTGCCGAATCACCCTGGTGGCGTCGCCCGCGAGTTCGTAGAGGTACGGGAGCTTCGAGAGGTCGTCGGCCAGTAGCGCGATGTCGGCGGTCTCCAACGCGGTGTCGGTTCCCGCCGCACCCATCGCGATACCGACCGTCGCCGTCGCCAGCGCCGGCGCGTCGTTGATGCCGTCGCCGACCATTGCGACGCCGCCACCGCCGTCGCGCCCGTTGACGAGGTCATCGATCGCCGCGACCTTCTCGTCGGGCAGGAGTTCCGCGCGGAACCCGTCGACCCCGACCTCGCTGGCGACCGCGCGGGCGGTCCGCTCGTTGTCGCCGGTCAGCATCACCGTCCGCGAAACGCCGACGTCGCGCAGCCGGGCGACCGCGCGGGCGGCACCGGGTCTGACTTCGTCGGCGACCGCGATCACCCCCTCGATCTCGGTGTCGGTATCGCCGGACTGCGTCCGGCGGCCTGCCGGGCCGTGCCCGGCTCTGCCGACCAAGACGACCGTCTTGCCCTCCGACTGGAGTTCGGGGACGATCCCCGCCAGAAGGTCGACGCAGTCGTTCCGCTCGCAGAGCTGTCGGGAGGTCGTCGTCACCGTCCCGCCATCGGTCGCGGCGTGGACGTGCGAGAGGTCGAACCCGAGCTCCTCGAACAGCCCCGGCTTGCCCGCCACGTGGGGGGTGTCGTCCAGCCGACCGCGGACGCCCTTCCCGGTGAGGCTCTCGAACCTGTCAACGTCGGGTGCCGCCGACTCGGCGATCCCGGCGTCGCCCGCGGCGGCGACGATCGCCTCCCCCACCGGGTGTTCGCTCCGGGCTTCGAGCCCGCGGGCGCACCGGAGCACGTCCTCCTCCGAATTCCCGTTCACGCCGATCACGTCGGTCACGGCGAGCTCGCCGGTGGTGAGCGTGCCCGTCTTGTCGAACGCGACCGTGTCGACCGCGCCCATCGCTTCGAGGTGTGTGCCGCCCTTGATCAACACGCCGTTCTTCGCGGCGCTTGTGATCCCAGAGACCACCGAAACGGGCGTCGAGATGACGAACGCACACGGACACGCCAACACGAGCAGCGTCAGCCCGTAGACCAGCGCGGTCGGCCACGTCACGCCGAACACGAACGGGGTCGACAGGGTGACAACGATCGCGAAGGCGACGACCGCGGGCGTGTAGTACGCCGAGAACCGCTCGACGAACTGCTCGCGGTCGGTCGTGTCGGCCTGGGCGTCCTCAACCAGCCCGACGATCCGCGAGAGCGTGGTGTCGGTGGCGGCCGCGGTGACCCGGACCTCGAGGTAGCCGTTCTCAACGAGCGTGCCGGCGTAGACGTCGTCACCGGTGGTCTTATCCACCGGGACGCTCTCGCCGGTGATCGGCGACTGGTTCACCGCGCTGTCGCCGCCGACCACCTGCCCGTCGGCGGGGATCTTCCCCCCCGGCCGCACCACCACGACGTCGCCGGACGAGACGGCGTCGACCGGGACGGTCGCCTCTGTTCCGTCCCGTTTCACCGTGGCCTCCTCCGGGGAGAGGTCCATCAGCTCCCTGAGGGAGTCGCGGGCGCGGTCCATCGAATATCTCTCGAGGAGTTCGGCGAGGCTGAAAAGCACCGCGAGCGTCGCGGCCTCGAAGTACAGCGCCTCGCCGAACCCGACGCTTGCGAGCAGCGCCCCGAGGATCGCAACCGACATGAGGAAGTCGATGTCGAGTTGCAGGTGGCGCGCGGAGTAGTAGCCGCCCCTGAGGATCGCCTGGCCGCTCACCGCGACAGCGAGGACGAAGAGGGCGTCAGCAAGGTGGAGTTCGCTCCCGAGCACCGAGCCGACCTGGACGTTCGACCCGGTGACGAGGAACTCCAAGAGCAGGCCGACCCCGAGGACGACCGCGCCGATCCACGTCTTCACCGCGCGGGGGCTCCGCCAGACCGACCCGCTGTGTCCGCCTCCACCCTCGGCGTCGGCCTCGGGTCCCGTTTCGGTCACCTCGTACCCCGCCCCGCCGACCGCGTCGACGAGGTCCGGCACCGACACCGACCCGGCGTCGTAGGTGACCGTCACCCGACCGGTTGCGGGGGCGGTGTCGCGGTCGGAGACTCCTTCAACCCGGTCGAGAGCGGCCTCGACTTTGTTCGCACACGAAGCGCAGTCCATCCCCGGCACCTCGAACCGCGCGGTCGCTGCCTCTCGGCCCCCCGCGCCGGGGTCCGAGCCGCCGTTCACAGGGCTGTCTGACGGCCCCTTCCGCGCCCGGTCCCGTGTCGAAGGTGGCATTACTAGCCCAGAGCGGCTGGGCTCGTATTAACGTAGCTGCTATTCCCCCCGGACTGAATGATATTCCTTAGTACTATTCCGACGCCGAATTACTAACGTCGGGCTCGAACGACACCCGTCGCAGTGGCCAACAGCATCATAACGCTGCGGCCCGGACTTGTAGTACCCACGGCGTATGTGTGTCGAACTCGTTCAAACCGAACGACCGCCCGGTGTCGTGCGCCTGGATCTGTGTCCCGAAGGCGCCCGCCTCCTCCTCACGCGATGAACCGACACTCGCTTTATTTCACCGGTCCGTCGTCGGCGGCAATCAGGCCCACATCGGTCGAGGTGGCCGCCGACGAGGTGCTCGTGGAGACGCGCGTCTCGGGGATCAGCACCGGGACTGAACTCCTCATCTATCGCGGCGACGCCCCGACCGACCTGCCGGCCGACGAAACATTAGACACCCTCGACGGCGACCTCTCCTTTCCGGTCCGCTACGGGTACGCGGCCGTCGGCGACGTGGTTGACACCGGCTCCGAAGTCGACGACGAGTGGGTCGGCCGGACGGTGTTTGGGTTCACTCCCCACGAAACCCACTTTTCGTTGCCACCCGAGCGGCTCCTGACCGTGCCGGAGTCGGTCGCCCCCGAGGCGATGGCGACGTTCCCGTCGGTGGAGACGGCGACGTCGCTGGTGCTCGACGGCCGGCCACGGGTCGGCGAACGGGTGGTGGTCTTCGGCGCGGGCGTTGTCGGGTTGTGTACGATCGGCGTCCTGTCGTCGTTCCCGCTCGGTCGCCTCATCGCGGTCGAACCCATCGAGAGCCGCCGGAAGCGGGCCCGGGAGATGGGCGCGGACGCGGCGGTCGCCCCCGGACGCCTCGACGGCGTCCTCGACGTTGACGCCGACCACGACGGCGCTGATCTGGTGTACGAACTCTCCGGCACCCCGACGGCGCTCGACGACGCGGTGGCCGCGGCGGGCTACGACGGCCGCGTGATCGTCGGGTCGTGGTACGGCGACAAGCCGGCGACCCTCGACCTGGGGTCGACGTTCCACCGCGACCGGATCTCAATCGAGTCGAGCCAGGTGAGCACACTCGCGCCCGAGGCCCGCGGCCGGTGGGACAAACCGCGGCGGGCCGAGACCGCGGTCGAACGCCTGCGGGAGATCAACGCCGACGACCTCGTTACCCACCGCGTGCCGTTCACCGACGCCCCCGAGGCGTACCGCCTCCTCAACGACCGCGACGACAACGTGCTCCAAGTACTTCTCACGTATTCGAACTCATGACACGACCCCACACCGACCAGGCGTACGAACTGACCGTCACCAGAGCGTTCATCGCACAGCACTACCTCACGGTCCCGAACCCCGGGCCGGAGGGCGAGGTCAACAGCCACCGCTTCAGGGTGGAACTCCGGTTCGCCGGCCCGGAACTCGGCGAGTACGGCTACCTCGTCGACATCGACGCGGTGGACGACATCCTCGACTCCCTGGCGGATCGCTACCGGGACACGCTCCTCAACGACCTCCCGGAGTTCGAGGGACTGAACCCCAGCATCGAACACTTCTCCCGGCTGTTCGGCGACCGCGTCGCCGGCGCCCTGTCGAACCCGACGCCGACGCACCTGACCGTCCGGATCTGGGAGGACGACACGTCGTGGGCGAGCCACACGCGACGGCTCGACGGGTAGCCGGATGGAGCACGCCCTGCCGCGGTATCTGGAGTCGAAGCGGTCGGTCGACGAGCGGGCGCTGTCGATGCGGGTTCGCGACCGGTTTCTCGACGCGCTCCCGCCGGCGCCCACCATCCTCGAAACCGGGTGCGGGACGGGCGTCACCGTGCCCCGACTGGTGTCGTGGGGCGTCGACGGCGGCCGGTACGTCGGCGTCGACGCCGACGACCGGATCGTTGCGTTCGCGCGTCGCGTCCGCCCGAAGTCCCTCAACCGCGCGGGGTATACGGTCTCGGAGGGGTCGCCGCCGGCCGGAGACGGGACCGGCCGCTCGACCGACCCCGACCCGGAGTTCACGGTTGAGGGCCTCGCGGTCGGCTTCGAGACCGGCGACGCGCTTGAGGCGCTGTCGGCCGCCGAGGGCGTCGACGCGGTGATCGCTCAGGCGTTCGCCGACCTGGTTTCCCCTTCGGAACTGGTGTCGGCGGTCGAGTCCGCGCTCCGGCCCGGCGGGGTGGCGTACCTCCCGATCACGTTCGACGGCGGCACCATCGTCCAGCCCGACCACCCGGCCGACGACGCGGTTGAGGCGGCGTACCACGCCGCCATCGACGGCCGCCCGGGGCGGGACGTTCGGGCCGGGCGGCACCTCATCGACCTGTGCCGGAGCCGCGATGGCGACCTGCTCGCGGTCGGGAGTTCGGACTGGATCGTCCGCCCGCGCGGCGGCGAGTACCCGGCCGACGAGCGGTACTTTCTCGACCGGCTGCTCGGATTCGTCGAGGGGACGGTCCCGGCCGGTGACCGGACGGTCGAGGCGTTCGACGACTGGCTCTCGACCCGCCGCGACCAACTCGCCCGCGGCGAGTTGACCTACGTCGCCCACCAGTACGATCTACTCTACCGGACGCCGACCGGGTGAGCCGGGCGGCGATCGGTCCGGTGGCCTGTAACGACCACTCCCGCTGTGTCCCGCCGAGCGCTGCCCCCGTCGACAGCGCCCGGCGGACCGAGATCACGTGATCGTTACTGATCGACCGTGTACCGACGGTACCGACGGACCGCGTACCGGTAGCACCCGTACGGGACGCCCAGGGTGAGCAGGAGATACACCGCGAGCCCGGCCGTGGTGGCCGTTGTGAGCGCGACCCCAGAGAGGGCGTACCACGTGACGACGAGCGCGATCGCGGTCCCGCCGCCGACGACCGCGAGGTACGAGACCGTGACAAGCGTGGACGGGACCACGGTCTCCGACCCCCAGAACTCCCGTTCCTCGGAGATCGGATACGCCGTTCCGATGCCGACGGCGAAGGCCGCCGCCGGGAGGCACAGCACGCTCCCCACGACTCCGAACGCAGCGGCCGCGAGGGGTGCACCGAGCCACGCCCCGATCCCCGACAGCAGGCAGACCACCGGGACTCCGACCGCGAGTCCGGCCACCATCCGTCCCCGGACGATGGTTCGAGCGTCGGTTCCGGTGAGGAGCAGCAGGGGGAGCTGCGGCCGGTCGTCCCCCAGCGGGTTCAGTCCGAACGTCGCCCCCGCGAGGTACGTCCCGAGGCCGGCTCCGGTTCCGGCGACCAGCAGGCCGAGGGCGTCGCCGGACGACTGGACGACCGTCGACCCGATCGGGCCGAAAAAGAACACCACGATCACGAGGTGGCTGACCTCCTGGGGATGCCGCACAGCGCGAACCAGATGCCCCCACGCGATCCGCCCGCTCCGGGTCGCAGCGAACGGCCTCGGCGCGTCGAACCCGCCGGAGCCGGTCCGGCCTGTCCCCCCAGACTCGACCGTCGTGTCGCTGTACCACAGCGCCGTCGCCTGTCCGACCGCCACCGTCAGCCCGACGGGCGTGAGCACGAGAACGCCGGCGAGGACGGCGACCGCAGCGGGGGTGACCGGCTGCGACAGCGGCGTCCCCACGAACGCGAGCGCGACGTACTCGGTAACCGGCGCGACCGCGACGGTGTCGAGGAGCGACGCAACCGCGGTCGCGTCGTCCGCGAGCAACTGCCCCGCCATCTGTGATCCCGCGACCGCGAGGAGCACGCTCCCGACGCCGACCCACTTCGCCACGCGGCGGACGCGGGGCAGCCGGCGGAGGAGGCGCAGCGCGGCGATCCCGACGGCGTACCCCCAGACGGCGGCCCAGCAGACGGTCGGGACGGCGACGGCCGCAGCCGTCACCACGAGCGTCGGCGACCCGAGCCCGAGCGCGAACGCGACGACTGTCGCCGCGACCGGCAGCCCGATCCACACCGAGAGGCGGACGATCTCCGACCCGATCAGTCCGACGACGACCGCACGCGGGTGCACCGCGGTCAAAAGTAGTGCCTCGGCCTCCGACCCCCCGATCCGCTCGACGGTTCTGAACGCCGCGATCGAGACGAGGGAGACCGGCAGGAGTGTCGCCGCAGGGGCGAAAAACGGGATCGCGGAGACCGA
This sequence comes from Halobellus salinus, assembly GCF_014646875.1. Classification (GTDB taxonomy): domain Archaea; phylum Halobacteriota; class Halobacteria; order Halobacteriales; family Haloferacaceae; genus Haloquadratum; species Haloquadratum salinum. The sequence continues at coordinate 102,070 of NZ_BMOC01000001.1, read as the reverse complement.
GCGCGCGGCGCGCCCGATCAGGTACGTGGTCGGAAGCGTCACCACGAGGCCTCCGACGAAGAACAGGGCCGCGACCGCGAACCCCACGAGCCGCCGCCAGTCGGCGGTGGCCCGGCGCACGCTCCGGCGAAACTCCGCACGGGCGATGCGGCGGCCGTGACGCAGGTCACGCCGAACCGTCATCGCGCGTCAGTCCCCGTGCCGCCGGGCGAACCTGTTCTGTCATCCGCGTCTGCCGTCGCCGGGTCGCCCGGTGTGTCGCCCGTGTCCGTCGTCGCCTGCTCGTCCCGCCCGTCGTCGTCTGGTCGTTCGGCGCCGCCGGTGACCGCGAGGAACGCGTCCTCGAGCGAGCCACCCTCCCCCTCGGCGCGCGAGCGGACCGCCTCGGGTGTGCCCTCCGCGACGACCCGTCCGTCGAACAGCACCCCGACTGTGTCGGCGACGGCCTCGATCACCGGGAGGATGTGCGTCGAGAGGAACACGGTGGTTCCGGTGTCGCGGAACTCCACGACCGACTCGCGGATGCGGCGGGCCGCCCGGGGATCGAGCCCCGAGGTCGGTTCGTCTAAGAACACCACGTCGGGGTCGTGGAGGACGGTCTGGACGAACGCCGTCTTCTGTTTCATCCCCTTCGAGTACGCCCCGATCCGCTTGTCGGCGTCGTCCGTCAGGTCGAACCGGTCCAGATACCGGTCGATCCGGTCGGCGGCGACGTCGCCGGGGAGGTCACGGAGGTCGGCGACGTACTCCAGTTGCTCGCGCGCGCTGAACTCCTCGTACAGCGGCGGCGTCTCGGGCAGATACCCGACGCGAGGCGCGAACGCCCGGCGGTCGGCGACGTTGACGCCGTCGATGCGGACGGTGCCGGCGTCGGGCCGCGCGAGTCCGGTCAGGATCCGCATCGTGGTGGTCTTGCCTGCGCCGTTCGGGCCGAGAAAGCCGTACACCGTCCCGGTCGGAATCGAGAGCGACACGCCGTCGAGCGCCACCTCGCTGGCGTAGGTCTTCCGAAGGTCAGTCGCCTCGACGGCCGGATCCGAACTTCTGGAGGGCATCGATACCCAGTGGTTCGGATCCGACCGACTAACAAGTGTGGATGGGTGCACTGCGGGTTTCACCTTCGCTACGTTCGAACCGACAGCGCCACCGTGCGACGGCGACCGGGGGACCGTCGTACGGGGGAACCGCGGCACGTGGCAGCCGGGAGACGACCGGAGTCGGGACCGAACGCCGTCACCGACAAGTCCCGGAATCCCAGTCGCGCTTTCCAAAAACTACCAGAACAGAATACATTCTATAAATAGTAGGGTTCTTCAGCATATTGGAAACAGATCGATTCTATCGCACGAATACAACTAGATCAAAATACATATTTTGAAATGTATAATTCGGAGGTGAGACACAGTCACCTCATCCGAGACGCTTCGCGACGAAATCGATGTTCATCGCCAGCGCCGCCACGGCGAGCCCGACGACGGAGATCAGGATGAGGAACGTCGACACAACGCTCACCGTCGGCGTGAGCGACTGTCGGAGGGAGTTCCACGCCAACACCGGGATGGTCTGGGTCTGGAAGTTCGACAGGAACAGCGCCATCACGAACTCCTGGAGGCTGATGATGAACGCGAGCAGCGCCGACACGACGATGCCGTTCTTGACGTTCGGGAGGACCACGTGGACGAAGGCCCGGATCGGGTTCGCACCCAGATCCATGCCGGCGTCCCGCAGCTGCCAGTCGAAGCGCTGGAACACCGACTGCATAACGAAGAACACCAGCGGCGTCGCCCACAGGCTGTGAGCCAGGATGATTCCGATGTACGACGACTGCAGCCCCAGCGCGCTGAAGTACACCAGCAGGGTCACCCCCAAGATCACCGGCGGGATCAGGAGCGGCAGGATCACGACCGGCGTCAACAACCCACCCAGCCGCCCCTTCCGGGCTTCGAGCCCGAACGCAGCGGTGATCCCCATAAACGTCGCCAGGACGGTGGTCCCGATCCCGACTATGAAGCTGTTGTCGAACGCCCTGAGCCACTGGATGTCGGCGAAGAAGGCGCCGTACCACCGCAGCGAGAAACCCTCCGGCGGGAACTGGAGGTTCCCCGACGCCGAGAAGGACGTCGCGATCACGATGAAAATCGGCAGGAGCATCGCCACGAAGATCGTGGCGTACCCCAGCCGGAACGCGGCGACGCCCAACCTGTCTGACTCAAGCCGCATCCGAGACGTCACCCCCGAACCGGCCGAGGACGGCGTAGATGACCACGATGCTCACGAACATCAGGACGAGCATGATCGTCGACAGCGCGGTCGCGACCGGCCAGTTGAAGTTGAGCAGCATCTGCTCTTGGACTTCCAGCGCGAACGGCCGGTCGCTCCCCGCGCCGAGCAGTGCCGGGGCGGAGTACGCGCCGACGCTCCACGCGAAGGAGATGATGGTCGCGACGGTGATCCCCGGCATAATCTCCGGGAGGACAACCTCGAAGAACGACCGTGCGCGGCCGGCGCCGAGGTCCCGCGCCGCCTCGACGAGTTCCCACTCGACAGTCGAGAGAACGCTGTAGATTGCGAGCATAGCGTAGGGGAAGACGATGTACACCTGCCCGACGACGACGCCGAGCGTGTTCGGCACGACCTGTACCGGCGCGCTGAGCAGCCCGATCGCGAGCAGGAGGTTGTTGGCAGTGCCGTTCGGGGCGAGCAGCGGCACCCACGCGTACGTCTTGATCACGAGCGTCGTCAGGAGCGGGAGCACGACCGAAAACAGCAGCGCCGACTTGAGCAGGCCGTCGGCGCGCCACGTCGCGTACGCGTAGAACGTCGCGAGCACGACTGCCACCGCGGTCGCGATGATGCCGAGTCGGAACGAGTAGACGATGATCCCCTGGAGGAGCCCCGACTGCAACACCTCGAGGTACGAGGCGATCGTGAACGTCCCCTCGGCGTACGGGAGACTCTGGGACTGTTCGCTGACGCTGATCCGGACGAGCATCGCGAACGGGACGACGAAGATCAGCAACTCGAACAGGATCAGCGGGCTCATGAGGAGCAACGACCGCCGGGACCCCGACTGGGCCTCGAACGGCGCCCAGAGCCGATCCAGAGTCGAACTTCCGGTTTCGACGCTCATCACTCGTCCCTCACGCGGCTGCCGTCGGGACGGAACACCAGGATGTCGTCGGTGTTCCACCCGAGTTCGACCTGCTCTCCCTCCTCGATCCCGGTCTGGTCGGTCACGCTCTGCTCGACGAACAGGTGCTCGCCGCCGGTGTCGACCACGTAACGGATACTCGACCCGCGGTAGATGGTGTTCTCGACGGATCCGACGACGGTGTCACCGCCGGTCCCGTCGGCGCGGGCCGCCGTTCCCTCCCGCTCGTTGGCCCCGTTCGACCGTCGGATCTGCATAAACTCCGGGCGGAGCGAGACCGTGAACGACGCTCCGGGCTCGACTGCGTCGGCCGCCGGCACTCGGATCGTCGCGCCGAACTCCGTGGAGAGGCGGCCGTACTGGTCGTTGACGTCGGTCACCTCGCCGGCAACGAAGTTGGTGTCGCCCAGGAACTCCTCGACGAACCGGTTCGTCGGGTTCCGGTACACCTCGGTCGGTTCCCCGACCTGCACCAGTCGGCCGTCGTTCATAATTCCGATCCGGTCGGCGAGCGTGAACGCCTCGTTCTGGTTGTGGGTGACGTAGACGAACGTCTTGTCGAACTCCTTGTGGATGTCCTTGAGTTCGATCTGCATCTCCTCGCGGAGCCGCTTGTCGAGGTTCGACAGCGGTTCGTCCAGTAGGAGCACGTCAGGGTCGACCGCCAGCGACCGGGCCAGGGCGACGCGCTGTTTCTGCCCCCCGGAGAGGTCGGTGGGACTGTGCTCCTCGTACCCGTCCATGTGGACGCGTTCGAGCATGTCGCGCGCCTTCTGCTGGCGCTCGTCCGTGCCGTCCCCGCGCATCTTGAGCCCGAACGCGACGTTCTCTAAGACGGTCTTGTACGGGAACAGCGCCCAGTTCTGGAACACCATCGAGGTGTCGCGGTCGTACGCCGCCTGATCGGTGACGTTCTCGCCGCCGATGTACACCTCGCCGGACGTGGGCGTCTCGAGCCCGCTTATCATCCGCATCGTCGTCGACTTCCCGCACCCACTGGGGCCCAGCAGGCAGAGTAGCTCCCCGTCGCGGATCGACAGGTCGACGTCGTCGACCGCCTGGAGGTCCCCGTACGACTTCGAGATCCCCTCTAAGGTTATATTTGACATCTGGTGTTGCCCCGTGAGTACGCCTTCCCGCGTGCGATCCGGCCGTGTAACAGTAACTCACCAGACATCCCTAGTTGGAGCTCGCCTCCATCTCCGAGATCCGGTCGGCGAACGTCTCGAAGTTCGAGTTGACGTACTCGAAGTCGGGCCACGCGATGAGTTCGGCCTCCTCGCTGTTGTTCGGGAGGTCTTCGTCGAGTTTGTCGGTAGCGTACTCCATGTTCTCGTTGGTGAACAGCGTGGGGCTGTTCTCCGACCACGCCGTCTGGGTGTCGGCGTCGAGCAGGAAGTTGAGGAAGTCCTCCGCCATCCGCCGCTTGTCGGTGCCGCGGACCGGACACCAGTGGTTGACGAACCCGCTGTTCCGCTCGGGGGCGGTGTGGCTCAGGTTGTCGTAGTCGTCGATGTCGAAGGCGGTCTGCTCGTAGTACCACTGGGCGTAGTCGATGATCCCGTTCTCGAAGAACTGCCAGATGTCCTCGCCCGAGGTGGCCCACCCCTCGATCGGCCACTCGCTCCCTATGTAATCGAAGACCTCCATCGACAGTTCCTCGTCGTAGACCTCCCCGGCGAGTTCTATGTCGTCCATCGCGACCGCGGCGTCGTGCTGGGGGAACCACCAGAAGCCCTTGTCGATCCCCAGTCCGTTACTGTTCTGGACCGTATCGGAGGCGAGGTCCGACCACTCGGTCGGCTCGAAGTCCTGGTCGTTCCGGTAGATCAGCGTCGTCGGCGCGCCGTCGATCGGAACGCCGAATTCCGTCGTCCGGAAGTCGGTGTAGTAGTCGATGACCTCGTCCATATTGGGGACGTTCTCCGACCGGACCGGCAGGAAGAGGTCGTCGGCGCGGCCGAGGAGATAGAAGTATCCCTCGGTGATCGTGACGTCGAACGGCGGTTCGTCCTCCGGCGCCGACCGGATCTGCGCGAGGATCTCGTTCCACCCGCGGTTGACCTGGAGGGTGCCGCCGGTCCGCTCCTCGTACATCGGTTTGATCGTCTCCTCGAAGCGGTCAGCGTAGTTTCCGCTCCAGACCATCACCCGGAGCGTCTCGCCGCTGAAATCCGGGCCGCTCCCGCTGTCACCGGCTGTGCCACCGTTGCCACCACCGCCCCCGCCGGCGAGTGCGGAGCAGCCGGCGAGTGCGGTCGCGGTCCCCGCACCCGCGGCCGCCAGGAATGTCCGACGACTGGAACGGGTGTAGTCTGTCGACTCTCCCTCGGAACGCTCGGTACCATCAGACATAGGTATATGATTGTCTTTGGAGCATATTATAAAAAAGTGTCCGTGGTCGAACGGACAGCGTGGCCTCCGGCCCGTGACGGGGAAGTGGCGAACACGCCGCGCTACAGTTCGGGTTCGTCGAGGTTCACGTACACGCTCTTCTGGCGCTGGTAGTGGTCAAGCGCCTCCAGCCCCAGATCCTTCCCGAAGCCCGACTGCTTGAACCCGCCGTAGGGGGCGTCGGGCATGATCGGCCCGTACTCGTTGACGTACACCAGGCCGGCGTCCAGGTCGTCGGCGGTCTGGTGGACCAGCGACGTGCTCTCGGTTCCGATCCCGGACGCGAGCCCGTACTGCGTGTCGTTCGCCAGTTCGATCGCCTCGTCGTACGTCTCGAACGTCTGGATGGTCTGGACCGGCCCGAAGATCTCCTCGGACCCGACGGTCGTGTCGTTCGTCACGCCGCCGAAGACGGTGGGTTCGACGTAGTGACCGCCGGCCAGCGCCGGATCGTCGGGCGTGCCGCCGCCGCAGAGCAACTCGGCCTCCTGCTTGCCGGTCTCGATGTACTCCGTCACCGTCTCGAACTGACTCGCCGAGGTCAGCGGCCCCATCGTGGTCTCCTCCTCGAGCGGGTCGCCCAGGACGTAGGATTCGGCTGCCTCAACGAACCGCTCGGTGAACTCGTCGGCGATCGACTCGTGGACAAGCGCGCGGGAGAACGCGTCGCAGATCTCGCCGGTGCTGTAGAAGATGCCGTCGGCGACCGACTGTACGACCGTGTCGAGGTCGGCGTCGGGGAAGACGACGAACGGGGATTTGCCACCGAGTTCGAGCGTCACCGGCGCGACCCGGTCGGCCGCCGCGTGCATGACCCCGCTACCGACGCCGGTGCTGCCGGTGAACGAGATTTTCCGGACGTCGTCGTGTCCGGCGACCGCCTGCCCGACTTCGCTTCCGGATCCCGGCAGGACGTTGAGCACCCCGCCGGGGAAGATCCCCTCGGAAAGTTGGGCGGCCCGGATCGTCGACAGCGGCGTGTCGCCCGCGGGCTTCAGCACGCAGGCGTTCCCCGCGGCGAGCGCGGGGCCGAGTTTCCACGCGGCCGCCCACAGGGGGTAGTTCCACGGCACGATCTGCCCGACGACGCCGTACGGCTCCTGTTTCGTGTAGAGGTGGAGGTCGTCGCCGGCCGGCACCTCGCTGCCGCGCTGTGCGCGAACCGCCGAGGCGTAGAACTCCAGGGTGTCGATCGCGCCCTCGACCTCGCCGCGGGCCTGCGAGATCGGCTTGCCGCAGTCCAGACACTCCAACAGCGTGAGTTCCTCGACGTGGTCCGCCAGCGCGTCGGCCCACTCGAACAGCCGCTTCGAACGGTCGCGGACGCTCGCGCCGTCCCAGCCGCCCTCGAAGGCGTCCCACGCCGCGTCGACCGCGTCGTCGACGTCGCCGGCGTCACACTGCGGCACGCCGACGATCGACTCCCCGATCACGGGGTCCTCAACTCCCCGCTTCGGTCCGTCGGTCCGGCGTTCGCCGTCGATCCACGCGCCGAACTCGATGTCGGCGGTCGCCTCCCGGTGTTTCGAGCGGTGGCGATCGGCGATCGTGCTGCTATCCGCTTCTGAACTTCCCATACACCCTCTCTTCATCACCGAGTGAAAAAAGTTCCCACGACACGGGCGGCACTGTTCAGATGAGGGCGGTGCGACTGGAGACACCTCGAAAGCCCCGCTTCGCTTGAGTCGGGGAGCTCGCTGCGCGCGCTCCCTGCGGTCGCGTGCTTGTGTCGCCCGCTTTCCTCCAGCGAAGCGCCCCTTTCAGTCCCCGCCGGCGGCCGGTTAGCCAGCCGATGGGCGGGACTGAACGGGGGCTTTCGAGGTGGCCACAGGGTCACCAGCTTCTCTGAACACTACCACACGGGCTTCCTGCCGACAATAAACACGTAATTACGTCTTCATCACATACTTTTTTAAACTGGGTTAACGGAGCTTACATACGGATGCGACATCATAGCCGCAACTGTCCGACGAGCAGCATGGAATGCCCGTCCGCGTGGAGGCGCGGGCGATGAGCCTCGGCGAGTACACCTTCTCGTTCCCGATCTGGGTCGAGTTCGGGAACGGGAAGAGCGAACGGACCGGCGAGGTGATCGACGCGAAGGGGTGGGAGAGTGCGCTGGTCGTCACCGACCAGGGGATCAGAGCGACCGGTATTCTCGACGGTGTTGAGTCCTCGCTTGCCGCCGCAGGGGTCGACTACGAGGTGTACGACGATGTCGAACCCAACCCGACAGTGGCGATGGTTCACGACGCTCTGGAGACGCTGAACGCCGGCGGCTTCGACGTGGTTGTCGCGGTGGGCGGCGGCAGCGTCATCGACACCGCAAAGTGTGCGACCCTTCTGAAGACCAACTCCGGTGAGCTCTCGGAGTACGAGGTGAACGACCCCGAAGACGTCACCACGGGCAGCATCGCCAACCACACGCACCCGCTCATCACAATCCCGACGACCTCCGGAACGGGGAGTGAGGTGGACTACTGGGCCGTCATCACCGCCCCCGACAGGGAGTTCAAGATGGCGATCGGCCAGCCCCCGCTGTACCCCGACGGCCCGTACCTCGGCGCCGACATCTCGCTGGTGGACCCCGAACTGACCGCGTCGCTGCCGCCGCGGCAGACCGCCGCGACCGGGTTCGACGCGTTCTCCCACGCCCTGGAGAACCACGTCGCCGCGGGCGCTCCGGAACTCGTCAAACCCTACACCACACACGTGATGGGGCTCGTCCCGGAGTACCTCCCCGACGCGTACGAGACGGGCGACATGGAGGCTCGCGAGCAGCTGCTGTTCGGATCGCACACGGCTGGGTTCTGTGAGAACTTCGCCGGGTTCGGCGCGATCCACTCGCTGGCGGAGGTGACCGGCGGAATGTACCCCGAGATCCCGCACGGCGAGGCCATCGCGGTGTTCACGCCGCCGGTGATGCGGTACAATCTGGAGGAGTACCCCGGTCGGCACGCCGAGGTCGCCGAGGCGATGGGGCTGGACACCGACGGGCTGTCGGACGTCGAGGCCGCCCACGAGGCGGTTGAGGCTGTTGAAGCTCTGATCGACGACGTCGACCTCCCGTCCAGCCTGCGCGAACTCGGCGTCGACGAGGCCGACCTCCCGGAGATCGCCGAGAAATCCCTCGACACGATCGAGATCCACGACAACCCCCGCGACGCCGACGCCGAGGACCTGCTCGACGTCGCCCGCGACGCGTACTGACACCCGAAACGGTCCGTTCGATTCCGTTTCATGTCCGCGCCGCAGCCTACGTCCCGGTCGCGGCTGCGAGCTCGGATTCCAGCGAGTCCACGACGTCGTCCAGCGCCCGCGGGATCTCCCGGTTGAGCACCGGCCCGTCGATCCGGTACGTCGGCCCGGAGACGCTGAGCGCCCCCAGAACGGTCCCGTCGGCTCCGGTCACGGGCCGTCCGACGCTCCGGAGTCCGTCGGTGTAATACCGGTCCCCGACGGCGTAGCCCCGTTTGCGGGTCCGCCTGAGTTCCTCGAACAGGTCTTCGCGGGACGTGATCGTGTGGCCAGTCAGCGACGCCAACCCCCACTCGTCGACGATGGCCTCGACGCGCTCCCGGGGGTACGCAGACAGGATTGCGAGCCCCGACCCGGTGGCGTGGATCGGGTAGTAGGTCCCGATGTTCGCCCGATACCGCTTGGAGCCGCCCTCGGTCCCGTACTTCGCCCACTTGTGGTACGACTCCGCGACCGTGATCACCCGACCGTGATCGTCGACGACGAAATCACACTCCTCTTCGGTGCGTTCGGCGAGATCCTCGACGGCGGCTTTGACCGCCGAGAACCAGTACCACCGTTCCCGGGCGTACTCCCCGAGGTTGAGGAATTTGAACCCCAGGTGGTACACCGCCCCGGATTTGGTGAGGTAGCCGGCGCGTTCGAGCGTTGTGAGGTGCTTGTGCGCGGTGCTTTTCGCCATCCCGTGGGCGTCGACGATGTCGGACACCCGCGCGCCGTCGGCCTCCCGGATCGTGGCGACGATCTCCAGCGATGTCCGGGTCGTCTTCACCGTGCGTTGATCGGGGTCTGCCATCCGTGTGGCCGTCACACTCGACGTGACTAATAATTTCGTATATTCGAACCACTCCCCGACCGACAGAACCGAACTCTCCAACCTCGCGGGGTCCTCGCTGGCCAGCCGTGTTCCGACCCAACCCCGTCCCGTTTTCGCCGTTGACCGTGGTCGTCGGGCCCGCCGCCGTCAGAGCACCCCGGCCACCCTGCCGGAGTCTTGCGGTTCACCACCCTGTCGGAACGCCACACCCACACACCGTGGCAACGACCCGGAGACCGAATCCCCTCCCGACACCCCTGCCGACGCGATGCTATGTCACCCCGGCCACCCCACATTACGGGGCTGTCTCCTCCCGGCCTGGGTCCCTCCGGAGCGCACTTATTCGATATCATCGAACTTTTATATAACACGCGACCGACGACGCAGTAACATGTGTACCTATGTTAGGCTGTGGGCCCCAGACCCGAACGGGCGGCCCGCATCGGTGCTTCGACACGGCCGGAAGTGCTTGTGACACGTACGGGGTGCTCCCTGCCGAATATCTTATCTCTAAGCAAACAGTTCGTAGAAAATATCGAAACACCAAAATGAAAATTACGAATTAGAAGAATTTTTGATCGGTTTCGATTGATTTTCCGAACGAAAATATCTGCTGAACTATGTATATAGCAAACAAACCATTCGCTTCGTATTCGCACGGCCCCGGGATCGTCTTCCCCCCCCAGACCTCGGAGTCGCCGCCGGTTGCACGCGCCTGGCTCCCGCCCCCAGTGAGATCGTGTGCCACGTTCGATCGAAGCCCGTGCAGACCCGTGCGGCGCCACGCCGTCCCCGGCGCGAAACCAAAGTTCGTATATCGGCGGCCCCACCTACGGGAGAGTACAATGATCGACGTCAGCGTGATCGGCTGCGGAAACATGGGCGGCGCCCTGCTCACGGGGCTCTCCCGGGCCGGCGGCTACCGGATCACGGCCTACGACGTGGACCCGGACGCCCTCGAGGCGGTCTCGGAGCACTGCGACCGGACGACGACCGATCTCGGTGACGTCCGCGATTCCGAGGTCGTCGTGCTCGCGGTGAAGCCCGATATCGTCCCGCTCGTCCTCGAAGATCTCGACCTCCGACCGGGCCAGACGCTCGTCACCATCGCCGCCGGCGTCTCGCGCGCACAAGTCGGTGCCGAGACCGACGCCACGGTCGTCCGGATCATGCCCAACCTCGCAGCGGAGACGCGGGCGATGGCCGCGGCGGTGTCGTGGGACGACCCCGACGAGCACGTCGGTCAGATGCTCTCAGACCTCGGCGCGTACGTCGAGGTCGACGAGGACCTGATGCACGTCGCCACCGCGCTGAACGGCAGCGGCCCGGCGTTCGTTTTCTATCTGATCCAGGCGATGCAGGAGCGTGCGGTCGAGGAGGGGCTCGACCCCGACGACGCCCGGACGCTCGCCGCCCAGACATTCAACGGCGCCGCCGAGACCGTGCTCCGATCCGATCGCGACCTCGATTCGCTGATCGACGCGGTCTGCTCGCCCGGCGGGACCACCATCGAGGGGATGGAGGTGCTGTTCGACAGCGACGCCGACACCGCCGTCGGCGACGCCCTGACCGCCGCCCGGAAACGCTCGGAGGAACTCGCGGGAGCGGACGCGGAATGAACGCCGTCGCAGCCGAGGAGGTGACCCGCGCCCGAACGCTCGCTGCGAACGCCGGACGGGTCGTGGTCAAAGCCGGGACCAACTCCCTCACGAACGACGCTTCGAAGCTCGACGACGGGAAACTCGACAAGCTGGTCGACGACATCGCCGACCTGATGGCTCGCGACAAGGAGGCCGTCTTGGTCTCGTCGGGGGCGATCGGCGCCGGCAAGGGGCGGGTCGGATTCGACCCCGACGACACCGTCGAGGAGTCCCAAGCGGTCTCGACCATCGGCCAGAGCCACCTTATGCGGCGCTACACCGAGAGCTTCGAGCGGTACGGGTTGACGGTCGCCCAGATCCTGGTGACTGACAACGACCTCGAGGACCCCGAGCGGTTCACCAACTTCAAGAACACCATCGAGACCCTCCTGTCGTGGGGTGTTGTACCGATCATCAACGAGAACGACGCGGTCGCAACAGCTGAGATCCGGATCGGCGACAACGACATGCTTTCGGCGTCGGTATCAGTCGCGGTCGGCGCCGACCTGCTGGTCACGCTGACCGACGTCGACGGCGTCTATACGAGCAACCCCAAAGACGACTCCGACGCGGAGCTGATCGACGCAGTCGGGCGGAACTACGACGAAGTCGAGCGGATCGTCGAGGAGACCGCAAGCGGCTCCTTCGGCGGGATCCGGACGAAAGTCAAGGGGGCTCGAACCGTGAGCGAACACGGGATCCCCGCGATCATCGCCCGCTCGACCCGCCCTGACGTGCTCGAAGCCATCGCCACCGAACAGTCCGTCGGAACCATATTCGTCCCCGTCAACGACCACGTATGAGCGAACACACCACCACCGATCGATCCGCCGAAGCCAAGATCACCGACGCACAGTCCGCGGCCTTAGCGCTCGCGAACCTCCCCGAGTCGACCCGGAATGACGCGCTGCACGCGGTCGCCGACGCGATCGAAGACAACGCCGACGCCATTCTCGACGCCAACAACCGGGACGTCGAGGCCGCCGAGGAACTGCTCGAAGCCGGCGAGTACACCCGGGCGTTCGTCGACCGGCTGACGCTTTCGGCGTCGAAGCTCGACGGCATCGCGGAGATGGTCCGCAGCGTCGCCGGCCAGGACGACCCCCTCGGGCGAACGCTCGCGGCCCGCGAACTCGACGACGACCTCGAACTCTACAAGGTGTCGGTGCCGATCGGCGTCCTGGGTGCGGTGTTCGAGTCCCGCCCCGACGCCCTGGTACAGATCGCCGCTCTCAGCCTCAAGTCCGGGAATGCAGTCGTGCTCAAGGGCGGCAGCGAAGCCACCCACTCCAACCGGCTCCTCCACGAGACCATCGTTGAGGCCGCCGCCGACGCCGGGGGTGAGGTGTCGGACGGGTGGGCCCAGCTCATCGAGGCCCGAGAGGACGTCCGGACGCTGCTCGAACGCGACGACGCCGTCGACCTGCTCATGCCCCGCGGGAGCTCGTCGTTCGTGAGCTACGTCCAGAACAACACCTCGATTCCCGTGCTCGGCCACACCGAAGGTGTCTGTCACGTCTACGTCGACAGCGAGGCGGAGTTGGGGATGGCCGAAGACGTCGCCTACGACGCGAAGGTCCAGTATCCCGCGGTGTGTAACGCCGTTGAGACCCTGCTCGTACACGAGTCCGTCGCGCAGACGTTCCTTCCGGAGATCGCTGACCGGTACCGCGAGGCGGGCGTCGAACTCCGCGGCGACGAGCGCACCCGCGAGATCATCGACGCCGAAGTCGCAATAGAGGACGACTGGCGGACCGAGTACGGCGACCTGATCCTCGCGATCACGGTCGTCGACTCCGTGGCCGATGCGATCCGCCACATCAACGCCAACGGCTCGAAACACACCGAATCGATCATCACCGAAGACGACGACGCCGCGGCGCGGTTTATGCGCGGCATCGACGCCGCGAGCGTGTTCCACAACGCCTCGACCCGGTTTGCCGACGGCTACCGGTTCGGGCTAGGCGCCGAAGTCGGCATTAGCACCGGCAAGACCCACGCCCGCGGCCCGGTCGGACTGGAGGGGCTGACCACCTACAAATACCACCTGGAGGGTGACGGCCAGTTGGTCGCCGCCTACGCCGGCGAGAACCCCCGGCCGTTCACCCACACCGAGTTCGACGGGGCGTGGACACCCGGGCGGCTGTCGGACCGGGACGCCTGATACTTCGTCCCACGGACGGGGACCGGCGCTGGTCGACGGAACACGGACGGGGACCGGCGCTGGTCGACGGAACACGGACGCTCCTGTCCGGCCGTTGATCAAACGTCCGGTTATGTGACTGGGAGGCGAATACACCCGTGTTTAACCCGGTGAGAGTTGCGGTTGTCCGATGGATATAACACGCGTCCGTGGATGTGTGTTGGTGTCACACCGTGTCAAACCGACAGACGGTCGACGGCACCCCGTACGACCACCTCCTTGAGCACGTCCAAGACTCGGTCGTGGAGTTCGAGATCGTTGAGGGTGACCCGATCGTGCGTGAGGCAAACGCCGCGTTCGTCGAGACGTTCGGCTACGCCATCGACGACATCCGGGGTGAACCGCTCAACGACTGGATCGTCCCGGAGTGGCTCGACGCGGAAGCCCGCGCCCTCGACAGCCGGACGGCCGCCGGAGAAACCAACCACCAGCGGGTGAAACGCGAAACCGCGACGGGGCTTCGGGAGTTCCGCTACCGGGGGATTCCCTACACTGAGGGGGAGGCGGAACTCGACGGGTTCGCGGTGTACACCGACATCACGGAGCTGACCTGGACCGAGCACCGACTCCAGGTCCTGACCCGGGTGCTCCGGCACAACCTTCGGAACGAGTCGAACGTCATCCTGGGCCACACCGCCCGGTTGCTCGACCAACTCGGCGCGTCGTCGACGGAGGCGGTCGGGGCGGCGGCCACGATCGAGACGGCGGCTGCGAACCTGGAGAAACTCACCCGCGAGGCCGACGAGATCGATTCGCTGCTCTCCGCCCCGGAGTTGGACGCCGGCGGGATCGACTGCGTCCCGGCCGTCTACGACGCGGTGTCGGAACACCGGCAGCTGTTCCCGCGCGCGGAGGTCGTCGCGGACCTCCCCGAGCGGCTGGTTGTCCGTGGCGACAGCCACCTCGAATCCGCGATCCACGGCCTGATCGACAACGCGATCGTCCACAACCCCTCCGAGTCGCCGTACGTCGAGGTGTCGGCGGCGGCGCTCGGCCCGCGGTGGGCCGCCATCCGGGTGGCCGATGACGGGCCGCGGATCGCAGAGCACGAGCGCGCGGTGGTGACTGGCGACGCGGAGCGGACCCGGACGCGACACGGCAGCGGACTCGGGCTGTGGCTGGTGAAGTGGGTGACAGAACGCTCCGGTGGGGAGCTCTCGTTCGAGGAGAGCGCGTACGGCGGCAACGTCGTCCAGGTTCGGCTTCCACGGACCTGAGGGGTGGCTCCCGGCTTCGCCGGGACCGACGCTACTGCGCGACGTTCTCCGCGAACCGGTTCCGCACTTTCTCGACTTTCGGCTTCGCGTGCATCCGGCAGTACGCGTCGCGCGGGTTCTTCTCGAAGTAGTCTTGGTGTTTCTCCTCGGCCCGCCAGAACCGTTCGAGGGGTTCGACCTCGGTCACGACCGCGTCGTCGTACTCGGGGGCGAGCGCGTCAATGTACGCCTCGGCCTGCTCGCGCTGGGTCTCGTCGTGGTACAGCACGATCGAGCGGTACTGCGACCCCACGTCCGGCCCCTGGCGGTTCAACTGCGTGGGGTCGTGGGTCGCGAAGAACACCTCCAACAGGTCGTCGTAGCCGATCCGGTCGGGGTCGTATTCCACTTGGACAACCTCCGCGTGGCCGGTGCGGCCGGAACAGACCTCACGGTAGGTGGGGTCGTCGGTGTCGCCGCCGGCATACCCCGACGTGACCGACTCCACGCCGTCGAGGACGTCCATCGCAGCCTCGGTACACCAGAAACACCCGCCGCCGAATGTGGCTTCGGTTGGCATACGCGCCGTTTGGGTGCCGATCGGTATGTAGCTGACGCGCGTTGAGCGCCGATCGGAACAGCCCGGCATACACGGACTCTCCGGTGGCGGGGTCGCGCGCTCCGAAACCGGTTTACTCGGAGGCCGTCTACGCGGTGGTATGACGGACACCGATCCGACAGTCGCCGTCGAACCCCGCCACGCGACCGGCGACGGGGCCGCAGCCGAACAGCACGGGCGTGCAACGAACAACGGGCGCTCTCCGACGGGGCAATAACATGGTCGAGGAAATCTCCACCGAGGACGTCAAACAACGGATCGACGACGGGACCGACACCCAGATCATCGACATCCGGTCGCCCGCGGAGTTCGAGCGCGGCCACATCCCCGGCGCGAGGAACATCCCGCTGGCGGAACTCCCGCGCCGGGTCGACAACGTCGAGTGGGGCGACGACGTGGTCGTGGCGTGTCCCATCGGCCAGTCGTCGATCCAGGCCGCCCGGCTCATCGGGAGCTACGAGGGTGTCGACAACGCGTCGGTCAAGAGCATGGCCGGCGGGTACCGGGAGTGGTCGTACGACCTCGAACCCGGCGACTGACACCGAGTTCCGTGCTCTCGTTCACCCGCGACGCCTACGACGCGATCGTCCGCCACGGGCACGGCGGCGGCGACAGAGAGGTCTGCGGCGTGCTCGCCGGCGACTACGGCGACGGGGAGAGCCACGTCACCGACGTCTCCCCCGTCGAGAACGCCGCTGACACCCCACAGACCCGGTACGCGATGGACCCGGAGGAACTCCTCGCGGTGATCGACCACGTCGAGGACGCCGGATCGGACGTCGTGGGCTTCTACCACACCCACCCCGCGGGGCCGACACACCCCAGCACGACCGACGTCGACCGCGCGACGTGGCGGGGGTACTCCTACGCCATCTGTGCGTTCGACGGCCACCCCTTCCTGGGGTCGTGGCGGTGGCGCGGCGGCGGCTTCGCGGGCGAGCGGGTCGCCATCGAGGGGTAGGTCGAGCACCCTCCCCGCCGGCGGTCGGCGGCGACGGGCCCTGCGGAATCGACCGTGCTACGCCCCGCCGGCTTTAGGCCGGCAGGCCGCGACGAACCGCTCGACGATCGATTCGAACTCGGCGACGTCGACGTCGGAGCCGACCCGCTCGAACGGGACGGTCGTCGCGTCGTGCGGCACGCCCCGCAGGGACTGGAACGCCCGCTCGAACTCGTGGTAGTCCGCCGCGTCCCACCCGACCGCGTCAACGTCGGGAGCGTTGTCCAGCACCATCCTCGCGGGCCAGACTTTCAGCGTCCCACTGACGTTCGCGGTGAACACGCTTGGGTCGTTCCGGTAGCCGGCCTGGTGGGCATCCACTTTCGCTTGGAAGTTGGCGTGTTTCGCCTGCCCGATGGACACTCTGTCGCCGATGTCCGTGGCGAACTCGTAGAGTTCGACGAACGCGTCGGCGGTCGCCGCGGTGACGTCACCGTTCGCTCGCTTGCGGTCGATATCGGCGAACAGCTCCGACTCGGATTCGACGTACGCTGGGCCGGTTCGGGTCACAGTCTCTGCCCAGCCGCGGCCTGGACACAAATAGCTGCTCATCGGCCCCGGCGACGTGCGGGTTCCGTCGGTGTCGCCCGGCGGCCCGCGGAGCCGGCGAACGGGGAGTGCTGCACCCGACCGTGAGTGCTGTTTCGTTTGGAGTGCTTCCGGCGGGACCAGTAGGGAGACCGAGTTGGAGGGCCTCACACACCCGCACAGTCCCGCTCGGTGTCGGCGCGGGCGCTCGTCGTGGACGGCTTGTGGCGTCGTGCTGAACGGTCGCGACGAAGCGCGGCTCGCGGCCGCAATCGCGGCTGTTCGGGACCACGCGGCCGGTGAGGCGACCGTGATCGACCACGCGGCCGGTGAGGCGACCGTGATCGACCACGCGGCCGACAGCACCGACCCCGATGCGGTGGCGGACCTCGTCGGTCGGAGTGACCGGGACAGACCGTCAACCTCAACAGTTCACTACACCTCGAAATAACTGTGAGAACGTACGGGACGGTCGACAGGCGGCAGTTTCTGGCGGCGGCCGGGACGGCCGGCGTCGGGGCGATTGCGGGCTGTAGCAACGACAACGGCACCACAGCCGGCGACGCCGGCGACAGCGACGAGGAACCGATCAGGGTCGGAGCGATACAGCCGCTCTCGGGGAACTTCTCGGTGTGGGGGCGGGTCCACGCCTCGGGGCTCGCGTTCGCCGTCGACGAAATCAACCGGGACGGTGGCGTGCTTGACGGCCGGGAGCTGAACGTTATCGAAGCCGACTCCGGGAGCGATCCCGCCGAGGCGGCGTCGATCTTCGAGCGGTTCGCCGAACAGGAGGAGGTTGTAGCCGCCACCGGACCGGTGAGCTCCGACGTGGGGATCCGCACCGCCCGCACCGCCGAGGAGCTCGGAATCCCGATGTACATGCACCTGGCCGGATCGAGCGACACCATCACCCCGGAGACGCGGCACGCCTTCCGTGTCGGGCTCCTCCCCGCAGAGCCGACGATGCGGGCACAGGCGGCGCTCGCCGAGACGCGGGGGTACGAGTCGATCAGCGCCATTGTCGCCGACTACGCGTGGGGGCGTTCCGTTCGATCGGCGATCGAGGCGGCCTTCGCCGTCGACGTGGACATCCAGGTGGCCCCCGTCTCCGAGAGCGACTTCTCCACGTACGTCCGGCAGATCCCCGACGATGTCGGGATGGTGGTGACGAGCGGACACCCGCCGGGCGTGCTGACGATCACCCGGCAGCTCTACGAGTTGGGCTACGACCCCGAGGTCGTGACCGGCTCCTCGTGGCCGCCGGACGTGGTGCGGTCGACGCTGGGTGCGGACTCCGAGCGCGGGTTCACCCACGTCCACCTCGCCGACCCGTACAGCGACGAGTTCGCCGAGGTCGCAGAGCGGTACGCCCGGGCGGTGGGCGCGCAGTTCAACACCCACACCGCCCACGGATACGTCACGGGCAAGCTCATCGCCCAGGCGATCGAGAACGCCGGCGAGGCCGACCCCGAGGCTGTCACGGAGGCGACGCGCGCCATCGAGTTTGACACGCTGTTTGCGAACCCGATCCAGTACGCCGACTCCGGGGAGCTCAAAAACCAGATCCAGGTGTACAGCACCATCACCGGCGACCCACCGTCGCACTACCCCGAGGGCAACTACGGATACACCGAAGTGTTCCGAACCGACCCGCTGCCGGCGATCCCGGCAGAGGCCTGACGCGCGGTCGGTCCTGCGCCCGCGAATCGGAAACCACGTCAGGGAGCCCCGCCGACACGAGGACGTGACCGAGTCGAACGGGGTGAGAGAGTCGGTGGACGCGACCGGCTACGCGCGCCGGATGCTGGTGGTCGTGTCCCTGGGGTGGGCGACGCTCCAGACCGGCCGGTTCCTGCTGTCACCGCTGCTGCCGACGATCATCACCGACCTCGGGATCACCGAGGCCACTGCGGGGATCGCGCTCGCGATCTTCCAGGGCTCTTACGCCGTGGTCCAGTACCCCAGTGGAGAGTACTCCGACCGGTGGAACCGGACCACGCTGATCGTGCCCGGGATGGTGGTCATCGCGGTTGGGTTCGGGCTCTTCGGGCTCACCACCGGGTTGGTGACGTTCCTGCTCGCGTCGACGGTTGTCGGTCTCGGGAAGGGGCTGTTCGCCATCCCCTCGCGAGCGCTACTCTCGGATCTCTTCACCGATGACCGCGGCCGCGCGCTCGGGATCTATGCCGCGGGCACCGACGCCGGCGGGCTGTTGTCCTCCGGCATCGCGGTCCTCGCGTTGACGTACTTCACGTGGCGCACGCCCTTCTTCCCGATCGCGGTCGGACTCGCAGCCCTCACGGTCGTCTACACCGTCACGACTCGGGACGGGTATCACGTGGGGGAGACGACGCTGGACCTCCGGAGTACGGTCGGCCGGTTGGTCGAGAGCAACCGGCAGCGGGAGACCCTCGTCGCCTTTTCGCTGTTTTATTTCATGGTCGGCGGGTTCATCAACTTCGTTCCGACCTACCTCGCGCGGGCGAAGGGGTTCTCAGAGAGCCTCGCGGGACTGACGTTCGCGATCGTCTTCGCGGTCGGGTTCGCGGTCAAACCCGCCGCCGGGATCCTGGGCGACCGGATCTCCCGGCGGGCGGTCGCGGTCGGGGGGCTGTCGGTCGCCGCAACAGCGATGACCGCACTCATCCTCGTTGGGTCCACCCTCGCGATCTGGGTCGCGATCGGGGTGTTCGCGCTCGGGTACAAGACCGGATTCCCGCTCGCGGACGCCATCATCCTCGACGGCGCGCCCGCCGACGGAACGGGTGCCGATTTGGGGGCGGCGCGGGCGCTGTTCCTGATCGCGAACGCCATCGGGCCGGCGTATGTCGGCATCGTCGCCACCTACGCCAGCTACGACCTCGCGTTCGCCGGGTTCGTGGTCTGTCTGGTCGCCGCGGCCGCGCTGTTGGCGAGGCGGTGACGCCCGGGCGAGAGCGGGTCGGTGGGGCAGGCGGTGTCCCGCTGGCCGTCACCGGAGTTCGTGGCCGCAGGCGCACTCGCCGATGCAGTACGTGGTGCCGCCGCCCGGGAGCGCCACCCCCAACCGCGCCAGCGACGCGAGCAGGCCGTTCGAGGTGTCGGTGTCGGGGCGGACCCGACCGGCGGTCGCGCCGTATGGCTTCGACCCAACCGGGATGGTCCCCGCGACCGCCCGCTCGGCGTGATCGATCACTTTCACTTCGTCGTCGCTCTGGACCGGAACGTAGAGCTTCTCGCGGGCGGGACCCCACGTGCCGACGAACCCCGACCCGCCGAGATCGATTCGGCCGGCGACCTCGCGCGCGGCGAGGTCGATCACGGTCACGTCGTCGGAGCCGGGGGTGAAGACGTACCCGAACTCCGAATCCGGCCCGATCTCGCTTGTCAACGGGCGCGCCCCCAACCCGTCGTCGGCGGTGAGCCGAACCACCTCCTCGGGGGCTTCCGGGTCGCTCACGTCCCAGATGCTCTCGGTCCCGGTGTCACCCCCGCTGTTCTCCACGAGCAGCGTGTTGCCGTCCCAGGCGACGGTGTTCATCCACGGGGCGACGGCGTCGGCGTCGGCGTCGGGGTCGACCGACACCTGGGTCACGATCCCGAAGTCCTCGTAGTCGATAACGGTCAGGGTGTCGCCGAAGATGTCGGGGACGTACGCGTACTGTCCGTCGGGGTGGATCGAGACGTCACACGGCCCGGGGCCGTCGGTGTCGCCGCGGCCGCCCTCGTCGGTCCGGTCGAGTTCCGCCGTCACCTCGCCGAAGGTGTCGGAGGTGGGGTCGGCGTCCACCCGGTACTGTGTGTGGGCGGGTTCCCGCGCGCTCACCACGAGGTGCTTTCCGTCCGGGGTGACCTCCTGCCAGTTCGCCCCCGATCCGGTGTCCAGCGACGCGACCTCCGACAGCGACCCGGCGGTGACCGCCCGAACCCCCCGGTCGACGTTCAGCCACACGACGTCGTCACCGTCGGTAAGCAACCCGGGAAGGTACTGGTTTGAGGGGAACGACGCCGTCGCGCCCAGATACGTCGTGGCCACGACGTCGTCGGCGTCGGTGTCGATCACGCTCACGGTCATGTCGCCCGTATTGAACACGTACACTGTGGGTGGCCCCGGCCCGTCGTCTGCGTCCCCGGACCCGGGGATCGAACGGGAACACCCGGCGGTTGCAGCGGCACCCGCCGCTGCCGATCCCGCGAGCAGCGTCCGCCGGGAGACGCCGTCGTCGTCCGGATCGATGTCGTCTGTTCCGCGGTTGGGGTAGAGCACCGGGTCCGCAGTGTGGTCGCACATGCGTCGTGATACCACCTCAGGGCGGATAGAGACACCGGCTGCGACCGTCGCGGCCGGGTGTCGGACGTTGGAGGATGCGACGTTTGCCGACGTCGAACGGTCCGGAGGGAGTTACGGGTCCACCCCGGAAATCGCGGCCCGGACGAACACGAGCACCGGGATGATCTCCAGCCGGCCGATCCACATGTGCAGCACGAACATCCCCTCCGCCACCGGCGACATCGTGGGGCCGGTGATCCCCGACGACAGCCCGACGTTGCCCTGTGCGCTCGCGACCTCGAACAGCGCGTCGGCGTAGCCGAACTCGGGACCGGCGACGTTCACAAGCACGAGGCTCCCGACGGCGAGCCCAAGCAGCCACAGGATCGTGACGATCGCCGCCTCGCCGAACTCCCGTTCCATCGTCTCGCGGTCCAGCACGCGGCCGTCGATCCGGGCGGTGATCACCGCGTCCGTCGGGAGAAACACCCGCGAGAACTGCCAGGCGATCCCGCGGGCGACCGTGTACCCCCGAACGATCTTGATGCCGCCCACGGTCGACCCGGCGGCGCCCCCGAGCACCATCGCACCCACGACCAGGATCTTTCCGCCGGCGACCCACCGCCCGATCGGCGCCGACTGGAACCCGGTGGCAGTCAGGGCGCTGATCCACTGGAACGTCGAATCCCGGATCGCGTCGAGTTGGGCTGCCGAGACCGGATCGACGGCGAACGGGAGCACCGACTGGGTCGCGAAGGCGTCCGGCACCGTCGACACCGACGTCACGTTCTGGACGGACAGGACGACCACACCCGCCCCAAAGAGCGCGAACAGCCACCGGGTCTGGAGGTCGGCCGCGAGTTCCCGGAGGCTCCGGTCCCGGAGCACCACGTAGTGGACGGGAAACGCGATCGCGCCCGCGGTCATGATCGGGAGCAGCGCCACCTCGACCAGCGGGGCGTTGTACGTCGCGATCGAGTTGTCGGTGACGGAGAACCCGCCGGTCGTGAGCCCGGTCATGGCGTGGTTGAGCGCCTGCCACGCCGCCTCCGGGGCCGACAGCGACGCAGCGTACGCGCTGCCGCTGCCGCTGCCGCGGATCGCCCCGAAGAGGAGCACGAACGAAACGAGGGTGTACCCGACCACGAGCTTCCACACGGTCCGGACGGTCGAGACGATACTCGGGTGGATCTTCTCCTCGCGGGCCTCGCTCCGGTAGAGCGCGTAGCTCCCGCTGCCCGGACGCGACAGGATCGAGACGGTCAGCACGATCACGCCGACCCCGCCGACCCACTGGATGAACGACCGCCACCACTGGAGCGTCCGCGGGAGCGACGGCTCGTGGACCGCCATCGTCAGGCCGCTGCCCGTCCACCCGCTCATCGACTCGAACAGGGCGTGCAGCGGATTCCGGAAGTACGCCAGACTGGAGCGCGTGGTGGTTCCACCGACGCGGATCGGCTCCCATCCGCTCGTGGCGAGCCCCGCAGGGACGAACGTGTCCATCACCGCCGGCGGGGTCACCCACGCGGCCAGGACGAAGGGGAGCGCGCTGAAGACAGCCACCAGCAGCCACCCGCCGGCGGCGATGACCATCCCGTGTTTCATCTGTGGCGCCGGCGCGTCGGCGAACCCGCGGGCGGCGAGGCCGCCGACGCCCGCGGTCACGCCCCCTGCGAGCAGGAACGCGAGCGCGGCGTGGTACTCGCCGACCCCGAGTGCAACGACTGTGGTGAGCGTCATCAGCCCTGCCGTCATCAATAGCAGCGACCCGATGTCCCGCGCAACGATCCGGAACTCCCTCCGGAACGCGCCACGGCTCCGTTCGGACATTTCAGCCGTGGTCCTCGAAGTGGCCGAACACGTCCGTTACCCCGGGAGTCGCTCCCGCGCCGGCGTACACGGTGAGGAGGTCGCCCGCTCGGATGCGGGTGCTGCCGCGAGGCGTGATCAGTTCGGGCCCGTCGTCGCCGTCACGTTCCACGGCAACGATCAGCGTGTCGCCCCCGAGAAGCCCGGCATTGTTGGCCTCCCGAAGGGTCTTGCCGGTGATGGGCGCGTCGGCCTCGGCGGCGATCTCGAACACCTCCGCCTTCTCGCCGATGTGCATGAAGTCCACGATGGAGGGGTATCTGACCGCGCGGTAGAGATACTCCGCGATGAGCCGCTGGGGGTTCTGCATCGTGTTGACGCCGATCTGCCGGAAGAGACTCATGTGCTCGGGGTTGTGGACGACCGAGACCACCTCCGGAACATCGAGTTCCAGCGCCAACAGACAGACCATGACGTTCGTCGCGTCCTGGTCGGTCGTCGAGATGATCGCGTCCGCACGGTCGGTCCCGGCGTCCAGCAGCGTCTCCTTCGTTGTCGCGTCGCTGTTGAGCACGAGGCAGTCGTACTGGCGTGACGCCCGTTCGGCCCGTTCCTCGTCGCGTTCGATGACGACGACCTCGTTACCGCTCTCGGTGGCGATTTCGACGAGTGGGCTGCCGATGTCCCCCGCCCCGACGATGACGATGTACATCCGACAGCGGATTCACCAGGGGCAGTCGAAAAACTACCGCCTCACGACGATTGCCGCCGAACGCCACCTCCGTTGACGGCGTTCGGCGGGACGTGCGTGCTCTGTCCCACACCGTGCGCGCCGAGGTCGGCTCCGCGACTGATCGGGGGAGTGGCCGGTTCCACCCCTCACGCGGGCTCGGGTGCCCACCACGCCAATACGGCCCCGGCGACCGCTATGGCGCCCGCCACCAGGAACGCGACATCGAACCCCGCGGCGTCGACGACGGCACCACCGACGATGGGCGAGACGAACGCGCCCGCCAGCCCGACGCTTGTCTGGAACGCCACCGCGGTCGCCGCCACGTTGGCGTCGACGAGCTCTCGGACGTAGCTAAACGAGAGCCCGATCGTGAGCTGGATTGCAAAGCCCACACACAGGAGGGCACCGACGACCACCGGCACCGACCCGAGTCGGGTGAACGCCAACACCAGCGGCGCCGCCACCCCGAACGATCCGAGGACGACCGGTCGCCGCCGTCCGCCGAACACCCGATCCGAGAGCACTCCGCTGGAGACGCGCGAGAGCACGCCCACGGCGGGAAACACCGCGATGATCGCCCCGCTGGCCGCCAGCGACAGCTCGATTTGGTCGGCCAGGTACGAGGACCCCCACGAGTTGACGAACAGGTACAGCGCGTAGCTCAGAAACCCCAGACCCCCGGCGATCCACACCGGTCGGCTCCGAAGGACGGTCCCGAACTCCCCGAGCGTGGGGGCGTCTGCGCGGGCGCCGCCCAACCCGCGGCTGGTGTGCCAGAACAGCCCGAACCCGGCGAGCGCGACGCCGGCGTACGCCGGAAAGATCGCGGGCCACCCGAACCGCGCCGCAAGGAGGGGTCCGGTGCTCTGGCCGAGCGCGAACCCCAGCGGGCCGCTGGCGGTGAAGACCCCGACCGCCGTCGCCCGGTGGGCGGGCTCGACCGCGCGGCTAACGATATCGATACCGGCGTTCCACACGACCACGTACGCGACGCCCGCAACGATGCGAGAGGCGATCAACGGCCAGTACCCCCCGGCGCGTCCGGCGACCCACCCCCACACCCCGGCCACGAACAGCGTGAACACCGCAGCCGCCATCACCCGCCGGGAGTCCGTCCGGTCGAGCACCGCGCCCGCGGGGAGGCTCGTGACGACCGCGGTCCCGAACATGGCCCCCACGAGCAACCCGGCCAGCGTCGACCCGACCCCGAGGGAGTCGCGGACAAGCGGCGTGACGCTGGCGGGGGCGATCTCGTACGCCGCCATGCCGGCGGACACCAGCGCCGACCCCACGACGAGACCGTACGCCGTCCAGTCGCGGTCGGTTGTGGCTGGGGCCGAACCCCTGTCTGCGGAGCCGTCGCCGTCGGCGACCGCGTCGCGTTGGGGCGCCATTGCTTCCGAGTCTGTGCCCCGGCAGACATAAATCGGGCGTTACGCGGGCGGTGGGTCGCCGAGCGAAAGTTGGCGGACAAACCACGCGGGCGGGACCCGAACGGGCCGCGGGCTCGCACCGCTGTCTCCCCACTATTCGCACTGAGGCCGCTCCTACCGAAACAGGACTTCGGCGACGGGAGTCGGACGTTTTCCGTTCCGACACTCGTGGGGTGATATGGCGTCCCCGGCATCACACTACCGGAGCGACGACGCTCGGCGCAACCGATAGTATAACACGGGAGGGCTGCGAATCCGGCAGCAAGACAGCCGTCGCGTCACTCCGGCCGCACCGTCGACCGCGTTCCGACCGCTCGCGGACGCTCCACGGCGGCTCGACCGCGCCGATCTCGGCCTGACGTGACACCGGCGGCCACTGAAGCCTATGTCGATCACAGCCAAAGTCCACATCAAGCACGACTACCTCTCGCTCGCTCCCACGCTGCGGGCTCTCGACGGTGTCAAGATCCGCGTGATCACGCAGGGGACGACCGACCCGGGGACGACGTACTTCCCGTTTCTCATCGAGTACAACGACGCCGAGACACTCGAAGCGACGCTCGCCGAGGACGGGACGGTTGAGGCGTTCGAGTTGATCGACCGCACCGACGACACCGCGATCTACTACATTCAGCACACGCCGCAGACGCGGCTCATAAGCAGTATCGTCACCGAGGAGAACGGGTTTCTGGTCCACACCGAAACCAAAGACGCCGGGTGGTTGGTCCACCTGCTACTGCCGGACCGCGCCGCGTTGAACACCATCTGGGAGTACGCGATCGCCAACGACATCGCCCTCGACATTATCGAGATCTACAGCAACGAAGACGCCGGTGGGGAGTCGTCGTACGGCCTCACCGACGAACAGCGGACGGCGCTCCGACTCGCGTTCTCGGAGGGCTACTTCAACGAACCTCGGGACATCTCGCTTGGCGAGGTGGCCGATCGGATGGGGCTGTCGTCGACCGCGATGAGCGGTCGGCTCCGGCGCGGGATGCGGAACCTCATCGCGGCCACGATCGCCGAGCGCGAGCGGTCCGGGTGACTCGACGGAGGGCCCGACACGGGGCCGCACACGGTGTTCGGTGCGGTTCCCGAGACCCGTTTTCGCCCCTGATCGCCCCGAGTTCGGAGCGGTCGCGACCCCGCCACCCCCGCGTCCGGGTCAGTCCCTGTTGACGTCGGTCACAGCGTCCCCGACCCGGAGCGTCGGCCGGCTGGCGGCCTCCGGAACCCGCGCGAGGATCATCACCGCGAAGAAGTGCTCGAACGCGTCGGGGTCGGCGAACTCCGGGAACGTCTCCCGGCGCTTCCGGACGAACCGCCGTCTGAACGCCGGCACCGCCTCGCCCGTGTCGGGGTCCCGCGACGGCACGACACACCGGCCACACGGCGTGATCCCCTCGAACCGCACGCCGCCGACCGCGAACGCCGGGGCGTCGTCGCCGACGAACCGGTCCTCCCAGAACGCGGGGACGCCGCTCACTTCGACGTTCGCGCGGAGTCGGCGCCGGACGCTCTCGACGGTTAGGCCGTCGAACCACGACGCCACGGCTTCGAGCGTCGCGGTGCTGACCACCGATGGCCCCATTCCCGGACGGTCCACGAACCCCCGATCTTCGTTCCGTTCGAGCGTGATCCCGTCGCCGAAGACGTCGCTAAACCACGCTGACGCGCGGTCCCGTTCCGCCGGGAGGGTGAACTGCGCCGTCTCCCTCGACTCCGTCCCGACGCTCAGCGTCCCGGACTCGGGATCGAACGCCGCGTTGAGGTCGTGGACCGCGGCGGTTCGTTTCCCGTTGAGCGGGTCGTTGTCCGCGTCTCCGAGCGCGTACTCGCGGTCGCCGCCGAGCGTCCCACCCGCCCGCACGCTCGCGGTGTCGACATCGATACCGTCCAACCCCTTCACCGGGTAGATCCGGAGGCGTTCGAGCCGCGCCATACCTCCCTATGGGTGAATACCGGCATCATCATTTCGTTCCGCCCACCGGCCGCAGCGAGGTGGCGCCTTTGTCGTATCCGAGCCAGGCGCCGAGCACGACCGCGGCCACGATCAAATACACCGGGAACAGCGCCGCGAGGACGTACCCCAGAGCCAACGGCGTGAGGGCGCCGGTCCAGTGGAGTGACCCGACCGTGATGAGTCCGAGGACCGCGCCGGCCACCACCCCAAACCGGTACGCGCTGTCGGCGTCCGGGTCGGGCGGGGGCCGTTCGTCTTCCATACGTTGTGTACGGACCTGACAGTCATACATCGTTTGTCGGCCGTGTTCCCCTTGGCGACCGGGATAAAAATACGGTACTATCAGGGTGACGTTTTATGAGGATCTGTGTCCTCCCTCTATGAGATGTCAGGAGACGCTGACCATCCGAACTTTCCGAGTGTCGATCAGTCCGATCGTTCCGTCCCACGGAACCTCCGCCAGACGGGCGATCCGGGGATTGAGATGCTCGTTTCGACCCGCGTCCGTAAATCACCCTTCTTCCACAAGTCGTTCAACGAGAACAGCGCGTGGCGCTGTACCGTGTATAACCGGCTCTATCACCCGCGCGGCCTCGTCGAACCCGAAGACGGCGGTGCGATGAAAGAGTACGACGCACTGACTAACGATGTCACGCTGTGGGACGTCGCGGTCGAGCGACAGATCCGCGTGAAGGGCCCCGACGCCGAAGCGCTGACGAACTACGTCGTCTCCCGCGACGTGACCGGCATGGACCCGATGGACGGCAAGTACGTCATTCTCTGTAACGAGGACGGCGGCGTGCTCAACGACCCGGTTCTGCTGCGCCCCGAGGAGGACGAGTTCTGGTTCTCCCTTTCGGACTCGAACCTGATGCAGTGGCTTCAGGGCGTCAACGTCGACAACGACTTCGACGTCGAAATCGACGAGATCGACGTCACCCCGATGCAGATCCAGGGGCCGAAGGCGCTCGATGTGATGGTCGACGTCGTCGGCGAAGAAGTCAAAGACGTCCCGTACTACGGTCTGATGGAGGCCGAGATCGGCGGTGCCGACGTTCTCATCAGCCAGACCGGCTTCTCCGGCGAGGAGGGCTTCGAGGTCTACGTCAAGGACGCCCACGAGGACGCCGAGAAGGTGTGGGACCCGGTCCACGACAGCGTCGTTGACCACGGCGGCCGCCAGATCGCGCCCGGCCACCACCGCCGCATCGCGGCCGGGATCATGTCCTGGGGGCAGGACCTCGACTTCGAGACCTCCCCGTTCCAGGTCAACCTGGGCTACCAGGTCCCCGACGACAAGGACGCCGACTACATCGGCAAGGAGGCCCTCGAAGAGCAAAAAGAGCAGATCGAGAGCGGCGACTACCCGTTCACGCACAAGCTCATCGGCCTCAAGATGGCCGGCGAACCCATCCGCGACTACGCGCCGGACTTCTGGCTCGTCTCCGACCCCGAAACGGGCGACGAGTGCGGGTACATCACCTCGCCGTGGTGGAACCCGGACCTAGAGACCAACATCGCGATGGGCTACGTGCCCGCCGAGAAGATCGAGGAAGTCACCGACACGCCGCTCAACGACGAGATCTACGACGAGGAACTCGACTTGGAGTTCGAGGTCCACCTCCCCGACGAGTACTCCGAGGAATCCGGCGAGCCGACCTTCGCCACCGTTGCAAAGGTTCCGTTCAAGGAGTCGGTCAACCCGAGCGCCCGCGAGCAGGCCAAACTCAACGCCCGGAAGGAAGCCGAAGGCGAATAACTTGACATCCTCCCCGCGTTAAAGCGCGAGGATTCCCCGAAGGGGATATTCAGGTTGCGCGTTTCCTCGGGTCTCAAGTACGCTTTCGCGTGGAACGTCAGCGGTAGCCGTCCAGTTGTGACCAAGGACGTGCTTTCCAGCGCGTACAGCCCTGTCAATGGGGCCTTCCTCCCCGCATACAGCGGGCGTCAACAGCGTGGAACGACGTTCCACGAGCAATCGGGCGTAGCCCGATGATGACGACTGGCTCTTCACTCAGCGAGGTCGCACGGTTCGCGTCAGCCGAACTGCTACGCCGTGCACGGTTCTCCCTCCCGTTGTGCGATGTTCTCTGAAGCGTTCAGGTCGGCGTGGCGTTTCCGTCCACACTCCGAACACGAAAAGTGGTCGACATCACGAGTTCCCATCGAACCACACGCCGAACACTCCTGACTGGTATGGGAGGGGTCAATCTTCTCGACACGGATACCAGCGCGTTCGGCTTTGTACGTAATGAACTGTTGGAGTTGGTGGAAGTGCCACGAGTGGACACCCGACCACGAACTGTTCTCGCGGATACCTTCGAGGTCTTCTATCCGAACGACGGGGTTCTCGAACTGTTCCGCGAACGTGATGAGACGACGGGAGAGTTTATGATTCAAATCCATATCAGGCTGTGCTATCGACGGTGGTTCGTGAAAGGCAGTGTCGGATTCATCCCCGCACTAAAGCAGGGGCTTTCTCCTCGATTCTCCGTAACGGGGTGACACCCGGCGGGACACGGTATCAGTCGTACAGCGGGTACTCGTCGGTCAGCGCTTCGACCCGTGCCGCCACGTCGGCGACGACGCGCTCGTTGTGAGGGTCGTCGACGACCTTCACGATCAGGTCGGCGACCTCCCGACAGGTCGACTCCGTGAACCCGCGCGTTGTGAGCGCGGGCGTTCCGAGCCGGATGCCGCTGGGGTTGAACGCAGAGCGGGTCTCCCCCGGGACCGTGTTGGCGTTCATAACAACCCCTGCAGACGCCAGCGCGTCCTCAACTTCCTTCCCTGCGGTGTCGGGGTGGGACGGACGGAGGTCGGCCAGGATCAGGTGGTTGTCGGTGCCGCCCGAGACGAGACTGAGGCCGTGCTCTTGGAGGCGCTCGGCCATTGCGGTAGCGTTGTCGATTGTCTGTTGGGCGTACGCCTCGAACTCCTCGGAGAGCGCCTCCCCGAACCCGACCGCCTTCCCGGCGATGCAGTGCATGGCGGGACCGCCCTGTGTGCCGGGGAACACCGCGTTGTCGATGTCGTCGGCGTACTCCTCGTCGCACATGATGATCCCGCCGCGGCCCGCGCGGATGGTCTTGTGGGTCGACCCCGTCACGAAGTCCGCGACACCGACCGGCGACTCGTGGACGCCCGCCGCGACGAGCCCCGTGATGTGGGCGATGTCCGCAAGGTGGTAGGCGTCGACCGCGTCCGCGATCTCCTGGATCCGCCCGAAGTCGACCTCCCGGGGGTACGCGGAGTAGCCCGACACGACGATGTCCGGTTCGAACTCCTCGGCGGTCGCTTCGAGCCCCTCGAAGTCGACGTACCCGGTGTCGGGGTCGACCTCGTACTGCTCGACGGTGTAGGTCTGGCCGGCGAAGTTGGCGGGGTGGCCGTGGGAGAGATGCCCACCGTGCGTGAGGTCGAGCGAGAGGATCTTATCGCCCGGCTCCAACATCGCGAGGTAGACGCCCATGTTCGCCTGCGAGCCGGAGTGGGGCTGGACGTTGACGTGGTCGGCGCCCCACAGCTCTTTGGCGCGCTCGATCGCGAGTTCTTCGACCTCGTCGGCGTACTCACACCCCGCGTAGTACCGCTCCCCGGGGTATCCTTCGGCATACTTGTTCGTGAGGGCACTTCCCTGGGCTTCCATCACGGCTTCGGAGGCGTGGTTCTCGCTTGCGATCATAGCGAGGGTCTCGTTCTGCCGCCTGCGCTCGCCATCAAGGGCGTCGGCGACGGCCGGATCGGTGTCGCGAACGGTTTCGTTCGGCATACACATACTGACACGGGTCCGAGTCGGATAATTCTGCCTTTCCGCACAGTCAACTCCCGATCAGTGTGACACCCGAACGACCGGTTGTGGTCGGTCGCAGCACAGCCCTCAAGCGAGCGCCCGCGCCACAGTGAGGACACTACCGATTCACCGGCCACCCTCGACCCGTGTGAACGACGGCCGCGACCCGGCTACGGCAACCCTGTCAGTCCTCGAGCCGACCGCGCCGCCACCCTTCGAGGTCGGGCGTCTGGTTGAACGTATAGATGTGGAGGCCGTGGATGTTGTAGGTGTCGTCGCCGACGTACGGCCCCAGCCCGTCGATCAGGTCGTCGGGCCTGTACCGTCCGCGCGACCCCACGAACTGTTTGACGAAGCCCACGAGCCCGGTGGTCTTCCGCAGGAACTTCACCGAGTCGCCGACGCCGACTTTTCGCGAGATCTTCAGGAGCTTCTCGTATTTCATCACGCCGGGGATCCCGATCTCGACCGGGAGGTCGACCCCCCGTGCGCGGATCTCCTCGATCCACTCCAGGATCGCCTCTGAATCGTAACACAGCTGCGTCACAATATACGTCGCGTACGGCGCCTTCTTTTCCATCGACTCCGTGAGTTCGTCCTCGGAGATGAAGTCGTGGCCCTCGGGGTAGCCCGTGATTCCGACCTCGTCGAACTCGTAGTCGATATCGTCAAGCGCGACGAGCAGGTCGTACGCGGACTCGAACTCCCCGACCGGGTCCTCTTTGTCCCCGCCCGGCACGAAGATGTCGGTGACGCCGGCCTCGGTGAGGCGACGGGCGATCTCCTCGAGCTGTTCGGGGCCCTCGATATACCGCGCGGCGATGTGGGGAATGACGTCGTACCCCTGCGCGGCGGCCTCCTCGGAACGCTCGACGGTCTTTTCGATACCCAGTTTGGGCGAGGTTGTGATCGCGACGCTCGCTCCGTCGGGGAGGTGCTGGATCTCGTCTTCGAAGCTGTCGAACGGCATCAGCTCGAACCGGGCGTTGGTCAAGAGGTATTCGGCGCCGTCCGCAGTGGACGTTTCGGCTCCGCGTTGCGCTCCAAGTGACATTATCGGAAGAACGGGCGGGACCCACTTTTGTTTATGGGTTCACCACCCCTGCGGATGGTCCACGCCGGCACCCCGGCGTCGTTCGGCGACGATTGTCGACAGTTTGCGGTTCGCGCCGTCGACTGACGGGACCATCTGAGCTTCTGAACCACGGGGTGACAAAATTCTTATGAAAAGTCCAGGCCGAACGGTTCGCGCTTCAGGGCGGGGAGGACCTCAAGCCGAGTCGGGCGCACACTGGCGGATCCGGTCGGCGACGACGTTGACGGTGGCGGGTTGGTCGGGGTCGCCGGAGACCCGACCGACCACCAGATCCAACACGTTGAGTTGTGTCAGGAGCTGCCGCGTCCGGTCGTACTCCAGGCCGACTTCCCGCTGGACTTCGTGCACCGTTCTGGCGTCAACGACGGCATCAACGACGTCGTGGAGGGTGAGCGCGTCCGGCAGCCCGATGCCGTCGGCGACCAGTTGTTCGTCGGGCAACGATGTGGCTCCGGTACCGTCGTCGGTCCGGCGGCCCTGACCCGCTGGCTCCGCTGTCCCATCTGTGGCCCCGGCGCTGTCGACCGACGCCGTGTCGGTCGCCGTCTCGGCGCCCGTGCCGCCGTCGCCACGTTCCTCGTCGGACGCTGCCCGCGTCCCGTCGGCGGTTTCGTAGGAGGTCGGCGAGTGGACTCCCGCCTCGGTCATGTACCGGCGGACGGTCTCCGCGGAGACGTCCATGTCGATCCGGCGACTCATTTCGGCGAACGTCTCACTGGTCTCGTAGAGCCGACGGAGGTACGGCGTGTCGTCGTACGCCGGAACCGACTCGTCGCGGACGGCAGCGAGACGCGTGCCCCCCGCCACCATCGTAGAGTCGTCGCTTCCGGGTTCTCCCGTGTCTGTGGTCGCGTCGTCCGGCTCCTCATCGCTCGTCGTGCTTGAGGCGTCGTCGCCACCGACGGTGTCGCCCTCGCGGCTCCGACCCCCGTCGTCGCCGATTGTCACGGTGAGTGTCACCACAAGCGAGTCCCCGTCGAGGCGCACGTCGGTGGGGTCGACTGAGACACGGGGATACCCCGCCGGGAGCGCCTCGGCCGGGTCCGGGAACGCCGGCGCGCGGAACGTCACCGAGAGGCCGTCGCCGACCGCCACGTCGGCCGGTTCGAGGTCGCCGGGCGCCCCCACAGCAACAGTAACGGTGGCGCGCAGCGACCCGTCCCCGCCGCTCCCCGCCGCTTCGGTCCGGCGGACGGACCGACCGTCGTCGTCGAGGTGCTCGATCACTCGCGCGAGGGTCTCGAACGGAGAATGTGTCCGCGTCGCCATATCACTACGACAAACTAACACATTGTGATTGGTTAACGATGCGTGTGGAATGGTGAGGGTCTTCAAGTTCGGAAGGGCCCGCGCGACCCGTCCCGCCCGGATCCAACCCGAGGCAGATGGCCCGCAGGAGGTGGGTTAGGGCTCCGTTGCGATGCTCGCGATCCGCTCGCCCGTTACCACGACGCCACCGCGGGCCGCCGAGTAGATCACGCCGTCGGCACCGGCGGTGGCGGTTTCCAGCCGTTCGAACGACGACGGGTCGAACACGCCGCCGAGCGCTTCGCCTTCGGTGACCGCCTTGCCGACGTGTTGGTCCGGTCGGAGCTCGAACAGCCCCGATGTCTGGGCGATCACCCGTGGTGCGTTGTCGCGGAGGAGCCGCTGGTCGGGTGTCGCAGTGGGTGACTCCGCGACCACTCCGAGTTCCCGGAACACGTTCCAGACCCCGTCGACGCCCGACGCGACCGCGGACCGCTGGACCGTCCGGCTGTTGGAAAGCTCTGCAGTGATCGCGGGGACCCCCGCTTTCGCGGCCGCCAGTCGGAACTTCCCCGCGAAGTCGTCACCGCCGACCGGATCGGTGTCCGCGAGCAGGAACTCGGTGCCGAACGCCTTCGCGAGCGCGCGGGCCTCGTCGTCGTCGGCGCCGAACCGGACGTGTTCGAGCATCTCCGGCATCCCGGTGTGGAGGTCAACCGCGGCGTCGGCGGCCTCCACGAGCGGCCAGACGTTGGCGACGAGCCGCTCCTGGAAGCTCCCGGTGGCGTCGCCGGGCCAGATCCGGTTGAAATTGGAGTTGAACGCGTCGTACGCTTCCGGCGTCAAATACGACCGGTGGTCGAACGCGATCGGGTTCGCCACCGGAACCGCCACCACTGTCCCCGCGATCTCGGCGTCGACGAGGCGGGCGTGGAGTCGACGGAGCGCCGCCGGTCCGTTGAGCTCAATGCCGTGTTGGGCCGCCTGCACGAACACCGTCGGCCCCGTCCCGCCCTCGTATCTGTGGACGGTCACGGAGACGTCACGCCCCGAGGGGAAGTGCCCGAGCTCCCGGTCGGTCGCGGTGTGCGTTACGGGTTCGTAGTCCATACGCCGTTGGGGGAAGCCGCGGCGTAAAAACCCCGTGACGGCCGGTTCGGCGCCGGCGACCGGGCGACTCACCCACCGGCCGCCACGCCGCGGTCTTTATCGGGCCGCTGGGCCACGTCCCCGTATGCACCTGGCGCGCGAATCCTGGACCGACGCCGACGCGGCCGACACCACGCTCGCGGTCCTCCCGGTCGGAAGCACCGAACAGCACGGCCCCCACGACCCGCTCGGGACCGACGTGCTCACCGCCGAGGCGGTGGCCGAGGCAGGTGCCGACCGGTACACCGACCCCGTCGTGGTCGCGCCCGCGATTCCCGTGGGGATCGCCGAAGAGCACCGCCGGTTCTCCGGCACGCTGTGGACCTCGGAGTCGACCTTCCGCGACTACGTCCGCGACGTGGTCGGCAGCCTCGCCGCCCACGGGTGGGACCGCGTGGTGGTCGTCAACGGCCACGGCGGCAACATCGCGGCGCTGAAGGAGGTCACGGCGCGGATCGTGCGCCACGACGACGCCTACGCCGTCCCGTTCACGTGGTTCGACGAGGTCGGCGAACACACCTCGGACATGGGCCACGCCGGGCCGCTCGAAACCTCGATGCTCCGCAACACCGACCCCGAGACGGTCCACGACGATCGCCTCGAAGCCGCCGCCGCCGACGGCGCCGACGGGTGGGGCGAGTGGCAGGGCCGGGTCAACCTCGCGGTCGACTCCGACGAGTTCACTGACAACGGTGTCGTCGGCGACCCCCGCGAGTCGAGCGCCGACCTCGGCGAGGAACTCTTAGACCGCTCGAGTGAGGCGCTGTGCGATCTCTTCGACGCCGTCAGGGACCGCGATCCGACCTCACGAACCGATTAGTGAAACACAACCCATCGAGGAAACGACACGCCGTCGCGGCCGAAGGCTCGACACCGGGGCAACGGCGTCCCGGTGCGGCCGTGGAACGGCCGCCGTACGACGCGTCGCCGCCTGCTCGCCGGTCGCGCCGTCCAGCGCCAATCGCCGCCTGCTCGTCGGCCGCGCCGTCCAGCGCCAATCGCCGCCTGCTCGTCGGCCGCGCCGTCCAGCGCCAATCGCCGCCGATCCGTTTGTCCCGTTCATAAACCCCCGTACCAGTACACCCGTCGGAGCGGATCCCCCACCGCGAGTCGGTAGGGGCGCTCTCCGGGGCGTTCGGCGCGGTCGGACGGCACCTATTTGTGGACCCACTCGTTATGTCGCAGTAGAGTATGAAGACCACAGACAGCGTACCCGAACGAGCCGGCACCGTGATCGTCGGCGCCGGGATCGTCGGGTGTAACGTCGCCTACCAGCTCACGAAACTCGGCCGCGACGACGTCGTCGTTGTTGACCAGGGACCGATGCCAACCACCGGCGGGTCGTCGACCCACGCGCCGGGGATCATGTTCCAGACGGCCGAACCCAAGGAGCTCTCACAGTTCGCCGACTACAGCCGTCAGGTCTACTCCGACCTGGAGGGTGCAGACGGCCAGCAGGCGTACAACGAGACCGGCGGTATCGAGGTCGCCCGCACCGAAGACCGGATGGACTTCCTCCAGCGCCGCGTCGAACACGCGAAGGCGTGGGGGATCGACGACCCACAGATCCTCTCGCCCGAGGAGGTCACGGAGAAACTCCCCCTCGTCGACGCCGACGAGATCCTGGGCGGCTACTACTCGCCGACCGACGGGCAGGTGTCGGGGGTCGTGGCGTGCGACGCCCTCGCTCGCGAGGCCATGGAGCGGGGCGCGGAGTTCGTTCCCCACACGCGGACCGAAGATGTCGAGACCGAAAACGGCGAGATCACCGCGGTCGTGACCGAGAACGGCACCATCGAGGCCGACGACGTGGTGCTGGCGACCAACATCTGGGCCCGCCAGCTCGGCGAGCGACTCGGCGTCCACCTCCCGGTGACGCCGGTCGAGCACCAGTACACCATGACGGAGTCGCTCGACGAGCTCGCCGACGCCGCGGTCGACATCACCGACCACCCGCTGTTCGAGAACTACGAGAACGTCTCCGGCGAGAAGGCAACGCGCCTCCTCGTTGGGCCGGACCGCCCGATCCTTCGGGACCAGGACAACGCGATGTACTTCCGGACCCACGGCGACTCCTACGGAATCGGGTCGTACAACCACGACCCCATCGTGCCGGACCCACAGGATCTCGGCGGCAACGACCCCGACGGCGAGCAGGGATCGGTCCACGAGTTCACCGACTACCACATGGACAACGCCACCCACCCCGACCGCCCGGACAAGGCGCCGCGGCAGGCGAGCGACGAGCTCCTGCCCGCGACCGGGGGGAAAGATCTCGAGTTCAAATACAACGGCATGTTCGCGGAGTCCCCGAACGGCCTCCCGGTCCTGGGGCCGGTTGAGGAGTACGACGGGCTGTGGACCGCCCTGGCGACCTGGGTCACCCACGCCGGCGGCGCGGCTCGTGCGCTCGCAACGTGGATGGAGCACGGCGTTCCGAAGCTCGACGGCGAGCCCATGGATGTCGCCCACTGCGACGTCAACCGGTTCGACGACCACGAGGGCAGCTGGGACTTCGCTCGCGACATCGGCGCCGAGGAGTACCGGATCGTCTACAACATTATGCACCCCAAGTGGGTGTGGACGGAGAATCAGCGTGACATCCGACGGACGCCGATGTACCACTCCCACAAAGAGCTCGACGCGGAGCTGTGGGCCGAAGCCGGGTGGGAAGAGCCCCAGTGGTTCGAGTCCAACGCCGACCTGCTCGCCGAATACGGCGATCAGATCCCCGACCGCGACGAGTGGACCGGCACGTACTGGTCGCCGATCGAGGGCGCCGAAGCGCTGAACGTCCGCGAGAACGCCGGCCTCCACGACATGACCTCGTTCAACAAGATGGAGGTCGTCG
The DNA here is from genome assembly GCF_014646875.1 of Halobellus salinus. Classification (GTDB taxonomy): domain Archaea; phylum Halobacteriota; class Halobacteria; order Halobacteriales; family Haloferacaceae; genus Haloquadratum; species Haloquadratum salinum. Next base: position 64,937 of record NZ_BMOC01000001.1, on the reverse strand, counting down.
GCGCCGACGCCGGGGAGTTCATCCAGTCTCTCTGTACGAACGACATGGACCTCGCCGTCGGCGACGTGAAGTACACGCTGATGTGTAACGAGGCCGGCGGCGTCCGCGCGGACATCACCGTCACCCGGACCGACGAGAACCGCTACCTGATCCTGACCACCGGCCGCGAGGTCGGAAACAACCACATCGCGTGGGTGCGGGAGCACTCGCCCGACGACGTGGTGGTCAACGACGTGACCTCCTCGCTCGCGGCGATGGTCTGCACCGGCCCCAACGCCCGGAAGATCCTCTCGGAGGTCACGGACGTCGACCTCTCGGACGACGCGTTCCCGTTCTTCACCAGCCAGCAGTTCTTCGTGAAGAACGTGCCCGTCACGGCGCTGCGGGTGTCGTACGCCGGCGAACTCGGATGGGAGCTGTACACCCCCTCCGAGTACGGCGAGCGGCTCTGGGAGATCCTGCTCGACGCCGGCGAGGAGCACGGCCTCCGGCCGTACGGCAACGGCGCGCTGAACGCCCTCCGCATCGAGAAGGGGTTCCGGTTGTGGGGCGAGGACCTCCACACCGAGCACACCCCATCGGAGGCCGGCCTCGGGTGGGCGGTCGACATGGACACCGACTTCATCGGGAAAGAGGCGCTCGCCGGCGGGGAGACCCCGGCAGCCGCGGCCGACGGCGGCGAACCCCGCCACCAGGTCGCGTGTCTGACCCTCGACGACACCGACGAGACCATCCTCCCGCACCGTCCGGTGTTCGCGCCCGGCGACGACGACACCCTCGGCTACGTGCACAGCGCGGAGTACGGCTACTCCGTGGGCGCGTGCGTGGCGTACACGTACCTCCCGCCGGAGTTCGCGGCCCCCGGGACCGACGTGGAGATCCTCTACGAGGGCGACCGCTACGAGGCGACAGTTCGAGAAGAGCCGCTGGTATAAGAAACAGCGTCTAAAACCGCCGAAAACAGTGCGGGGGCAACCCGGAAGCCCCCTCGCGCTCGCGGGCGCTGACTCGCTGCGCTCCTCGGCCTCCGGTCTGTGGTGCTTGCGTCGTCAGCGCCCGCGACCGCCCGGCCCCTTCCAGTCCCACCCGATAGCGGCTCCTCGGCAGCAACCGCGCAACCAAATCCGACGGACGGCGACCCGCGGCATCCGACCACCACCCCCTCGCCGTCCCCTGCCTTCGACCCGTCACCTCGCCGGTCTGTCAGGCTGTGGTTCGCGCCTGCGTGCGCGGTGTGTCGTCGTCGACCACCGACCCGGATACAGCTAATATCCACGGAAACACGGGTTTACCGTTGTCTTTATGCCCGTGACAGGACCACCGACGGACGAGAACGATGAGTACATCCGAACTTCCGTCACAGGCCGAAACCGTCGTCATCGGGGCGGGTGCGGTGGGCTGCAGCGTGGCCTACCACCTCTCCGAGTTGGGCGCCGAGAACGTCGTCGTGATCGACCAGGGTCCGCTGCCGGTCACCGGCGGGTCATCGGTCCACGCGCCGGGGATCATGTTCCAGACCTCCCCCTCGAAGATCCAGACCAAGACGGCGTACTACACCAGCCGGCTCCTCTCCGACGCCGGCGTCTACGACGAGGTCGGCGGGATCGAACTCGCCCGCAGCGAGAAGCGGATGGATTTCCTCCGGCGCCGCGTTGAGTGGGCGGAGTCCTACGGCCTCCCCGAACCACAGCTCCTCTCGCCCGAGGAGGTCACCGACCACCTGCCGATGGTGAACGAAGACGAGATCCTGGGCGGCTACTACTCGCCCACCGACGGCCGCGTTGACGGCATCTCCGCACTCCAGTGGTACGTCGACAACTCCGACGCCGACTTCTACGGCAACACCGAGGTGGCGGACCTCGACGTCGCGGGCGGGCAGGTCAACGCCGTCGAGACCGACCGCGGCACGATCGAGTGCGAGCGGTGCGTGATGGCCACCAACAACTGGGGGTACCAGACCGCCCAGATGGCGGGGCTCGACCTCCCGATCGCGCCGGTCGAACACCAGTACGTCGTGACCGAGCCGATGGAGGAGTACGCGGACGTCGACGGCTCGGTCGGTGACAACACGACCGGGCTGGAGGTGCCCGGCGAGCGCACGATCGCTGAGGCTATGAGCCAGGGCCCGACACAGCCGGTCGGCCGCGACCAGGACAACTCGCTGTACTTCCGCAACCACGGCGACTCCATCGGGCTGGGATCGTACAACCACGAGACGCTCTCGGTCGACCCCGACGACATGGGCAAAAATACGGAGGACCACCAGGCGTCGGTTCGCGGATTCACGACGGAACACTGGGAGCAACCGACCCACGCCGACCGCGAGAAGTCGGCGAAACAGGCGTTCGACGAACTCCTGCCGGCGACCCAAGACGCCGACTACCTCGCCACCGAGAACGGCATTTTCGTGTTCACACCGGACGGAATGCCCGCGGTCGGCCCCACGGCAGCGGTCGACGGCCTCTGGAGCGCGCTCGCGATCTGGTGGACTCACTCCGGCGGCTACGGCCGGATCGTCGCCGAGTGGATGGAGAACGGCGTTCCCCGGCTTCCCTCCGGCCCCGTCGACACCAGCGGGATCCACGTCCGCCGGTTCGAGCCCCACGCCGGCGAGAAGGAGTACTTCGTCGACAAGGGCGCAAAGCGGTACCAGCAGGTCTACAGCATCGTCGAACCCCGGTGGCAACCCAGCGAGCACCGCGGGCTCCGCACCAGCCCCTTCTACGAGCACCAACAGGAGCTGGGCGCGGAGTTCTACCAGTCCGGCGGGTGGGAGACCGCCCAGTGGTACGACTCGAACGCCGACCTCGTCGACGACTACGAGGAGTTGATCCCCGAGCAGGACGGATGGACCGGGATCAACCGCTCGCCGATTGAGGCCGCCGAACACCTCCACACCCGCGACGCGGTGTCGATGTTCGACATGACGTCGTTCAGCTCGATTATGGTGGAGGGCCCGGACGCGACGGAGTTCCTCCAGCGAGTGTGTAGCAACGACGTCGACAGTGCGGTCGGGAAGGTGCGCTACTCGCTGCTCCTGAACGAGGGTGGCGGCATCCTCGCGGACATCACCGTGGTCCGACTCGACGACGACCGGTACATGCTCACCACCGGCGGCGGGTCGTCGCCGGGGATCCACGGCGGGTGGCTGGAGCAACACGCCCCGGACACTGTGTCGGTCCACATCGAAGAGGGCGGAAAGTCCACCATCGGGCTGTGGGGGCCGAACGCCCGGCTCCTGCTTCAACGGTGTACCGACGCCGACATCTCCAACAGCGGGTTCCCGTATTTCACCGCGAAACAGCTCTACGTCGGCGAGGTGCCGGCGGTTGCGTTGCGGGTGTCGTACGTCGGCGAGTTGGGGTGGGAGCTGTGGACTCCCGTCGAGTACGGCCGCCGGCTGTGGGAGACGCTGTACGAGGCGGGCCAGGACCTCGACGTGCGGCCGATGGGTGGCGGCGCGCTGTCGTCGATGCGGCTGGAGAAGGGCTACCGGCTGTACGGCACCGACATCGACACCGACGCCAACCCTTACGAGGCCGGGCTGCCGTTCGCGGTGGATATGGACACCGACTTCATCGGGAAAGAGGCCTTAGCACAGGCCAAAACCGAGGGGATCGACACCAGAGCCACCCCGATCACGCTGGATGACTCGACCGACATCCTCCGGACGGGCTGTCCGGTCCTCGTCGACGGCGAGGCCCAGGGGTACGTCCAGGCCGCGGACTTCGGGTACAGCCTCGGGAAGTCGATTGCATACACGTACCTCCCCGCGGCGTACGCTGAGGCTGGCACGGCCGTCCAGGTGCGGAGCGAAGGCGAACTGTACGACGCGACTGTCCGGGACGAGCCGCTGTTCGACCCCGGTCGCGACAGGATCATCCGGTGATGGCGGGGACACGATGAGCGAGTCCGACGCCGACGCCGACGCCGACGCCGGTACCGTGGCTGCCGAAGAGCTCCCGGTCCGGTACGTCGACATCGAGCGGGCGCGGGAGCGGCTCGACGACGACACCGTGGTCAAGCAGACCCCGGTCGAGACCAGCACATCGCTCGGAGAGTTCGTCGACGCGGAGGTCTACCTGAAGATGGAACACCTCCAGTGGACGGGATCGTTCAAGACCCGCGGGGCGTATAATAAGATCAGCCAGGACGTTGACGCCGGCGTTGACGAGTTCATCGCCGCGAGCGCGGGCAACCACGCCCAAGGGGTCGCGCTAGCGGCGACGAAGTGCGGCGCCGACTCCACAATCTACATGCCCGAGGACGCCCCGCAGACGAAGGTCGACGCCACCCGGGGGTACGGTGCGACGGTCGAACTCGTCGGCAAGGACTTCCAAGAGACGATGGCCCACGCCCAGTCGGCTGCCGAGGACAGCGACGCCGCGTTCGTCCACGCCTACGACGACACCGACATCATCGCCGGGCAGGGGACGCTCGGGGCCGAGATGTACCACGACTGCCCCGACGTCGACACTGTGATCGTGCCGATCGGCGGCGGCGGCCTGATAAGCGGGGTGTCGACCGCGATCAAACACCTCTCGCCGGACACCCGCGTGGTGGGCGTCCAGGCCACCGGCGCGGAGACGGTCCACGAGAGCCTCGACAAGGGTATTCCGGTCACGCTGGACGAAGTCGACACCATCGCCGACGGCATCGCGACCGGCGGGATCTCCGAGGCGACGCTCCGGATGATCCAGGCCAACGTCGACGAGGTCGTCACCGTTTCCGACACCGAGATCGCCCGCGCGATCCTGCTGGTTATGGAGCGCGCAAAACAGGTCGTTGAGGGCGCAGGCGCGGCGTCGGTCGCGGCGTTGCTCAGCGACGACCTCGACGTCGCGGGCGAGACCGTGATGCCGCTGCTGTGCGGCGGCAACCTGGACATGACCCAACTCCAGACGGTTCTGGTCCACGCGTTGACCCAGCGGAAACAGCGGATCCGACTCCGGGTCCGGATCGACGACCGACCCGGGAAGATGGCGGATATCTCCGGAATCATCTCCGACCAGGAGGCCAACATCTTCGACGTCCGCCACGACCGCGGCGTCGAGAATCTAGAAGTCGGCGACGCGTACCTGGTGTTCACCGTCGAGACCAGCGGCGCCGAACACGCCGCGTCGATCGTCGACGCCATCGAGGAACGCGGCTACAGCGTCGCGGACGTGACCCGGGAGACGTAGCGGTCCCGTCCGCGGTGGGGGGTCCCGCCGGAGTGTCCTCTGTTGTGGCCGGCAACGCCGAACGCAGCGGTCACGCGCCGATGTCGATCACTCGTCAGCGAACGACACGCCGGTGACCTCGAACCGTGCGCCGCCGTCGGTTCCCCCAGTCGCCGCAACTTCCCACCCGTGGGCCTCGGCGATCTCCTCGACAATGCTCAGCCCGAACCCGGTCCCCTCGTCGGTCGTCGAATAGCCCGCCTCGAACGCGTCCTCGCGGCCGTCCTCCGGAATCCCCGGCCCGTTATCCCCCACGTAGAAGCCGTCGTCGAGTTCCCCGATGGTGACGGTCACGTCCGGGCCTGCGTGTTCCACTGCATTCCTGTAGAGGTTCTCGAACAGCTGTCGCAACCGGCTCGGATCCGCGCGGATCGACGTATCGGTTTCGACACGTAGCGTCGCGTCGGCCGACGCGACTGTCTCCCAGCAGCGTTCGGGCATCGAACCGAGGTCGACCGGCTCCGTCACGCCGACCGGATCGCCCTGTCGGGCCAGTCCCAGCAGGTCGTCGATGAGCGCGGCCATCCGGTCGTGCGCGTCGGCGACGGCGTCAAGATGACTGCTGTCGCACGCCTCGCGGGCGAGCTCCAACCGGCCGGTGGCGACGCCGAGCGGGTTTCGGAGGTCGTGGCTAACAACGCTCGCGAACGCGTCGAGCCGCTCGTTCTGCCGCTCCAACTCCCGTTCCCGGCGCTTCTGTTCGGTGATGTCGGTCCCGATGACGTATACCCGGGAGTAGTCGTCCGCGCTTTCGGCGGGCACGAACATGTCGACGAGTTCCCGGTGGGTTTCGCCCGACAGCTTCCGACCGGTCACCTCCGCTCTGAACCGCGTCTTCCCGTCGGCGACGGCGGCCCACTCGGCTGCGAGCACCTCGGTGATCCCGTCGCCGAACAGTTCATCAAGGTTGTCGATCAGCGCCTCCTTCGACGAGGCATCGTAGTACTCCACGGCGTTCTGATTGACACCGATGACCTCGACGCGCTCCATCAGTCGGGAGATCTCCTCGGGGTTCTCAAGCAGGTACGACTCGACGTCATCGACGTCGGATGCGATCTCCTCCAGGTGGGTCACCGCCCCGGAGAAATCCTCTTCCCAGATGGTCAGCGGATTGTTCTCGAACAGCGACTGGTACCGGTCGCGCTCGCGCTGGAGTTCCAGTTCCCGGTCTCTGTGTTCGGTGATGTTCTGAACCGTTCCTCGAACGCGCACCCGGGATCCAGCCTCGGTCTGCGGGTCTCCCCGTAGCCGGACCCATCGACACCCGCCCGCCGACGTGCGGATCCGCGCGTTCACGTCGAACGACTCGCCGCGTTCGACCGCGTCTGTCAGCGCGTCCCGCACGAGCGACCGGTCGTCGGGGTGATAGCTCCGGATGGCGTTCTCAACGGTCACCTCGCGGTCTGCGGGACACCCGTGAATCTCGTACATCTGCTCGGACCACGTGAGTTCGTCGGCGACGATGTCGTACTCCCAGGCGCCGACGTCCGCGATCGCCTGTGCCTTCCTGAACAGGTCGTTCTGCCGCTCCAACTCCCGCTCTCGCCGCTTGTACGTGGTGATGTCGGCGTACACACAGTAGCCGTCGATGTCGTTGTTGTCCGGAACTGAAACGTTTCGGAACCGGAAGTCGCCGACGCCTTCCGGGGTGCGTCTCCGAACCTCCTCGTCGACCATGTCACCGGCCAGCACGCGGTCGTTGAGGCGGCGTGCCTCCTCGCGGTTCTCCGGGGAGACGAGAAGGTCGTCGACGCACTCGCCGGTTGCCGCCGCCGCATCCTGCCCGAACCGCCGCGTGAACGCCTCGTTGACGTCGATAACGGACGGGTCCCCGTCCTGAAAGGCGTACGCGACCGTCGGCTCGGGAAAGTTCTCAAACAGGGCCTGCAGTCGGGTGTTCTGGCGTTCGACCTCGCGTTCGTGGTGTTTTCGTTCCGTGATATCGGTGTACACCGCGAACGCGCCCGACCCGTCGGCGTACATCGCGGTCTGCAGGAGGAACCGGCGGGTGCCGTCGGCGGTCGAGCGCGTTACCTCCTCGGAGTAGAGGCCGCTCTCGGCTTGGACCCGCCGGTTGAGGCGATCGATCTCGTCCGAGTCGGCATCGGGAATAACGTACTCGTCGAGCGACTCGCCGACGATGTCGTCGGCGGCATACCCGAACACCTGGGTGAAACTCGGGTTGACGTGTTCCACCACCGGCGTCCCGCCGTCCCACTCAACGTCGACTACCGCCTGCGAGAGGTTCTCGAAGAGCGCCTGAAACCGGCGTCGCTCCTCGTCGAGTCGGCGCTCGGCCCTGACCTGACTCACTGCGTTGGTGATTCGGTTGGCCAGGAGTTCGTACTGGTCGGTCCCCGACCCCTTCTGGAGGTAGTCGGTGACGCCGGCGGAGATCGCGTCGCCGGCGACGTTCTCACTGCCCTGACCGGTGAAGAGCACGAACGGAAGGTCCGGGTGTTCCGCCCGGACAGCGGTGAGAAACTCGATCCCGTTCGTGGCGGGCATGTCGTAATCGGACACGACACAGTCGAAATCGGCCGCAGCGAGGCGCTGTTTGCCCTCCCCAGCGCCGCTCGCGGTCTCGACGACAAACCGGTCGTCCTGTCGTTCGAGGAACTCCGCGGCCAGGTCCGCAAACTCCGGTTCGTCGTCCACGTGCAGAATACGAACCGTGTTTGAGGTACTGCTCACACCTGTGAGACACTGCCACCCCTACTTAAAATTACGTCCAACCACGGGGGGACGGTTCACTTGCGCTGACCCCACGACCGGGGGCGTGGCTCACGCCGCGTGACCGCGGGCGTCTCATCGCACTTGCCGTCGATCTCACTCTCACCCAAACACCACCGCGGTTTTCGCGGAAAGTTATTTGACAACGGGTCGTGACGGTTGGCCCGGAGCGATGTACGACCACATACTGATACCGTACGACGGGAGCAACGAATCACGGAAGGGCGCAGAGCACGGGATCGAACTGGCGGCAGCGCTCGGCGCGAGCGTGACCGCCCTCTACGTCATTGACCTCCCGGGGGCTCCGAGGGCCTTGGCGCTACGTGACGACGAAGAGGAGATGCGGGAGCAGTACCGCGAGTACGGGGAGGAGGTGCTTGACGAGATCAGCAGCGTCGCCTCACAGAACGGTGTCGACTGTTCGACCGCGTTCCGAACCGGGTCGCCGGCCGAGGAGATCACCGACCTCGCCGACGAGGAGGACATAGACGCGATCGTGATGGGCTCGGCCTACCGGGGGATGGTCGGCACGATCCTCGGTGGAACGGCCGACAGGGTCGTCAGGACCTCCCGCGTACCGGTGATAACCCAGCGGATGCAGATGGACGACATCTGAGGGGAGATGCCGTCCCACGGGCGCCGGACCCGTTGGCGTCAGTCCGGCACCAACCGGTTCTCGCGGTAGTAGATGACGATACTGGCGCTGAGAAACAACACCCCGGCCAGCCCGTAGTCCTCCAGCGTCATCGCGAAGAGCGCCCCGCCGAAGAGGGCGAGAACCACGACGATCGCCGCGTTCGCAAGCGACGTTCTCATACAGGAACCAGACGGGGCGGTCTGTATAAACGTAGTGTTGGCCCCGCCGATCCCGCCCGCAACCACACGACCCCCGGCCCGAAACACAACGTGTCAAATAAGTATTTATACTGTTGCCGGCAGGCCCATAGAAATCGACGATTTCGCGCGTGTGACGCGCTCGTGACGGTGTTTCGTCCCGTGCGGCGGGCTGAGGGGCGGCCGCGGCGCATCGACATCTCGCCGAACTGTGGCCAACACACCAGCACGCTGGCTAACATTTATTACAATAGAACAATTGCGGGTCTATGAGGTTGTGTAGCACTCCGCTAAGAGGAGAACACCAACCACGTCGGTAGTGGGCACCCATCACAGTCGCACCGTCACGTAACCCAACCGCACGCGGAACGAACCGAGCACAGGTGATAAATCACGACGCTCGGCCGCAAGCCGCACGATAATGACGAACAGAAAACACCGATCCGGCAGAGTGGAGGTATCGTATGTCTGACAGCGACCAAACGGGCGAGATGTCCGACGGGCTCCAAGTAGAGCTCTTCCACCCGGACTCCGACCGGGAGCCGGGAGACACCAACATCCAGAAATTCGGATTCGACATCCACCCGGTCGTCTTCCCGGTCGCGCTCGCGCTCATCGCGCTATTCATCGCGGTCACGATCGTTCTCGGTGACAGCGCGTCAGCCGCGTACACGTGGCTGTTCAACTTCATCGGGGAGAACTTCGGCTGGTTCTATCTCCTCGCGGTGAACATCTTCATCGTGGTGTTGCTGTACTTCGCGTTCGGGAAGTTCGGCAATATCAGGATCGGCGGCGTCGAAGCCGAAAAGGAGTTCAGCGACTTCTCGTGGATGGCGATGCTATTCAGCGCGGGTATGGGGATCGGCCTGATGTTCTTCAGCGTCCTCGAACCCGTCTTCTACTTCACCAGCGTCCCGGCGTTCTGGGGCGCCGAAGCCGGCACCGGCGCCGCGGCCTCCGCGGCGATGGCTCAGACCTTCTTCCACTGGGGCTTCCACCCGTGGGCTATCTACGGCCTCGTCGGGCTCGGGCTCGCGTTCTTCTCGTTCAACCGCGGCCTGCCGCTGACGTTCCGGTCGATCTTCTGGCCGCTGCTCGGCGACCGAATCTACGGCTGGCCGGGGCACGTGATCGACCTCGTGACCGTCTTCGCGACGCTGTTCGGGCTGGCGACCTCGCTGGGTCTCGGCGTCGCGCAGGTGAACACCGGAGTACAGTACGTCACGACCGACATCCTCGGTATCCTCGGCAGCTTCCCCAACAACACGCTCACCCAGATCGCGCTTATCGCGCTCATCACCGGCATCGCGACCCTCTCTGTCGCCGCCGGTCTCGACAGCGGCGTCAAACGGCTCAGTACCGTCAACCTTTATTTGATGTTCGCGCTGCTCGGGTTCCTCCTCATTGTCGGCCCGACCATCTTCGTCCTGGGGACGTGGGTCGAAGGGCTGGGCGCGTACTTCGGGAGCCTCCTCAGCCTCTCGTTCTACCGGGGCACGATGGGCGGCGGCGCCGGAACCGTCTCGGCGTGGACCGTCTTCTACTGGGGCTGGTGGATCGCGTGGTCCCCCTTCGTCGGGATGTTCATTGCGCGCATCTCGAAGGGTCGTACGGTCCGCGAGTTCGTCCTCGGCGTCCTGTTCCTGCCGTCGATGTTCTCGACCATCTGGCTCGCGACGTTCGGCGGAAGCGCGCTTAGCGGCGCGATCGGGGAGGGCACCAACGGCGTCGTGGGCGCGTACAACGAACTCGGCTACGCCACCTTCGAGACGCTGGGGATGTTCGTGATGCTCAACCAGTTCCCGCTCGGCGCCATCTCAGCGTCGATCGCGACGCTGCTCGTCATCACGTTCTTCGTCACCTCGTCGGACTCGGGCTCTCTGGTCATCGACCACCTGACCTCGGGCGGCAAACACGACGTCCCGAGAGCCCAGCGGATCTTCTGGGCGGTCACCGAGGGCGCCGTCGCGGCGATGCTGCTGTACGGTGGCGGCCTCAGTGCCCTCCAGACGGCGGCCATCACGACCGGGCTCCCGTTCGCGGTGATCCTGTGTCTGATGTGTTACACCGTCTACCTCGGCCTTGACAACGAGTATCAGATCCTCGAATCCGAGGAGTTCGCCGAGCGCATCCAGGACATGACCGAGGAAGGCGATGTCGACATCGCGACCACCGGCGACGAAGTTGTCACGGACGTTCAGGGGGGTGACGACCCGGTCAGTGGCGACTGACACCGGTTTGATCCCCTCGCTCCGATACCGACGATAGCCCGCAACTGACGACACCAACCGGCTGTTCCGCTTCGCGGTCCGGTTTTCACAGAGTTAACGACCCGAGAAACGGCCGACCGCGTGCTTTTTGTGTCCCGTGCGACGACGACCCGTCAGCGACGCCCCGGCCGCCGATCGAAACGCCCGTGTCTCACCCGCTTCACCGCGGTGGGTCTCACTGTGTACCGGCCAGCACCGCCGACGGGGGTGGACGTTCGGTGGAGCGAGGCGAACGCTCTCCGTCTCAGTAGTAGTCCCACTCGTCGTCGGTGTCACCGTGGCTGACGCTGTCGTCGTCGGTCTCGTCGTCCGGCCACTCGACGCCGCCGCCACGGAGCTGTTTGTACGCGTACGCTCCCATTGCGACGAGCATCAGCGCCAACACCAGCGTCCCGGCGATGGCGGCGGCCTGGGCGACGAACTCGAATGAACCGCCGAACACTTGGAGTACGAACGGCGCCATACAGTGTGTAGCGCGGCGACCAGAATGAGTCTTACCCACGACAGACTCCCGGCGGCCTCATCCGCTCGCTTCCGTCTCGACGGTGCGTTCCCCGTGAACCCACCGCCGTGTCGGTGCGCCCAACCCCGCGGCGGCGCCCAGCAGCCACACCAACACCGCTGGGAGTGTCGGCAAGAGCAGCCACGGTAGAGCGCTGACGACAGCCCCCGCGACGGCCCCGTGCCACGGACGGCGCTCCCCTTCGACCTCCGTGAGGTACGTCCCGAACACGAGGTATCCGAGGCCTGCGAACCCGACACCCACGACCGAGACGACCAGGGACCACCCCTGTGCGAGCCACAGGCTGCCGACCCCCGCCCGGGCGAACTGGTTCAGCGCGTATCCGCCGGCGAACGCGACGAAAAAAAACGGGATGGTCCCGTACAGCACCGAAAACGGGGACTCCTCGATGACACGGTCGACCGCACGGTCGACGAACCCGCTGCGAGTGACGAGCAGTCCGAACCCCGCTACCAGGACAGCCAGAAACGAGATCCCCGCGTAGACTCGCCCCGACAGCCCGAGGATCGCTGACAGGTCGCCGATCTGGGCGGTGGTGGCGGTGCCTGCGGCCGCGTCGTAGGTCATACTCTACTCTCGGCGGATTCAGGTGAAAACCTGTCGACGGTCGGTCGCCGGTGCTGCCGACCCTTTTTTAGTTTGCAAACCCATTAAGAGAGTATGACAGGGCAAATACGGGCGTTGCTCCGTATGACGAAACACATCGGCGAGCGGGTCGCCAAGCCACTCCGGCGGGGCGATGGCCCCAACAAGTTTCGGCTGTCGGCAATGGACACGGCAACGACCACGTACGACGGGGACGACGGGTGGGCGAAGCGGCCCCCAGCGGTCCTCGAATGCCCGCGGTGCGGCGGCGACATCCTCCAGCACCACTCCCGTGACGACATCGACTGCCCACACTGCGTTGCGGAGTTCAGCTACCAGAAGTTCCCGGAACTCGAACTGAACCACCTCACGTGTCCGGTATGTCGCAGCGAGATGGCGCACGGGCAGCGCCACCCGGAGGCGTTCGACCTCGTCGAGTGGGCGACGTGTAACGGGTGCCGGTACCACTGGGAGTTCAAGCACTCCTACTCGTAGCTACGACTCCGGATCCAACTCCCCGGTTGCCGCCTTGATCGCCGCGACGTTTTCGGCGACGTCGTGGACGCGAACGACGTCCGCGCCCCTGTCTGCGGCGAGTGCTGTCGCCGCGATCGTCGGCGTCAGCCGGCCGTCGTCGGCGACGTCAGCCCCCGCGAACATCGACTTCCGGGAGTGGCCGAGCATCACCGGGCACCCGAGCGCCGCGAACTCCCCGGCGCGGTCGATCAGGTCGTAGGACTCGGCGGGGGTCTTCCCGAACCCGCAACCCGGATCGATCACGACCCGGTCGCGGTCGACGCCGGCGCGCTCGGCCCGCAGGAGCTGTTCGGTCAGTTCGTCGAGGATGTCGTCGACCACGTCGTCGTACACTGGGGTGATGTCTGGATCGACCGGGACGGAATGGCTGTGCATCAGGATCAGCGACGCGTCGTGGGCGGCGATCACCGCGGGCATCGCCGGGTCCGCGAGTTCCGAGACGTCGTTGACGATGTCGGCGCCGGCTTCCAGGGCGGCGTCGGCGACGGCGGCCTTCCGGGTATCAACCGAGATCGGCACGTCGAGGTCGGCGACGCGTTCGATCACCGGCACCACCCGGTCGATCTCGGTGTCGACCGGAACGGGCTCGGCGCCCGGCCGAGTGCTCTCACCGCCGACATCGACGATGTCGGCACCCGCTTCGAGCATGGCCTCCGCGCGGTCGACCGCGGCTTCGACCGCCTCGTACTTCCCCCCGTCGTGGAAGCTGTCGGGGGTGACGTTGAGAATCCCCATCACCGCGGTGCCGTCGGCCGCGATCGGGTCCAAGTCGGCGCCCGCGGTCCGGTCATCGGGATCGAGCCGCGCTTGTACCTGCTCCGACACACGGCGGAGCCCCAACCCCTCGTCGGCTAGCGCCGCCGCGAGTTCGCGGAACTGCGTGGTCGTGCCCGCGAGCACCGTCGCGACCAACTTCTCGGGACTGCCGGCGTCAGAGCGGTGACACCGACCGCCGACCGCCGACAGGCGCTCGGCAACGCGTTCGGCTTGGTCGGGCCGGAGGAACGTCCGGAAGAGCCGGCGGTCAACGTCGTCGCCGTCCACCGGTCCGCCGCGCTCGGGGCGTTCGGCCCCACCGGCACCCGTGCCCGTGGCTGCGTCGGCGTCGAACGCGGCGCCGACGAAGGAGTTCGTGGTGTGGCCGGTCCGCGTGCGGGCGGTGGGGACGAGCAGCCGCGTCCACCGGTCCCGCGCCTCCGCGACGGCGTACAGCGACCCGGTCACGAGCACGAAGTCGTCGGGACCGGCAGCGGCGACCGCGCGCTCGGTGGCTTCCGGCACCGACGGGACGGTCTCGACGCTCCCGGCGTGCGCCGAGAGCGCGTCGGCCAGGTTCGCGGGATCCTCGGCGCGGTCAAGTTCCGGCCGGGTGGCGTACGCCGCTGTGATCTCGGGGTATGACTCGATCATGCGCTCGTAGTCCTTATCGGACATCGCCGCGAACACGAGGTGGAGGTCGTCGTAGTCGTATCGCCCGACGAGATCCGCGATCGTGGCGGCCGCACCGGGATTGTGCGACCCGTCGAGCACGGTCACGGGCTCTGTGTCCATGATCTCGAAGCGGCCGGGCCACGTCACCGACCGCAACCCCGCTGCGATGGCGTCGGGATCGGCGTCGGCGACCTGGCGGGCGAGTGTGGCAGCCACGCCCGCGTTGGTGGCCTGGTGGGCGCCGAGAAGCGGGAGGTTGGCGTCGACCGACCACCCCGGTCCGCGGATCGACACCTCGTTTTCGACCGGCGACCGCATCCCCGTCTCGACCGCGCCGACGTCTGGGTCGGTGTCGTCGGGGCCCACGGTGACCGCGTCGGTCACCTCCCGGATCGCCGCCAGCGCGTCGCCGTCGGCACCGGTCACAAGCGGCGCGTTCTCGGGAGCGACTTGTGCCTTGTCGCGCGCGATCTCCTCGACGGTCTCCCCCAGGAGTTCGGTGTGTTCGAGGCTGACGCTCGTGACCGCGCTTGCGACCGGGTTGACCGCGCTCGTGGCGTCGTACCGGCCGCCGATTCCGACCTCCAGAATCGCCACGTCGACGTCCATCTCGCTGAAATGGCGGAGCGCCACCGCGGTCAGCACCTCGAAGTGGGTCGGTTCGTCGTCGTCCTCGCGGAGCCGGTCGATGCAGGGGCCGATCTCCTCGGCGTACCGGGCCAGAAGCGACTTGGGGATCTTGCGCCCGTCGACGCGGAGCTGTTCCCTGAAGTCGTTCAGCCCGGGCGACGTGAACAACCCGACGCTCACTCCTGCATTACGGAGAGCGCCATCGAGCATGCGCGCGGTGCTTCCCTTCCCGTTCGAGCCCGCGATCTGCACGCAGTCGACGTCGAGGTGGGGGTCGCCGAAGTGCGACAGCATCCGCGCCGTCGTGTCCACGCCGAGTTTCGGCCGGCGCTGTTGGAACGAGGTGAGGTAGTCCGCGGCCTCGTGGTAATCCATACGCCGTATTCGGCGTCGGTCGCCTGATTAAGCTATCGACGGACTGTCGCCGGCGGGGTCGGTGCTGCGACGCTGCCGAGCGCTCGGCCCGCTCGGACCGCCCGCTCCCGGGCGTCCCGGAGTGTCGAGGCCTCGCCTGCGGGACCGCTCGCCGGCGTTCAACCGAAACACGTCGTATCAAACGGCTGGTGTTTCGGCTCCGACTCCGATACCCTTAGGTGACATCCCCGGACACTCACGATCATAATGTCAGACGACGACGGTGGCTTCCCGACAGATTATGAGATCGCACAATCGGCCGAAAAAGAGCATATCACCGACGTGCTCGACTCCTGGGGAATCGGGAGCGACGACCTGGAACTGTTCGGCGACTACAAAGCGAAGCTGAGCCACGACGCGGTAACCCGACTCCGTGACAACGCCGACAACAACGACGGCAACCTCATCCTCGTAACGGGGATGACCCCAACCCCGATGGGGGAGGGCAAGACCGTGACCACGGTCGGCTTGGGTCAGACACTCAACCACGTCGGCGAGGACGCCATGATCGCGGTCCGCGAACCGTCGCTCGGGCCGGTCTTCGGTGTCAAGGGCGGCGCAGCGGGCGGCGGCTACTCCCAAGTGCTCCCCATGGAGGACATCAACCTCCACTTCACGGGTGACCTCCACGCGCTCACCTCCGCGCACAACCTCATCTCCGCCATGCTCGACGCGAAGCTTTCTCAGAGCGACGAGTTCGATATCGACGTCAACGACGTCTCGTGGCCCCGCTCAATGGACATGAACGACCGCGCGCTCCGGAACATGGTCATCGGGCTCGGGGAGAGCGGCGGCACGCCCCGCGAGGATCGCTTCCTCCTGACGGCGGCGTCGGAACTGATGGCCGTCCTCTGTCTCGCCGAGGACCTCGGCGACCTCAAGGAGCGCGTCGCCCGGATCATCGTGGCCTACGAGAAGGACGGCGGCGTCGTCACCGTCGACGACATCGACGCGACGGGGCCGGTCACGATGCTGCTGAAGGACGCCATCAAGCCCAACCTCGTCCAGACCATCGAGGGCACGCCCGCGTTCGTCCACGGCGGCCCGTTCGCGAACATCGCCCACGGCACCAACTCCCTGATCGCCGACAAGACGGCGTTCGGGATGGGCGACTATCTGGTTACGGAAGCCGGGTTCGGCTCCGACCTCGGCGCCGAGAAGTTCATGAACATCGTCTGCCGGCTGGGCGACATGACTCCGAACGCGATCGTACTCGTCTCGACCGTGCGCGCGCTGAAGTACCACGGGATGGGGATGTGGCCCGCCGACCTCGACGCGGTCCAGGAGGCCGGCGTCGAGGAACTGGAAGCCGGCTTCGCCAACCTCGACAAACACGTCGCGAACCTCCAGAAGTTCGGTGTCGACGTGGTCGTCGCCCTGAACCGCTTCCCCGACGACACCGACGAGGAGGTCCAGACGGTGCTCGACCACTGCCGGGAGGACCTCGGCGTTCAGATCGCCGAATCCAACGTGTTCGCGGAGGGCAGCGAGGGCGGCGTCGACCTTGCAGAGCACGTGATCGAGGCGGCCGAAGCGTCCGACGAGGACGACTTCGACCACCTCTACGCCGACGAGGATTCGATCAAAACAAAGATCGAGACGGTCGCGACCGAGGTCTACGGCGCCGACAGCGTCAACTACGTCGGCAGCGCCGAAGAGGACATCGAGCGCATGGAAGACCTCGGCTTCGACGACATGCCGGTGTGTCTCTCGAAGACCTTCCACTCGCTGAGCGACGACGCCTCGAAGAAGGGCGCACCGACCGGGTGGGAGCTCGACGTCCGCGAGCTGTACCCCTCCGCGGGCGCGGGCTTCCTGGTCGCGCTGACGGGTGACGTGCTGGACATGCCCGGCCTGCCCGCCGAACCCGCGGCCGCCGGCATGGACATCGACGAGGACGGCAACATCAGCGGCCTGTTCTGAGGCGGAGAGCGCGACCTCGGCGTCTGCGACGCGGTTTCTTCTCTCGGCTCGACCACGCTACTCCTGCCCGAGCACCCACAGCGCCCGGTAGAGATCCCACAACGAGCACTCACACCGGTCGGCGACCGCCCGATAGGTCGCCAGATACCGCTCGTACGCTTCGATCGTCGGCGGGTCCGGGTAGTCGGCGTCGAGTTCCCCCGCCTCCCGGAGCAGCCCCCACTGCCGCTCGTCGATCACGACGTAGTTGTCGGGGTCGATGAACTGGCAGAACGCCGACCCGATCGGCACGTCGACGCCGGCGAGGTCCGTGAGGTGCGACAGCATCCCCACGGCGTCCTCGGCGTCAACGGCGGCGCCGATGGCGTCGTGGACGTCCTCGTAGTCGTTGTCGTTGTAAGCGGCCTCGAGCGCTCGGCGGTCGCGGTCGGAGAACCCGCCGAAGAACCGGCGGCCGTACCACTGGACGACCCACTCGGCGTCGCGCCACCCGTAGTCGCCCCCCTCGAACATGTCCGGGAGGAGCTCGCGGTGTTCGTCTTCCACCATCGAAAACGGCTGTACCTCGGGATAGGTTTGGGTGTGCTCGGCGACGATGTCGGTAGTGAGGTTCACACTCGGGGTACTCCCGCCGGCCGCCTCAACGTTTCCCATCGGCGGCGCGTCCGCGCGGGACCGTCCCCGGAGGCGACCCCTTCGCCACGGCAACTCGAACGGCTGTTATGTTGACACGTTCGGGAACGACGTGAGAACCTATGCGTCGCGGTGTGTGAGCGGAGCTGACCGACCGCTCCGATTCAGCATAACAACATTCATACTTCGCCATTGCTATACTGTTGATAATGTCTTCTGAATCAAACGGCGAATCCGAAGGACCGACCAAGACGATCTGCCCGTACTGCGGTGTGGGTTGCGGAATCCAGATCGCACAGGACGACGAAGGCGAAGTCTCGTTCCGCCCGTGGGGTGATGCGCCGGTCAACGACGGTAGCATCTGCATCAAGGGCGGCGCGGCGACGCAATCGGTCAACCACGAGGACCGCCTGACCGACCCCCTGCTCCGCGACGACGACGGTGAACTCCGCGAGGCGTCGTGGGACGAGGCCTACGATGTGATCGTCGAGAATATGGAGCGCATCCGCGAGGACCACTCCGCGCAGGGAGTGGGCTTCTACGGGTGTTCGAAGGCGATGAACGAGGAGAACTACCTCATCCAGAAACTGGCCCGACGCTACGGCACCAACAGCGTCGATACCTGCACCCGGATGTGCCACTCCTCGACGGTGTACGCCCTCAAGAACAGCCTCGGCGAGGGTGCGATGACGAACAGCATGGCCGACCTCGAAGAGGCGGCCGACGTGTTCTGGATCCAGGGCGCAAACCCCGGCGAGCAACATCCCATCGCCAACAGTCAGTACTTCCGGCAGGCGGTACTCGAAGGGGCGACCGTCATCCAGGTCGACCCCCACGCCAACAAGACCACGCGGTCGTTCGAGATCACCGACACCGACCGCCACATGCACCTCCAACCCGAACCCGGGACCGACATCCCCCTGCTCAACGTCGTCCTCAAGACGGTCCTCGAAAACGACTGGGTCGACGAGGAGTTCGTCGCCGAGCGCACGGAGGGCTTCGAGGACCTGAAAGAGACGCTCGAAGACTTCGACAAGGAAGCCGCCGCCGAGGAAGCCGGCGTCCCGCTCGAGGACATCGAACTCGCCGCCGAGAAGTACGCGATGGCGAACAACGCCGCCATCTTCACCGGGATGGGGATGAGCCAGCACACCTGTGGCGTCGACAACGTCCAAAACGAGATCAACCTCGCGCTGGTCACGGGCAACCTGGGCCGACCGGGGACGGGCGTCAACCCCCTGCGCGGCCAGAACAACGTCCAGGGCGCGTCGGACGTCGGTGCGATGCCGAACGTCCTCCCGGGGTACCGTGACGTCTCCGATCCCGAGGTTCGTGCGGACGTCGAGGAGGTCTGGGACTTCGAGATCCCATCGGAACCCGGCCTGACGAACGTCGAGGTCTCCCACGAGATCGGCGACACGATCCACGGACTCTACATCATGGGCGAAAACCCCGTCATGAGCGAACCCGACACCAACCGGGTCGAGGAGCGCCTCGAAGAACTCGACTTCATGGTGGTACAGGACATCTACAAGACCGAGACCGCCGAGTACGCCGACGTGATCCTTCCCGCAACGTCGTGGGCGGAACGCGACGGGACGGTGGTCAACACGGACCGCCGGACCCAGCGGATGCGCGGCGTCGACAAGGTCCACCCGAACACCAAAGACGACCTCGAGATCCTGTGTGACGTTGGCAACCGCCTGTTCGGCGACGGCTCCTTCGACTTCGACGGGCCCGAGGAAGTCTTCGAGGAACTCCGGCAGGTAGCCCCCATCTTCTACGGTATGACCTACGATCGCATCGGCGAGGAGGGGATCCACTGGCCCTGCTACGAACCCGGCGACGAGGGCGACGCGTACCTCTACAGCGACGGCTTCACTACCGAGAGCGGTCTCGGCCAGATCGAAGGCGTTAGACACCAGCCGCCCAAGGAGACCCCCGACGAGGAGTACCCGCTCATCCTCACGACGGGCCGGATCATCGAACACTACAACACGGGGACGATGAGCCGACGTTCCAAGACGCTCAACCACGTCGAACCGGAGAACTTCGTCGACGTCCACCCCAACGACGCCGACCGCTACGGCATCGAGGACGGCGAATACGTGACCCTCAAATCCCGGCGCGGCGAGATCGAGGTCGAGGCGCGGGTCACCGAGGACACGAAGGAGGGTACCGTCTGGACGACGCCGCACTTCGCTGACGCTGCGGGCAACCGCCTCACCAACGACGTCCTCGACGAACGCGCAAAGATCCCCGAGTACAAGGCTGCAGCCGTGGAAATCGAGGTCAGCGTCACGACCGACGACGCCGACGCCGCCGACGCGCCCGCGGACGACTGATCCACCGCCGGAACCCGATTCCGACTTTTTTATAGAAAAACGAGGAGAAAACCCACGACTTCAGCCGTGGGATGAATCCGACAAATTCTTGCCAAACGACACCGTAACGTAATTAGTGCGTGGAGAATTGGCAGTTGACTCGGTGTTTGCCACGGTTCGTAGCCGAAATCAAAAGGTAAGCCGACCACGCCGACTGTCGTTAACCAATCAGGTAACTCGAAGCCCGTTATCGGTACGAGTAACGGCTTCGTGGCAGAGCCAGTGGCCGACAGTCCACAAACCATAGATTCCCACCCATCCGAATCGACGGGAGTAACATAAGAACCTCGGGAAGCCCACGACTTCAGTCGTGGGAGGATGTCACTTCGTCACCGGCTCACGAGCCACGGGCGTGTCGTCGTCGACGACGTCAAGCAGGTTTAGCCGGTCGAGCAGCCCCCGGGTCGGCACGCCGTGTTCGTCCCACTCGCGGGCCGCGTAGTACCGCTGTCGGAGTCGGTCGAACCACCCCGTGTCGATCCCGCGACCGTCCGCGGGGCCGCCACTCACCGGGCGCTGGAACGCCGCCGGCAACGTCTCGTCGCCGGCGTCGAACCCCTCGCGGACGTTGAACAGCCGCGTGAGCGTCCAGGCCCGCTCGCCGATCCGGAGGAGTTCCGCCGGGTCGGTGGGGGCGGCAGCGTCGACCGTGGCGAGCCACTCGGCGCCGAGGTCGTCTTCCAGGACAGCCCCCGCGAAGTCGTCGGCGATCAGGCTCCAGAGCGCCGCGGTGATGGTCTGTTCGCGGATCACCACCCGGACGCGGTCGGTGTCGTCCCAGTCGTCGCCGAACACCTCGGTCTCGGCCGGGAGCGATCGGCGGTGACACGCGCCGCGGTCGCTCGTGGCGTACGCAAGCGCCATAGTCGGCGACCCCCGCGGGTCGTAGGCTGGCACCTCCATCGACTTGATCGTAGGGACGAGATCGGCGCCCCCCAGCCGATCGGCGGCGGCCTCGACCCCATCGGCCAGGGCGTCGGGAACGCCCGGCTCGCGGGTCGCGATCGCCTCGATGGTCGCCCGAGCGGCGTCGTGGTCGCCGAACGAGAGGGCCGCGTCGGTGTCGAGCCCCAGACTCGCAGGATCGACATCATCAGAATCGCTTTGCGATTCTGATTGGCGGACGGGAGCTTTGCTCCCGTCAACGTCGACGACGCCCTCCTCGGCCGCGCGGATCGCCCACGCGACGGCGTTGCCCGCACTGATGACGTCGAGTCCGAGTCGGTCGCAGGTCTTTCCCAGCGCCGCCACCGCGTCGAAGTCGTCGATCCCGAGCCCCGCCCCCAGCGACATCGGGGTGCCGCCCCGTGGCACCGACTCCCCGGCGTCGGTCTCGACGCGGAACCCGCCCACGATCCCCGCCTCGTCGCGCTCGCGATCGACCGCGGCTTCCTTGACCGCCTCGATCCCGATGTCGCCGGCGCCGTCGAAGGATCCCTCCTGCCACCCACGGGTGGAGAGCACCCCCACCTCGTCGGCGAAGTCGACGGTCTCCAAGGTCGCGCTCGCGGCGTGCCACCGTCCCACGTCGGTCTCGCGGTACCGCCGCTCGTAGGCCTCCCGGAGGGTCGCGACCTCGGGTGCTGGATCCGGCGGGGAGCCCCGCGCGACGACAGCTTTCAGTCGCTTCGCGCCCATCACCGCCCCCGCACCCCCACGACCCGCGTGGTGGTCGCCGCCGTCGGAGGCGATCGTGGCGTATTTGACCCGGTTCTCGCCCGCGGGCCCGACGCAGGCGACCGTGCCGTCGAGGGCGTCGCAGGTGTCGACGACGTCACGCCCCCAGAGGTCCGCGGCCGGCGTGAGCGCCGCCTCGCCGTCGTCGAGTTCGAGCACGACCGGCTCGTCGGACTGCCCGGTGACGGCGACCCCGAGCGCCCCGTCGAGCGCGGCCACCAGGTCGTTGGCGAACTCACCGCCGCTGTAGGAGTCGAGGAAGGTTCCGGTCAGCGGCGAGCGGGTGATCGCCGCGAACTGCGTCTCGCCGGGGAGCAGGCCGCTGAGCGGCCCCAGCACGAACAGCAGATAGTTGTCGGGGCCCAGCGGGTCGGTGCCGGGTTCGAGCCGGTCGTAGAGGTACCGCGCGCCGAGGCCCTTGCCGCCCACGTATTCGGTCAGCCACCGCTCCGGGATGGGTTCGCGCTCGACCGTGTGATCGGTCAGATCGACCCGGAGGAGGTCGGCGGTAGCCGCGTCGGTCATACCCGGGGTAGCACACGAAGATTGATTAAGCGTTTGTTACGGCGTCGGTCGGAGATCGTGGCTCGAACGCAGGCCCCGGTCCTTACTCCATCGTCGCGATGGCCTCGATCTCGACGGCGGCACCCTTCGGGACCGCGCCGGCGCCGACGGCGCTGCGGGCGGGCGGCGCCTCGTCGAAGAATTCGCTGTAGGCCTCGTTGAACTCGTCGAAGTCGTCGATGTCGTCGAGGAAGACCGTGGTCTTCAGCAGGTCCGACAGCGACAGCCCCTCGGACTCGAGGATGGCCTCGACGTTCCGGAGACACTGTCGCGTCTGGTCTGCGACCGGTTCGTCGTCAAGCAGGTCGCCGTCGGTTGTCAGCGGGAGCTGCCCGGCGGTGATCAGGATGTCGCCGTCGGTTGTCGCTTGGCTGTACGCGCCGACCGCGGCGGGTGCGTCGTCGGTGCTAATGGTCCGTTTCATACACGGCGAACCTCCCCGGCTGCGAACTTAAAAACCGGTGGGACGCCTCCGCTCGGACTCAACGTATCAAACACGTCACCTTCTATGTGGCGAGTCCGGCTGGGGCTCCACACCGGTCCGCGGTGTCGTGACGACGCGGCAGTACTGTTTTATCACATATCCGCGAAAGAGCGGTAGTGGTTGACTCACAGGGCCAGCCGGACGAACGCCCATTCGAGCGGATGTTCTACCCGGTTGAGCGGATCCCGTTCGTCGAGTGGCGGGAGTTCTCGGGCGCGAAGCCAACCGTGACGCTCGTGGCTGCGGTCACGGTGCTCGCCTTTGTCACCGGGCTCTCGAACCTGAGCCAGCCGCAGCTCGTCGTCGACGGGCCGCTCGGGGGTATCGTCCCCGGCACACGGATCTTTGTCCGGTTCGCCGGCGTGTTGTTCGCGTTCCCCCTGGCCCTCGTGACGTTCGGGCTCAGTCGGCGGCGGCGGATCGCGTGGCTCGCCGCCTTGGTGTTGGTCCCGCTGCTCGCGGTCTTCCCGTTTCTCACGGGGCGGCCGACCGAAATCCCGCTGTTTTTCCTCATCGTGGTGACCGTCCCCTTCCTGATCGCCAACCGCGGGGAGTTCGACACCGCGCTTGCGCTGTCATCGCTCCAGGTCGCCTCGCTGACCTCGATTCTCGGGGTCGTGGTCTACGGCACCATCGGGTCGTACGGCCTCCGCGAGCAGTTCATCGAACTCCACAACTGGGGCGACGCCTTCTACTACGTGATCGTCACCATCGCGACGGTGGGGTACGGCGATATCACCCCGCGAACGGTCGAGGCGGAGCTGTTTTCGCTATCGGTGATCCTGCTCGGGACCGGCGCGTTCACCGTGGCGGTCGGCGCTCTCGTCGGTCCCGCGATCGAGTCCCGGATGGCATCCGCGTTTGGAACCATGACCGCATCAGAACTCGCACTCCTCGAGGACCACGTGGTGGTGCTCGGCTACGGCGACGTGACCGAATCGTTCCTCGACCAGGTCGCGGACGGCACCGACCTGGTGGTGGTGACTACAGACACCGACGCCGCTGCGCGGCTGTCGGACGCCGGGATCGAGGTGCTGACCGACGACCCCACCGACGAGTCCGCGCTGGTTGACGCGCGGGTTGACGCCGCACGCGGCGTCGCGGTCGCGAGCGACGACGACGCGGCCAACGTGCTCGCAGTGCTGGCCACACGGAATGTCAACTCCGACGTCAGGATCGTCGCGGTCGCGAACGGCGACACCCACGTCGACAAACTGGGCACTGTCGGCGCCGACGAGGTGATCGACCTCCGGTCGATCGGCGGTCGGCTGCTCGGGGCGACGGTGTTGGATCCCGACCGTGACGGCGACGCCGGGTCTCCGCTGGAGGGGTTGCTCGGGCGGACAGACGGCGACTTCGCCGGGGTCGCGACCGCCGATCCCGACAGCGAGACTTCCGCTGCCGGCACCGACGGCGAGACTTCCGCTGCCGGCACCGACGGCGAGACTTCCGCTGCCGATCCCGACAGCGAGACTTCCGCTGCCGATCCCGACGGCGAGACTTCCGCTGCCGATCCCGACAGCGAGACTTCCGCTGCCGGCGATACCGAGCCCTGACGCGTCAACAACATAATACACCTCCCCCACAACGTGTCCCGTATGAGCACCGTTGACATAAGCGACGGGCGAAAGACCGTGGCCGGCGCGTTCCTGTCGACCTTCGTCGGATCCGGCGCGGTCGTCCTGGTGGGGTTTTTCTTCCCGGCGCTTGTCGGCGGTGTCATCGGCGGCCAGACGTGGCTGGTGCTCGCGCTGCTGTTTTTCGGTTCCGGCTTGGGGTACATCGCGGTGCTTCCCCACGACAGCGATGGAACCACGGAGTCGACCGGTTCGGCGCTGCTCGCGGTCCGCCGGGGATCGGTCCGGTCGTTGCTCGGAGACGTCGTTGCCGCCCACGATCCGGCCATCCTCGGACTCCCGATCGCGGTCTTTGCGGGGTATTTCGCGCTCCAGTTGGCGTTCCCGGCGACCACGACGGCCGCGATCAACGGGCTCACCGACGGCATCCTCCGCGGAATGGGACCGATGCTGCTCGGCGTTTCCCTTCTTTCGGTGCTCTACTGCGGAGCGCTACTGTTCGGGCCGTGGGGCGATATCAAACTCGGCGGCGAGGACGCCACGCCGGCGTACACCTACCCGACGTACTTCTCGCTCGTTTTCACTGCGGGGATCGCCGCGGGTATCGTCTTCTGGGGCCCCGCCGAGGCGCTGTTTCACTACCAGCAGCCGCCGCCGTATTTCGACGCTCCGGCCGGGTCGTCGGCCGCGGTCAACGCCGCCTTAGTGTACTCGCTGTTCCACTGGGGGGTGTCGGCGTGGGCCGCCTACGCCGCAATCGGGATTCCGATCGCGTACTTCGTGTTCCAGCGCGGCGCCCCGCTCAGAGTGTCGTCGATCCTGACGCCGTTTCTGGGTGTCGACGGGTTGGCCTCGCCGTGGAGCCGGCTGGTCGACACCCTGGCGGTGTTCGCCACCATCGGCGGAATCGCCACCTCGCTCGGGCTCATCTCCCAACAGTTTCTCGCGGGGGTAGCGTTCCAGTGGGACGTGCCTCCCAGCGACATCGGGCCGGTTCTCCTCGTCGGCGGGCTGGCGACGGTGTTCGTGCTCTCTGCGGTCTCGGGGCTCCACCGGGGCATCCGGCGGATATCCGGGCTCACCGTGGTCCTGTTCGGGCTGTTTGCGCTCCTGCTTTTGACGGTCGGCCCGCGGGGGTTCGTTGTCGACCGCGGCACCGACGCGCTCGGGTCGTACGCGGTACACGTCCTGCCGATGAGCCTGTTCTCCTCGGGGTCGTGGGTGACGGAGTGGACCGTCTGGAACTGGGCGTGGTGGTTCTCGTGGGCACCGTTCGCGGGGACATTCATCGCGGCGCTGTCGCGCGGCCGGCGGATCCGGACCGTGGTGTTCACCAGCGTGGTCGCTACCTCCGCGGCAACGGGCGCGTGGTTTCTGATCTTCGGCGGCACCGCGCTGTCGCTCCAGCGCGGCGGCGGGGCCGACGCGCTGGGAGCCATCACCGAACGCGGCGGCTCCGAGGCGGTCGCGGGGTTCCCGCTCCTGTCGTCGCTCCCGCTGGGCGAACTCCTGGCGTTTCTCTTTCTGTCGCTCATCGTCGTGTTCATGGTCACCTCCGCGGACACCTCGACGCTCGTCACCGCCATCCTGGCGTCGCGGCGGGAGGTTGCGCCCTCCCGGGGGAGTATCGTGCTGTGGGGCGGTTTCCAGGCGGCCGTCGCGCTCTCCGTGCTTCTGGCCGGCGGCGGCGAGACCCTCCAGGCGCTGGCGGTTCTTACGGGCGCGCCGTTCGCCGTGTTGGCCGTGCTCGCGCTCATCGGGTTGTCGCTCGCGCTGTACCGCGAGGAGCGCGGCCGGGGCCACGCCTCGATCGTCCGACAGGCGCTGGATCGCCTCCCCACCATTCAGGCCCACCACGACGTCGACCCCCCTGACCGGGAGTCGTGACGGTACTGTTCACCCGGGAGTGAGGTTGCTGAGAACGAGACATCGGGGGCTTCCAGTCCCACCCGAGAGCGGTTCTCCGGTCGGTCGTCGCCTACCTAAACACGACCGTCGTGACCAGGGATACATATTAGACGGTCCGCGGTCCTGGCTCCGGTATGCGACTCGACACGCTCGGGGTTGATGAGTCGGTCTCGATTCTGTTCCCGCCGGAGATACTGGTCGAGGAACTCGCCGGACTTCCGGTCACGACGACCGTTGTCAACGGATCCCACGGCCTCGACGACTGTCAGGCGGTGGTCACGTTCGACTACTGGGACGCCTGCGACGACCTCGGGTGGGTCCACTCCATCCAGTCCGGGGTCGACCAGTTCCCGTTCGACCGGATGCGGGCGGCCGACGTCGCGCTCACCAACAGCACCGGGATCCACGGCGACGCCATCGGAGAGACCGTCGCGGGCTACGCGCTGGCGTTCTCGCGCCGGCTCCACGAACACGTCGCCAACCAGGGGGAGGCGACGTGGTCTCCCCCGGAGTGGGACGACGCGTGGACGGTCCGCGGCGAGCGCGCGTGTGTAGTCGGGCTCGGAACCCTCGGCCGCGGGGTCGTCGACCGGCTCACCGGACTCGGGGTGGAGATCACGGGGGTCAGGCGGACGCCCACTCCGGAACCCGGCGTTGACGAGGTGTACACGCCGTCGGAGCTCCGGGATGCGGTGTCGAACGCCCGGTTCGTCGTGGCCGCCGTTCCGCTGACCGACGACACCCGGGGGCTGCTCGACGCCGACGTCCTCGCAGCGATGCGCGAGGACGCCTACCTGATCAACGTCGCCCGTGGTGCGGTCGTCGACCAGCCCGCCCTTGTGAGTGCCCTCGAAGACGGCGAGATCGCGGGTGCCGCCCTCGACGTCTTCGAGACGGAGCCGCTCCCCGACTCGTCCCCGTTGTGGGGGATGGACGAGGTCATCGTCTCGCCGCACTGTGCGGGTTTCACTCACCGGTACCACAAACACGTGGGGTCGATCGTGGCCGAAAACGTCGAGCGGCTCCAGGTCGGCAACGACCTGATCAACCGGGTCGTGTGAACCGCCTCGCCCGTCGGCGTTGCGAGCGGCCCGACGGTCCGCGAGACACTTCAACAGGGTGAGTATTCACCGGGTTGAAACATTCCCGAGGGTGTAGAATAGACGACCGACATCAGATGGATCAGCACGCGGCAGCAGGGACGGGGGCGACGGAGTCGACCGACCCAGCGCCGACCCTCCTCGACGGTAACGCGATCGCCGACCGGACCCACGACGACCTCGCGTCGTCGGTCGACGCGCTCCGTGATGCGGGTGTCACGCCGACGGTAGCGCTCGTCTCGATGACTGAGTCGGGTGCGGGACGGACGCACGTCTCGATGAGACAGCAAGCGTGCTCGGAGGTCGGGATCCGGTGTTGGGTCTGCGAGATCGATCCCCGCCAGCCCGCGGCCAGCCTGTTCGACAGGCTCGCCGAGCTGAACGACGATCCGGCGGTCCACGGCGTGTCGGTCCAGTCTCCGCTCCCGGATCACGTCGACCGGCGAGCGGCGGCCCGACGGATCCACCCCTCGAAAGACGTTGCGGCGACCCACCCGGAGAACCTCGGGCGCCTTTTCGCGGGGGCCCCCCGGTATACACCCCCGACGCCCGCCGGAATCCGTCGGCTACTCGACGCTTACGGAATCGACACTGCGGGGAAACGCGCGGTGGTCGTCGGCCGGTCGGAGACCGTTGGCCGCCCGATGGCGACCCTGCTCTCCGGGCGTGGACCGGGCGGCGACGCCACGACGACGGTGTGTCACTCCCGGACCGAGAACCTCGCGAGGGTCACCCGGTCGGCGGAGATTCTGGTCGTCGCGGCCGGGCGTCCGGAACTCGTTGACGCCGAAATGCTCTCGGAGGGTGTTGTCGTGGTCGATGTCGGGATCAACCGCGTCGACGCCGGGGCGGCCGCGGGTGGACAAGTCGTCGGTGACGTCGACTTCGAGAGTGCAGCGGAGAAGGCGGCGGCTATCACACCGGTTCCGAGCGGGGTCGGCCCGCTAACTGTCGCGATGCTTCTGTCCAACACCGTTGACGCTGCGAGCCGCCACTCCGGGGTTGACGTCGACCTCCCGTGAGGGGTTCGGCGCCAACTCGGGTGTGGCCCAATCGTCTCTTGTGTGAGCGTCCCCCGGCCGTGGGTGCTCCGACCGACCTCGTTGCAGACGGTACTGTTTCGTTCGACGTCGTGGCCACAATATTGAAATGAATTCAACTACTGCCGTTCGATACAGAATAGGCTATAAAAATACCCGAACGAGTACTAACGAAGTCTCATAGGGGTGTGGTCCCTCCGTACAAATACAATGGCTACCGCACCCAAGCGATCCGCCGAACGCACCGACCTCGAAACCGACTTCTACATCCCTGCCGCGTCGATTCCGTCGGCCCGCAGCACAGTCGAATCGCTCCTGACCCGGTACCTCGGCCGCCACGGTCGAGTCCTCATCCCCGACACGTACAACAAGTAAATTGCCTCGGGGTCGACTGGTTCGAGACGCGAAGCGTCTCGTGATTCCCGCGTCTTTAGGCGCGGGAGAAGGTCAATTTTGCAGGACGGCGCCGGCACTGTCCGGTGTGCGTCTGACGCAAATTTAAGTGTGTCACGGCGAACCGATCCGGCGGGCGTGCACCGACGGCCGCGTCACAACGGTCGCCGCACCAGCGTCGTGCGCCCGACACGTGACCGTTGCACCCCGGTTCGGCGCCGTCGCCCCCCGGCGACGGTGCATTACGGTTTCTGCTTCGACTCGCCGAGCAGCGCCGCCTTCGCACGGTCGAGTCTGTGCTGCTCGACCACCAACGCGAGGTGGTCGCCGGGTTCGACCGCGGTGCCCGGCAGAGGGATGGTCATCGCCCCCCGGCCGCGGCCGTGGGCGTAGATCCGCCCAAAGTCCTCGAGGTCGATGTCGTTGACTTTTCGTCCGATCACCGGCGCACCCGCCGGGACTGTCACCGTCGTGAGCCGGAGCCCCTCGGTGAGTTCGCCGATCGCGTTGAAGTTCCCGCCCAAGAGCGCGGTCTTCGCACCCGCTGCCCCGAGTCTCTCGGGGTAGATGAGCTCGTCAACGTCCTCGGCGTACTGGTCGTAGATCTCCTCGCGGTAGTCCTCGCTGATCCGCATCACAACCCGGCAGCCGTACTCCTTCCCGGCCATACACGCCGCGAAGTCCACATTGGGGTCGCCGGTGAGCCCCGCGACCGCGGCCGCGTCCGCAACACCCGCTCGCTCCAGGACCGACTCGTTCTTGCCGTCGCCTTCGATGACGTCGAACTCTGCCTCGCGGGCGCGTTCGACCTTGTCCGGGTTGTTTTCGACAATCACGACGGCGTGGCCTTCCTCGTGAAGGATCCGGGCCGTCCGCGCGCCGACCCGCCCGTACCCGACGATCACAAACGTCATACGACACCGTAGCACACGCGGGTACAAAAACGTGGACCCGGCGTCGTCGGTTCCAAAGGTCTTTGCCGCTCCCGCCGTTACCTGCGTTCGATGGACGACGCCGTGCGGGTCCGCGAGGCCGCGTGCGAGGCGGTCGACAACATCGAGCCCGACCGACTCCGCGAGGTCCTGCTCGAACGGCTCTCGGACGCGCCGATGACACCGGCTGTGTTGACGCTTGTGAGCGCCCGCGCCCCCGAAACCGGGGTGGATCCCGACACCGACGGACTCGCCGAACGCGCCGCCGGGGTGCAGCTGATCTACGAGGGGCTTCGGCTCACCCGGTCGCTCGCGTGGGCGGAACCCTGGACGGAGACCATCGACACCGACGCGGGAGATATCGACGCCGACCTCGACGTGCTCGCGGCCGACGTGTTGGTTTCCCGCGGGTTCTACCTGCTCGCACGCACCGACGCGGCGGGCCGAGCGGTCGACGTGGTCCGGGCGTTCGGCCGCGACCAGACGCTCGCGCGGGGCGAGGGCGCCGACGTCGGCTCCCTTGACCGCAATCTCGAAGCCGACGTGTTTGCGCTCGCCCTGGCGACGGGGATGACCGCGGTCGGCGCGACCCCGCCGCCGGCGGCCGTGGAGTACGCCGCCGAACTCGGCCGCGACTGCGACGCTGACGGGGAACTCGCGCCGGCCGACGCCGCGTTCTCGGAGGCGACTACCGAACGCATCGCGTCGCTGTCGGCGGTCGGCGGGGCGTCCAGCGACCGGGTTCCCTCGTCGGCGACTGACTCCTGAGGCCGGCACCGCGGATCGGCCGACGGCGGCCCCGAATCGAAACGTCTAAAGACGATTCCGGGTTACGACAATACGCGCCTGGGTAGCTTAGCGGTAAAGCGCGTCCTTGGTAAGGACGAGACCCCGGGTTCAAATCCCGGCCTAGGCTCTCCCCGCCGTACACTCCTTGTACACACGCCGGCAGGTCTTTCGCAACTCCCGACTGAGACTTCGGATATGACTTCCCGTCCGGGTGAAAGAACGAGATGAGCCTCGTGACCGCGTACAACGGTCTACCGGTTCGCGTCGGCGTGTACCTGCTCGTGTTCTGGCCGACTGTCGGGTACTACGTGTATTCCGATTCGGAGACAGGGGGGCTTTCCGATCCGCGACTCCGTGGCGTCGCCTTCGGGTTCCTGGGCATCCCCGGATTGCTCGTCGATCTGTCTATCGTCCAGCGCCAGAACTGACCTCTCTCCACAGCCCCGCCCCGTTTCGACGAACTGAGACCTCGCATCCGCCGTGTCCGGGCTACTCCGCCGATCCGGCGTCGGTCGCCGAGTCGGCCCCGTCCGGCCGGTCGCTGTCCACCCCCGTCTCGGTATCGGGTGACGGCTCCGACTCGTCACCGTTGTTGACTTCGCCTGCGTCCTCTTCGGCCGTCGATTCCGTCCCGGTAGCGGCCTCGGCCTCAGCCTCGGAAGCGCTGCCCGTCGGCGATGGCGGTCGATACGCGTAGAGAAGGTCACCGGTGACAGCGTAGAACACGCCCGTGTCGGGGTCCTCGACCACGCCGGTGTCGTTGTCGATCGCGAAGTCGACCAAGTCCCCGAGGCTCGACGCCTCCGCTTGCGGGCGCTCAAACACCGGGTCGGGAAGCCGGATTCGCGTGATCCACTCGGCGAACTCCGAGCGGTCGTCGCGGTAGGAGAGATACGCCTCCTCCTCGGGCGTGAGCGCGAGTTGCGTCCGGACTCGAGCGTACACCAGCGCCCCGGTTCCGACCATCCCCACGAGAAAGACAAGTGGGCCGCCGATCGACCGGAGGGGGCCGTAGCTCCGCTGGCGGGTGATCCGTTCGGTCCGTTCGGGACCGCCCGACTGGAGCCCCGGGTTAGACACTGCGTACGTGCTCTCACCGGGCTCTATGGTCATCTCGATGGTTCGGGTGTACGTCGTGGGCTCACCCTCAAATGTCCCGTCCACACCGACCTCTGAGACGACGAGTACCTCCGTCGTTCCGGGCGCGGCGCCGAGTTCCTCTTCGATCGACGCCGCGGTCGCGCCGGCCGAAGAGGTGTTGAGAACGACCGACACGGCGACGGTCTCCCCGGAGCTCACCCCGGAGAACCGCCTGCTCGCGAGCGGTTCCCGGTCGCTCCAGTAGACCACCTCG
Source organism: Halobellus salinus (assembly GCF_014646875.1). Classification (GTDB taxonomy): domain Archaea; phylum Halobacteriota; class Halobacteria; order Halobacteriales; family Haloferacaceae; genus Haloquadratum; species Haloquadratum salinum. The sequence goes on along the minus strand of NZ_BMOC01000001.1, from coordinate 33,000 downwards.
CCGTCCTCGCCGACGTTCCGGATAACGAGTTCCGACGTGACATCGACGGAGACGTTGCTGGCGGTGGCCGCGGTGTACCGGGTCTCGATGTCGATATCGAGTTCGGGCGCGATCCGCGTGAAGTACGTGCTCCGGTCGTTGAGAACCGCCCCGGTGGCGAACACGGAGTTCGGTTGGGTCACCTCCGCGGCGTGGACGTACTCCGTCTCGACGGTGAGCGGGGACGTCGTCCGCGTCTCCGTTGTGGTGCCGGGTTCGACGTGAGTCGTGTACACCAACCCGGCGCCGGCCGCCGCAACGAGCAGGCAGACAATGGCGATCGCGGTGAACTGTGCGTGCAGTACCGCCCGACTACGGAGCCGTGTTTCGCTGGGTTGTGTCGAAGAGCTCATTCGGTCACCTGTATAGTTCTCGGAGGAACCGCCGGTATGACGAGGAGTGCGCGCGCGACTCCCGAGAGCGGATCCGCGCGGGCCCGCCACGGAAGAGGACGACGCCGAGTACGACGATGCTGCCGCCCAGCAGCGCGTCGATCGCGAGCAGCGGCGCCCACGGATGGACGCCGTAGAGTTCGTCGATCACGCTGGGTGGCAGAACCGCGAGGTATCGGTGTTCGGCGACGAACAGCCGGTAGTAGCCGGTCTCTTCAGGGGCTGACAGCGTCACCGCGGTGGTTGCCTCGCCGCGGCTCCCGACGTACACCCGCCGGGGATCGACGTCGACCCCCGGACTCCCCGGCGTGACGTAGGCGTACACCGGAATGAGTCCGGCGTTGGGGGCGACGTACTCGATCTCCTGGCTCGTGCCGCGCTCGATGACTGTGGGGTCTTCCGACTCGAACTCGGCGCTCACGACTCCGTACTCCTGGGTGCCTCCGGGGACGACCATGGCCGCGGTCGCGGTCCCGATCAACACAAGCGCCAGGACGAGCACGATCGCGAACACCGACGTACCGTCGTTGCGCGAGCGGTCCCGTTCGGGGCGGTCACGACTCCCGCGGTCGGTGTACCAATCGACCGCGTACGCGGCCGCCGAGAGCCCGAAAAGGATGTACGCGAGCCCCTGGGTGCCCTGGAGCGACCGGACGCCGAACGTGACCGCGAGCCACGTCTGCACCGACCCGAACGCGGCCTGAAAGCCCATCGCGACCGTGCCAAGGTGCGGGATGACGACGACGCCCCCGCCGACGCTGAGCGCCTTCGCGACGATCTCGGCCTCTTGGACAATGGGTTCGCCGCCGTCCTGGTCGGAGAAGGGATTGTTGTCCCCTCGAGTGACGTACCCGCGTTCGGTCTCCGCGACCACGCGGTGGGTCGTTAGCCCGCCGCCTTGGATCTCTTGGGCCTCGAAGGTCACGACGTCGCCGGGGCCGATGTCGCCCGCGACCGCGGTGGGGATCGCGACGAACCCGTCACCGGGGTCGAGCGTCGGTTGCATGCTCCCGGTCTCGACGAAGCTGAGGAGTATCGGCTGCCCGAGGAACTGCCCGACGACCACCGAGAGGACCACGACCGCGACACCCACTTGAAGTGTGAGTGAGAGGATTCGTTTGGGGGACATGTGGTGTCTGACACCGTCACCGTCACCGCCGGCGGCCGTCGGCGTGTGCGGAGGCGGCCCGACGGCCTCGCTTCGATGGTGTCATCGAATCATTATAAATTCGTGGTTCACGACCGGCTGCCACCCCGTGTGTGGCTCGGGGGAGACGGGCCTTCATTCGTCGACAACGTCGCCCGCGAGCAGGATGAACGCGCCGATGAACCCGAGGCAGAACCCGAGCAGGTGGACGTAGAGGTTCACGACGCCCCCAGTCCCGGTGGGGTCGGCGGGGAACCCGACAACCGGATACCCCACGAGCAGGACCACCCCCGCCACGAACAGGTCGCCGTCCCCCGGCCGAGACGTCACGGCCCGGAGCCGTTCGCGGGTTGGCAGCCGACGCCCCCCGTCGGTGCTCATCACGTAGACGACCCCGATTGAAATCCCAGCGCCCGCCGTCGCGAGCCCCGCGAGCCCGACACCGGTGGTGGACACCGGCAGCGCCAGCAGCGAGATCCACCCAACGAGGAGAAAAAAGACCGCGGGAAGCGCCCGCACGGACGCGTCAGGGGCGAACCGCTCACAGGCGTACGTCCAGAGCAGAAGCGGGAGCAGCCCCAGGAGCGCCATGTTAATCCCCGAAAACCCGAACCCGACGGCGTTCCGCGGCACGGCCAGGTTCAACGCCGAGAGCGCGACCGGGAACGCGAGCAGGAACGTCGCGAGCGCGGTCACGAAGAGCCGCCGCCGGTCGCCGATGACCGCGAGGGCGTAGCCGACGCCCGCGAGCAGCCCGTACCCCACCAGGTTCCCCGCGAGGTGCGTTGCCCGGAGGTGGACGTAGTGGGCGGTGAACGCCGTTGACAGCGTGGGGTCTGTGTAGTCGAACGCGAGCGACCGGCGGAGTTCGATCGGGAGGGCGAAGGTGGCGACCAAGGCGGCCGGGACCGCGCAGAGAACAGCCACGTCGATGGCGCGGACGCCCGCGACCAACTCGGACCGGAAGCCGTCGGCGCCGGTCGCGGCGGCAACCTCCTCGCCACGATCGGCGTCGGAACTCCCGCTGTTGACCTCGCCGGACCAGTCCGCGGCTGTCGTGCGGGCGTCATCGGACCGGCCTCGCGTCACGGCGTCACCCACCACCCGCCCGCCGCTCCGGTGTCCGGTGTCCGGTCTCGACGGACTCCCCTCGGGGTGCCCCGGCCGCACGGTCGGTGAGTCGCGGTCACTGTCGCGAAATCCGCCGGACGAGTGGGACGGCTGCGGTGACGATTCCGACGAGTAACGCCAGCCCAGCGAGGCCATCGATGTCGACGCCGCTCGGCTCCAGAACCGGACTGTCGGACCCGGTGTCTTCGGGCGTCGCCGCGCCCTCTGGGCGTTCGGCTGCGGGGTCGGTTCCGGCGTCGGGCTGTTCTACGAGCAGCGTCTCCACCTCGGCGTCGTCGACAGAGAGGGTGACCTCGCCCGCGGTAGCCACCTGCCCGGTGAGCTCGACCGTCGTTGACGCGCCCGGATCGAGCGTCACCCGTTCGGCCGCGACCGTCTCGCCGTTGGCGGTGAGCGTAACCGTGCGCTCGCCGGCCACGCCCCCGCCGTTCGTGACGGTCGTGCGCACCGTGACCGACTCCCCGGGCGCGACGACTGAGGCGTCGGTCGCCGTGTCGGTGACGTCCAACCGTGGCACCCGTTCGCCCACGGCGAAGGTGGAGAGATCGTCGGTTCGCGCGCGGAAGTGGACGCGGTCGTCGGGGAGGCCCCGCTGGCGGGCGGCCGGCCCGTCGAGGGGGTCGGTCGGCAACCGCTCCCACCCGCCGGTGTCGGTCCGGCGGTAGAGCGCCACGTGTTCGGGGGCCACCCCCGCGCGATCGAGGTACGCGGGATCGGCGCTGAATCGCAGCGTCGTGCCGTCGGCCCCCTCGGCGTCGAAGCTGTGTTGCAGCGAGAGGTACGCCAGCGAGCGCGGCCGCCTTGCGGCGTCCAGCGCCCCCGCCTCGTCGAACGCGTCGGGGCTGCCGGTGACGTCGAGTTCGAGGTCCCCGCCCGGAACGCCGGCGAGTTCGATCCGGTCTACGGTGACGTTCCCGCCGTCCATCTCCATCCCGCCGGCGTCGAACGTGACGTCCCCGCCGGGGCGAGTGTCGGTCGCGACGAACTCCCGCTCGTTCGTGGCCGGCGACATCACACTCACCGACGGGCTGTTGCCGTCCCCATCGCCGCCCGACGACACCGACACGTCCTCGGGATCGACGACCTCCGCGCGGATCGAGAACTCGTTGGCACCGAGTTGCGTGCCCGCGACCTCGCCGCGGGCGTCGATCCGGAGGCCGACCGTGACCGTCTCGTTCGGCCCGAGCGTGACGTTGTTGGGTTCGCCCTCCAGGGTGCTGTCGACTGTCCCCTTGACGGAGTCGCTGTCGGGGACGAAAGTGACGTTTTCCCCGCCGTGCTCGATCCAGACCCGCGCGTACTCGTCAGCGGTGTACGTGATGGTAAAGACGCCGTCGGCCGACGCGAACGTGTCGGGGGTCACACCCTCGAACTCCGCCGAGAGCTTCGGGTTGGTGGGCGAGATGTCGATCACGACCTCCTCGGCGTCGTTCAGGTACGCGTACTTCCCGTTCGGTCCCTCCGCAGGCTGGACCGTGAGACGGTCCTCCGCGACGGTGTCAGCGGGGTCGTCAAGCACCGCTGCCCCCGTGGTGAAGACGAGCGATCCCGCTGCTACGAGGGCGACAGCGAGAATCACGGTGCGGCGGCGAGACAGCATCAGTGGCTCCGGGAGAGTTTATTCGGGTAGGGGTTTCGTTATGGTGTGGTTGAAACTGCCGAAGGGATCGCTTGATGTGGGTAGTCCACCCCTTGCTGGGACTGTCTCGGTTGCAACTGTTCTGCTTCCGTCTCATTCCTGCCCGATACGCAAAACTGCCAACACCCCGTTGTCCGTGAGACGGCGGCCGTAGGCCGGGTGTGATCACCGTTCCGCTTGCACTCCCGGCCACGGTCGTGCGCCGGCGTTGTCTCCCCGCTTGGGAACTCCACTCGCGACAGCAACACCGGGTCGTAGGCTCTGAGACAGCGTCGTTCGAGCGAAAAACGCGGCCGACCCCTGACCACCATCTCAAACAAAATATGTAAAAACATCACGGGGTTTATGTCTATAGGTTCTCACGTATCGGATGTGAATGGTGTCGCCAATACAAGTAGACGGAGGTGATGGGCTGGCGGCGGAACTATCCGAGGACGAACTGTTTGAGGTGCTCTCGAACCGACGGCGGCGCTTCGCGATGCACCTGCTGAAACGGGAGTCGGAGACGGTGGAGATCGGCGACATGGCCGAGCAGATCGCTGCGTGGGAAAACGGCGTCGACACCGCGGAACTCACCGGTAGCGAGCGCAAGCGGGTGTACACCGCGCTCCAGCAGTCGCACCTGCCAAAGATGGAACGGGTGGGCGTCGTGGAGTTCAACAAGGACCGCGGCGTTATCGAACCCACGCCCGCACTAGAGAACGTCGACCTGTACATGGATGTCGTCGAGGGGCGGGAGATCCCCTGGAGCACCTACTATTTGGGGCTCTCGACCGTCGGGATCGCGCTCACCGCCGCGGTATGGGTCGGCGCGTGGCCGTTCGCGCTCCTCCCGGACGCGGGGTGGATGCTCGCGATCGTCGTTGCGTTCATCTCATCGGCGGTGATACACAAACACTACACCGCCGAGATGAAGACCGGCGAATCCGAGGAGCCGCCGGAGCTCCGGTGACCCGACGCGGTCGCCGTGATGGACGAGTCCGCTTGACACTCCGCGACCGAGGTGGAAAATACCGAGACGCGGGGGACCGCGTATCTCGTCCTCCCCGGGTAAGGGACGGCGCGCTGTCGACGGCCGAGGGTCGCGACGCCATCGACGCGACGACCGACCACGGCTGGTACGTGGCGCCGGACGCATACACGCGGGTCGTGGGGACACCAGGGTCGTTCCGGCCGGACCCCCGTCACGCGACCCCGTGTACGTCGCCGGAGCGTGACCGCTCTGACCCCGACGGCGCGGCTCCGACCCCGACGGCGCGGCTCCGACCCCCCTCACACGCTCTCGGGGCGAACGGACTCCTCCCACCGTGGGCAGTAGAACGACCCGTCGTCCTACCGCGGGGACGTCGGGTCGGGCAGGTCGCCGTCCCCGTCGGCCGGCGGGTCGCGCTTGTCGGCACTCCGGTGTGAATACTCACACCACGGACAGGTGCGCATATCCGACGACGGGTCGCGGTCCACGCATTGACCGCGGCCGACGGGAGTACGTGGACCACACCGGGGTCAGTCGGCGGGCGTGAGTATCTACCGCGTGCTGTTCACGACCGCGGCGATCGCACCCTTTGCGCTCCGCAACCGCGGCGGGTTCCGGGCGATTTCGCGGCGCGACCTGAGGGTCGCCGTGGTGTCGGGGGTTGCCCTCGCGGTCCACTTCGCGAGCTTCTTTGAGAGCTTAGAGCTGACCACGGTGGCGGCGCCGGTGACGCTGATCACGACACAGCCGGTGTTTGTCCGCGTCGGCGCCGCGGTGCTTGTTGACGAGCGGCTCTCGGTCGGGACGGCCGCCGGCAGCGGTTGTCGCTCGCCGCGTACACTTTCACCGTGTACACCGCGTGTGCGGTGACTCTCGGATCGGTCGCGGTCGAGACGGGGGCGTCGCTGTCAGGGTACGCACGCCGGGAGTGGGTGCTGTTCGTCGCGATGGCGCTCGTCCCCGGAGTGGTTGGACACACGGTACTCAACTCGGCGCTGAGATACGTGCGGTTGACCGCGGTCAGCGTCTCGTTGCTGTGCGAACCCGTCGCGAGTACGTTCCTCGCGCTGGTGCTACTCAACGAGGTTCCGGGTGCCGTGACGGTGCTCGGCGCCGCGGTCGTGTTGGTTGGGATCGCGGTCACGACCCGCACCCGGTCGGGGTGACCCACGGGTTCCGAGTGCAGCCGTGGCTACAGGTCCCGCCTTGCGGTCAGTCGAACGCGCTGCTGTCGGTCGGCTTCGTCTGCCGCTTCCCGTGGATGTAGTAGGCGAAAAAGCCGGAGATACCGGTCGTATACGGCATCACGATCGCCATCTTCGAGAACGCGCCGCCGGGAAGCACGGGTGGTTCAGGAACGACTCCGGTCACGCCGGTAACGAAGATCACGAGCGACACTCCGGCCGCGAGCGCGAAGACGGCCTCCCCGACGCGCAACAGCTCGGGGCTGTAGCCCGCTGGTCGGTAGCCACAGACCGGACACCGATCCGCGTCCGTCGGGATCGACTCCTCACACTTGTCGCAGGGCGCGGTCGCGCCTCGGTCGTCGGGATCCGACACCATACCCGAGTGGAGGGGATCGATCGTCTTGAGCCTGTTTCACGCCGCAACCCGCCGGCGCCGTCACCGGAAGTCCTCAACGAACCGCGCGGGGAGACGGTTGACGACACGCTCTGGGAGTGCGTCGACGACCGCCTGGGTGACGATCACCATCGGTTTGCGCACAACGACGTACACCGCGGAGACTCCGACCGCGAGGAGGACGCCCGTCTCGACGACGCCGTCGACGGTATACACCACGGGCGCCGCGAACGCGACGGCGACGAGCAGGTCTTCGGGTGCGCCGTCGTACCGCACCCACCGCCGCGGCGGGATCCACCGCGCGTGGTGGTGGCTGTAGACCGCGCGGTCGGACTCCCCGCGCCAGGGCTTCAACTCTAGCCCGCCGCCGACCGCGTCCATCGCGGAGTGAACGCCCGCGGCGATCAGAAACAGCGCGATCGACGTGGGTCCCACCGCGGACTCGGAGACGACTGCGGCGGCGACCACCGCCACGACCACCGCGACCGCGGCGGCGACATTGAAATACACCGGGAAATGTAGCGTCCGCCGGTGGCCCGAGTAGAGGTCGAAATCCGGAAAGATGCCACCGAGAGCGGCCGCCGCCACGGGCGTCAGCGAGGCGTCGGCCGCGCTCTCCGGGAACATTGCCCCGACCAGCACGGCGAGTGCGACGCCCACGAGGGCGTGCGTGGTGGCCATCATCGGTGCGTCTACGGCCAGCGACGTCAAGACCGTTTCGTCGCCGGACCGCCCCGCTGCCGGACGGCCCGACCCCGGGGCCGGACCCCACCGACTCGGCGATACACCAATTACGACGGTGTCCGTACACCCGGATATGGACTGCCCTCGGTGCGGGACCCGACTCACGTGGATCTCACTGGACGGGGACCTGCAGTCGGTCTACTGCGAACAGTGTGGCTTCGCCGATGTCGAGTCCGACCACACCCGGGCGTCGGCCGCAGCGGAGACGTGGGACGACGCGCTCCGACGGTTTCGAACGGCCAACGCGGTGGACGAGTCGGCACGGACTGCCGACACCGAAACGGAGAGAAGCGACACCGACGCGGACCGCGACACCGAAACGGAGGGAAGCGACACCGACGCGGACCGCGACACCGAAACGGAGGGAAGCGACACCGACGCGGACCGCGACACCGAAACGGAGGGAAGCGACACCGACGCGGACCGCGACACCGGAAGCCCCGACGGGGAGCAGGCAAGCGACCGTGGTGCATCCCTCGACGGTGCTGACGCGACGCCCCACCCGCAGGCCGCAGAGTCCGACCACTCGGAGGATGACGACGGGGCCGAGGAAGCGTAGCTGGTTGGCGACCGACCCTGTGGCCGGCGACCCCGGACGCGCGGACAGACCGGTCGGTGACTCCGTGTCAGTCCTCGGACTGCTGTTCCGTGGCCGCGCCGCCTCCGCTCGACTCCTCCTCGGAGCGGGCGGCAACCAGGGCCCCGCGAGCGACGCTGTACAGCGGGTCGTCGACGCTCTGGACATCGCTGATGCTGAACGGGATGTCGACGTCCTCGAGATGCTGGGCGAACAACTCCTCGAACCCCTCTGGGCTGGACGTGCCGCCTGTCACCACGACGGGCACGTCGAGGCCCTCCTCGACGTCTTCTTGGTCGACCTCCTGGGAGATCATCTCGATCACGTAATCCAGCAGGTTCTCGTAGTAGATCGACAGCGCGCCCTCGACTCCGCCGACATCAGTGGTGAAATCGAGCGTGAAGTCGTCCTCCTTGATCGACGTGACCTTGTCAACGGGCGTGCCGGTCGCCTGTGCGGCCTGGTGGTCGATCCAGTCGCCGCCGCGGGCGATCGAGAATTTCATGACCGGCACCGCGTAGTACGCCAGGCAGATATTGGTCATCCCCGCGCCGAAGGAAACGCCCAGTCCGGAGAAGTTGTTGTCCGCGAGTTCGCTGTAGATCACCGCCATCCCCTCGTTGATTGGTTCGGGGTCGAATCCGGTGTCTGCAAGCATCGACTCCAGGGTCTTCTGGTGGTACAGCGTCGAAAGATCCGAATCGATCGGATCCGCCGGCGAGGAGAAGAAGATCTTCTCGCCCTGCCTCTCGGGCGTGCCCGCCACCTGCTCGGTTATGAGTTTGATCATGGGGATCGCCGAGGCCTCCTCGCTCGAGAGGATGCCCTGTTCCATCGGGCGCCGGGTCTCCTTGTTGAAGATGTTCGCGAAGTTCAGGGCGTCGTCGCCGACGACGTACACCTTGTCATCCTTCCGGATGTGCAGCACCTCGCTGCGGGAGAGCATCTGCTCGGCCATGTCACTGTATTCGATCTCGACGAACGAGTTCCGCTGCTGTACGAAGGTGGTGCCATCCCCCTCGGGCCGGGAGGAGATGATGTTCATCGTGCCGACGTCTAAACCACGGGCCATACGTCCCCCTCAGAAGGCGTCAATAAAAACCTTCAGTGTGAACCGTTCCCACGCCACGAGCGGCGTCGCCCGTTCACCGAAACAGCGACCGCACCCTGTCGATGATCCCGCCGCCGTCGTCTACGGACTCCGACTCCTCGCGGGTCGCCCGAAGTTCCGCTAGGGCGGTGGCCTGTTCGCCGGTTCCGGAGGTACTGCTCTCGGTCTTCGGCCCTTCCCCGCGGAGCCCCCGAAGTCCTGCGACCGCGTCATCGACGCTCTCCCCGCGGGATTCGGTCGTGTTTGCGGCACTGGCGCCGGACATCTCGACGTCGTCGGTCTCCGGGGAGCGGATCGTGATCGATCGCCCCGAGTCGCGCTCGACACCGCCCCAGTTGACCTCCGCACCCGACATCGCATCGTCGATGTCGGCCTGGACCTGCTCGTCGGTGACCGTCTCCCCGGCGTCAACGCCGCCCGTCGCGGCCCCGTCACCGTTTTCGTCGAGTTTTTCGCGGGCGAGGCGCCGGCCGGTTTGCTCGGCGTAGTACCCGGAGAGTGCGGTGCCTGCGGTGGCGACGACCGCAACGGCGCCGAAGGCGTAGAGGCCGACGACCACACTCGCGTTCGGGTACCACGCGTCGGGATACACCTGTGCGAACCGCGCGGTGGCGACGAGGCAGAGTCCGACGCCGGCGGCACCCACCGCGTCGATCCGACGGGAGACGGGCAAAAGCACCGTCACGCCCAGCAGGACCGTCGGGATCCCCGCAGCACCAGTCACAACTGCAAGCTCCCTGAGGACGAATTTGAACGTCCCCGCGGGGTCGGTGGTGGTGCTCCAGAGGAAGGTCGCGATCGAGACGACAACGAGTCCCACGCCCGCGAAAAAGAGCGCGAACCCCGCATAGACCGTTCGGCTGTCGGTCACCGGCCCGATGAACCGGCGGTGCCACTTGTGGAGGCGTGCGGCGAGTCCGTTTCGCTCCATACGTGTACGATTGCGACGAGGAGCAAATAGTTTCGCCCCATGCGGGCGCCGTTTTGCGACCGGACGTTGGACTCGCGCACTGGCCACGACGCCCCGCTGGGCCTGGTTCCGAGACGTTTTTCGGCGCTGTGCCCCAATACGGCGTGTGTTCACCGGAATCATCGAGACCACGGGCACCGTGGTCGAGGCGACCAAAGACGAGGGCGGCCGCCGGCTCCGTATCGCGGCCGACGGCACGGAGTCGGACGCTGCTGCGGCGACTCACGCCGACGACACCGACGCAAGCGTCGCGGACGCACCACTCAGCTACGACGACCTCCACCACGGTCAGTCGATCTCGGTCAGCGGCGTGTGTCTCACCGTCGAGGCGTTCCAGACCGGCCCGACGCCCGAGTTCGAGGTGTTCCTCGCCACGGAGACAGTCGAGAAGACGTACCTCGGGTCGGTGGCGGCGGGCGACGCCGTGAACCTCGAACGCGCGCTTGCGGCCGACGCCCGGTTCGACGGCCACCTCGTCCAAGGCCACGTCGATACCACCACCGAGATCACCGGGATCGAGCGGGTCGGTGACGACTGGGTCTTCGAGTTCAACCTCCCCGAGGAGATCGAGCGGTACATCGTCGGCAAGGGGTCGATCGCGATCGACGGGATCAGCCTCACCGTCGCAGAGCGCGGCGCCGACCGGTTCGCGGTTGCGATCATCCCCACCACATACGACCTCACCAACCTCTCGGAGAAGTCGGTCGGCGATCCCGTCCATCTTGAGGTCGACGTGATCGCGAAATACGTCGAGCGGATGATCGAGGGGTACGCGGATCGGATCGCCGGGGAGTGACCCCCGACTCGACGGTGTCTTCGTCGCCCGGTCACTCGAATTCGGTCAGTTCCGACTCGAAGTCGGTCTCGGTCCGCGCCGGCTGGTGGGCCTCCCGGTAGCTGTCGCGGTACTGCTGGATCTTCCCGAGCAGGAACAGTGCCAAGATTCCGTCGTAGATGATCACGTAGATCAGGAAGGGTGCGAGCCCCGAGAGGCCGGTGAGTAGCCCGATCACGCCCGACCCGATCCCGACCGTGGCGTTGTACGCCGCGTGGACGAACGCCGCGAGCAGGACTCCCTTCACCACGATCGGCCCCCGTTGCCCCGAGTTGAATTTCGCGAGTCCGAGGTAGTAGCCCGCGATCGCGGAGTAAATAACGTGTCCCGGGCCGGCCAACGCCCGGACTGCGGTGATCCCACCGCCCGCGCCGATCAGCCCCAGTCCGATGTCGAGCCCGGTCGCGGGGAGCTGACGGGTGATATACAGCGCGTTCTCGATGACGGCGAAGCCCAGCCCCGCCATCGCGCCGTAGACCGCGCCGTCGAGCACGGCGTCGAACCGGTTGTCAGTGTAGGCGTACAGCCGGACTGCGAGCAGTTTCACGACCTCCTCGACCGGCCCGACGACGACGAAGAAAAACAGCACCATCCCCACCGCGCCGAGGCCACCGAAGTACGGCCGGAGGACGGTGTTGAGCACGGCGGCGAAGTTCGCGGTCAACACGCCGAGCAGGAACGTTGCAACGAGCAGCGACAGCGGTTCGCTTGAGGTGACGTCCGTGGAGTAGACATACGCCGCCAACCCGACCGCCGGGACGGCCGAGAACACCGTGAGCACCCCGATCTCGGGATCGGTGATCGCTGCGAACCCCCCGATCCCGACGAGGAGGAGGAACGCGATCCCAATAACGGCCAGCCGGGCGGAGCCGGCCGCCGCCCACCAGACGACCGCCGAAACCCTGTCGAGTCGGCTACGCACCTCCCAGGTGGCGACGTCGTAGAGGTCCATCGAGTCCTCCGCCGCCTCCTCGACCGGATCCCGCGGCTGGCTCATTGGAATTCGATTGCTAGCCCGCGACCTAATGTCTTCGGCCCGGAGAACCGCCGGAACCGTCGCGTGGCGAACAGCCGGCACACCGGTGTCCCCGCGCCGGCGTGCCGGGCAACCGCGACCCGCCGCGGGGCGACCCTTAGATCACGCCGGGTGTGGCCCCGTGATCGCATATAACCCTCCGTCCGGTGCCCCCGACGCGACTGGCGGGATTCAAACCCCGCCGGACCCTACCGCTTCTCACGATGCACTTCGACCAGCGAACCCAGGCGGCGCTCCGGGACGTCGGCCTTGACGACGCGGAGATCCGGGACGCGTCCGACGCCGTCGCCGCGGCCGTCGAGCGCGACGCCGACCACCTCGAGGAGTTCTTCGACCGCGACGTGCTCTACTCGGACATGGACATGGCCCACACCGCCGGCGGGATCAACGAACACACCGTCGAGTACCTCGACCTCTTCACCCACGGCAGCGACCTCCGCGGCTACCTCCGGTTCGGGACGTGGGGCGTCCCCGTCGAGGGCGGTCGGGTGCTCTCCGACGACGTGGTCGAACTCTCGCTCGGGGCGACCGTCCACGACCGGGTGCGGTTTGCGGTCGACGGGGACGCCCTCCGATGAGCGGCGACGAGTCGACGGCGGGTGCTGAGGGAGATGGGAGCCCGAACGTCCGGATCCGCGGGATCTACACCACTGCCGTCACCCGACTGCTGCTCGACACCGACGCCCAAGTGGTCGGGGCGTCCGAGCCGATCCGCGAGCGATTCGACGCCGACTTCGGCGACGGCCCCCACGACGCGACGGTCGCGACCACCGACGACAGACAGGGCGTCGGCGTCCACGGCGGCGCCGACGCCATCGCGGCGGTCGAGGCGGTCCTGGACGTCGGCCGCGACACCTTCGCGTGGGACGACCCCACGCCGCCCGGTGCGGTGTTCGACGCCCGCGTGACCGACACGCTCGGCTCCGGCGCGGTCTGTGACCTCGGCGCCGCGGAGGGGTTTCTCCACTACAGCGCCACCGACGCGTCTGTTGAAGACGGCGACACACTCCGCGTCCAGGTGCGGGAGAGCGCGCCGCCGTGGACCGACCGGCGCGCGGAACTGGGAACGGGAATCCGCGCCCGCAGCGGCTTTGTGACCCTGACCCGCGGCCGCGAGGGCGTCACGGTCGACACCCGCGACGACGCCGCCGGACGGGAACTCGCGGGGATGACCGACCTCCTCGGTGTCGAGGTCCCCGACGGGTGGGGCATCGAGTGGGCCCACGCCGCCACCCGCGCCGGGATGGACGGACTGGAGGCCGCACTTGACGGCGCGGCCGACCGGGCGGCGGCGCTGGAAGACGAAGACGCGCTTGAAGGCGGCTCGAGTGGCAACTCGACCCCCGACGCCGGTTCGGCGCCCGGACGTGTGGCCACTCCCGAACGCGGCCGGTGGGTGTGGTTCGGCGGCGAGTCCCGAGCCGCGCTCGACGACGCCCGCCGCCGGGTGGCGCCGACGATGCCCGGCCATCACCGCACGAAGGCAGCGAGCGAGGCCGCAAGCGCCGGCGTCGACCTCGCGGAGGCGCTGTGTGGGTCGGAGTTCAGTGACGACGCCGACGCCTCCGACGCCTCCGACGCCTCCGGTGACTCCGGCCCGGAGTTTCCCTTCAACGTGGTGACCCGGCAGTTCGGGCCGACTGCGGGCGACACCGTCGCGATCGGCCACGGCAAGCCGGACGGCCGGGCGTTCACCCTCGGTCGCGGCGAGGTCACCGACTGGGATCCCGACGGCACCCTCGAAATCACCCGCAAAATGTCCGGCAGCGGGACGTACGACGCGCTCGGGACCGAGCGGACGCCGGGCGACACCGCCACCACGAAGGTCCGGGAGGGCCGGTGGTGGTACCCCACCGTCTACCGGAGCGACGGGGGCGAGTCGAAGGGGACCTACGTCAACGTCTGTACGCCCGTGGAGTGTTTCCCCGACTCGGTCCGGTACGTCGACCTCCACGTCGACGTGGTGAAACGCCCGGACGGGACGGTCGAGCGGGTCGACGACGACGAACTCGACGCCGCGGTCGACGCGGGTCACGTCCCCCCGGCGGCCGCGGAGAAGGCCCGGTCGGTGGCAGCGAGCCTCGAGCGCGCGCTGTCGGAGTGAACACGGCCCCCAAACCGCCTGCCACCCGGTCGCACGGGTCTCGATCCGGTCTCGCGCGGCGAGAACAGCAAGTTTATCACTCGCTCGCGGCGAAAGATTCCCCAAGATTCTCTCTAGGAGGTCAATGGTGACACAACAAACACAGCAACCGGAGGTGAACATCGGACTCGTCGGCCACGTCGACCACGGCAAGACGACGCTCGTCCAGGCGTTGTCGGGGTCGTGGACGGATCAACACTCGGAGGAGATGAAGCGCGGGATCTCGATCCGACTGGGCTACGCCGACGCCACGCTCAGGAAAATCGACGGTGTCGAGCCGCCGGAGTGCTACACGGTTGAGGAGACCGGCCCCGACGGGGAGGCGACCGAACGGCTCCGGACCGTCTCGTTCGTCGACGCACCGGGCCACGAGACACTTATGGCGACGATGCTCTCCGGGGCCGCGATCATGGACGGCGCGGTCCTCGTTGTCTCCGCCACTGAGGACGTCCCCCAGGCCCAGACCGAGGAGCACCTCATGGCCTTGGACATCATCGGGATCGACAACATCGTTATCGCCCAGAACAAGATCGACCTCGTCGACCGCGAGCGCGCGGTCGAGTCCTACGAGCAGATCGAGGAGTTCGTCTCCGGCACTGTCGCCGAGGGCGCGCCGATCGTGCCCGTTAGCGCCCAGCAGGAGGTCAACATCGACCTCCTGATCGACGCCGTCGAGCGGGAGATCCCCACCCCCGAGCGCGACGAGACCGAGGACCCGCGCCTGTTCGCCGCCCGGTCGTTCGACATCAACCGCCCCGGAACGACCTGGACGGACCTCGCCGGCGGCGTCGTCGGCGGGTCGGTGGTCCAAGGGAAACTCGAAACGGGCGCGGAACTCGAACTCCGCCCCGGTCGGGAAGTCGAGGAGGGCGGCGCCTCGGAGTGGCGCCCGATATCCACCGAGATCAGGTCGCTGCAGGCCGGCGGCCAGTCGGTTGAGGAAGTCTCCCCCGGCGGCCTGTGTGGCATCGGGACCGGACTCGACCCCAGTCTGACGAAGGGTGACGCCCTCGCCGGCCAGGTCGCGGGCGAACCCGGGACGCTCCCGCCGACCCGCGAGGAGTTCACGATGGGCGTCGAACTCCTCGATCGGATCGTCGGCGAGGACGAGGGCTCCGTCGAGGAGATTTCGACCGGCGAGCCGCTGATGCTCACCGTCGGCACCGCCACCACCGTCGGGTCGGTCACCAGCGCCCGCGGCGACGAGGCGGAGGTCAAACTGAAGCGCCCGGTGTGTGCGGAATCGGGCGCTCAGATCGCAATCAACCGACGAGTCGGCGCGCGGTGGCGGCTCATCGGGATCGGGACGCTGCAGTGAGAGAGTCCGTCCGTGCCACGAGTGACCGATCGTGACGCGGACACTCGCGGCGACGCGGAGGACGCGCCGACGGTGATTCTCGACACCAACGCGTTGATGATGCCGGTCGAACTCAACGTACGGGTGTTCGACGAACTCGACCGGGTCGTCGGCGACGCCGACCTCGTCGTTCCGGGGCCGGTCCTCGCGGAACTCGAGAAACTCGCCGCCGCGGGCAACGGGACGGAGGCGACCGCCGCCGCGGTCGGCCGCGACCTCGCCGACCGGTGTCGCGTGGTCGGGACCGAGGCGTCGTACGCCGACGACGCGGTGGTCGAACTCGCAGCCGACGCCGCCGACCCCAACGACGACGATGCCGGAAACGCCGGCTACGCCGTCACCAACGACAGGCCGCTCCGCGACCGATTGCTCGAACGCGGTGTTCGTGTGCTCGGTTTAAGGGGCCGAACCACATTGCAGATAACAGAACCATAACGCATGTACAAACGGGTACGACTCACAGACACAGTCGAGGTGCCCCCGCGGCACCTCGCGGACGTGACGCCACAGCGGGTCAAGCGGCTCCTGCAGGACAAACTCGAAGGCCGGATGGACGAGGACGCCGGCAGCGTCGTCAGCGTTGTCGCCGTTCACGACGTCGGCGAGGGGACGGTGCTCCCCGGCCGCGCCGGCGTCTACTACGAGGCGGCGTTTGACGCCATCACTTTCGACCCCTCGATGCAGGAAGTCGTCGACGGGGAGGTCGTCGAAGTCGTGGAGTTCGGCGCGTTCGTCGGCATCGGGCCGGTGGACGGCCTGCTCCACGTTTCCCAGATCTCCAACGAGTATCTGGCGTACGACGAGGAGAACCAACAGCTCGCTTCGACGGAATCGAACCGCACCCTGAGCGTCGGCGACTCGGTCCGCGTCCGGGTGGTCACAAAGAGCATCGACGAGCGCAACCCCCGCGACTCGAAAATCGGGCTGACCGCAAAGCAGCCGGGGCTCGGGAAGCACGGGTGGCTGGAATCCGAGCGACAGGCCGCCACCGCCGCGACCGAGGCGGAGGGGCAGTAGATGGCCGAATCCCGCCTCGCCTGCCGGGAGTGTCACCACATCAACCACGGCGACGCGCAAGCGTGTGACAACTGTGGCTCCAGCAGCCTCACCGAGGACTGGGCGGGGTACGTCGTGATCACCCATCCGGAGCGCTCGGAGATCGCCGAGGAGATGAATGTCGCCGAACCCGGCGGCTACGCGCTCAAAGTCCGCTGAGCGATGCTCTCCCTGCCGCCGGAGCTGCGCGGCGCGTTCAAAAACCCGTTCGGACCGGTGTATACGGACCCAGCGGCGCTGCTGTCGGACGCCGGTCGCCCAGTGATCGCGGTCGGCGACGTCGTGGCCTACCACCTCCGGGCGGCGGGCCACCCGCCCGCGGTCGCGGTGATCGACGGCCGAACCGAACGGGAAGCGGTCACAGCGGAGATCCGCGAGGCGCTGTCGGACCCCGAACGACGCCGCGATGTGGCGAACGAACCCGGAACGCTGGGCGAGCCGCTGTTGGCCGCGCTCGCCGACGCCGTCGCCGGGTCGGCCGTCGACCCAGAGGCGGACGTCGATCCGATCACCGTCGTCGTCGACGGCGAGGAGGACCTCGCGACCCTCCCTGCGGTCCTCATCGCACCGATCGGGTCGACAGTCGTCTACGGCCAGCCGGGGGCGGGGATGGTCCGCGTCGCGGTCACGCCGGAAACGAAAGCGGAGATGCGGTCGCTGCTCGAACGGATGGACGGCGACGTCTCCGGCGCCGTGTCGGCGCTCGGCGTTGACGAGTGAGCGGGTGTCGGGGCTCCCGGTTGCGGTCCGCCGGGGTCGCGTCCCGCCCTTCGAAATCCTTTTACTCCTTTCCGGTGGAAGGTAGAGTAACTGAACGATGGAAATCGATATCATCTCCGAGGACGACAACCCGATGCTGCATCGGTCCGACGTCCGCTTCGAGATCGCCCACGAGGAGGCGACGCCGTCTCGACTCTCCGTGCGCGACAGCCTCGCAGCGAAACTGAACAAAGAGTCCGACGAGGTCGTCGTTCACGACCTCGACACCAAGTTCGGGATGCGGAAGACGGTCGGCTACGCGAAAGTCTACGAGTCGCCGGATTTCGCCCGCGACATCGAGCAGGACCACATGCTCGACCGGAACAAGATCGAAGCCGCCGACACCGACGCCGACGCCGACGCCGAAGAGGCCTGAACCGGCCCCACTTTCGATGCGAGTAGTCGGACTCGAAGGCACTGCGTGGGCCGCGAGTGCGGCGCTGTACGACACCGATTCCGACGACGTCCATATCGAGTCCGACGCCTACGAACCCGACAGCGGTGGAATCCACCCGCGGGAGGCCGCCGAGCACATGGGGACCGCGATTCCCGAAGTCGTCGCCGAGATCCTCAACGTTGCCGCCGACACCGGCGAGGGTGACGCCTTCGACGTTGACGCGGTCGCGTTCTCCCGCGGGCCGGGACTGGGACCCTGTCTCCGGGTTGTCGGCACCGCGGCGCGGGCGCTCGCCCAAACGCTGTCGGTGCCGCTGGTCGGCGTCAACCACATGATCGCCCACCTCGAGATCGGCCGGCATCGCTCGGGCTTCGACTCGCCGGTCTGTCTGAACGCCTCGGGCGCGAACGCCCACCTGCTGGGCTACCACGACGGCCGGTACCGGGTGCTCGGCGAGACGATGGACACCGGAGTCGGCAACGCGATCGACAAGTTCACGCGCCACCTCGGGTGGTCCCACCCCGGCGGCCCAAAGGTCGAACAGCGCGCGCGAGAGGGACAGTACCACGACCTCCCGTACGTGGTCAAGGGGATGGACTTCTCCTTCTCGGGCATCACCTCGGCCGCGAAAGACGCGATCGACGGGGGCGTCCCGGTCGAAGACGTCTGTTTCGGGCTCCAAGAGACGGTGTTCGCTATGCTGACCGAGGTCTCCGAGCGCGCGCTGTCGCTGACCGGCACCGACGAACTGGTTTTGGGTGGTGGGGTCGCCCAGAACGACCGCCTGCGGGAGATGCTCGAATCGATGTGCGAGCAGCGCGGCGCCGACTTCTACGCGCCCGAGCCACGCTTCCTCCGGGACAACGCCGGGATGATCGCGGTCCTGGGCGCGAAGATGTACGCCGCGGGCGACACCGTCGCGGTCGCGGACTCCGGCGTCGACCCGAACTTCCGGCCGGACCAGGTGCCGGTGACCTGGCGCGCCGGCGAGGCGTCGGTGGCCCGCGACCCGACAGCGCCGGGGACCATCCGCGGCGCGGAGGCGACCGTGACGATCGACGGGGATCGGGTGGTGAAGCGCCGCGTGCCGAAGGCGTACCGCCACCCCGCCCTCGACGACCGGCTCCGCGGGGCGCGGACCCGCGCGGAGGCCCGACTCACGAGCGCCGCGCGCCGCGTCGGCGTGCCGACCCCCGTCGTCTACGACATCGACCCCGCTGAGGGCACGCTCATCCTCCAGCGGGTCGGCACCGACGACCTCGCCGCCGGGCTGACGCCGGCGCGATGCCGGGCGGTTGGGCGCCACCTTTCGACGATCCACACCGCGGGGTTCGTCCACGGCGACCCCACGACTCGAAACGTCCGGATCGGGGGCGACGGCGCCGCGGACGCCGTGTTCCTCATCGACTTCGGCCTGGGGTACAACACCGACCACGTCGAGGACCACGCCGTGGACCTCCACGTCTTCCGCGGGAGCGTCGCGGGGATGGCGACCAACCCGGGCCCGTTGCTGTCGGCGTTCGAGGCGGGCTACGCCGCCGACGGCGACGAGGCGGTGCTGGACCGCCTGCGGGAGGTTGCGGGGCGCGGCCGGTATCAGGGGTAAGGGACGGGCGGCGTCGGCCGCGCCCGAGCGGCCCCACGTCGAAGATACGGCCCTACTCCTCGCCGGACTCGTCGAGCCGCGCGGTACACCACGGGCAGAAGTCGAGGTCCGGGTCCAACTCCTCGCCGCACTCCGGACACTCCGCCCCGGCGGAGCCCGACGCCCGCCCGACCGTCGTGCGCCCCGCTCCGTCGCCGGGTCCGGTCTCCGGTTCCGACTCGAACTCCGCGGACGGCTCAGTGTCGGCCCGACCCCGAGGCCCGCGCTCCCGGTTGCGGGTGCCGCGCTGGCGCATCCGAGCGAGCACGTACGCGTCGGCGACGCTCGCGACACCGACCGCGAGAAGCGGTGCGACGTCCGCGACATCGCCCTCGGACCCCGACAGCAGCGCCCGCGCGGCCTCCGGCGGGACGAACAGCGCAGACACCGCGACCGCGGCGGCGAACCACCCGAGGCCGCGTGTCCACCGTCGGAGGTAGAAATGCCCCAGACCGGTGACGAGCGTGGCGAGCAACGCCGCAAGCCACGGCCGCTTCGACTGGCTGGCCATACCCGACCGTTCTCCCGCCGCCGATTAGGTTTTGCGGGTTCGGTCGCGCTACCACAACCTCTATTCGGCCCGCTCGACCAGACGCAGTATGAATCTGACCGGACAGCGGATCGTCGTCACGGGCGGCGCCGGGCTCATCGGCTCCCACCTCGCCGACCGGCTGCGGGCGGACAGCGACGTCGTCGTCGCGGACGACCTCTCGAAGGGGACTCGCGGGCGCGTCCCCGACGGCGTCGAGTTCGTCGAGGCCGACCTCACCGACGCGGACGACGTCGAGCGTCTCATCACCCGGGACGTCGACGTGGTCTGTCACCTCGCGGCGTACACGGACACCAACTACGAACGCCCCCGTCAGCTGTTCGAGGAGAACTCCGCCATGACCTACAACCTGCTCGAACGGATGGACGATGTCGGCGTCGACAACTTCGTGTTCACCTCGTCGTCGACGGTGTACGGCGAGGCGCCGCGGCCGACCCCCGAGGACTACGCCCCGCTGGAACCCATCTCCGTCTACGGTGCGTCGAAGTTGACCGACGAGGCCTTGCTGTCGACGTACGCCCACTCGCAGGGCATGACGGTCTGGTGTTTCCGGTTTGCGAATATCGTTGGCCCCAGACAACGGGGCAACGTGATCCCGGATTTCATCCAGAAGTTGCTTGCGGACCCCGGGACCCTGGAGATCCTGGGCGACGGCAGACAGGAGAAGTCGTACCTCCACGTCACCGAGTGCGTTGACGCGATCTGTCACGTCGTCGAGCACGCGAGCGGCTCGCTGAACACCTACAACCTCGGGACGCGGACGACCACGTCGGTCAACCGGATCGCCGACATCGTTGCCGACGAACTCGAGGTCGACCCGGAGTACACCTACACCGGCGGCGACCGCGGGTGGACCGGTGACGTCCCCAAGATGCGGCTCTCGATCGAGAAACTCGCCGCGCTCGGGTGGGAGCCGACGCAGTCCAGCGACGAGGCGGTCCGGCGCGCGACCCGCGAACTCGCCGCGGAGCTCCGGGCGGCCGACGGAGCGTGACCCGGATACCGGAGGGGCGCGTGACTGCGACCTTCGGGGCGGTGCCCGGGGCACCGAGACGCCGCTCGGCCGCCAATCCGCCGTTCAATCGCGGTCGAGATACGGCGCACACACCCGACGGACGCCCTCGCGGAACTCGATCTGCGGCTCCCACCCCGTCGCCTCGTGGATCTTCGAGATGTCCGCGCAGGTGTCGTGGACGTAGTTCGCGAGCGGGATCGGCTCGTACGTCGGGTCGACGTTGGTCCCGAGGACGTCGTTGATCATCTCCACCATCTCGTTGAACGAGTACGGATCGCCCGTTCCGAGGTTGTAAACGCCGTTGAGTTCCGCCTCCGCCGCCCGCGTCAGCCCCCGGACGATGTCGTCGACGTGGGTGAAGTCCCGCGTCTGCGACCCGTCGCCCCACAGCACCGGGGGAGTGCCGTTCGCGATGCCGTCGGCGAACTGCGACACCGTGTTCGCGTACTCCCCCTTGTGGCCCTCGTTGCCGCCGTACCCCTGGTAGACCGAGAAGAAGCGCATCCCCGCCAGCGTCAGGTCGTCGTAGAAGTCGCCGTAGTACTCCGCGTACCGTTCCCGGCCGAGCATGGACGCGTCGTACCCGGTGGCGGCTTCGAGGTCCATGTCCTCGGGGCTCGGCTCGGTTCGGCTCCCGTAGGCTGAGGAGGTTGAGGCGTACACGACGGTGTCACACCCGTCGGCGCGCGCCTGTTCGACCACGTTCACGAACCCCTCGATGTTGACGCGGGCGCCCTGCCGGGGGTTCTCCTCGAGCATCTGGCGGGAGGACAGCGCCGCGAGGTGGTAGACGACGTCGACATCGGTCGGCAGTCCCTCGTCGAGTACGTCCGCCTCGACGTATTCGACGTCGCTGTCGAGGTTCTCGGGCGTGCCGAGGTACCCGTTATCCAGCGCCACGACGTCGTTGTCGACGGCGAGCGTGTTCGCGAGGTTCGACCCGATGAACCCCGCCCCGCCCGTGACCAGCACGCGTTCGTTCTGCATACGCGTTCGACCCGTCGGGGACGTATAAAATTGCTCGAACGCTCGCAGGTACTGTGTGATCAAGAGTAACATTGCTGGCAACAGGATAGAGACGGCTTCGGAAGCCCCCGCGCTCTCGACTCGGGGGCCTCGCTGCGCGCTTCGTCGCTCACTACGTTCGCTCCTGCAGTGCTTTCGTCGGCCACCGTCGTCGAGAGCGCGGCCCCTTCCATTCCCACCCGAGAGCGGCTTTCGCCAGCAATCGTACCACAAAACACCACCCGCTCGTAGCGGTCCCACAGAATCGCCCCGTCGCCGCTGTCCACTACTCCGCGACCCGCACGTCCGGGAGGTACCGGCCGTGAAAGTCGAACGGGACCTGGTGCGGAAGCGTGACCCGCGCCCGCTCGGTGAGCGTGTCGCCGTCGAGGACCACCAGCCGCGAGGTGTCGTCGGCGTCGTCGAGCGCGACCGAGAGCACCACGCCGTCGTCCTCGGCGTCGCCGCCGGGGTCGGGCACGAAGATCGGTTCCCCGAGGTAGTCCCCTCCGTCCCGGTGTTCGACCGCGTCGCCGGTGTCGGCGTCGATCTTCAGCACGCCGTGGGCCCACCCGGTCGCGGGCTGGTCCATGCTCATCGCGTAGACGTAGCGGTGGCGGTGACACCACCGCGCGGGCGAGACCGTCGGCAGCGCCGTCCCCTGGTCGTAGAGGGTCTCGCGCTCGACGGTGGCGTCGCCGGGGCCGTACCGGCTGTCGCCGTCGAGCGAGACGGTGAACCGGTCCAACCGTCCCGCGAGTGTGTCGAGGTCGCCCGCGCGGAGTTCGTCGAGGTACAGCGAGTCGATGGTGGTCGCGTCCGGGACGGTCTCGAGGTCGAAAACGATCTCGTCGCCGCCGGCGCGCTCGAACGCGTTGACGTGGTGGAACCCGAAGGTCGGCTCCGCCGTCGGGGTCGCGACCGTCTCGCCGGTGGTCCGGTCGACCACGATTACCCGGGTTCCCCTGCCGGGCTCCCACTCGAACTGCTCGATGAACGGGTCCTGCCGGCCGGGTTTGAGGAACCGCTGGGGGTCGAGTCGGAGCGGGAACTCCGTGAGGAGCACGTACCGTGGGGTGATCGCGAAACTGTGCATGTACGCGGGCTTGTCGGTGTCGACGCTGCCGATGTGGTGGCGGTCCTGCGGGCCGTCCATCGCGTAGACGTGGTAGGTGCTGGTGCGGCCGAACTCGGTGTCGACGGTGAGGAGCCGCCCCGTTGCAGGATCCCGTTTGAAGTGTGCACAGGAGAGTTGCCCCGACGGCGCGGATCCCTCGTAGGTGACGTGACCGGTCGTGTCGAGGGTGTCCGGATCGACCACGACCCACCGCGGGGACTCCGTCAGCGCGAGAAAGTCGTCGCCGACCCGCTCGACGATGATGTTGGTGTTATCGTAGGGGCTCTTGAGGAACGTCGCCAGCCGCGACCGGAGCGTGGTTTCGCCCGTCGCGAACCCGCCGTCGAACTCCCCCGCCCGGGCGGCCTCGTAGGCGTCGGTCCGGAGGAACCGGTTGCGGTAGTGGACCTGCCCCTCCCCGGGGTCGAAGGTGAACCGGTACAGCATCGCGAGGCCGTCGAACCAGTGGTCGACGGCACTCCCGCCCGGGAACGAGAACGCGCCGGGACCGTTCCGAACGAGGCTGCCGGTGAGCCACGGTGGGAGCGATCCCTCGACCGACAGCGACGCCGCGGCCTCGTCGTGGAGCGAATGAAACCCTGGGTGATCCGCCATACAGACAGGTCGGGCTTGCCCGGCAAGTAGGCGTTGGCTCCGAGCGGCCGCTCCACGCCGTCGAATCTTGACCCGCCGGCAAAACACGACAAGAGTTAACACACAACAGCGCTAATACGGGGTCGTGATGAGCGGCCGGCAATCGTTCGTCTGTCAGGAGTGTGGGTGTCGTGTCTCGCCCGGGTCGTTCCGGGCGCGGTGTCCCGAGTGCGACGGCAAACTCGGGACCGGCGGCGCGCGGCGCCGGGCGGAGTGAGATGACCCGACCGGGCGACGACATCGACGCTACCGACGCTACCGACAACACCGACGACACTGGGACTACCGACGACATCGACGCTACCGACGCTACCGACAACACCGACGACACCGGGACTACCGACGACATCGACGCTACCGACGCTACCGACAACACCGACGACACCGGGACTACCGACGACATCGACGCTACCGACGACATCGACGCTACCGACGCTACCGACAACACCGACGACACCGACGACACCGGGACTGCTCCGAAGGCTGGAACCGCCGGGAGCGACGCCTCCGCTCGGAGTGAACGTCCGTCGGAGCACACCGCGCCGGACGCCGACGCCTCCCGGTCGTCGGCGGACCCCCGGCGGATCGGGTCGCTCGCGGTGACCGAGAGCGACGTGGTCGACGCGCTCGAAGCCACCGCGCGGGGTAATCGCGAGATCGTGCTCCGGGTCACGCCGCCGTTTTCGGGTCGGATGCGGGCGCGGCTCCACGCTGTTGGTGTCGTCGGCGACGACTCCGGCGGAGGCTCCGAGCAGGCGACGGAAGCGGACGACGAGACGCGCGCCGCCGAGCCGGCGCCGGTGTGCATCCCGCCCGAGCGGTTCGTCGCCGACCCGCCGACCTACCCCACTGTCGACGACACCGAGGACGATCTCCGGGCGTCGGACAACGCATACTCCCGCGAACGCCACCGGGAGCGCCACCGGACAGCGGTCGCGGAGTGGCGGCAGACGGTGCGTGCGAAACTGGTCGCTGCTGTGACCCTCCGCACCGACGCGGGGCCGACCACGGTGTCGGTGGCGTACCTCGGGTGACGCGGACCCGCGGTTTTAATCACGTCTGGGCGATAACTACGCGGTATGACACCGAATCGCCGGGGGGCTGCAGCCGTCGCCGTCGTGCTACTGCTGGTGACGAGCGGATGTATCGGATTTCTGACGGGGAGCGAGCCGCTGCGGTTCTCGGCGGAGCCGGCTGCGGTCTCCGGGTCCGCGGCGGACGAGGCGGGCTACGAGTACAACGGCACGCGCGAGCTCACGATTAACCGGAGCGTTGATATCGGCGGCCAGGAGCGCCGGGTGGTGGCCACGAACCGGATCGCCGGGTACACGAAAAGCGCCGACCTCGGGCCGCTCGGCGAGGCCGACGTCGGCGTGTTCAACATCGTCACGACCCCCGCAGTGGAGGTCGCCGGCCAGACGCTGAACCCGGTCGGCAGCTACTCGAACGCTCGGCTGGTGGAGTTCGTCCAACAGCAGTACTCCGGGTTGGGCGACATCCAGCGCGTGAGCCAACGGAACGTCACCATCCAAGGCACTGAGACCACAGTAACGAAGTTCTCCGCGACCGCGACAATCAAGCGCCAGGAGGTCGACGTCTTCGTTCACGTCACGAAGTATCGCAGCGGTGACGACTTTGTCGTCGCAATCGGGGTCTACCCGCAACAGCTCGAAGCCTCCGAGGAGCCGAACGTCCTCTCTCTGCTGCGCGCAATCGACCACCCGGTCGACGCGTAGTCACGCGCCGGCGGGAGGACTCCAGAATCAGCGCTGATATCCGGCAGGTTGGGTTTTTATCCCAGCGTTTGCGTCTCACCGGTATGCGACTGACGGTACCAACCGACTTCGACATCCTCGATGCGTTCGCCGACGGCCGCCGCAACAACGCGGCGAACCTGGCGTACGAACTCGACCGCGACCGGTCATACATCAACACGCGGCTGCCGGTGCTCGCGGACTACGGGCTGCTCGAACGGGTGGGGCCGGCGCCGAAAAGCGGCCTCTACGCCATCACCGAGAGGGGACTGGTGGCCGCCGACAACCGCGAGATCTACCGGACCGATGGTGTGGACTTCGACGACGTGGTGGCTCGAGCGGTGAACGCGTCGACGGCGCCGTCGACGTCGGTGGCTGACGACTGACCCGGCGGCGCGGTCTCGGCCGGATCTCCCGCCCGAGGGCGGTTTCCTGGCCAGCAATCGCGTAACGAACCACGACCCACCGGGTATGCCAAACGATTTACTTCCACCGAGCGTACGTCCCCGTATGGCTGACAAACCGAAACAAGGTGAGATCCTCGGCGTCCCGTACAACTTCGAGCGGCCCTCGCTCGGCCGACTGGTCTCCTCGCACTGGCAGCCCGGCGACAGTATGCTCGTCCAGAAGCCGTTCGGCATCGGCTACACACTCAACCTCGCGAGCTGGCGGTCGTGGGTCGTGCTCGCGGTGGTCGCCGTGCTGCTCTGGCAGGAGAACAGCACCGACGACACCGACACCGACACCGACACCGACGACGAGGACGAGGACGACCCGGTCGAAGTCGTTGTCGACTGAGGCGAGCCTCAGCACGGAACCGACGGGGCTTTCTCCCGCGCCGGCGCAGACTCTCGCAGATGCTCCGCTACGTCACGACCAACTCGGGGAAAGTCCGGGAGGCCCGGGCGTACCTCGACGGCGTCGAACAGTTGGACTACGACTACACCGAGGTGCAGGCCTCCGCTTTGGGGCCGATCGCGGCCACCGGCGCCCGGGAGGCGTACCGCCACGCCGGCGAGCCGGTGTTAGTCGACGATTCCGGGCTGTTCATCGACGGGTTCGAGGGGTTTCCCGGGCCGTACACCGCCTACGTCGAGGACACGCTGGGGATCGAGACCGTTCAGCGCCTCGCCGCGAGCGAACTCGACGCCCCGCAGCGGGCAGCGTTCCGGTGCGTGCTGGCGTACTGTGACGGCGACGAGTTCGCGGCCACCCCCGACCCGGTCGACCGCGAGGATCGGAGCGCCGCGGCGGCCGCAGGCGTCGAGGGCGTCGACGAGGATAGAGTCGCGTCGGCGGCCGACGACGCCCTCCCGGTGAAGCTGTTCTACGGGTCTGTTCGCGGCCGGTTGGTCGAACCCCGCGGCGACGGCGGATTCGGTTACGACCCCATCTTTGAGCACGACGGGCGGACGCTCGCGGAGATGCGCTCCAACGAAAAGAACGCGATCTCCCACCGGGGTCGCGCCTTAGCGAAGTTCGCGGAGTGGTTCGAGGCGCGGTCGGTCGGGGAGTAGCCGGCCCGTCACCGCCGCCGGACGGGTATCTCCAGTCTCTACGGGGGCGACCCGACGTCACGAGTCTATACCCTTATCAGTCCGACGGCCGAATTTCGGAGTATGCATATCGTACCGGACACGAGCGCGGTCATCGACGGTCGCGTGTCCGAGCGGGTCGAGTCAGGCGACGTGGCGACGGTATCGGTTCCGGAGGCGGTCGTCGGCGAACTCGAATCCCAGGCCAACGACGGTCTCGATGCCGGGTGGGAGGGACTCGAGGAGCTTCAGCGGCTCGCCGACCTCGCCGACGCGGGCGACACCGAGGTCCGGTACGTCGGCCGCCGAACCAAACCCAGCGAGTCGTCCGGCGCCCACGAGGGCGACATCGACGCGCTCATCCGCGATGTCGCCGAGGAGGAGGGCGCGGCCCTGCTCACAAGCGACGTGGTCCAATCGGAGGTCGCGAAAGCGAAGGGCCTCGACGTCGACTACGTGGAACCCCGGATCCGTGGCTCCGGCGAATTGATCATTGCGGACTTTTTCGACGACCAGACGATGTCGGTCCACCTCAAGACCGGCACGCGCCCGAAGGCCAAACGTGGTGCTGTCGGGGAGATGACCTACCAGCCCATCGCCGACGAGGTCACCGACGAGACCACGATGAAAGAGTGGGCTGACGACATCGAGGAAACCGCCCGGACCAGCCCCGACGGCTTTCTCGAACTCTCAGAGCCGGGAATGAGCATCGTGCAGTTTCGTGACTACCGGATCGCGGTCGCCCGACCCCCGTTTGCCGACGGCGTCGAGGTCACCGCGGTCCGGCCCATCGTCAAGACCGACTTAGACGACTACGAGTTTGCTGACGAACTCCGGGACCGACTCACGGAACGCCAGCGCGGCGTCCTGATCTCGGGGTCACCCGGCGCGGGGAAGTCGACGTTCGCGCAGGCGGTCGCGGAGTTTCTGACCGACAGCGACTACGCGGTCAAGACGATGGAGAAGCCCCGCGACCTCCAGGTCGGCCCCGACATCACCCAGTACACCGCCCTCGACGGCGACATGGCGAAGACCGCCGACTCGCTGCTTCTGGTGCGCCCGGACTACACCATCTACGACGAGGTGCGGAAGACCGACGACTTCGGCGTCTTCGCGGACATGCGCCTCGCCGGCGTCGGGATGGTGGGCGTCGTTCACGCCACTCGCGCGATCGACGCGCTCCAACGACTCGTCGGCCGGGTCGAACTCGGGATGATCCCCCAGGTGGTCGACACCGTGGTCTACATCGAGGACGGCCGTGTCGATACCGTCTACGACGTCACGACCGAGGTGAAGGTGCCCGAGGGCCTCACCGCGGAGGACCTCGCGCGGCCGGTGATCCAGGTCGCGGACTTCGAGACCGGGCGGCCCGAATACGAGATCTACACGTTCAACCGCCAGGTCATCACGGTGCCGCTCGACGGCACGGAGAGCGAGGAAACCGGCGTGAGCCGGTTGGCCCGCCAAGAGGTCGAACGCGAGATCAAATCGATCGCGCGTGGTCACGTCGAGGTCGAACTCCAGGGGCAAAACACCGCGATCGTCTACGTCGACGACGACGACATCTCCAGCGTGATCGGGAAGGGCGGCGGCCGGATCTCCGACGTGGAGAATCGGCTCGGAATCGATATCGACGTGCGGACGCACGACGAACGGCCCGGCGGTCGCGCCGGCGGTTCGGGCGCCCCCGGTGGGTCGGGCGGTGGCGCCGCCACCCCACCCGACGGCGACGGCATCACCGTCACCCCGGAGGTCACCTCCCGGCACGTGGCGATCCGACTGGACGAACACGTCGGCGAGACCGTGGAGGTCCGTGCGGACGAAGAGTACCTCTTCACCGCGACCGTCGGCCGCGGCGGCGAGATCCAAGTTTCCCGGGGCAGCGCGATCGCCGACGAACTCGAGGCCGCGATCGACCGAAAACAGCGGATCACCGTCCACCCGGCGTAACCGGCCGAGCGTCGGAATACTGTTCAGTGAAGCACATCAAGCAGGAAGATCGCGAGGACCCCGACGAAAAACAGCGTGGTCGGGGTCTCTGGCACCGTCCCCAGTAGCTCCTCGGTGACGAGGCACAACAGCGCGGCCGAGCCAACCGCGAGGACGACCGCGACCGGGGCGTCGGTCACGCCCTCAAGCGGGAGTACGCCGCCGGTCACCCCCGACGCGAGGCGTAGCCCGAAGACCGCCGGGACCGCGAGTTTCCTGGCCGCCCCCGTCCCGTCCGGCAGCGCCGGCGAACTGGCCGTCCACCCCGCGCCTCTCGACCGCCCCGCTCAGCCGGTGGCTGCCGAGTATCGTCACGACGCCGGCGGGGAACCCGAAAACGACGACAGCGGGCGCGCGTTCGTGGACTTCCGGCAGGGTGGCGACGGCGAGGGTGACGACCCCGGCCGCGAAGTGTTGGACGCTGCTCTCCATCTGCGGCCCCGGCGGGCGGTAGATCGCGACCACGCCGCCGACCGAGGCGGCGACGACCGCCAGCGCCGTGTGCGACAGCGCCTGTGGCAGCACCATACGAGCCATCCCGATCACAGCGTCAAGCGCGTTGCGAACGCACCCGGTGTGGCCCCGCCGGCCGAACCGGTCGACTCTTCCGCCGACCACGGTATCAGTGGGTATGGACGACGACACGCACCCACAAGCGGTGCTTGATGAACTGTTCGCCACAATCCAAGACCGGAAACAGACCCTGCCGGACGGATCTTACACCGCGTCGCTCTTCACGCACGAGAAGGGCGAAAACGCCGTCTTGGAGAAACTCGGCGAGGAAGCCACCGAAACGATCTTGGCCGCGAAAGACGACGACAGAGAGGAGGTGCTGGCCGAGAGCGCGGACCTGGTCTACCACCTGCTGGTGGTGCTCGCGATGGAGGACGCCAGCCTCGACGACCTTCGGGTGGAGCTTCGGGATCGGTTTTAGCCCTGCAGCAGGTTCATGACTTCGTCAGCGACATTGGGCTCGATGGCTACAACGTACTGGCGACCGGCGGTCAGCGTTGTGTTGGACCGGGCGATCCGCTCGCCGTTCGCGTCGGAGACGATCAGCGCCCCGTCGGGCAGCCGGACCTCCGCGAGCTGTCTGCCGGCGGCGGGGGCACCCTCCGCGATCCGGACGAGAATAATGTTGAGGTCGCCGGTTACGTCCGCCAGCGTCTGGACGTCGGAGCCAAGGACTTCGTTCGCGGCCACCCGCGCGCCGGCCCGCTCGGGGAACAGCACCGCGTCGACGAACCGGGTGTACGACTCGCCGGCCGCGCGGTCGATCCGCACGACCGTCCTGACCCCCGGAGCCAACTCCGAGGCGGCCAGACAGACGGCGAGGTTCAGCCCCGAATCACCGGTGAGTGCCGCGACCGCGTCGGCGCGGTCAACATCCGCTTGCTCGATGATTTCGGGGTTGCTCGCGTCGCCTTGGATGACCGTGGCGACCCACTCGTCGGCGATTTCGGCGACCACGTTCTCGTCGCGCTCGATTATGGTCACGTCGTGACCGCGGTCGGCGAGTATTTCCGCCGTCTGGAAGCCAACACGCCCACCGCCGGCGATGATCACGTTGCGGTCGCTGGTCATGGGTCAGTCGTCTACCTCCGGGCTCATTTCGGTGTCGCTTCCTGGCTCCGTGCCCGCCGAGGCCGTCCGCCCGGTCCGACCCCGCAACCGCCGGAGCACGACGTACGCGACGCCGCCCAGTGCGATCCACCCCGCGCTGAGCCCCAGTGCGAGCGGGTCGGTCCGGATCAGGAACTCCACCAACACCACCGTCAGAACCAGATTGAGCACCACGCCGATCAGCGGCGGTAGCGGGTACAGCGGCATCTCGTAGGGCCGGTACATGTCCGGCCGCTCCCGGCGGAGCCGAATCACTGCGACGTTCACGATGATGAACGACAGGAGGAAAAAGAGACTCGCCATGTTGCCCGCGCTCTGCGTCGGCAGCGCGACCGACCCGAGCATCACGACCGCACTCGCGAGAATCGCAACAAACGGAGTGCCGTACCGGTGGTGGAGTTGCCCGACCGACGGCAGCAACTGCCCCTCTCGCCCCATCGAGAACGCCACGCGGGAGGAGGCGATCACGACCGCGTTCAGCGCCGTCAGCGTCGAGAACACCGCGCCGAAAACGATGAGCGCGCCGCCGTTCCGAATGACCGGGAGACCAGTGGGCATGAACGAGGTCGCGGCGGCGGCGATCCCTGCCTCGCCGGCCTCCGCGAGTCCGCCGGAACCGAGGGTTCCAATCGCGACGGTCACCACTGCGAGGTAGACGACGACCGTCGCCCCGAGGCTCACGAAGATCGCCTTCGGGATGTTCTCGCGGGGGTTTTGGACCTCCTCGGTCACTGTGGTGATCAGGTCATACCCCTCGAAGGCGATGAACGTCAGTCCCATCGCCGGGAGGATGGCGAAGGCGCCGCCGCCCGCCGGGAACAGTGGCTGGAACTCCGCGCCCGAGAACATCGGCGAGGCGAGCCCGAACCCCACGAACACGACGAGGATGCTCACCTTGATGATCGTGAACACCGTCTCAGCACTCCCGCTTGCGGCAGTCGAGACCGCGTTCAACGCCACCAGCGCGAGCACGGCGACGAAGGCGAGCAAGAACGCCAGCGGGATCCCCGCATCAACAACCGGCAGCGCAACCGCGCCCACCTGACCCGGCGGCGGCACCACCCCGTAGACGTGGAGGAGTTCGAGGAAGTTCGGGGCGAACCCCAGGGCGTACAACCCGCCGGCGATCATGTAGGCGAACCAGAGCATCCACCCCATCACAAAGGAGGCGAGGTCGTCGAATATCTCCCGCACGAACGCGTACCCGCCGCCGCTTTTGGGGATCGACGCAGCGAGTTCTGCGTACGACAGCCCGGTAAAAGTGGTAACGATGCCGTTTAACGCAAAGACGAGGATCGCAGCCGGGCCGGCGATCTCGGCGGCCAGCCCGGTCAACACAAAGATCCCCGCACCGATCATCGTCGCGTCCAGCAGTCCGAGTTCGGCGTTCGGCGACCGGCTCTCACCGCTCATCTCTCCGGCCCCACCAGCGTAGTGATACCGATGTTCATCAATGTGTGTCGCGTTACTAACCAACACCACTCACGACGTTTTACAGTTGTGGCGAACAGTCGGAGTATGTCTGTCGGCCGGACCGACAACGGGTTGGGGTGGCCGACGTGGCCCGCTCCTGGAACCGGACGCCGAGGTCCCAGAGGTCGTCGTTACGCTGTGCCACGTTGATCAGAAGCGAGGTCAGCGACTCCACCCACGCGGCGTTCGCGGGCCCGCCGGCGTCGAGCACGTTGAGGTCGTTGACGTCCTCCACCAACCCCAGATTGGAGCGCACGGACGCCGCCACACTCCACCGGCGGTGCTGGACGGACCGTTCGCAGCGACGCGGGTGGGAAAGAGACTCTCCTGTGGGGGCTCTCAGACCGCGTCGGTTTTCACCCGCGATGTCGGGCCCGACAGCGACGTCGTACGCGATCCCTGACCTCCATCGTCGTCTCCGTGCCGACGACCTCCTGGCCACCTCCGTTGCGGTGGTGAACGATCACCTCGAACAACTGGGGGTGGCCACGGGGTACTCGGTGCGCGGAGACGCCTCGTTCCCCGCAAACGGGGCCGATCCGCCGTGATCAGCGTTTTGGAGGTGGAGCCTCCGGCCTCAAGGAGCGACCGAAACGTAGCAAAGGGAGTGAGTAGGCCGGAGAGGGAACCGACATAGTACGACACAACCGGCATACTCCGACCGACTGACTCCCGAATGTATAAGTACCGTCAGGTACTCTCTGAAGTTATGGATGTGCGTCGAACTGCCGTCGTGAAACTCGACCTTTCCGA